>PBCX01000008.1 GCA_002718035.1 Flavobacteriales bacterium
TTAATTTTTCGAGTTAAAACACAAATCTCGACATGCTTATCAAAATATTAGACTTGATGTCAATTCCAGTCATCCCCATTAAATAAAGAACATCTTTAATTATATAAGCTGGTAAATATATAAATAATTAATTATTTGTCATTATTTATCTATTTTTGAACTATTCTAAAATAATCTACATGAAGATAGGTATAATTAAAGAAGGTAAAAAGCCAATGGATAGGAGGGTGCCGCTAAGTCCTAAGCAATGTATGGAATTAAAACAACTCTACCCTCAATTATCTTTAGTAGTTCAACCGAGTGATATCAGATGTTTCACTGATCAAGATTATTTACAAGAAGGAGTTAAGCTCCAAAAAGATTTAAGTGATTGTGATTTAATTATGGGTATAAAAGAAGTTCCATTAGATTTTTTAATACCAAATAAGAAATTTTTATTTTTTTCACACACTATTAAAAAACAACCGTATAACAAGAATTTGCTCAAAGAAATTTTACAAAAAAAAATTGATTTAATTGATTATGAGGTATTAAAAAATGTCAATGGTGAGAGAATAATTGGTTTTGGTAGATATGCTGGTATTGTTGGGGGCTATAATGCATTTCTAACCCATGGGTTAAAAACAAAAAAATATGATTTAAAACCTGCTTATTTGTGTGTTGATAAAAAGGAAATGGAAAATGAGTTAGAAAAAGTAAAAATTGATAACTTAAAAATTATACTCACAGGAAATGGTCGTGTTTCAAAAGGTGCTGAAGAGATTTTAAAGAAATTAAATATTAAAAAAGTATCAAAAGAAGACTTTTTAGACCAAAGCTTTTCTTCATCTGTATATACTCGTTTAACAGTGGTTGACTATTATGAGACTTCAGGTTCAAAAAATTATTCGAAAGAAGATATTTATAAAAATCCAAGTCAATATATATCTTGTTTCTCTAAATATTTGACTAATGCTGATATGTTAATTACTGGTCATTTTTATGATAGTAAAGCTCCTTTTTTGTTTACAAAAAATGATATAATAAGTAATAAAAAATTAAAAGTTGTAGCTGATATTAGTTGTGATATTAATGGTCCTATAGCTTGTACTATTCGTCCTTCAAAAATAACATCTCCAATATATGGTTATAATCCTATGACTTTTAAAGAAGATGATTTTCTAAAAGATGGAGTTATTGCTGTAATGGCAGTTGATAATTTGCCTTGTGAATTGCCAAAAGATGCATCTATTTATTTTGGCAAAGAACTAATAAAGAATGTTATTCCTAATTTTTTAAATGATAAAGATGATATTATTAAAAAAGCTACTATAACTCAAAGAGGAAGTTTAACAGAAATTTTCAAATATTTAGATGATTATGTTAGTTGATGTGTTTTAACTTTTTGATTGTCTCAATTGGATTTTTAGATTTAAATACGCTACTTCCAGCTACTAAAACATCAGCTCCAGAATCTATAAGATCTTTTGCGTTGTCAATATTAACACCTCCATCAATTTCTATTAAAAAATTNTTNTTATTTTTTTCTTTTAATTCTTTCAGTTTTTTTACTTTATTGAAAGTATTTGTAATAAATTTCTGTCCNCCAAAACCAGGGTTAACACTCATAANNCACACTAAATCAATTTCGTTTAATATTTCATTTAACACATCTACAGNAGTGTGTGGATTAATTGCNACCCCTGCTTTCATGNCNTCATTTTTNATTGCCTGAATAGTTCTNTGTAAATGAGTGCATGCTTCGTANTGCACAGTTAGTATGTTTGCCCCNACNTCTTTAAATTTTTTTATGTATTTGTCCGGATTTACTATCATNAAATGCACATCTAGTTTTTTATTTGCATTCTCTTGAATNCTTTTGATAACNGGGATNCCAAANGATATNTTTGGNACAAANGTTCCNTCCATNACATCTAAATGAAACCAGTCAGCATCACTCTCATTTACCATGTTTANNTCTGATTTTAAGTTACTAAAATCAGAAGCTAACATTGACGGAGCGATTAAATGCTTCATTTATCCAAGATATGTTTTAAGAATTTTACTTCTAGANGTGTGTTTTAGCCTTCGTATAGCTTTTTCTTTGATTTGACGAACTCTTTCTCTTGTAAGATCAAATCTTTCTCCAATTTCCTCTAGAGTCATNGGATGNTGACTTTGTAATCCAAAATATAGNCTNACAACGTCTGCTTCTCTTTCNGTTAATGTTGTAAGAGACCTTTCAATTTCAGTNCCGAGAGAATTAAGCATTAGTGATTGATCAGGACTAGGGCTTTCACCACTCATTATTACATCATATAAGTTNCTNTCNTCTCCTTCCAAAAGNGGNGCNTCCATTGAGACATGTCTTCCGGCNTTTCTNTGAGATTCTTTAACNTCATTTACTGACATATCAAGAACATTTGCTATTTCATCAGAAGATGGATCTCNTTCATTTTNTTGNTCTAATTTAGCGTAAGCTTTATTTATTTTATTTATNGATCCAATTTTATTTAATGGTAGTCGAACAATTCTTGATTGTTCAGCTAATGCTTGTAAAATAGATTGTCTAATCCACCANACNGCATATGANATAAATTTAAAACCTCTTGTTTCATCAAATCTTTGTGCAGCNTTNATAAGTCCAAGATTTCCTTCGTTAATAAGATCAGGGAGCGATAGTCCTTGATTTTGATATTGTTTTGCTACTGATACAACAAAACGTAGGTTAGCTTTNGTAAGTCTTTCNAGTGCAACTTTATCCCCGTTTTTNATTTTTATAGCAAGCTTNACTTCTTCTTCTGCAGTAATTAATTCAACTTTTCCAATTTCCTGAAGATATTTATCAAGAGAGGCTGTTTCTCTATTGGTAACTTGTTTTGTAATTTTTAGTTGTCTCATANTTATTCAGATTGTTTTGGCTTTTCNATTAGTACTTTTCTTGATAANCTTANTTTTCCAGTTTTTTTATCTTTTTCTATTAATTTTACTTCNATTTCATCACCCTCTTTTAACACNGACTCTACATTATCAAGTCTTTCCCAAGAAATTTCAGAAATATGTAATAATCCATCNGTATTTTTTCCAATTCCAATGAAAGCNCCATATGGCATTATAGATTTAACAGTACCTTTATATGTTTGGCCCACTTCAGGNNTAAAACAAATANCTTTTATAGTTTCAAATGCTTTATCAATACCTTCTTGATTNGTTCCNAGNATTTCNATTTCACCCTCACCAGTTTCTTCTATTTCATTAATTACAATTGTTGTTTCTGTATCTTCTTGCATTTTTTGGATAACTTTACCACCAGGTCCGATAACAGCTCCNATGAAATCTTTTGCAATTCTAAGTTTTACGATTTTAGGTGAATGTGCTTTTAATTCTTTTCTTGATTCAGAAAGGGTTTTTAGCATTTCATTTAGGATATGCATCCTACCTTCTTTAGANTGNTCTAGTGCTTTCTCTAAAATTTCATAAGAAAGTCCTTTAATTTTNATATCCATTTGACATGCAGTAATTCCCTTTTCTGTACCTGTTACTTTNAAATCCATATCTCCTAAATGATCTTCATCACCTAGTATATCNGANAGTATAGCNTATTTATTATTTTCAGGNTTTGTTATTAAACCCATNGCNATTCCTGAAACAGGTCTTTCTAATATAACTCCNGCNTCCATAAGAGCTAAAGTTCCAGCNCANACTGTTGCCATCGATGANGAACCATTTGATTCTAAAATTTCNGATACTACTCTAATTGTNTAAGGATCNTTTTCAGATATCATAGATTTTAATGCACGTTGTGCNAGATTACCATGTCCNATTTCTCTTCTACTAACACTAAACTTCATTCTTGCTTCTCCAGTNGAAAANGGTGGAAAGTTATAATGTAAATAAAAACGTTCTGCTCCNTCAGTTGTTACAGTGTCTANTTTATTTTCATCCTTTGATGTTCCNAAAGTTACAGTGGTTAANGATTGAGTTTCACCTCTNGTAAAAACNGCTGATCCATGGGTAGTNGGTAGNTAGTTAACTTCACACCATATNGGTCTGATTTCATCAGTTTTTCTTCCATCAATTCTTTCNTGTTCATTTAATATNAAATCTCGTATTGCTTTTTTTTCAGTTTTATANAAGTATGATAAAATNTCCTTTTCNTTTTCTTCAAGTTCCTCATCAGAAAANGATCCTAATACTTCATTTTTTAAATCCATTAGCAAATCAGATCTTTCGTGTTTTGCTGTTTTGCTCGATGCAATTTTATAGACTTTGTCATAGCACAAATCTTCTATTTTTTTTAGNATCTCTTNATTTTCTTCTTTTTTTTCATATTNNCTTACTNCATTANCTCCACATTNAGCAGCAAGATTNTCTTGGGCNTCACATTGACTTTTTATNGNTTCNTGACCAAATTTTATAGCCTCAACCATTTCACTNTCTGAAATTTCATNCATTTCTCCTTCTACCATTACAACNGATTCTTTTGAAGCTCCAACCATNAAATCAATATCNGATTTTAATAAATCTTCNTTACTNGGGTTTATAACAAATTGGTTNTCAATTCTACCCACTCTAACTTCTGAAATAGGTCCNTCAAANGGTATATCAGANANAGATAAGGCAGTAGANGCGGCTAGACCAATGAGNGCATCTGGACATACAGTTTTNTCGTGAGACATTAATTGAATCATCACTTGTGTTTCGCAATGGTAATCTTTAGGAAANAGCGGTCTCAAAACTCTATCAACAAGTCTCATTCCTAAAATTTCTTGGTCTGAAGGNCGTCCTTCTCTTTTTAAGAATCCTCCAGGAAATNTACCTGCAGCGGCAAATTTTTCTCTGTAATCCACNGTTAANGGAAGAAAATCAATTCCTTCNTTTGCTTCTTTNGAAGAAACTACAGTTGCNAATAGCATGGTTTNACCCATTCTTACNACACANGATCCGTGAGATTGTTTTGCTAAGAGNCCNGTTTCTAATATTATTTCTCTACCATCANGTAANGAAATTTTTTCTGTTTTTANTTCAGGTTTCATTTGTTCAGTAAATTTTATATGAGGGAATAGAATTTATTTTCTTAATCCAAGTTCAGAAATAATTTTTCTGTATCTCTCAATGTTTTTATTTTGTAGATATTTCAAAAGTCTTTTTCTTTTACCTACAAGCAAAACTAGAGATCTTTCTGTGTGAGTATCTTTTTTATTTTTCTTTAAATGTTCAGTTAAGTGTTGTATTCTTTTTGTGAACATGGCCAATTGTGCCTCTGTTGAACCGGTGTCTTCCGGTGAATTTCCATATTTAGTGAATATGTCTTTTTTTTCTTCTTTACTTAAATGCATGTTATATATATATTATCAGCCTGGCAAAGTTAACTTATTATTACAAAATACCACAAAAAATTTAGTAATAAATTAAAGTCAAAAATTTATCAATTGTATTTTTTAATTTTTTTCTATGAACAATAAAATCTAAAAATCCTTTTTCAAGTAAAAATTCTGATCTTTGAAATCCTTCAGGTAAATCTTTTCCGATTGTCTCTTTTATAACTCTCGGTCCTGCAAACCCTATAAGCGCATCAGGTTCAGCAATATTAATATCACCCAGCATTGAAAACGATGCTGTTGCTCCACCAAAAGTCGGATTTGTTAGTAAAGAAATAAATGGAATTTTATTTTTTGATAATAAAGCTAATTTTCCAGAAGTTTTTGCAAGTTGCATTAGAGATAAACCTGACTCCATCATTCTAGCTCCACCAGATTTAGATATAATAAGAAGAGGTTTTTTTTTTTTTATACATAAGTCAATAGATCTTGAAATTTTTTCTCCGACAGCGGATCCAATTGATCCTCCAATAAAATTAAAATTCATACAGGCAATAATTATTTTTTTTTTATTAATTTTTCCTTCTGCTACGCTGATTGCTTCATTAACATTTGTTTTATTTATAGCATCCTTTATTCTGTCTTTATATTTTTTGGTGTCTTCAAATAAAAGAGGGTCAATTGATGTTATATTTGTAAAAAGTTCAGAGTATTTTTCCTTATCAAATATTATTTTAAAATAATTTGTACTATCAATTTTTTCATGATGATTACATTTTTCGCAAACAAAAAATGATTTTTCAAAATCTGTACTTAAAATTAAATCAGAACAATTTTTACATTTATGCCAAAGGCCAGGTGGAAGATCTTTTTTATCTTTTGTTTCTGTATATATGCCTTGTTTTTTTCTTTTAAACCAAGCTGTCATTTTTTTATATTAGTCCTTGCGATGCAAGGGAGTTATTTTTTGCTCTATTAAATAATTTTTCTTGAGCTTTTTCTAAATTTTTTTCTTTCCAAATGTTTAATGAATCTTGTTGTAAAGCTCTACCAAATGAATAGGTAAGGTTCCAACTTTTCTTATTAATTAATTTAAGTTGTCTATTCATTAAGTTTAAATGAATAGTTGCAGTATCACTTTTTTGACCACCTGATAAAAATGCTATTCCAGGCACTTTTTCAGGAACTGAATCAAGAAGGCATTCTAAGGTTTTTTTTGCCACAATTTCTGCATCATCATGTTTCGGATGATCTTCACCGGAAATAATCATATTAGGTTTTAAGACAATCCCCTCCAAGTATACATTGAATAGAGATAGTTTTTCAAATACTTTTTTTAATATTTTTTTTGTAACGTTCAAACATATTTCAATATCATGTTCTCCCTCCATCAAAACTTCAGGTTCGACTATGGGTACTAAATCATTTTCTTGACATAGAGAAGCATACCTAGCTAATGCTTGAGCATTAGCTTCAATGCAAGTGTCAGATGGTAATAATTCTTTGTTAATTTTAATAACGGCTCTCCATTTAGTAAAACTTGCACCTAACTTTTTATATTCAATTAAACGCTCTCTTAAGTTATCAAGACCCTCAGTAATTTTTTCATCTTCAGTTCCTGCTAATTTTTTTGCGCCAGTATCAACTTTAATACCTGTTAAAATTCCCTTTTCTTTTAAATATTGTGGAAAAGGAGTTCCACTAATTATAGTTTTTTGTCGAATTGTTTCATCAAACATGATTATACCACTTATATAATTTTCAAGTTTTGGTGTTGTAAATAGCATGTCTCTGTATTCATTTCTAGAAAAAAAAGTACTTTCTAGACCAATAGTTTTAAATCTTTTAGTACAAGTTGGTGTACTTTCATCAGCAGCTAAAATTCCCTTTCCTTTAATAATCAATTGGCTTGCAATTTTTTTTAGATTTTCTTTATTCATAAAATTGAATTTTTGCTAAAATATTATTTTTAAATTTAAAATGGATAACCAATGCCAATATTTAAGTTTAAATCTCCTTCAAATATTTTTCTTATAGGGTCTTTTACCCAATTACTATTATTTATTTGATATGGATATCTAAGGGGGGTAGCTAAATCAATTCTAATAATTAACAGATTAACATCGTATCTCAAACCAAACCCCAAACCAATAGCCATTTCAGATAGGAAATCTTTTCCAAATTTAGAGCCAGGTTGATTTTCTAGCTCTTTCATGTACCAAATATTACCAGAATCTGCAAACATAGCCCCTTTCATTTTATATTTTCCTAAATTAAATAATGGAAATCTGTATTCAATATTTGTTTCTATTTTAATATCACCTAAATAATAATCAACGTTGTTATTTATATTTTGAAAAGAACCTGGTCCAAGAGAAAATGGATTCCATGCTCTAACTCCGTTTGTTCCACCGCCAAAAAATTGCTTTTGAGCGGGTATTTGCTCAGAGTTTCCGTATGGGTATCCAAAACCAAAATATGTTCTAAAAATTAAGCTATTCTTTTTATTGAAAATCAGATACCTCCTAAAATCAAATTCTGTTATAATATATTGAGTGAATCTATTTTTAAATAAAATATAATTATTTTCACCATCTTGATCAAAATTTAAAAAGTTTGCTAATAAATTTGTAGTTAATCCACTCACTTCAACTTTTCCTTTTAAAAATGAATAATTTTTAATTTTATTTAAGTTTTGATTATTAAAAATCATCGTATAACTAGATCCTGTAATCAGATGGTCTGTATATTGATTTTGTAAAAGTTGATTACTTAAGTACTCTTCTTTAAAATCATCACTTTCGTCAAACATTTTTACATAACTAAATTCAACTAAATTTAATATATATGATAAGTTTTTTTTGGATTTGAAATTATAACTAAATAAAGTTGTCTTCAGAATGGATCTTGTAAAATCAGGTCTTTGTTGTTTCATAAATGAAAGTACGAAGTTTGTACTGGGCGATTTTACGTAATTCAATTTAATTGGAAATAATATTCTTGGAACTTTTAATGAGGCTTCCCCTCCAACTTCCCAAATATTAAAAAACGATTCATTATTTGATAAGTTTTTTCTTGTTTCTAAAGCTCCTTTAAATTTAAAATTAAAGTTTTCAGCACCTTTGAATGTATTTTTATTACCAAACATAAAATTTAAAGACGTACCATAATTTCCTGATGAGTTCGTTCCTTCAGCTTCAATTCTGTAATAAAGTTTTTTTTGTTGTTTTAAAAATATATTACAATCAATTTTTTTATTTTCATTTTCCTCAAAGGAAATGTTTACTGAGTTGAAAATTTTTAAATTTAATAAGTTATTTCTAGTTTGTTGAACTTTTTTCAGTGAGTATAATTCTCCAGGATTAAATTTTAATGTTCTGGTTATTGTTTTTTTCTTGATTTTATTATTTAAATTAAAAAAATTGATAGACTCTTTTGTTTCTATTTTTTGTAATGAGTCTTCATCCATATAAATATTGATATTATTAATAAAGTATTTAGTGTTTAATTTTTCATTTAATGAATCAATATCAAAAATTAATAATACTGAATCAGACCTTGCCGTGTCTGCTTTGTATGTTAAGGAGTTGCTGTCAAAATAGTAATATCCATTGTTTTGTAAGATATTTGAAATTCTTCCGGATTCTTTTTTTAGAAGCTCTAAGTTAAGAGGATCACCTTTTTTTATCTCACTTTTATTTTGTGCGTTAGACAAAATATAGTTTGGATATTTTATATTACTTATTATATATTTATCTCCTAATTTAATTTCGTATTCAACAGTTACTTTTTGATTTTTAAAAATAGGCAGTGTTTTTACGTAACAGTTTAAGTAACCTTTATTTTTAAAATACCTTTCAATTTGAAGTTTACTTTTTTCAGTGAGTTTTTCATTAAAGATCACAGGTTTTTCACCTATTTTTCTAAAATAATTATTTAAAAAATTTTTTTTTGTACTATCAGACAAATTATAAATTCCTAAATGGAATTTTAATAAGCCCGCAAATATACGTTTGTTTGGTTTTTGTTTAATTATCTTATTAACCTCATATTTATTAAGTTTTTTATTTTCAACCAAATAGATATTGTTTCTAATCAATAGATTTTTCCTTTCAGGAACATGTTTAGTTGTTGAGCAAGAGTTAAGTATTAATACACAAATAATAATTATAAAAATTCTCATTTAAATCAACTATCTTTGTTAACAAATTTATACTTTATCATTGATAATGGTTTCAAAAAATCAATTAAAGTTTCTTAAATCTCTAAATCTATCAAAATTTAGAAATAAAAATAACATGTTTATAGTAGAAGGTTGGAGATCAATTCAAGACTTCATTAATTCAGATCATAAATTAGTTTCTATTTTTGCCACATCTAGTTGGATTAATTTAAATAGTAATGTTAAAAATATAATTCAGATAAATCAAGAAGATTTAAACAAAGTTAGCTCACTAAAAAATCCAAATCAAGTTTTAGCAATTTTTGAAAAAAAGAAAATTAAAAGTTTAAGTAATGTTAATTTTAAAAAAATTGTAGTTTTTTTAGAAAACATTTCTAACCCTGGTAATTTAGGAACTATAATTCGTACTTGTGATTGGTTTGGGTTAAATACTATTGTTTGTTCAGAAAATTCTGTTGATGTTTATAATCCTAAGGTAATTCAGTCTTCAATGGGGTCTCTATCTAGAGTGAATGTTGTTTATTCAAGTACTGATTTATTTTTATCATTTATTAATAAGAAAAAAGTTGTAAAGTTAGTTGCAGATTTAGAGGGTGAAAATGTATTATCTATGGGTAAAATTTCATCAGGAGTTTTATTTTTTGGTAATGAATCAAAAGGAATTTCTGAAAAAATAAAAAAACATAGTTTTAAGAAAATTACAATTCCAAAGAAGGTCAGTAATTGTGAATCTCTAAATTTGTCAGTTTCTTTTGGAATTATTTTATCTAAGATATTGAATTAGATTTTTATTCAAAAGTCAAAGAAAATAAAATTGTTCTACTGTAGAGCGCTTCAATATTTGAAATAATTAAATCATTATTATTATCTTCCAATAAATTATTAAACCCATAAAAGTATTTGATTTCAGGGGCTAATTTAAAATATGGTAAATATATATCAAGACCAAATCCAAACTCTAAACCGTAATCAATATTATTTAATTTAAATAGGTTAATATCATCTACATCTTTTTTTGATGCCATGTCATATGTAAATCTAGGTCCAATAAGTAAAAAAGGTCTGACATTTTGATATCTTATCGATCTATATTTAAATAAAATAGGAACATCTAAATTCGAATTTTCAACACTTTTCATAATTTGATCTTCATTTGTCATTTGTATGTAAACATCTCTTTGTGTGAATGTAAGTGATGGTATAACCCTAACATTTAGATTTTTTGATAATTTTAAATCACAAATTATACCAACATTAAAACCTGGGGATGATGAAGAATAAATTTTATTTGCTGTGCTAAAATCTTGAAAGTCAATTTTTAAATTTGTATTCATTAAACCTAACGTAAATCCGAAGTGATACCATTGTTTATCATATTTGGGTAGGTTTTGAGTTTTTAAAGTTTGAGAATTAATTTTTTGAAAAGTGAGCAAGGTTATTATAAATAATATAAATTTAATTTTCTTCATAAATTGGATTTTTTAGTTTTTAACCGATCATTAAATGAGCTTTAGGGTAGTTGTAATTTGAACTTTTTCTTTTTTGAATTAATGAGAAGGCCATCAAAAGAGTACCGATTCTGCCAATAAACATTGTAATAATTATTATATATTGGCCAAAGTCTGATAAATTTTTTGTTGTATTTTCTGTAGAAAGACCCACAGTTGAGAAAGCAGATGTTTGTTCAAAAAGTAAAAAAATTGGATCTATTTCTGGATTTGTAAGTAATAAAAAAAACCACCCAATTATAATTGTTAGAATTGCAAATAATAAAATTGAAAAAGATTTGTATAATAAACTTGATGACACAGTTCTATTATATATTTCTATCTTTTTCTTTCCTCTTATTGTTGCGATGAAAGAGTAAATAATTAATATAAATGTGTTTGTTTTAATCCCTCCTCCAAAAGAACCGGGAGAAGCTCCAATAAACATTAGAAAAATAAAAATAATAAGTATTGGAAAACCTAATGTTCCAAAATCAATTGATGAAAATCCTGCTGTCCTTCCACTAGTAGAATGAAAAACAAAATTTGTTATTTTTTCAAATGTATTTTCATAAGCATTTATGTTGTTTCCTTCCAATAAAAATAACATTAGTGCACCAAAAAAAATTAAAATAATTGATGATAAAAATGAAATTTTTGTAGTTAAATGCAGTGTTTTCCAATTTCTTTTTGTTGACATGTTTGAAATAAGATCACTAAGAGTGGGAAACCCTACGGCTCCTAAAAAAATCAAAATAGTAAAACACCATTTTAGATTGAGAGAGTCAAAAAAGTCAGTTGATAAAATAAATCCAGCATTGTTAAATGCACTTATTGAATGAAATATAGACTCAAACAGCATATTATAATTAAAGTTGTAATTTGAAAAAATAATTAAAATTCCTATTATTTCAATAATTATGCTAAAAGTAAATACTTTAATAAGTAGACTTTTTCCACTTAATAAATTTTGAGTATTAAAATTTTCACTGATCATTTTCTGTTGTTCAATTCCTAAGCCTTTTCTAGAAAAAAGAGCAAAAAATGTTGCAAATGCAATAATATTTATACCACCCAATTGAATTAAAAGAAGAATTATAACTTGACCTTTAAAAGAAAAGTCAATTGCGGTCTCCAGTATAGTTAATCCAGTAACCGTAATTGCGCTAACAGAAGTAAATAATGCGTTTTTAAAGCCTATACTATTACCATTACTTGAAATTTCTGGCATCATTAGTAATAGAGTCCCAAATATAATTAGACTTGAAAAAGACAGAATTAATAGTAGTGGAGGAGAAATTGGTTTTTTATTCAAATTACTATTGTCCTTCAAAATACTACTTAATGAGTCAAAGAAATAATAAAACTGTGTTATTACGATAATTAGTATTCTTGTAGTTGAATTTTGTTTAAAAAAATATTCTAAAAGAAAAAAATTTAATAAATCAAAAGAGATTAATAAAATAATAAAAGAAAGAACTTTGTTGTCCTTTATAAAATCCCAAAAATTAACTTTTACTGCTACTCTAATCAAGTAGGTCGATAAATAAAAAACAGAAACAATAAAAATAATTATATTTTGTTGTTTAACTAAGATTTCATTAAATCCAAAATTCAAGATAATTGTTAATAAAACTATTAATGAGCCAACTAAGTTGTAACTTCCAATAATGTTTGAAATATTTTTATTGGTTTCGTAAAACTTTAGTTTTAATTTTCTAATAATTTTATTAAGTCTCATTTGTAGTTAAATATTTTTCAATTTAGTTATTAATTCATTGTAGTTAATTGGATTTGTGCCAATTTTATCACAAGAAATTTCACCTGATGTGTTAGAAAATGTAGCAATTTTGTCTAATTCTAGATCATGAAAAATTGCTAATGAGGATATGCAAATCACATTATCACCCGCTCCTGTAACATCAGGTTCTTTTTTTAAAACACCATCAATCTTATAAAATTTATTTTGCTGACAAACAACTAGTCCTTTTTTTCCCAAAGTCAAAACAACCCATTCTGAGTTTAGTTTTTTTTGAATACTAATACATGCTTTTTTCAAACTGGAATTTGTAATTTTTATTTTTGTATTTAAAAAATTCATAGCTTCCATAAGATTAGGTTTAATTAATTTGACACCTCTATATTCTATGAAATTTTTTTTTTTTGGATCAACCATTATAGGTTTTTTTTTATTTTTTGCTTCGGAAATTATTTTCTTGATTATTTTTTTATCTAAAAGTCCCTTATTATAGTCTTGTAAAACAATAAAATCAAAACTTGGTAATATTTTTTTAAACATTTCAAATAATCTTTTTTTCTCTTTTGATTCTCTGTAGTTAATTTTTTCAATATCAAATCTCGAATGATGTTGTTTGTTAGATGTTATAATTCTTGTTTTTAGAGTAGTTTGTTCAGTTAAGAATATCCCATCTGTATTAAGTTTTTGTTTTTTCATTAAAGAAATTACTTTTTTTCCGTATGAGTCATTCCCAACTAAACCAAACAGTAAAGTTTTAACTTTTAAATTATGAAAACTTAAAGCTACATTAGCGGCTCCTCCTAGTTGTTCTTTTTGGTTATTTATATCTACTATATCAATTGGTGCTTCCGCAGATTTTCTAGATGTTTCTCCAAACATATACTTATCTAAAATAATATCACCAATTACAATTACAGATGTTTTAGATACGGACTTAATAAATTCTCTCAGCATTTTAGGATAGTTTTGATAAGCACTTTTTAATTCTTGAAATTGCTGTTTTTAAATCTTTTTCTGATGAGGCAATAGAAATTCTAATACAATTGTTATCTCCAAAAGCACTCCCACTAACAGTTGCCACTTCCCCTTCTTCTAATAAAAACAAACTGAGTTCATCATTATTTTTAATTATTTTTTGCTTGTATTTTTTATTGAAGTAGTATGAAAAATCAGCAAAAATATAGAATGCACCCTTGGGTTCAGGAACTTTAATACCTTCAATATTTTTCAATAAATTCATTGTTAAATTTCTTCTAATTAAAAATTTATTTTTCATTTCTTTTGTAAAATCTGGTTTTTTTTGAAGAGCACTAATTGCTGCTCTTTGAGTAATTGAGCATGTCCCAGATGTAAATTGTCCTTGTAGTTTTATACATGCCTTTGTTATTTTTGTTGGAGCTCCTAAATAACCTAATCTCCAACCAGTCATAGCAAATCCTTTAGATAAGCCATTAACAGTAACAACTTGTTTTTTTGTATCTAAAAATTCACCAATACTTGTATGTTTTTTTGTAAAGTTAATGTGTTCGTAGATCTCATCAGAAATCACAATTACTTTAGGGTGTTTTTTAATTATATTTGAAATTTCTCGTAATTCTTCTTTTGTATATACAGCGCCAGTTGGATTGGATGGTGAGTTTATTAAAAATGCTTTGGTATTTGTGTTAATTTTTTTTTCTAGATCTTTTGCAGATATTTTAAAATTATTTTCAATTGAAGTATTTAATATAACTGGCTTAGCTTTTGCAAATTTTATCATTTGAAAATAACTTACCCAATAAGGACTTGGTAAAATAATTTCGTCATTAGGATTTAGAATACAAAGAAGTAATTGCATTAAGCTTTGTTTTGCTCCTGTTGAACAAATGATTTGATTTTTATCATATATTAAATTATTGTCACGGCGAAATTTTTCTGAAATTGCTTCTCTCAAATCATCATAGCCACCAACTGGAGTGTATTTAGAAAAATCTTCATCAATAGCTTTTTTTGCAGCTTCTTTTATAAAATTAGGTGTATTAAAATCCGGTTCTCCAAGACTAAGATTAATTATTTTTTTTCCTTCTTTAACTAAATCTCTACTTTTTTGAGCCATTGCTAGTGTAGATGATTCTTCAATGTTTAATATTCTTCTTGAAATCATTTTTTGAAATTATTTAATTTTAGAATTTAATTAAATATAAATTATAAAATTTAATTACATTAATTTTTACTTTCTTTTAAAAGAAAAATACGATATTTAGTTTCTTAAATCTAAAAATTAAATGTTTCGATTACTTAGTTTTATATCTTCTTACGGTTCTGTTGTAATATTAGTTACATTTTTTGTCTCAGTAATATTTTTGTTCATATACAGATTAAAATTTAAAAAAAAAAATGAAAAAGAAAAAAAATATTTTTCAAAAAAAACAAATGTTAATGAAGCAAATATTAATTTAAAAATGCAGGCATTTGAAAGACTAACAATCCTTCTTGAAAGAACAGATCCTTACAGACTTCTATCATTAATTGATAAGTCAGAAACAGATTTAAATAAGATAGAATTAACGTTACTAAACTCCCTAGTCTCCGAATTCGAATATAATTTATCTCAACAAGTTTACGTTTCTGATAATTTGTGGAATTTAATTATTATTTCAAAAAATAAGTCGGTAGCTATTATTTCCTCTGTCAAAAGCTCTTTGTCAAGTAAATCAAATGGTGTGGATTTTTTCAATGCAATGAGGTTAGTATTAGATAATCAAGAAACTACTCCTTCTAAAATAGCTTTAAGTTACCTAAAAAAAGAAGCTAGATCTATTTTATAAAAATTTCATGTAGTTTAATAATTTGTGGTGTTAGAAAAGCTTTTTCATTGTTAAAAATTATGTATTTACAATTTTCTTCAAAAAATTTCTCTGAGCTCTGATTATTAATTATTGATTCTACCTGTTTTTTAGTTTTGTTATCTCTTTTCATTACTCTTTTTATTCTTAATTCCATTGGGCATTTTGTAAATATTATTTCGTCTAATTCAAGATAAGAATTTGATGAAAAAATTAATGCACTTTCTTTAATTATATATTTATTATTCTTCTTTTCACACCATCTATTAAAATCTGCTTTAACTAATGGGTGAATGATGTCATTAATAATCTCAATTTTTTTTTTGTCATTAAATAATAAAATTGACAACTTTTTATTGTCAATTTTATTGTTTATCAAAACTTCTTTACCAAAATTTTTAATTATTTGGTGTTTTACATATGAGTTTTTGCTCATAATATTTTTAGCCACTTTATCTGAGTTATATATTGGTACTTTGAGTAGTTCAAAAACTTTACTTATTGTAGTTTTACCAGAACCAATACCGCCTGTTAGTCCAATTTTTTTCATTGTATTATAAAATCAATTTTTTTATTCAATTCTGTAATTATAATGTCGTTTGGTTTTTTTGAAATAGTAATTTCTCCTTTTTTAGAATTAATATTAATTTTATTAAAGTCAAAAACCACTTTAAAATCATCTTCGTTAATTTTATGAAATTTATTTTCAGCTACTAAGTATTTAATTTTTATTTTTTTTGGGAATAATAAGACTTCTTTATTTTTTGGAAAGTTAATTGCCTCAACTTTTAAATTTAACACTCCCTCTGTAAATTTTTGAGTTTCAAATGAATATTGAACTTTTCCATAATTTTCTAATAATATGTTATCTACAATTTCAATTTCGCCTTCTACTTTTCCAATGACTGATCCTAAATTTAAATATTTAGTTTCTATATATTTAAATTTTTCAAGATCCTTTGTATTTCCCTTAATTATTACTGATTCTGGTTCTATATTTATTTTGTCTTTTATCCAATGATTTTTTTCTAGATTAAATTCTATATTATGTTTGATAGGTATTTTTTTTATAGTTTTTTTGGAGGTAAATAAGTAAATGCTATCAGGAAAAACATCTATTATTTCTAAATTTGTTTCTAACTGATTTTCAATTTCTTTTTTATCAATAAAAATCAACTTTTCATCTTTATTATTAGCACTAATTTTAATTGTTTTTTGTTTAATGTTTGCGATACTGTTTCCTTTTACCTTCAAGTTTATTTTTTGTGTTGATATTGAGTCTAAAACTAGATTTTCAGGCAAGTCTGATATATATACTTTGAATGATAAATTTTTAATTTGCTTTTTTGATATTTTATTAAGTGACCAAAATGCAAATGATAAAGAAAAACAAATAGTAATTTTAAAAAATCTATCTAACTTAGATTTTTTCATAAATTGAAATTAATTATTCCTTGTAACTAAGAATTGCTGTTTTGTTAACTTTAATTTTGTTTCCACCTTCAATTTCTAGTAATACAGTTGATTTTTTAATTCCTATAATTTTTCCGTGAATACCTCCAATAGTAATTATTTTTTGTCCACTTTCTAAGTTTTTTCTAAAGTTTTCTTCCTTTTTTTGTGCGTTAACTTTAGGTCTAATGATGAAAAACCAAAATATAAAAAATATTGCTACCCAAAACAGCCAAATATTTTCTGCCAAAAGACTTTCCATAACTATTATTTAGAGTCAGGATTTAATTTATTCACTTTACCAACAAGTCTTAATTTTTTCGTGTTAGGAATTGTATTCATAGTAAGAGTAACATTTTTGTTTTGTGGTCCTGGTTTATTTTTACTATTAAATTTAACCGAAATAGTTCCTGATTCTCCAGGTCCAATAGGTTCTTTAGGCCACTGAGGAACGGTGCAGCCGCAACCTGCTTTTGCGTTACTTATAATTAAAGGTTCATTTCCTGTATTCTTAAACGAAAAGACGGTATCTACAACATCTCCTTCATTAATTTCACCAAATTCCCAGACTTCCATGTCAAACTCAATCTTTGGTCCGTTATCACCATCATTGAATACTAAGTCTGGAGAAGTAGTTTTTTCAACTTTTTTGGTTGAATTTTTTTCATTATTATTTTTGATTTTATCTGTTGCATTATTTCCACAACCAAATAGTAATATAATAGATAGTAGAGAAGTTATGTAATTTTTCATTTTTTGTTTTTTTATATTAAGCTAAATTAAAATTTTTTTTTTCAAAAATGTGTCTAAAATACCATTAATAAATTCATAACTTTTTTTGGTACTATACATTTTTGCAATTTCTATGTACTCATTTATACTTACTTTGTATGGGATTGTATCAAACTCGGTCATTTCCGTAATTGCTAATTGAAGTAGAATTGAATCTAAAATTGAAATTCTATCAAAATCCCAATTTTTAGCTAATTCATGAATTATTTCTGTGTTTTCATTTCTCTTTTCGATTGTTTTGTATAATAAATTTTTTGCAAATTTTTCATCTTCAATATTTTTGAAGATATTAATATTTTTAAAGTTATTTTTTTTATTTTTTTGAAATCCATCAACAATTTTTGATGTTAAAATTTGAACTGCTAAAATATCATCATTCCAATAGATGGACTTATTTTCTAGATAATCAAATAATTCATTATAATTAAAAATTTCGTTTTTAATTATTTTGTTGATTAGTAATTTGTCAGAAATAAGTTCATTTTTTTCATTTGTCATGTAATCAATGAAATATTTTTTAGTTTTTAATAATTCAAAAATTTTTTTTGCAATTGATTTTTTTTCATCATCGTCATAATTACTATTAATATCGGTTTCAATTTTTTTTAGTATTTGATTATTAATAAATTTTTTGTTTGGATTTAAATCATCTTCAGATGCGAAATTTTTTTTAAGACCGTGGCTAATTTCAAATTCAGCTCTTTTTTTTAAATAGACGAGAATTTCTAAGACTTTGAAATAAAGATTTTTGTAATCATTAAAGCTGTTTTTAAAATCAAAATTTGAATAATCATTTTTAATGTATGAAGAGTATATACAATGAAATATTTTTACTCTAATTTGATTTCTTGACAACATAAAATTTTATTTGTTTAGTCTTTCTTTTGCAATCGAAAGAGCTGCTTTATGTGTAGATATGTCTTCTTCTTCAGATCTTTTTAAAATTGATATAGTGGTATCGTAAATATTTTCAGTCATTCTAAGAGTTTTTTCATTGTCCCACTTTTTTAATTCTGAATAGACATTGATTAGTCCACCAGCATTAATTAGAAAGTCAGGAGCATATAGAATATTTTTTTTCTTTAATAAAACATCATGAAATCCTTCTTTTTCAAGCTGATTATTAGCTCCGCCAGCTATGATTTCACATTTTAAAGCCTCAATATTTTCATCATTTAATGTAGCTCCAAGTGCACATGGTGCGTAAATATCATATGATTTATTAAACATTTCATTTTCTGTAACTATGTTAACATTTTTATTTGATGCAATCTCAGACATTTTTTCTATGTCAATATCATTTATTATTATTTCACACCCATCTTTTTTTAAGTAGTCAATAAGAAATCCTCCAACTTTTCCTACTCCTTGAACAAAAACTTTTTTATTTTGCAGATTATCATTTCCCCATCGAAACTTAGCGGAGCCTTTAATCCCCATGTAAACACCATATGCTGTAACAATTGATGGGTCGCCACTTCCACCCATTTCTTTAGGAGTGCCAACTACATGAGAAGTTTTTGTCCTAATATCTTTCATATCAGCTGGATTCATTCCAACATCTTCAGCTGTTATATACTTTCCGCCCAATGACTCTACAAATTCACCAAAGGACTCCATCAATTTTTTGGTTTTATCTTTTTTTGAATCACCAATAATAACAGCCTTCCCCCCTCCAAGATTTAGGCCAGTTATAGATGCTTTGTATGTCATTCCTCTAGATAATCTTAAGACATCATTTAAGGCTTCGTTTTGATTTTTATAGTCCCACATTCTGCATCCACCTAGTCCAGGTCCAAGCTTCGTGCTATGCACTGCAATAATTGCCTTAAGGTTAGTAGACGTATCTTTACAAAATAATATTTTCTCATGACCATTGTAAATAGATGAGTCTAAAGCTTGAACTTCATTGTTAGAAATTGCTTCGTTAATAGTTGAAATTTTTATCATTTTTATTGTAGTAAAATAATGTTGAGCAAAAATACTTTTTTTTTAATAAGAAAAAAATTTGTTCATTAGCAAAATGAGAAGTTTATTTTATTTGAATAAATATTTAATAAAATATAAATCCAAGCTATTATTGGGATTTTTATTTGTTATTTCATCTAATGTTTTTAGTTTATTTCCTGCTAAATTTATAGGTGACTCTTTTAGGATTATTGAGGAATTTATTGGTAATCCGGAACTAATCATTGATAATTCTGGAAAACAAGAATTATTTTATATTGTTTTATTGATTTTTTTTTCTGTTACAGCAAAGGGTTTTTTTATGTTTTTAATGAGGCAAACAATCATTGTTGTATCAAGAAAAATCGAATATGATTTAAAGAATGAAATTTATAACCACTATCAGTCATTATCTATGGATTTTTTTAAGAAAAATAAAACAGGTGATATATTAAATAGAATTTCGGAAGACGTTACTAAAGTTAGAATGTATTTAGGTCCTGCAATTTTATATTCTCTAAATCTTATTTGTCTTTTGTTATTTGTGATTTTTAGAATGTTTTACATAAGTCCTGAATTAACATTTTGGGTTCTTCTTCCACTACCAGTTCTTTCATTCTTGATATATAAAATAAGTTCTGCTATAAATAAAAACAGTGAATTAGTTCAAATTAAATTAGCAGATTTGACAAACTTAACTCAACAATTGATTAGCTCAATAAAAATTATTAAATCTTTTAATAGTCAAAAGAAATCTTTAAATCAATTTAACTTAAAGTCTGATATTTATGTTCAAAATCAAATTGAATTAATCAAGGTTAATTCTTTATTTTTTCCATTAATGATTTTATTAGTTGGTGCAAGCAGTCTTTTAACAATTTTTTTTGGAAAAAAGCTAGTTGTTATAGGTTTAATTGACATAGGAACAATTGCGGAATTTATAATATATGTAAATATGTTGACTTGGCCTGTTACTTCAGTAGGTTGGGTGACATCGATAGTTCAAACTGCTGCGGCATCTCAAAAAAGAATTAATGAGTTTATGTCAATCCAAACAAATATGAAATCTGGAGGTGTTTTTAAAAATAAAATATTAGGCAATATTGTATTTTCTGAAGTTTCTTTTGAGTATGAAAAGTATAAAGCATTAAATAAAATTAATTTTAGCATAAAAAAAGGAGAGTTTTTAGGTGTAATTGGCGGTGTTGGTTCTGGAAAGTCAACAATTTTACAATTAATATGTAGGTTTTTAGATTCTAAATCTGGAAGTATTATTATTGACAATGAGTCAATTGAAAATTATAATATTAATAATTTAAGAAAAAACATCTCATATGTTCCTCAAGAAAGCTTTTTATTCTCAGACTCAATAAGAAATAATTTGCTCTTTGGAAACCCTAAGGCTTCTGAAAAAGATTTGAAAATAATTTTAGATGTGGTGTGTATTACAAAAGAAGTGTCAAAATTTAAATCTGGAATTGATACTTTTATTGGGGAACGAGGTGTTACACTCTCTGGTGGTCAAAAACAAAGATTAAATATAGCTCGAGCTTTATTAAAAGATTCAAATATTATTTTAATAGATGATGCGTTGTCAAATATTGATGTAGAAAATGAAAAAAAGATATTATCAAATATATATTCTTATAAAAATCTAAAAACTGTAATTATTGTTTCAAATAGAATTTCTACTATTTCAAGTTGTGATCAAATAATTGTTTTAGATAATGGTAATTTGGTTCAGAAAGGAACACATAATGAATTATTAAATGTAAATGGTTACTACAAAAAAATTCACGACATTCAAAACAAAACTATTTAAATAAAAAAAATAAAATGATTTGTTATTATATATATTTTTTTAGATTTGTTTACTAAATTTTAAATTATATAACATGGAAGATAAAGATAATAAAATGAGAGAAGAGATTTTCTCTAAAAGCGTTAGAGCTGGTAGAAGAACATATTTTTTTGATGTTCGTGCAACTCGTGCAGAAGATTATTACATGACAATTACAGAGAGCAAAAGACACACCAAAGAAGATGGGTCTTTTTATTATCAAAAGCATAAGATTTATTTATATAAAGAAGATTTCGATTCTTTCATTGAGTCCTTAAAAGAAGTATCTGATTTTATAATTAAGGAAAAAGGTCGGGAAGTAATAACTTTAGACAGCACTGAAAAATCTGATTCAGAAAAATCTGATTCAGAAAAATCTGATTCAGAAAAATCTGATGGTGAAGAAAATAAGGTTGATGATAAAAAATCTAGTCAAGAAGAAGGTTCAGAAAATGAATCTGGTGATTTGAAATTTGAAGATATTTAATACTAAGCTTGTCTTTTTTATATAAAAAAAGGGCAAGCTACTTACATCACACCGCTACGACCACCTATCCTTGCTACCTTCCGGTCCTGGGGAGTTTTAATGGGAGCTGGTTGTGCAAGACTTACCCATGGCTAAATTAGTAATAAATTTCTAAATGTCATATTTTTTAATAAGTTATTCTCTCAACTTTAATTTCTTATATTTGCTGAAATTATTTTTTTGGAATCATATAGTAAAATAAAAAAAAATCTGCTTAGATATTCGTTTTTTTCGGGTCTGGTTCTGTTTTTAATGGTATCCTTGCCGATTATTTTCATTGGTTTGAATAATCAAGTTGTATACCTATTTTATTTTATTTATTTTCTTTTTCCAATTGTTTCAACTTTGATCTATAGATCTAAGGTTTCATTTCTGGATTTTAAAAGTGCATTCACGTTATCATTTTTTACTCTCTTGATTGCTATTTTAATGTATTCTATTTTTATTCATTTTAAAGGGATAAGAATTTTCAACTTTCTACAGTTTGTTTTTTCTTTGACTCCTTTAATTGCATATAGTTTTTTGTTAGCTGTAATATTAAAAAAACAAAATTAAAATGGATTTATCAGTTGTAATTCCTCTATATAATGAAAGCGAATCTATAGAAGCTTTAGCAAGTGAAATTACTTACATATGTCAGAAAAATGATTATTTGTCTGAAATTATTTTTGTTGATGATGGTAGTACAGATGGTTCGTGGAAAAAAATATCGAATTTAACTAATAAAAAAAATAGTATAACATCAATTAAGGCAATATGTTTTAGAAAAAACTTGGGAAAATCAAAAGCTTTAAATGAAGGTTTTAAATATGTTTCTGGTAAAGTTGTCATTACAATGGATGCTGATTTGCAAGATAATCCTATAGAAATTCCAAAGTTCATTGAATTAATTATTAATAAAAATTTTGATTTAGTTTCAGGATGGAAAAAAAATAGAAAAGACCCACTGTCAAAAACCATACCAACAAAATTATTTAATTATGTTACAAGGTTTTTTTCTGGAATTTATCTTCATGATTTTAATTGTGGTTTTAAAGCTTTTAAATTAGAAGTTGTTAGGAGCATTCAAATTTCTGGAGAAATGCACAGGTACATACCATTATTAGTTAAGCGAAAAGGATTTAATAAAATAGGCGAAATAGAAGTTAATCATAGATCCAGAGAATTTGGCTCAAGCAAGTTCGGAGTGGAGCGTTTCAGTAATGGATTTCTAGACCTTTTAACAATTTTATTTTTAAATAAATTTGGAAATAGACCCATGCATTTTTTTGGATTAATTGGAATTTTATTTTTTATAATAGGTTTTTCTATAGCAACTTATTTTAGTTACTTAAAATTATTTTTTAATTATTATAATATGACTGATAGACCATTGTTTTACTTTGGTTTACTATCGATGATTATTGGTTCGCAATTTTTTTTAACTGGATTTATATCAGAAATTGTTATTAGAAATAAAAAATCAGATTCTAGTGAAATTTTTAAAAAAATTGGTTTTTAGATTTTGAAAAAAGTTATTATAATTTCACCAGCTTACCCCCTGAGAGGAGGGATTTCTGAAAGTACAGAGTTATTGTATCTTGAATACATAAAAAAAGAATTTGATTGTCAAATAATTTCTTATAATTTACAA
Source organism: Flavobacteriales bacterium (assembly GCA_002718035.1). Taxonomy (GTDB): domain Bacteria; phylum Bacteroidota; class Bacteroidia; order Flavobacteriales; family TMED113. The sequence continues at coordinate 23,745 of PBCX01000008.1, forward strand.
TATCCTAGATTTCTTTTTCCTGGGAAAAAACAAACTATTTTTGATCCTAAAAAAAAGAATTTTAATATTATACCATTATTAAATTCTATTAATCCAATTTCATGGTATCGAACATCTAAATATATTAACTTTCAAAAACCTGATTATGTAATATTTAGATTCTGGAATCCTTTTTTCTCTATTTGCTTAGGCTTTTTAGCATTTTTTTTAAACGATATAAAAAAAGTAGGTTGGGTTGATAATGTTTTTCCACACAAAAAAATTCCATTTCAAAAAAATCTAATTAAATTTTTTCTAAAAAAAATGGATGCTTTTATGGTGATGTCTGAGTCTGTCAAAAATGATTTAAATAAGTTTAAAATTAATGCTCCAATACATAAGTCTTTACACCCTTTGTATAATAATTTTGGAGTCAAGTTAAATAAAAAATTAGCAAGAAGGAAGTTAAAAGTTGATCCAAATTATAATTATATTTTATTTTTTGGGTTTGTTAGAAAATACAAAGGTTTAGATCTTTTGATTGATGCAATGAGTAATAAATTAATTGATGAAAGAAAAATAAAACTAATTATTGCAGGTGAGTTCTATGAAAATGAAAAATATTATAAACAAAAAATATTTGATCTAAATTTATCAAAATCTGTAATTATTTTTGACCATTATATTGATAATAATGAAGTAAGTAAATATTTTTGTGCTTCTGATATAATTGTTCAGCCATATTTATCAGCTACCCAAAGTGGTATAACAATGATTGCGTTACATTTTAATAGACCGGTTTTAGCAACCAACGTAGGAGGGTTGAGTGACTATATCAAAAATAATCAAAATGGATATCTTGTTGAGCCAAACTCAAAAAAAATAGTTGATTCATTATTGAATTTTTTTGACAACAAAAAATCTAAGGTTTTTGAAGAAAATATAAAACTTATGAAAAAACAATATTCCTGGTCAAATTTAGTTAATTCATTTGAAAGTATTTTTAAATAATATTATGTTTCGTTTCATTTATTTATTTATCTTTTTTCAATCTTTTTCACAAAATCAGTATTTAGAAAATGGTAATAGAAATGGCCCTTGGAAAGGATATTATGATAGTGGACAAATTAGGTATGAAGGCACTTTTGATGATGGTAAAGAAATAGGTTTTTTTAAATATTATTACAGATCTGGAAACTTAGAAAAGGAGTTTTTTTACACACAAAGTGGAGTCCGGGCTCAAGTTAGAATTTATTATTCTGATAGAAAAATAAAAACTATCGGAGAGTATTGTTCTAAAAAAAGATGTGGAACTTGGGAATATTTTGATAATTTAGGAAATATAATTCTCAAAGAAAATTATATCGATGATGTTTTGAATGGTTCTTATTTTGTTTATTTTGATGGAAATTTAACTCATACATTTCTTTATAAGAATGGTAAAAAAAACGGTATTGCAAAATCTTTTTTTGCCACAGGGCAAATTAAAATTTTAAAAAATTATTTAAACAATAAATTACATGGTTCTTATGAATTTTTTAATAAAAAAGGAGAGCTAATAGATAAATTGAACTACTCAAATGGATTTTTAGATCAGTAAATAATGATTAAAACACGAATAACAGAATTATTTAAAATAAAGTATCCTATAATTCAAGCCGGGATGGTTTGGTGCAGTGGTTGGGAATTAGCATCGGCTGTTAGTAATTCAGGGGGATTAGGGGTTATTGGCTCTGGTTCTATGTATCCTGATGTACTTGATTCTCATGTCGTGAAATGTAAAAAAGCTACAAAAAATAACTTTGCTGTAAATATACCATTACTATACCCTAATATTGAAAATCATATTGATACAGTAATAAGAAATAAAGTACCTATTGTATTTACATCTGCTGGTAACCCTAGTATTTGGACAAAAAAATTAAAAAATCATGGTATTATTGTTGTTCATGTTGTGTCAAATTTAAAATTTGCTTTAAAGTCACAAGAAGCTGGTGTAGATGCAATTGTGGCTGAAGGTTTTGAGGCGGGTGGTCATAATGGATTAAATGAAAGTACAACTTTTTGTCTATTACCATTTTTAAAAAAAAAGATTAGTGTTCCATTAATTGCTGCTGGGGGAATAGGCACGGGTAAAACTATGCTTGCTGCAATGTCTTTAGGAGCTGATGGTGTTCAAATGGGAAGTAGATTTGTTTTATCCAATGAAAGTTCTGCTCACATAAATTTTAAAAATGCTGTCATTAATGCTAAAGATGGAGATACATCATTAACTTTAAAAGAAATTACACCTGTTAGAATGATAAAGAATAAACTTTATGATAAAATACATAATGCGTATATGAATAAAAAAGATACTGAAGATTTGAAAAATATTTTAGGTAAAGGTAGGGCCAAAAAAGGTATGTTTGAAGGCGATCTTGATGAGGGTGAATTAGAAATAGGTCAAATTTCAATGTATTTGCAATCAATTAAGTCTGCTAAAGATATAGTAGATGAAATAATACAAGATTTTTACAACACAAGAAATAAATTAAATGAATATTAATTTTGATTTTTTTACACTTGACAATGGATTAAAAGTTGTTTTACATTTAGATCCTAACTGCAATGTCGTAACAACAAATATACTTTATAACGTAGGTAGTAAAGATGAAAATCCGGACTGTACCGGTCTCGCTCATTTTTTTGAACACATGATGTTTTCTGGAACTAAGAAGCATCCAAAGTTTGATTCCTTTTTAGAAAAAGTAGGTGCTCAAAATAATGCGTTTACTAGTAGCGATATTACCAATTATTATATAACTGTTCCTTCAAATAATTTGGAACATGCACTATATATTGAAAGTGATAGGATGTTAAATTTAAATTTAACTCAAAAAAATCTTGATGTTCAAAAAAATGTTGTAATAGAAGAATTCAAGCAAATTTATTTAAATCAACCATATGGAGATATTCATTTAATTTTACGTGCTGCTTCATATAATTTCCACCCTTATAATTGGTGTCCAATAGGAAAGGAAATTTCTCACATTGAAAAATTTAACTTAGATATTGCAAATCAATTTTATAAAAATTTTTATTCCCCTGCTAATGCTGTCTTAGTTGTAGCGGGTAACATTAATTTCAATCAAACAAAAAAAATGATATCTAATTATTTTTCACATATTCCATTTTGTAAAATTAATAGAAATCAGTATTTATTTGAGCCAAAAAAAACAGAGAAGGTTGAATTAAAAATAAAAAAAAATGTTTCTTCTAATTGTATTGTTTTAGCATTCCACATGGGCTCTAGATTAGAAAAAAATTTTTATGTTTCTAAATTAATTTCATCTTTGCTTTCTTCTGGTGTTTCCTCAAGATTATATAATAACTTAGTAAAGAGAAAAAAAATATTTAGTAAAATTCAAACATATTTAGGAGAAGATTTTGACTCAAGTTTATTTTATGTAAAGGGCTACTTGAATGATCATATTGATTACTGTGATGCAGAGAAGCATATTTTTAGCGAATTAAATTCATTGATACATAATTTAATTAGTGAACAAGAATTAAATAAAGTTCAAAAAAAAAACAATTCTTCATTACATTTCTCCTTGATAAATAACTCTAGTAAAGCTATTGATTTAGCTATTGGCGTTATTTTGAATAATCCAAATTTAATTAATGATGATTTTTTAAATTTTAAATCTGTTTCTATTGATGATATAAAAAAAGAGTCAAAAAAAATATTCAAATCAAGTAATTGTACTTCACTTTATTACGGAAAAATGTAAAAATGAAAACACCAAAAGTTAATATTATAAATAAACCTATTCTTTTAGATCCTAAAAAAGATTTTATTTTTGATAAAGTTCCGGTATTTTTTTTTCCTCAGCACAATACATCTGTTCTGGGAATTGAGTTTTTATTTGAAATAAACTCTTCGGTATTAAAATCTAATTTATCATTAGCTCTTTCTTCAGTAAATTCCTTCTTGACTTGCGGTACAAAAAAAATGAACGAAGTTGAAATTAATAATAAAATAGATTCATCTGGAGGTTATATATCTAAGATTTACAACAGAAGGCATTTTGAATTTTCATTACATATTTTGTCAGATTCATTTTCTGATGTTTTGCCAGTTTTTACAGACTGTATTTTTAAGTCCATTTACCCTGAAGATATAATTAGAAATAAATTAGAAAACGAGAAAAAGTCCTTTATTATTAATTCGTCTAAGGTAACTGAAAAGGCTAGAGAGAAATTTAAAGAAATCCTTTATGGAAATGATCATTTATATGGTAAAAAAATTGAGTTAGCTGATTTTGATAATTTAAACTCAAATAATTTAAAAAATATTCATTCAAACATTTGTAATTTTCAATATTGTAGTAAAAATTTAATTTCTAATTTAAGTATTTTAATTTCTGGTAATTATCCAAAAAATATCACTCAAATGTTGGAATTTAATTTGCCAAAAACTACTGAAAGGAACTCTTTTGATCAATTTAAATTTATAAATAAAACTAAATCATCGTATCATTATATATCTAAAAAAAATGCACTTCAAACTGCATTTAGGGTTGGTAAAATTTTACCTGGTCATAATCATAATGACTTTTTTGGATTAAAAGTCTTGGTTACAATTTTAGGAGGATATTTTGGATCTAGACTAATGGCGAACATAAGAGAAGACAAAGGGTACACGTATGGAATTGGTTCATATTTATTAACTGAAGAAACATACAGTGAGTTAAATATAGTAACTGAGGCTGGATCTAAGTATTCGAAGCAAGTTTTTATTGAAATTGTAAAGGAAATTAATGACTTAAGACATAGTGAAATTTCTATATCTGAACTAGACAGAGTTAAGTCATACATGTTGGGCTCTATTTTACATAACTGCAATGGATTATTTTCTCAGGTTAATGTATTTAAAGATTTAAAAAAACATAATTCTGATTTTAATTTTTTGGAAAAATTAAATATTGAAATACACAATGTTACTCCTAATAGAATTAAGTATTTAGCAAACAAGTATCTTGATGTTGACGACATGACTTTTATAGCTTGTGGTCCACCGGAGGAAAAAATATGGTAGATATTAATCAATTTCTATAAGAAAATTTTTATTTTTGCAAACAATAAATTCTTTATGTTAAAGCTTACTAATAATATTTCAGAAGGATTGGCGTTCGATGATGTTTTGGTTATTCCATCTTATTCAGAAGTTCTACCAAGTGAAGTAGACACATCAGTCAACTTTTCAAAAAATATTAAGTTAAATATTCCAATTGTGTCATCAGCAATGGATACAGTTTCTGAGTCTTCAATGGCTATTTCTTTAGCAAGAGAAGGTGGTATTTCCGTATTACATAAAAATTTATCTATCGATGAACAGGTTAGACAAGTTAAGATTGTTAAAAGAGCGGAAAGTGGAATGATTTTAAATCCAGTTACAATTTTTGACGATTCATTGGTAGAAGATGCTAAAAACTTAATGAATAAGTATAAAATTGGTGGTATACCAGTTTTATCATCAGAAAAAAAACTAGTTGGAATTGTTACTAATAGAGATCTTAGATTTGAAAAAAATAATAAAAAATCTATAAAGTCTGTTATGACATCTTCCTCCCTCATTACATCTACAAAAAATATTTCTTTAAGTGAAGCAGAAACAATTTTACAAAAAAATAAAATAGAGAAGTTACCAATTGTTAATTCAAATAATGAGTTAATAGGACTAATCACATTTCGAGACATTAGTAAAGTAAAAAAACAACCGAATGCGTGTAAAGACAATTATGGAAGACTTAGAGTTGCTGCAGCAATTGGGGTTGGAGATAAAGGCTTGGCTAGATGTTCTGCTTTAGCTAATGCAGGTGTTGATGCTGTTGTTATTGATACTGCTCATGCTCATTCTAAACTTGTTATTGAAACTCTTAAAGAAGTTAAAAAGAATTTTAAAAATATTGATTGTATAGTTGGTAATATAGCTACTCCTGAAGCGGCTAGGTTATTGATTAAAAATAATGCTGATGGAGTAAAAATTGGTATTGGTCCAGGTTCAATTTGTACCACTAGAGTTGTTTCTGGTGTTGGTGTTCCTCAACTGACAGCAATAAGTAATATTTTTTCAAACTTAAAAAAAAATAAAATACCATTAATTGCTGATGGAGGTATTAGATTTTCAGGAGACATTGTTAAAGCTATTGTAGCTGGTGCTAATACAGTTATGTTAGGATCTATGTTAGCTGGTTTAGAAGAGTCTCCAGGTCAAACAATCATTTTTGAGGGTAGGAAATTCAAGTCATATCGTGGTATGGGCTCAATTGAAGCTATGAGTGCTGGTTCCAGTGATAGGTATTTTCAAGATCATAAAAGTGATGTCACGAAGTTAGTACCAGAGGGAATTGTAGGTAGAGTTCCTTATAAAGGGAAGTTATCAGAATTAATTTTTCAGTACATAGGAGGTTTAAAGGCAGGTATGGGCTATTGTGGTGCAAAGAAAATATCTGATTTGAAGAAGGCGAAATTTATTAAAATTAGTTCAGCTGGAATGAGAGAAAGTCATCCTCACAATGTAACAATAACAAGGGAAGCCCCTAATTACTCAAGATAAAATCAACACACAATGAAATATTTATTTTTTATTTTTCTTTTTTCGTTTTTGAATTCCCAAGAAAATTACTTAGTTAAAATTGGCAATAATGAAATTTTTACACCAGAATTTTTAAATATATATAATAAAAATAGAACCGATAATGATAGTTTAATTAATTCTAATGAAATTGATGAATATCTTGATTTATTTATAAATTTTAAACTAAAAGTTATAGAAGCAGAGTCCTTAGGAATGGATACTCTTCCATCATTTAAAAAAGAGCTTGCTGGTTATAGAAATCAATTAAGTAAATCGTATTTGAATGATACTAAAGTAACTAAGGGTCTATTGCAAGAAGCATATGATCGAATGAAGTATGAAATTAATGCCAGTCATATTTTAGTTTCAATTGATCCTACATCTTCGCCTGAGGATACATTAAAAGCATTGAGAAAAATTAATAAAATTAAGAATGAATTTATGAACGGTGTTAGCTTTGAAAAGTTAGCTTCAAAATACTCTGATGATCCATCTGTTTCTAAAAATGATGGAAATCTAGGTTTTTTTTCCGCACTTAGAATGTTGTATTCATTTGAATCTGCTGCTTATAACACACCAATTGGTCAAGTTTCAGACCCTGTAAGAACATCTTATGGATACCATTTATTAAAAGTAAATGATAAAAGAAAAACAAGAGGTGATGTAAAAGTTGCTCATATTATGATTGTAAATGATAAAAAATCTAAATCTGATACTTTAGCTAAAGAAAAAATATTTGAGATATACAGTCTCTTAAGTGAAGGTGAAGATTTTTCTGATCTAGCCAAAAAATATTCAGATGACAAGAAATCTGGATCCAGAGGAGGTGAGTTAGACTGGTTCGGAGTTACCAACAAAGTTAATATGTATGAAACATTTTCAAATGCATCATTTGATTTAGTAAATATTGGAGACATCTCTAAACCAATAAAAACACCTGCAGGATGGCATATTATAAAATTATTACAAAAAAAAGATTTACCTCCATATTCCGAAATTGAATCAACTTTAAAATCAAGGATTGAAAAAGATTCTAGGTCTCAAAAAAGTAGAAATGCATTAGTCAAAAGATGTAAAGATTTTTATGATTTTAGAGAATTTAAAAAGTATCTAAAAACTTTTTATGATCTAGAAAGTGAGAAAATTTTGAAAGCAAAGGGGCCTCAAGAATTATTAAGTAAAAATGACAAAAAACTTTTTTCTCTTACATATAATGACAAGATTAAAAACTTTACCCAAAATGATTTTTTAGTTTTTTTAATGAATTTCAAGAATAGTTTTAGGAATAAAGAAAACTCTTCAACTATTATTGATGAATTATATAGAATGTTTATTGAACAAAGTATAATTAATTTTGAAAACAATAATCTTGAATCAAGATACTCTGAATTTGCTATGTTGATGGATGAATACCATGATGGTATCCTTTTATTTGATTTAATGAATGAAATGGTATGGTCGAAAGCAGTAAATGACACTGTTGGATTAAATTCTTTTTACTCCTCATTAATAACTACAAATCCCTCAAGTAATTTTTTCCACCCGGAAAGAGTTGTTATAAAAGTTTATGAAACATATGACGAGAAAACACATAAAAAATTAATTAAACAATTTAATAGAGGTTATGATGATGAATATTTGATTTCCAGATTTAATAAAGATTCAAATTTAAATTTAAAAATTTATGAAGAAGTTATTCCCTTAGTTGAAAGTGCTAAAATTAAGGAAACATATAATGATTCAAGTAAATATTATTTTAATATTAAAAAAGATACTTTAAAAAAATCCATCAAGGAATTAGATTTAATCAAAGGTCTTGTGATTTCTGAATATCAAAATTTATTGGAAAAAGAGTGGTTAAGTACGTTGAAAGAAAAGTATAAAATTTATGTTAATTATGATATTTTAAAATTAATTAAAGAAAATAAAATCAATCAAATTAATCAAGAATCCAATAATGAAGAAATAAAAATCCCTGAGTTTTTCGGTACTTTTTCTAATGCATACAAAAAAGCTGTCAAAACATTAGGGTCATCCAAGAAAACCTATTTTAAATGGAAGGGTAATACTTATACAACTGAATAAAATTTATTATTTATTCATGTCTCAATAAAATTTGTATATTAAGAAATAAATAAACTGATGGTTAATAAATATATTTTTCTTTTAATTTTAATTATATCCAATCATTTTTCTTTTTCACAAGATATTAATAAACAAAAATTAGATGGAGTTGTAGCTATTGTTGGTGATGATGTTTTGTTCTACAGTGAATTAAATGAAAGCATGTTACAGTACAGCTCTCAAAATAATTTAAACTTATCTAATAAAGATTTACAAACGCAAGTTCTTGAAGAGCTTCTTTTTCAAAAACTATTAGTATACCATGCTAAAATTGATAGTATAATTGTAGGGGATAATGAAGTTAATAATAATTTGGAGAGAAGATTAGATTATATAACTTCTCAAATTGGTTCTGAAAAAAAGGTTGAAAAATATTTTGATAAGACAATGCCTCAAATAAAGCAACAGTTGGAAATAAGTATTAGAGAACAATTAACAGCCCAGCTTATGCAGCAGAATATAACTAAGTTTGTTGATATTACTCCCTCAGAGATAGTTTCTTTTTATGAAGAAATTTCTCAAGATAGTTTGCCTTTTTTGGAAGATCAGTATATAATGTCTCAAATTATAATTCTTCCAAATCCATCAGATTCCTCTATTTTACAAACAAAAAATAAGTTGAGTAATTTGAGAGAAAGAATAACTAGTGGCGATAAATTTTCTACCATGGCTATTCTGTATTCTGAAGACCCTGGTTCTTCTAGAACAGGGGGTGAGTATTTTGGTGTAAAAAAAGGTCAGCTAGAAAAAAAATTTGAAGCCGTTATATTTAGCCTTTCCATTGGGGAGTTATCAAATATTTTTAAAACAGAATATGGTTTTCATATTGCAAAATTAATCGATAGAAAAGGTGGTGTTGTTGATTTTGCTCATATTTTGATGGTTCCTAAAGTTTTTTATAAAGAATTAGATGAGTCAAAAGAAGTTTTGAACTCAATAAAAGAAGACATAGAGGGTTCTAGAACAACATTTGAGCTGGCTGCTAAAAAATATTCAGATGATGAATCCACAAAATATAATGGTGGTTTTTTAGTTAATGAAAAAACAGGTGAATATAAATTTTATTCAGATGAAATTGAGAGCTCTATCAAATCTAAATTACTTAATATGGAAGTTGGTCAAATTTCCGAACCTATTTATTATAAGTCCTCCGATGGTAAAGAGGGTTATAGAATAATTAGTCTAGTGGAAAAAATTGATGCTCACTATGCAAATATTAGTAATGACTTTGCGCTAATTAAAATGTATGCTGAAAATTTAAAAAAACAAAACGTACTTTCTGATTGGATTAATTCAAAAATTAAAAATACTTTTATTCAAATAGATGAAGATTTTTTAAATCTTAATTATAATTATAATTGGGTTAAATAAAATTTATATGCAAACAAATAATAATGATCTAAAAACAATAGAAAATTTACTTATTTCTTGTAATGAAATTAAAAAAGAAGTTGCAAAAAAAATAGTAGGTCAAAAAAATGTTATAAATAAATTATTAATTTCTATATTTTCTGGCGGTCACGTTGTTTTAATTGGTGTGCCGGGGCTAGCTAAAACATTATTAGTTAATACCATTTCTAGTACACTAGGATTAAATTTTAATAGAATTCAGTTTACACCTGATTTAATGCCTTCAGACATAATGGGTTCGGAAATAATTGATGTTGATAGAAATTTTAAATTCGTTAAAGGTCCTCTTTTTGGAAATATAATTTTAGCTGATGAAATAAATAGAACTCCACCTAAAACACAATCTGCACTTTTAGAAGCTATGCAGGAAAAAAGTGTGACAGTTGCTGGAAAAACCTACTATCTTGAATCTCCTTTCTTTGTTTTAGCTACCCAAAATCCAATTGAGCAAGAAGGTACCTATCCTTTGCCCGAAGCGCAACTAGATAGGTTCATGTTTAGTATTATGATTGATTATCCTAATTTTGATGAGGAATTATCAATAGTTAAAAAAACAACTAGTGTAAATAATATTGAAATTAAAAATGTAATTAATGCAGAACAAATTTTAAGTTACCAAAAGTCGTTATTTAATGTCCCTATTACTGATAATGTTTATTCTTATGCTGTTGGTTTAGTTAGAAAAACAAGACCTAATACTAAGAGCTGTCCAGAGGAAATAAGTAAGTTTATTGATTTTGGAGCTGGTCCAAGAGCTTCCCAGTATTTAATATTAGGAGCAAAAATGAACGCTATTTTAAACGGAAAAATAACTCCCGATGTTGAGGATGTGAGATCTGTGTCTTTTGATGTGTTAAGGCATCGCATAGTCAAGAATTATAAAGCAGAAGCAGAAGGAATTAGTGTAGAGAAATTAATACAGAATTTATTTTAAATATTTTTTTTACTATTTTTTTTGCTTCTTTTCTAACATTTATTTCATTAAAATTTGTTTTATTTACAATCTTTTCTAACTCTCTTTTAAATTCTTTTTTTTTGTAAATATTTATTAATAACTCCTCATTTATTGCTTCTTTTAGCCAAAAGATTTGTTTATTTCTCATTTTTTTATTTTCTAGACAAAATTTAATTTTACCCCAAATTGAACTTATATTCTGTGGCTTAAGTGATGAAAAAGTTTCAATTATTTTCTCATTTTTAAATTTATCAGAAAAATTATTTTTTTCTTTTGACTTCTCAATATTATTTATTGTATCAATTTTATTTATCAAGATTAAATCAGCAATTTCAAGGATGCCTTTTTTTATAGCTTGAATATGGTCACCTGATTTGGGTAGACATAATAGAATAAAGCAGTCACAAATAAAATGACCTGTTATTTCACTTTGCCCAACTCCAACTGTTTCTATAAAAATAAAATCAAATCCAAATGTTTTGCATAAAATAATACTTTCTCTTGTTCTTTTATTAATTCCACCTAATGCATCTCCACTAGGTGAGGGCCTAATAAAAACATTTGGCTTAGATGAAATTTTTTGCATTCGAGTTTTGTCAGCCATTATACTTCCTTTTGACTTTTTACTTGTTGGGTCAACAGCGAGTACAGCAATTTTATTACTCTCAATTAAGTGATTTCCTAACGTATCAATAAATGTGCTTTTCCCAACACCTGGGGGGCCACTAACACAAATTATTTTAGATTTAGTTTTTTCTTTTAAGCATAAATCAATTAAATTATTGGCAATTTCTTTATCAGAATCTCTGTTACTTTCAATAACTGTAATAGCTTGAGCAAGAGTACTTATGTCTTTGTTTTTTATACCTCTAAAATATTCATTTGCTTTCATTTTAGATAGATTCAATTATTTCTATGGCAGCTTGTGCTATTATTGTTCCAGGTCCAAAAATGTTGTTTACTCCCTTTTCATAAAGAAATTGGTGGTCCTTTTTAGGAATGATTCCACCAACTACAATTAAGATTTTCTTTTTACTTTTTTTCTTTAAACAATTTATTAGTTTTGGAATCGATGTTTTGTGCCCACCAGCAAGACTTGATATTCCAATTATATGAACATCATTTTCAATAGCTTGTTTAGTAATTTCTTCTGGTGTTTGAAATAATGGTCCAATATCAACGTCAAAGCCTAAATCAGAGAAGCTAGTGGCAATTATATTAGCCCCACGGTCATGGCCATCTTGACCAACTTTTGCTACTAGGATTCTAGGTCTTCTGCCTATTTTTTCAGCAAGCAAATTAATTTTATTTATTGCATCATTAAATATTTTATTTTCTTTAATTTCCATCGAATAAATTCCAGTACTAATAGTTCGTTCAGGTACATATCTTTTGAAAACTTTTTCACATGCTTCTGAAATTTCACCAAGTGTTGCCCTTTCTGTTGCTGCTTCAACACATAAATCTAATAAATTGTTATTGTTTTCAAAACAAGCTTTGGTAATATTATTTAATGACTTTATTACTTTTTTTGTATTTCTTTTTTCTTTTATTTTTTGTAATTTTTTTATTTGACTTTTTTGAACTTTGCTATTATTTATGCTTAAAATTTCAACTTGTTGGTTTTCGTTACTTTTGTAAGAGTTTAATCCAATTATTAAAATTGTTTTAGAGTCTATCTGAGCTTGTCTTTTTACAGCAGCTTCTTCAATTGTTTTTTTTGGAATTCCAAGTTCAATTAATTTGGTCATACCTCCCTCTTTTTCTACATCAGTGATAATTTTAGAAGCTTTTTTTAACAGATCGTTAGTTAATTTTTCTAGAAAATGTGATCCACCAAAGGGGTCAATTAATTGACATATATTTGACTCTTCTTGTAAGAAAATTTGAGTATCTCTGGCAATTTTTGCAGATTGTGGTGTTGGTAATGTTATGGCTTCATCATAACTGTTTGTGTGAAGTGATTGGGTTCCTCCTATAACAGCGGCTAATCCTTCAATACATGTTCTTGTTATATTGTTTAATGGGTCTTGCTCAGTTAAGCTCCATCCAGAAGTTTGACAATGGGTTCTTAACATTAAAGATTTTTCTTTTTTAGGTTTAAATTTTTTAACGATTTGCGCCCATAAGATTCTTGCTGCTCTCAATTTTGCAACTTCAATAAAAAAATCCATTCCTATTCCCCAGAAAAAGGAAATTCTTGGGGCAAAATCATCTATATTTAGACCTGATTTTATACCTGTTTTTAAATATTCTAATCCATTTGCGAGAGTAAATGCTAATTCTAGTTCAGGTGTTGCGCCTGCTTCCAGCATGTGATAGCCACTGACGCTTATTGAGTTAAATTTTGGCATGTTAAGAGAAGTATATTTGAATATATCACTAACAATTCTCATTGATTGAGTAGGAGGATATATGTAAGTATTTCTTACTAAAAATTCTTTTAATATATCATTTTGAATTGTTCCTGTAATTTTACTTAGAGGTATTTCTTTTTCTTTTGCATGTGAAATTAAAAAAGCCATAATTGGTAATACAGCACCATTCATTGTCATTGAAATAGATGTGTTTTCTATTGGGATATCTTTAAATAATCTTTTAATATCTTCAATTGTATCAATTGCAACTCCGGCCATTCCTACATCAGACTTTACTCTTTCGTGATCTGAATCATATCCTCTATGTGTTGGTAGATCAAAAGCAACAGATAAACCAGTCTGACCAGCTTTTAAATTTTTTTTATAAAACTCATTTGAATCTTCAGCTGTTGAGAATCCTGCGTATTGTCTAATTGTCCATTTTTTTTGACAATACATACTTGGATATGGCCCCCTTAAAAAAGGAGGTTGCCCAGCTCCAAAATTTAAATGCTTAATAGATTTGTTAAATTTTAAATTTTGTTTTTCTTTATTATAATTATTTAACGTTTGGGTATCTTTGTTTTTGGAAAAAACATGAGATTTTGATGTTATGAAATTTGTTAACATTTCTGTATAAAAACTTCCATGTAATGGATCGGTAGTTTTATAAAGTAAGCCTTCATATTTTAATATCAGCTGTTGTTTAACTCCTAATTGTTTTTGTTTTACATTTACTCTGAGCGAGTCGCATCCCCCAACAATTGCAGAAAATGCTTGTGTTGATGTTTGAATAAGAGAGTTAATTTTTTTATTAATTATTTTGGTTTCACATGTAATAAATGGTGATTTATTAAATTTTTTTGCAAACCATATTCTAAAAGCTCTTATTCTGCATATTTCAAACATAATATTGTTTGATAAAATAAAATTAAAATGAATGTTTTTTGTTTCAATGTAATTTGGGATTGTTTTTGCAATGCTTTCAAAATTGATTTTTTGGATATCGATTTTTATAAATTTAAAATTTGGTAAGGCTCTAGAGTATTTTGTGTATTTTTTTTTGTTTAAACTTGAAAAATCGAACGTTCCATTAATTGACTTGCTATTTTCAAGATTAGAAATAAATTCAATTAATATTTCTGCATCATTTACATTTCTAAATCCAATTGAAATTTTTGAAAGATTTATTTTTCCTAAAAGTTTTGATATTTTTTTTGATGAATAATTTTGTTTTTTAAAGTCAAACTCAATAAAATTTGCACCTTCATTAATTAGTTTTATTGCTTCTATGTTTGCTTTTTGGAATGAGTTTACAATGACCTCGGAGCAAATTAACCATCCATTTTTTTTAGAAAATGTATTTGATTCTTTTACTTCATTTTCAAAATATATTGGATCAAAATCATGGTTTAAAATTTTGTGTTGAATATTTTCAATTTTATTTTTTTTATCATCACTTAAAAATCTTTCTAGCCAAGTTTTTTTATTTTGGCTTTTGAAATTCTCAATTGGCTCAAATATTTTTGACATGTTATTGTTTTTCTATTTTATAAATGATTTCATTTTCTTTAGAGTACAAATATTCTTCTCTTAAAATTTTTTCAAGCTCATGGCTCAATGTATCAGAATTCAGATTTTCAATTAATATGCTGTCATTTTTAATTAATTTTTTTAATCTACTAATTTCTTTGTTTTGGCTATTAATTTCATTGCCAATTTTTATTTGTCTAAGTAAGGCATTTTCATCAAAAAAAATAATCCACATGAAAAAAAAAATAAATAATATTTTTAATATATTTTTTGATAAAAATGAAAGCATTCTAAGTTATTTTTAAGAATTCTTTTTTAAGAACGAATATTTGTAATTTTTTGGAGGAACAAAGGTTTCCTTGATTGTTCTTGGCGAGACCCATCGCAATAAGTTCAAATATGAACCTGCTTTATCGTTAGTTCCTGAGGCTCTTGATCCACCAAAAGGTTGTTGAGATACAACAGCGCCTGTTGGCTTATCATTTATATAAAAGTTCCCTGCAGCATTTTCTAAAATATTTGTTGCTTTAATAATTGCCTCTCTGTCCTTTGAAAAAATTGCTCCTGTAAGTGCGTAATCCGATGTTTTATCAATTAATCTAAGTGTTTTTTCAAAATCTATATCATTATATATGTATATAGTTACAATTGGACCAAATAATTCATTCTTCATTGTATCATAATTTGGATCATTTGTTAAAATTATAGTAGGTTCTATGAAATAACCAATACTATCATCATATTCTCCTCCAAATATAATTTTGGCCTTTTTATCTTTTTTTGCTTTTTTAATTACAGATTTTAATTTGTTAAATGAGTTTTTATGTATAACTGCGTTTACAAAATTTGAAAAATCTCTAGGGTCTCCAACTTTTATTGTTTTCATTTCTGAAATTAATTTTTTTTCAATTTTCGCCCATTGACTTTTTGGAATATAAATCCTGGATGCGGCAGAGCATTTTTGGCCTTGGTATTCAAAACCCCCTCTTATAATTGCTGTAACAACTTCATCCACATTAGCAGATCTGTGAGAAATTATAAAATCTTTACCCCCTGTTTCTCCTACAATGCGGGGGTAAGAAGTATATTTAGAAATATTTTTTCCAATTTCTTTCCATAATGATTTAAAAACTTTTGTTGAGCCTGTAAAATGTAATCCAGCAAATTCAGGGCTGTTTAAAATAACTTTATTTGCATCTTCTGGTGTGCTGTGTATCAAATTTATAACTCCGTTGGGTAATCCAGCATCTTTTAACAGGTCCATAATAATTTTTGCAGAATATGTTTGACTATCTGAAGGTTTCCATATAACAGTGTTTCCCATTAAGACAGGTGCTAGGCATAGATTTGCTGCGATAGATGTAAAATTAAATGGAGTGATTGCGTAAACAAATCCCTCAAGAGGTCTATATTCCATTCTATTCCATACTCCATTTGAACTTTCAGGCTGCTTAGAGTATATCTCGTTCAAAAATTTAACGTTAAATTTTAGAAAATCAATTAGTTCACAAGAAGCGTCAATTTCAGCTTGATGAGCATTTTTAGATTGATTTATCATTGTTGCTGCATTAATTTTTTGTCTGTATGGGCCGGCAAGAAGGTCTGCAGCTTTTAAAAAAATAGCGGCTCTATGTTCCCATGATGTATCTTTCCAATTCTGTTTGGCTTCTAAACATGCTAAAATAGCCTTTTTGACATCCTTTTGATTTCCATAGTGACAATAAGCAACAATATGTTTGTGGTTGTGAGGGGGTGATATGTTAATTTTTTTCTTTGAGGTAATTTTTTTTCCATTTATTATCATTGGAAGATCTATTACCCGATTCATCATTTGATCATATTCCTTAATTAGTTCATTTCTTTCTTTACTTTTAGGGGAGTATGATTTGACTGGTTCACAATTTATACTTGGTATTGAAAATACTGCTTTTGTCATTTTTTGTAAATTAAAATTTCTTCTAAATTATGAAAGGAAAATTAATTTAAAGAATTAGATGTGATTTTTTCAACTCCAACAAGTCTTTCGTATCTGCTCCATGGATTTTTATGAAATACGTATATTGTATATTCATTATTTGTCTCGTAGTAATTACCTTCAATTTCCTCAGTACTAGGTAGGTTGTTTTTCAAGGTCACGTATTGATAATTGTAGTAGCCTTGTTTCAGTAATAATTCTGTTTCAAATTTTTTGGATTTTTCATTGTATTTAAGTAAAAAATTTTGATTAATGAGCCAATTAGTCAATTGTCCAAAAATAAATATTTTTTCATTGAGGTTTTGATTATTATTTTTAAGGCTAAATTTTACATTTACATATTCAGATTCATTTTTTGATGAAAATGAGTTATCTCTTTTAACAATAAATTTTCCATTTAAGTCAAATTGCTCAAAGTAAGGTCTATTAGAATTTGGTTCATCAGTAATTAGCTCAACAAAGTAAAATTTATTTTTAAAGTAAATAGTGTCAATATTTTTTGAGTAAAAATTTAAATTAACAGAGTTAAATTCTCTAAATTCGTTTCCGCCATTAAAACTTAATTCTTCATCGTAGTCAAATTTTATGGACTGATTATTAATTTGAGTTGGTTTAATTGCTTTTTTAGTACTAAGCCATTCATCATTTTTTTGTATTAAAATATTTAGTTCATTTGAGGGGTTAAAAATTTCTAAGTTTGAGTAAAACACTTCAAAGTCAATTTCTTGCTTAGACTCTATATCTTTGGCGTAAGTTGCTCTTTTAGATCTTGCTTTAACTTTTACAATATCTTCATAAATAACAAATTTTTTTTTTATTATCTCCTCTTCTGTATCTTCATTTTTAACTATGAGGAAATAAAAACCAGACTTCAAGAAATTAATGTTTTCATTTGGAAATATACATTGATAGTTTGTGTAATCTACACTTGTATTAAATGAAAAAAAATATTCTTCAATATAGTTTTCATAAAAGCCGTCAAGATAATCAGATTCTATTAAGTCTGATTTCTCCCATTTTGAATTACAATGAACAAAACTGTATTTATAGTTAGTTAGATCTGTACCTATTTCATCAAATGATAAAAGTAGTTGTTCATTGGAATTTAAATTAATTATTGGATCGAGCAGTTCATTTTCAATATTTTGAATTAAAACTGTTTTGATATTATCTGCAAAATGTTCATTTATAACCTGGGATTCAGCTTTAAAAAAAAATATGAATATTAACAAAAAAAATGTAGTTTTCATTTAAAAAATATATAAACAATTTCATTTAAAAAAAATAAAATTAATTTTTCA
The DNA here is from genome assembly GCA_002718035.1 of Flavobacteriales bacterium. Lineage (GTDB taxonomy): Bacteria > Bacteroidota > Bacteroidia > Flavobacteriales > TMED113. The sequence continues at coordinate 42,004 of PBCX01000008.1, forward strand.
AATATAGTGGTTTAATATATTAATATTTTATATTTTCGTGTTGTAAAAAATCAATCTCTAATCATCAACTTTTGGAAGTACGTATAACTAAGGGTAAGGACATTAATTTAAAAGGTTTTGCTAATAAGAAAATATCTAATTTTAGCTCTTCTTTTTATTCTCTTAAGCCAATAGATTTTCATGGGCTTAAGCCTAAATTGTGTGTTAAAGAAGGTCAGTCAGTTCTTGCGGGTGAAAGTTTGTTTTTCGATAAAGATTTTGCTAAAATTCAATTTGTTTCGCCAGTCAGTGGGAAAATTGAAAAAATAATCAGGGGAAAAAAAAGAAAGCTATTAGAAATTGTAATCAAAGCAACTAAAACTAACAAGTATAAAAGTTTTAATATTGTAGGTCATAAAAATTTTGATATTCAGAAGTTAAAAGATTTGTTTTTTGCTTCGGGACTTTGGTCTCTTATAAAACAAAGACCTTTTTCTGTATGCGCTGATCCAATCAAAAAACCTAAATCTATATTTATTTCTTGTTTTGACACTGCCCCTTTAGCACCCGATTATGAGTTTATTATGTCAGGCAAAGAAAAAGAGTTTCAAAAAGGAATTGATATTATTTCTTGTTTTTGCGATGGTCAGGTACATTTAAATATAAAAGGAGATAGTGACCCGGACTTTATCAAGGATACTCAAGGTGTTCAGGTAAATAAATTTTTTGGTCCTCATCCGGCAGGTAATGTTGGAATTCAAATTCATCATCTGGATCCTATTAACAAGGGAGATGTTGTATGGGTACTTTCCCTTCAATCTATTTTAACAATTGGTAACTTTTTTTTAACTGGAAAATATAAAAATTACAAAACGATTGCTTTAACTGGTTCAGAGGTTAAAAGACCTAGTTATTATAATGTTTTTCAAGGTGTAAATGTAATTGAATTATTGAAAGGAAAAGTTAAGTCTGGAAATAAAAGAGTTATTTCCGGTAATATTCTACACGGAGATAACATTAACGAAAGTGGTTATCTAGGTTTTTTTGAAGATCAAGTAACCGTCATTCCTGAGGGTAATTATCAAGAGTTATTTGGATGGGCAATGCCAGGATTTAATAAATTTAGTTTTTCTAGAGCATTTTTATCTTCTTTGTTTCCAAAAAAAGAAGTTATTTTAGATACTAATATGCACGGAGAAGAGAGAGCCTATGTAGTTTCAGGTCAATACGAAGATTTAGTACCTATGGATATTTTTCCAGTTCAATTGATAAAGTCTATCATGGTTGAGGATGTTGAATTGATGGAAAAACTAGGTATATATGAAGTTTCTCCTGAAGATTTTGCATTATGTGAATTCTCATGTACTTCTAAGATTCCAGTTCAGGAAATTCTTAGAGATGGTTTAGATTTAATAAAAAAAGAATGTAGTTAAATTATGGATTTTTTAAGAAAAACATTGAATAAAATTAAACCACATTTTTCTGAAGGCGGTAAGTTAGAAAAGTTGCATCCTGCTTATGATGCATTTGAAACATTTTTATTTGTCCCAGATCACACAACATCTTCAAAATGTCATGTTAGAGATTCTATTGATTTGAAAAGAACAATGGGGACAATTATTTTAGCCCTCCTTCCTTGTTTAATTTTTGGATGTTACAACATTGGATATCAATATTACTTACAATTTGATCCTGGTTTTATTTCTGGTAACTTTTTTAGCTTCTTTAATTTGTTTTTATATGGACTAATTAAAGTCACTCCCATGATTATAGTTTCTTATGGAGTCGGTCTTTCAATTGAATTTGCATTTGCGGTCTTTAGAGGTCATCAAGTTAATGAAGGCTATTTAGTGACAGGTATGTTGATTCCACTAATATTTCCGATTGATTGTCCTCTTTGGATTGTAGCATTGTCTGTTATTTTTGCAGTAGTGATTGGAAAAGAGGTTTTTGGTGGAACAGGTATGAATATTTTAAACCCCGCTTTGTTAGCAAGGGGATTTGCATTTTTTGCTTATCCAACTAAATTATCTGGTGACAAAGTTTGGGTCTCTGATGGATATACTGATGCAATTTCTGGAGAAACTGCTCTTGGAGAGCTAGCCACTCTTGTAAAAGATAATGTTCCTACTGAACAAGTTAATAATGTGCTTAGTAATTTTAGTACAGAGGGTTCATACAGTCTTATGAACTCTTTTTTAGGTTTTATTCCAGGTTCTATTGGAGAAACATCTGTATTAGCTGTTTTAATTGGTGCCTCTATTTTACTTATGACGGGTCTTGGTTCTTGGAGAATAATGTTTTCTGCTTTACTGGGTGGATTTTTTATGGCATCAATTTTTAAGTTGTGGGGTGCTAATCCATTTATGGATTTAAACCCAATTCATCAGCTATGTATTGGGGGTTTTATGTTTGCAATTGTGTTTATGGCCACTGATCCAGTTTCAGCTGCTCAAACTAATACAGGAAAGTTGATTTATGGATTCCTATGTGGCTTTTTAGGAATTATGATTAGAGTGTTTAATCCGGCATACCCCGAAGGAATTATGCTTGCAATTTTATTTATGAATGTTATGGCTCCGTTAATTGATCATTATGTAGTTGAATCTAGTATTAAAAGAAGAATGAACAGAATTAATATTTAATGAATTATGAAAATAAATAAAGATTCAAATATTTTTACTTTTTCCTTTGCTATTTTAATGGTTTTAGTAGTTGCTATTTCTTTAGCTTTTGTTTCAGAGTCTTTATCAGACATGAAAAAAGCAAATAAAATTGATAAGAAAAAAATAAATATTTTATCAGCAATTAAAGTTAAAAGTGATAGAAAAACAGCAAATCAGTTATATTCTGATTATATTAAAAAATCAGTTGTTGTTAACTCTGTTGGTGAAGTTGTGCAACATAAAAATATTGATTCATTAGCATTTAATATAGATGTACAAAAACAATACAGAGATAAAACTCTTTCAAAAGAAGATAAATTATTTCCGCTTTTTGTTGCAAAAAAAGATGGATCAGAATTTTATATAACTCCAATGGTCGGAAGTGGTTTATGGGGGCCAATTTGGGGATTTATTGCATTAGAGAGTGATTGTAATACTATTTTTGGAGCATCATTCGATCATAAATCTGAAACACCTGGCCTTGGTGCTGAAATAAGAGAATCTTTTTTTGAAGATGCCTTTATTGGAAAAAAAATACTTAACAACAATAATCAATTTGTTTCTGTTGATGTGGTTAAGGGCGGGGCTGAAGCTGGTAGTTATCATCAGGTTGATGGTATAACTGGAGGAACAATTACTAGTGATGGTGTTACTAATATGTTGAAGAATGATTTAGAAGTATACAATAATTATTTCGATAAAATTAGAGAATAAAATGAAAAATTCACTTTTATCAAAAAAGAATAGAAAATTATTGAGTGATCCTCTCGGTGATCAAAACCCTATCACAATTCAAGTGTTAGGAATTTGTTCTGCGTTAGCAATTACTGTTCAATTACAACAAGCATTAGTTATGTCTATGTCTGTAGTTTTTGTTATGGTATGTGGAAATATGATAATTTCAGCCCTAAGAAATGTAATACCTTCAAGAATTAGGATTATTGTTCAACTAGTTGTTGTTTCATCTTTAGTTGTTTTTGTTGATCAAGTCTTGCAAGCTTTTTTACCTGACGTTCAAGAAAAATTATCTGTATTTATCGGTCTAATTGTTTCAAATTGTATAATTATGGGACGTTTAGAAGCTTTTGCTCTAGGTAATACTTTGTGGCCATCATTTTTAGATGGTATAGGTAATGCTGTTGGCTATGGTTGGATTCTTTTAGCTGTTGCTTTCTTCAGAGAATTATTTGGTTCCGGAAAATTATTTGGTTACCAAGTTTTTCCTGATGCTTGGTACGAAGCGGGTGGAGGGTTTTATTTAAATAATAATTTAATGATATTACCTCCAATGGCCTTAATAGTTGTTGGTGTAATAATTTGGGTGCAAAGATCAAGAAAATCATTCCCCGAAGAATTATTAGAAGAAAATTAATTTATGGAAGAATTAGTAAATATATTTATAAAGGGTGTTTTCATTGAAAATATGATTTTTGCTTATTTTCTTGGAATGTGTTCGTATTTAGCAGTATCTAAAACTGTTGAAACTGGTGTTGGTCTAGGAGCTGCTGTAATTTTTGTTTTAGGTATTACTGTGCCGATTAATTATTTACTTGAAAATTATCTACTTAAAGAAGGGGCTCTGTCATGGTTAGGTGCGAGATTTTCTACTATGGATTTATCTTTTTTAAGTTTAATAATGTTTATAGCAGTTGTTGCTTCCATGGTTCAGCTCGTTGAAATGTTAGTTGAGAAGTTTTCACCACAACTATATAGTAGCTTAGGTATTTTTCTTCCTCTGATTGCTGTGAATTGTTCCATATTAGGAGGAGCGTTGTTTATGCAAGAGCGTCAGTATTCTACAATTGTTGAAGCTACTTCTTTTGCTCTTGGTTCTGGTGTGGGTTGGTTTTTAGCTATTGTTGGAATAGCTGCAATTAGAGAAAAAATAAGATATTCTAATGTACCTAGGCCATTAAGAGGATTAGGTATAACATTTATAATTACTGGTCTTATGGGAATTGGTTTTATGTGTTTTATGGGGATAAATATATAATAAATTTATGTTTGAGTTAATTTTATTTGCTGTTGTTATTTTTTTATTTGTGATGTTATCACTTGTTATGGTGTTATTATTTGCCAAAGCAAAGCTTTCACCCTCCGGAGATGTAACTTTAACAATTAATGGTGATAATAAATTAAAAGTTAGTGCTGGAGACACTATTCTTACGACACTGGGAAATAATAAAGTTTTCTTACCTTCTGCTTGTGGAGGAGGAGGAACCTGTGCTATGTGTAAATGTCAAGTGAATTCTGGGGGAGGTAGTATCTTACCAACTGAAAAACCATATTTTTCAAGAAAAGAAATTCAAGATAATTGGAGACTTGGATGTCAAGTTAAGGTAAAAAACGATATGGAAATTCAAATTCCAGAGGAAATTTTTGGAATTAAACAATGGAAAGCAAAAGTTGTTTCTAATTATAATGTTGCATCTTTTATCAAAGAGTTTATTGTAGAGTTACCTGAAGATATGGACTACGAAGCAGGTGGGTATATTCAAATTGAAATACCAGAAGGTGAAGTTAAATACGAAAAATTTGACATCGCAGCTCATCCAAAAGAACATCCTGGTGAAAAAGATAAGTTTAAATATGAGTGGGATAAATTTAATTTATGGCCCTTAGTAATGAAGAATGATGAAAGTGTTGTAAGAGCATATTCAATGGCTAGTTACCCAGCAGAGGGAAGAAAAATAATGTTAAATGTTAGGATCGCTACTCCTCCTTGGGATAGAAAAAATAATAATTGGCTAAATGTAAACCCAGGTATTGCTTCATCTTATATTTTTGGTTTGAAAGCAGGTGATGAGGTTACGATTTCTGGTCCATATGGTGAGTTTTTTATTAAAGAAACTGATTCTGAAATGGTTTACATAGGAGGTGGTGCTGGTATGGCTCCACTAAGATCGCATTTATATCATTTATTTAAAACTCTGAAATCAAATAGAAAGGTGTCATACTGGTATGGGGGAAGGTCTAGAAGAGAGTTATTTTATATGGAGCACTTTTTTGCTTTAGAAAAAAAGTTCAAGAATTTTAAATTTTATCCAGTTTTATCTGAACCTTTAAAGGAAGATAATTGGAAAGAAAAAAAAGATTTAAATGACAGTAAAGGTGATGGTTTTATGGGCTTTGTTCATCAAGCTTTCATCGATAATTACCTTAGTATACATGAAAGCCCTGAAGATATTGAATTTTATTTTTGTGGCCCACCCTTAATGAATCAAGCCGTTTTAAAAATGTGTGATGACTATGGAGTTCCTGAAGAAAATGTTTCATTTGATGATTTTGGAGGTTAGGTCAATTTTTATAATTATTTTTTTTTTATTTTCTTGTCAAAATAGTTATCAATTAAATACAATTATTGGCTCTGCTCAAGGAACTTTTTATAGTGTAAAATATTTTTCAAAAAAAAAACAGTTACGAAGTTACAAATCGATAGTCTTTTGTCTGAAATTGATTTATCACTATCTACTTACAAACCGGGGTCTTTAATTAGTAGGATTAATAGAAATAAAGAAACAATACTTGACAATCATCTCAATCAAGTACTTGTAAGATCTCTTAAGATTTGTGATCAAACAAGTGGTTTTTTTGATGTTACAATTGCTCCAGTGGTTAATTTTTTTGGTTTTGGTTATGATAAAGTTAAATATGATGATAAAATTAATTATGACAGTATAATTGGTTGTGATAAAATAATTATAAGAGATAATACAATTTTCAAAAAAAATAGTGATATTAAAATTGATATAAATGGAATTGCTCAAGGATATAGCGTAGATATCATATCGAATTTTTTAAGGTCAAAAAAAATATATGATTTTATAGTCAATATTGGTGGTGAAATTTTTTGTTCGGGTAATAAAAAAGGTGATGACTGGGCAGTTGCTATTGAAAAACCATTTATGAATATTCAAAAACCAATGTACATCTTAAATTTATCTAACAAAGCTTTAGCTACTTCAGGAAGCTACAGAAAAATTAAAAAAATTGACAACAAAATAATTTCTCATACAATGAGTCCTAAAAATTTCCTTCCTATCGAAAATGAGTTAATCAGTGTTTCAGTAATGGCTGATAATTGTATGGATGCAGATGCTTATGCAACTGCTTGTATGGCAATGGGACTGATTAAATCGAAAAAATTTATTAAAAATCATAAAATTGATGCTTGTTTTATATATAAATCTAATGATGATACTATAACTTATATAACACAAAATTTATTAAAGTTTGTGTCCTCAAAGTCACCAAATTATTTAGATTTACAAGCTTCGTTTGGGGGTGCGCCACAATAAGAACAATTTTCTCCATCCTTATTTAGAAATGGGTTATTGCTTGCGCAAGTACCGGAGAAACTCCCATTTTTTTTTACAAGTATTTTTATTGCTATACCAGCAATTCCTAGACCAAGAATTAATATAGAAATTAAAATTATTTCAATCATAGTTTAAATTATTTGTACTTCTTCCTCTAATTTAATATTAAATTTATTAAGAATATCTTTTTTTATTTTTTGAGCCAAACTTTTTATTTCTAATCCGCTTGCTCCTCCAAAATTTACTAAAACTAATGCCTGTTTTTCATACACACCACAACTATTTATTTTTTTTCCTTTCCAACCACATTGTTCAATTAGCCAACCAGCAGATAATTTAATTTTTTCATTTTTTTTAAAATATTTGATTTCCGGAAATTTTTCTTTCAAAACTAGAAACTCTTCTTTGTTAATAACAGGGTTTTTAAAAAAACTACCACAGTTTCCTAATTTATTTGGGTTAGGTAATTTTCTTTTCCTAATCTCAGAAATCACATCACTAATATTTTTAATTGTTAATGCTTTTTTTTTATTTTTAAATTCAAATTTTAAGTTTTCATAAGTTAAGATAGGGTTATCTTTTTTTTGTAGAGTAACTTCAATTTCACATATGAAAAATTTATTTTTAAGTTTATTTTTAAAAATAGAATCTCTGTATCCAAATAAGCATTCTTTTTTCGAAAAAATTTTTTTTTCACCAGTTTTTAGATTAAAGGCTTTTAAATTTTTAAATACATCTTTTATTTCTACTCCGTAGGCTCCAATATTTTGAATAGGTGCTGCTCCAACTGTTCCTGGTATTAAAATAAGATTCTCAACTCCCCACAATTTTCTTTCTATGGTCCATTTCACAAAATCATTCCAGATTACACCAGATCCAATATTTATGGTTGCTGTTAATTTATCTTCTTTTATTATTTTAATTCCTTCTATTTTGTTGTGTATAATAACACCTGAAATGTCTTTGGTAAATAATATGTTGCTTCCCCCACCTAAAATAAAGTGTTTTTTTTTATTTTTATTTAAGATTCTTATGGTATCAATAATATCTTGTTGGTTTTTTACAGAAATAAATTGTTCTGCAAAACAATTAACCATAAAAGTGTTATGATTTAGTAAGGATTTATTATTTTCCAATATCATATTACTAATATAACAACGTTTAACGTTTTTTAATAAAAAAATTAAGATTTTGAAGAAAGTAATAGTTTCTGTAACTACTGATCTTATTTCTGATCACAGAGTTCATAAAATGTGCTTGTCACTTTATAATAATGGTTTTGATGTTACTTTAGTTGGTAGAAAGAAGAACTCGCAAAAATTAGCATTAAGACCTTATAAGGTTATTAGATTTAATATGTTTTTTAAAAAAGGATTTCTTTTTTACATGTTTTTTAATTTGAGATTATTTTTTTTATTGTTGGTCAAAAAAAGTCATATACTTATTTCAAATGATTTGGATACTATTTTGCCAAATTTTCTTATTTCGAAATTAAAAAAATTACACATTATATATGATTCACATGAATTATTTACTGAGGTACCTGAGCTAATTTCAAAAAAAAAAATTAAGTTATTTTGGTTGTATTTAGAATCAAATATTTTTCCAAAACTAAAAAATGTTATCACAGTTAGTGATGGATATGCTAAGTTTTATAAGAAAAAATATGGTAACTCAATTACTGTTATAAAAAATGTGCCTTCTCTTGATCCTAGAACAATTAATAATTTTAGTTTACCTGGTTTTAAACTTGATGAAAAAAATATAATATATCAAGGAAGTTTAAATAAAGACCGCGGTATTGATTTGATGATAAAAGCAGTAAAGTTCATTGATGTTAAACTTTTCATCCTTGGTTCCGGTGATCTTGAATTAAGTTTACAAGAATATGTTATTAAAGAAAATTTAACTAACAAAGTTTTTTTTGTCGGTAGGGTACCATTTAATGATTTGAAATATATTACTAAGTTTTTTGACTTAGGTCTTTCATTTGAAGAAAATAGTTGTTTAGCATATAGATATTCACTGCCAAATAAAGTCTTTGACTATATTCATGCTGGAATTCCGGTCTTGTCAAGTGATCTTCCAGAAATGTCAAATTTTATTATTTCTAATAAAGTTGGTCAGACTTTAAGTTCTAGAGAGCCAAAAAAAATTGCTGAACAAATATTAGAAGTTATATCCAATAAAAACCAATACCAAAAAGATATTGAAAAAACAAAAAATAAGTATTGTTGGCAAAAAGAAGAGAAGAAATTATTAAAGTTGTTTAATTACTTTTAGTTATTTTACAATAATATCCAATCTTATAAAATTGAAATAAAAGCATATTAGGGTTTTTAGATAATAGGTTTTTAATTAGGTTGCTTTTCATTGATTTAAAAATAAATACTATAAAATTTTTTAATAAAAACATTTTTATTATTCTATGAAATTTTATTAGAGAGATTTCACTTAAGTCATGAGTTTTACTAAGTTGATATAAATTATTCAAAGCCTCGTTTGTTTTTTTAATAAATATTTTTGAGTTCTCTAATCGGTTCATCAATGAATTTTCAATGTATTTAAATTTATAATTTTTCTGTTTAAGTTTTAACCAAAAAATAGTGTCTTCATGGCCATATTTTTTTATTTTTTCGTTGAATTTAAATTTACAAAATATTTTCTTTTGAATTAAAAAGTGATGAGATGAGAATGTTTTTTTCTTTCTTTTTGCTTCAATTTCTCTTCCATAAGTCCAATGAAGTATTTTATTTTTTTTAGGTTTTTCTTTTTGATAAGTTGTTTTTCCGTAAATTATAAATTGGTCAAATTTAGTGTTATTTAAATAGTTTTTGATGAAGTATTTATTTTCAATTGTCGAATCACAATCTATAAATAGCAACCAATTATATTTGGCTTTCTTAGCAAGAAAATTTCTAATTTTTGATCGACCAAAGTTTTCCTTATTTATAATATACTTTACATTTTTAAATTTTTTTATTTTATTGTTTGTGAAAAATTTATTCGACCCATCTTCAACGCAAATAATTTCATAGTTTATTTTTTCAATCTCTGTTTGTGTATGTATACTTTGTACAAGTTTATTAATACTAAAATTATAACAAGGAACTAGAATTGATAACATGTTTTTTATTTATTATTTGGTAAAGAGAGTTCTGTAATTGTTTTATTATTACAGTGTAGTATTTTTGATGGAAATTGGTTGATTAAATATTTGTCATGACATATCATTACTACAGCTCTTTTTTTTAAGCATAATCTATTGAGTAAAATCATTATTTCATTAGAAGTTTCTGGGTCTAGATTTCTTGTTGGTTCATCAGCTAATATTAGAGATGGGTCATTTATCAATGCTCTCGCAATTGATACTCTTTGTTGTTCTCCCCCTGATAATTCATAAGGCATTTTTTCAGATTGATCAAGCATGTTGACGTAAGAGAGAACTTCTTCTAATCTTCGATTGATTTTTTGTTTATCTTTCCATCCTGTAGCTTTCATTACATAAACTAAATTATCTCTAACGTTTTTATCATTTATTAGTTGAAGTCTTTGAAAAACAATACCGAGTTTTCTTCTTAATTTCGGGATATTTTTATCTTTAATTTTTTTTAAATCAAAGCCTACAACTTCACCAAATCCTTTTTCAAGAGTAACGTCAGCATATAAAGTCTCAAGTAAACTACTTTTTCCGCTGCCTGTTTTACCAGTTAAATAAATAAAATCTCCTCTTTTAACAATAAGATTTATGCCCTGTAAAATGACTCTATTTGACTGGTATATGTATACATCATTGAGTTTAATTAAAATGTCATTATTTTTCAATGTTAATTTTTGTTAATTATTTGTTTAATATATAAAAAAAATAGGTTATTTAAATACATAATATTTTGTATATTAATCTTAATAAACGAATACCTATTATATGTCTGAAATTAATAAAAATTACTCAGCTGATAGTATACAAATACTTGAAGGCTTAGAAGCGGTGCGAAAAAGACCAGCAATGTACATCGGAGATGTTGGTTCTAAGGGATTACATCACTTAGTGTATGAAGTAACTGACAATTCAATTGATGAAGCCCTTGCTGGTCATTGTAAAAATATATTTGTCACTATAAATGAAGATAATTCTATAACAGTTCTTGATGATGGTAGGGGAATTCCAATTGGAATGCACGAAAAAGAAAAAAAATCCGCACTTGAAGTTGTAATGACAGTTCTACACGCCGGTGGTAAGTTTGATAAGGATTCTTATAAAGTATCTGGTGGTCTTCACGGTGTGGGAGTTTCTTGTGTAAATGCTTTATCCGAACATTTAATAGTAAAAGTTTATCGAGATGGTAAGGTTTATCAACAAGAGTATAAGATTGGTGTTCCTCAATATCCTGTAAAAGAAGTTGGAAGCACTGATAAAAGAGGTACTGAAGTTACATTTTCACCTGATAAATCAATTTTTTCAGTCACGACCTATGAATATGAGGTGTTATGTAAAAGAATGAGAGAATTATCTTTTTTAAATAAAGGAATCTCAATAAAAGTAACTGATAAAAGAATAAAAGATGATGACGGAGAATTTTTAAGCGAATCTTTCTATTCCGAGGGAGGACTCTCTGAGTTTGTAAACTATATTGATTCTGCCAGAGAACAATTATTGAGTGATGTCATGTATATGGAGGGTGAAAAGAACGGAATTCCTGTTGAAATCGCTTTATCATATAACACAGGCTTTTCAGAAACGGTACATTCCTATGTTAATAACATCAATACTCACGAGGGAGGTACACATTTATCTGGTTTTCGAAGAGCTTTAACTAGAACCTTGAAATCATATTCTGAAAAATCAGGTTATTTGTCTAAGGAAAAGGTTACAATTTCCGGAGATGATTTTAGAGAGGGCTTAACAGCAGTTGTTTCTGTAAAAGTTATGGAACCTCAATTTGAAGGACAAACTAAAACTAAATTAGGTAACAGTGAGGTTATGGGTCCAGTTGATCAGTTAGTTGGTGAAATGTTAAACAACTATTTAGAAGAAAATCCTAAAGATGCGAAAACTCTAGTTCAGAAAGTTATACTTGCCGCAAAAGCTAGACAAGCTGCGAGTAGGGCTAGGGAAATGGTTCAAAGAAAAAGTGTATTATCTTCAACTAGTTTACCTGGAAAGCTCGCAGATTGCTCAGAGTCTGACCCAAAACTTTGTGAAATATATTTAGTTGAGGGTGATTCAGCCGGTGGTACTGCTAAACAAGGAAGAGATAGGCAATTTCAAGCAATTCTACCATTAAAAGGTAAAATTTTAAACGTAGAAAAAGCAGTACCCTTTAAAGTTTTCGAAAATGATCAAATTAAAAATCTTTACACAGCACTTGGTGTTACAGTTGGTACAGAAAATGATGAGAGAGAGTTAAATCTTGAAAAGTTAAGATATCATAAATTGATTATTATGTGTGATGCAGATGTTGATGGGAGTCATATAGCTACTTTAATTCTTACTTTTTTATTTAGATATATGAAAAAATTAATTGAAGATGGTTATGTCTATATTGCAACCCCCCCTTTATATTTACTCAAAAAAGGATCAACTATTAAATATTGTTTTGATGAAGATGAAAGAGAGCAAGCTATTAAAGATCTTACGAAGGGAAAAGAAAATGTTAATGTTAGTATACAACGATATAAAGGTTTAGGTGAGATGAATGCTGAACAATTATGGGAAACTACAATGAATCCCGAAACAAGGAAACTTAAGCAAGTAACTATTGATTATGAAACCTCGGACCCTGATGGATGTTTTTCTAGATTAATGGGTGATGATGTTGAGCCAAGAAGGAAGTTTATAGAAGAGAGAGCAACATATGCTAAAATAGATGTATAGAATTATTTAATTAAAACTATCTCACCTTTTTCCTGCTTATCTATTCCTCTTCTGGTTTTGTATGTCATTTTATAAGTATACACTCCTTGGGACAATTTATCTCCTTTAAATGTCCCATCCCATGATACGTTATAATCATCGGATTTAAAAACTATATCTCCCCATCTGTTAAAAATCATTATTTCATAGGTGTAATAATCTATGTCAGTCAATACTGGATTAAAAGTGTCATTAACACCATCTCCATTGGGACTAAATGCATTGGGTGAGTAAGAATAGTATTCCTCTTGTACATTGATTATTCTCATTGTACTATGCTCACAATCATTTTCGTCAGTTACTGTTAGCCAAACGTAGTAAAGTCCAGGTTCATTATACAGATAAGATGGATTTTGTTCATTTGATATTCCTCCATCTCCAAAATCCCATTCCCATGAAACAATTTGTACATTGTAATTTAAATCAGTTGATGAATTATCATAAAACTCTGTTGGTTCGTTAGATAACATAAACTCATAAGATGAGGCGGAAAAATCAGAGTTCGGCCCTTCAATACTTTCGATAATAATATCTTGGCTTGAAGAACAATTATTTGCATCATTTATAGTGAGTTCGTAATTACCTGATTCTAAATCAAAAATTTCACTACTATTGCTATTAAAAGAATTAGGTCCTAACCAAGAAAAAATTAAAGGCTCAACTCCACCATAGATTTGAGTAGTTATTTCCCCTCCAATGCCACAAATTTCTGGATATTCATCAGTTGATATTTGAATAATTTGAGGTTCTGATAATGTAAATTGAATAGAAGCATCACAACCGTAAAAATCTATTAAAAACATGGTATAATTCCCAGCAATCAGATTAGCAATGTCTTCAGAACTACTACTAAAATTATTTGGACCTTCCCAATTTATAATGTAAGGGGGTGTTCCGCCATTTACATTTAAGTTAATGAAACCATCTTGTCCTTCTCTACAAGAAACTTCATATCCATTATAGTCAGAGAGAACAAAGTCTAATGAAATTCCGGTTGCTTCAGTAATTGGTATAATTTGTGAAGAGCTGCAATCATTTTCGTCTGTAACTGTAACAGTGTATGTACCTGCAGCTAGATTTGTTGGATTTTGTTCATTTGATAAATAACCATTATCTCCAAACCAAGAATATATATAATTTCCGCTTCCACCGTTCACATTAATATTAATACTCCCATTTGTTGCTTGTGCGCAAGTGACATTATTTGTTGAAGATTCAATAATCAATTCTTCAGGTTCATTAATACTAAAGAAAACTTCGTCACCCTCTGTTATGCAACCATTTTGATCTATTCCAGTGTACCAGTATTCCCCAGCATCTAAATTATTAAAAGTTACTGTGGAGCCTGAATTTATTTCACTTTGAGTTTCAAGTGTTATTCCAGTCGAAAGATCTCCAATAAATAGAGTATATGGGCTTGTTCCACCATTTAATGTGATATTGATTGAGCCATCGGAACCTCCAAAACAGTTTGTGTCGAATATTTCAAAATTATCTTCAATAATATCTGGTTCAATTATTGAAACTTGTTGAGAGTCAGAACAACCAAATTCATTTTCTACATAAACTAAATATTCACCACTTTCTAAATTTTCAATAATTAAATTATCTCCTTCAATTTGACCAGATTGAACGACAATATTATTATCCTCAAGGTCTGATAATATATACTGCCAATTTTCTTCTGATGGAAGTTCTACATCAATTGAACCGTCAGAACCCAAAAAACAAGAGGGATTAATGGATAGGGTAACAATTTCTATAGGATCAGGTTGACCAACAGGAATTATTTGTGTATCTGAACAACCAAATTCATTCTCAGCATATATTAGGTATTCCCCACTTTCAATATTTATAAATTCAATATTATCACTATTTTCAACAAATCCTGATTCAATGATTATATTATTTTCTTGATTTGTAATTTCATATTGCCAATTTCCAATAGACGGAAATTCTACATTAATTGAGCCATTTGTTCCCAAGTAACAACTTGGTTCTGTAGGATTAGTAAATATAACAGTAGGTATAAAATTAATTATTACTTCATCCCCTTCAATTCCACCTTCAAAACCACACCAATCTCCTGCAGCTCCACACAACGATGCTCCAGCAGTATATGTTACAGACTGGCCTTCAGAAGGGGCAGGTGGTATAACTTCTATTTGACTACCAGTGCCGATTATATTTCCTTCACTATCTTGCCAAATTATATCATTTCCAGCAACAGCAGGCGCAAAATTTATATTATCAATTATATAATTGTTTGGATCACCACTGTCAGGAGAAAATCTCCACGCATCATCTTCGCAAGTCCATTGATTTGGATAATTTCTAACAATACCGTCAAGTCCAGTTACAATATGAGCTATAGTTCCAGTTGAATTTTGTATTCCATGTATTGCGGCCCCATCATTCCATGTCTCACAAAGAACTTTCTGAGCAATATGAGTTTCAATAATATTAGAAGTTTCAAATAATTTTATTTGACTTGTGTAACAAATATCGGTACAAGAAAACATTGGTATACCACAAAATGAAGCTATAAAAACTCTATTGGGAGCTTCTCCTGATGTAGTAAATTGTATCGTTCCATTTCCATTAACACCAGGATAAATATCTTGCCATGGACATAAAATAGAGTTAAGAGGACAGTCAAAATTATTTGGTGCAGCAGCATCTATTGTCCAGTCAGAGTATTGATTTGCATTTGCGAGATCAAATGTTAAATGGTTATTGGATGAGAGAACAACTTGATTATATGTATTTCCGTAAAACACAAAATTAAAACCAATGTCAATTACCCCACCATAGGTGTCATCAGAGTATATTCCAGAGTCATTTAAATCAACGTTGAATGCCTCTGCTTCAAGAATTAATGTAATTTCTCCAGCTTGATCTTCACATAAAGTTGTGTCTCCATATGCTATAACTTGACTGAAACAGAAATTAATAGCACTAAAAATTAAAATTAAAAAAAATCTCATATGTTTTTTGATGGGGTGGGATTAAATAAAAACCTATTTATAAATTTAAAAAAAATGTTCCAATTGATGTAATATTAGCTGTATTTTTTGCTTTTTTATAAATAATTTTCAAAATTAATATTCTGAAAATATAATTATTTCCTAAATTCGACAAAAAAAATATTTATATGAAAATAACAGTAGTTGGTGCTGGTGCAGTTGGAGCGAGTTGTGCTGAGTATATAGCCATAAAAAATTTTGCTTCAGAAGTTGTATTAGTTGACATTAAGGAAAATTATGCAGAGGGTAAGGCGATGGATCTAATGCAAACAGCTTCTTTGAATTCTTTTGACACAAAAATCACGGGTTCTACAAATGATTATTCATTAACAAAAAATAGTACTGTTGCTGTTATTACTAGTGGAATACCCAGAAAACCCGGAATGTCAAGAGAAGAGCTTATAGGGATTAATGCAGGTATTGTTAAGAATGTTTCTCAAAATTTGATTAAATTTTCTCCAAATGTGATAATTATTATTGTAAGCAATCCGATGGATACAATGAGTTACTTGGCTCATAAAGTAACTAATTTACCTAAAAATAGAATTATTGGAATGGGAGGGGCATTAGATAGTGCAAGATTTAAATACAGGTTAAGTGAATCATTGGATAGCCCTTCTTCTGATATTTCTGCTTTAGTCATAGGTGGGCATAGTGATAAAGGAATGGTCCCTTTAACCAGAATAGCTACAAGAAATAGTATTAATGTTTCTAATTTTTTAACTAAAGAAAAATTAGAGGAGATAAAACAAGCTACAAAGGTTGGTGGTGCCACATTAACTTCAATGTTAGGAACATCTGCATGGTATGCTCCAGGTGCTGCTGTTTCATCTATTGTACAGTCTATATGTTGTGATCAAAAAAAAATGTTCCCATGTTCTGTTTTATTAGAGGGTGAATATAATTTAACCGATTTATCAATAGGTGTTCCTGTAATTTTAGGTAAGAATGGTGTTGAAGAAATTATAGAATTAGAATTAGATGATTTAGAAAAGGCAAATTTAATTGAATCTTCTGAGGGTGTTAAGAAAACAAATAATATTCTAAATGAAATGAACTTATTTTAATTCAACTTATTTTATAAAAAGTTTTTTGGTTTGAATTAATTCTTTTTCATCGTTGATTTGAATTAAATAAATACCGGTTTTTATATCATCAATATTTAGATAGTTCTTTTTTTCGGTTAATAAAAATGATTTTATTGATTGTCCAGTTAGAGAAAATATATTGACATTAAGTTTTCTATTAGTAGACTGTTCAATGAAAATAAACCCAGAACTTGGATTTGGAAAAATTTTAAAATAATCAATTAGAGTTTTTTCTTCATTTTCCAAATTAAAGTTTTCTCCAAAAAAAAGCTCTAAGCCTCCACTTGCATTACCTCTTATTAAATCAGGTTTCCCGTCATTATTTATATCATTTATTGCGATTGATGAGTGAACGCAATTAATATTATTCAAAATATTATCTGAATATGAGTTGTAAACTCCAAATAAGTCATTTTCAATATTGTTGAAAAGATGAACTTTACCACTTTCAGTTCCAACAGCTAGATGATAATTATTTTGATATTCAAAGACATGAGGAGTAGTATATGCAGTTGTGTATACAGGGTTCATTAAATTTATTCCTCCCAAACTACTAACATCATTGTTATTAATTAAATTTTCAAATATTGGGGTATTGTCTGAAAAAATTGGAATATTATTATTTAAACCAGTGTTTTCAAAATAATTTATACCATTATAAATACCATCATCAATTCCAGATCTTTCACCTATTATTAAGTCTAAAAGCCCATCCCTATTTAAATCAATTAGCTGTGGAGTTGCATAACTACCAACATCAATACCAGTATAAGTAAGATCATTTAAATTATTAATATCATTTGGATAAATTGGATATGGTTCGTTGGAGTTTGTTTCAGAATTTAATGCATAAATTATGTATACTTTTCCGCTTGCATCACCAAAAACAAGGTCAATATCACCATCTAAATCAATATCTCCAAATGTAGGATGAATACTTTCAATAGTGGGGATTTCTCCAATTTGAGAAAGATTTCCTAAATTATTATTTATTGAGTAATTGTAATTTTTTGAGAATATCGGCTGATTTTCTGTTCCAATATTTTTATAAAATGATAATTTTGAGTTATAATTAGCCTGCTCATAATAGCCTTTGTTGCCAATAATAAGATCTAATAAGCCATCATTATCAAGATCAAATAATATGGGTTTTGAGTTACTTCCCACGTCTATCATTTTATCAGAAAAAAAATTATTTTGAATATATTCAAACTGGATCATGTTATCTCCATTTTCAGACCAAAATAATTCGTCACTTAGATTAGAAATGTTTTTATAATAAAGACAGTTATTTTTATTTTCAGAAATATTAACTCCATTTGGGCTTATTAGTAAATCCTTAAGACCATCTTTATTAACATCTAAATAAAAGCTACCCGGAAATAAAGGGAGGTTTACAGGTAAATCGTAGTTTGGAAAATTAGTATCTTGATCAATCATAAATGCTTGGTTGGGCTCACCTCCGTTTAAAACCATTACTAAATTGGAGTAGGAGATGTCCCCTAGTAGAACTTCTAAACTATTTGTTTCAGTATTTTGGGGATTTAAATCTAAAGCGAGAATTGTTGAACCTGCATGAACTCTCATTTGATCAGGCTCTGTTTGTTGACAATTATTATCTAAGTTAAGAGTTAAGCTGTTATCAGTAAAATTTTCTTGAAATTTACCCCAACAATTATCAGTTCTATATAAATCAATTGTGTTACAACTATTATATAGTTCCATTGATTTATTTTGATGAAAATAAATATTCGTTCCCTCGGGATTAAAGGACAAAATATCAATATCACAATCATTATCCACATCAATAATTGCGGGTAAGTCAACAGGGCTAACATACAAGTTAGTTGGTCCAAACCCAGCATCAGAATCCAACATTTTTGTAAATTCGAAAGATAGTGAATCAACTGAATTATTGGTAAATAAAGCAATACTATTATTGATACTGGTAAAAATATCTTCTTTTCCATCTTGATTGTAATCAACTAACAAAACCCAGTTTTTCAATCCAGTTGGAAAGTTATTGATATATTCAGGAGAATATATATAATCTTGAACTATTTGATTGTAAATCAACGGAATAATTTTATTTCCATTTTGATTTCCATTTTTACCTGACCTGTCAAAAATAAAAATGTCTTTTTCACCATCTAAATTAATGTCTATTTCAGAGAATTGACAAAAGTTCATACCCCCAGACCAAGCATTTAATAAATTTGAATCACTTTGATCATTTATAACTTGAATGTCATTGCTTTGAATAAAACTGATTTGAGCAAAAAGATCAGTTAAGATAAAAAATGTAAAACATGTAGCTATTAAATTATTGAAATTCATCATTATTCAAAGATACGATAATTGATTTTAAATTATTTTACTCATAACATTGACACTATTTTCTCATATAATACTAAGTTATTTTAAATTTTAATCATATATTTGCGTTCATTTTAAACAAAAAATAAGATGGAAGATAAAAAATTTAGGACTTTTGTAAGAGGTGTGCTTATATGTTTTATTATAGGTTTTATTTACTCATTATCATTCTCTTATGCCACTTACTCACTAGAGAAAAAGGCAATTGAGACAAATTCAATTAATTCAAAAGAGGCTTTATCTGCCTTGTACAACAATGCAAATAACATTAAAGAAATTAGAGTTGAAAATGATTCATTGATTTTATCTCCATCAAAGAGTGAAAATGGAGAGATTGATGATGATAGAAGTAAGTTTTTCCCATTAAGTTTTCTATGGCTAGATAAATACTCTTATAAAGATGCGAAACAAAATTCTTTAAATCTTGGTTTGGATCTAAAGGGAGGTATGAGCGTTTTACTTGAGATATCTCAAAGAAATATACTTGAAAGCTTGTCTTCAGTATCAAAAAATGGAAAACTAGGAAAAATTTTCAATAATGCATTAGATAATTCTGATATAGTCTATAAAGGTAATACACAAGATACTTACCTTAATATTTTCCGTAATGAATTCAATAATTTATTGTTAAAAGATAGTATTCAAGATGTTAGTTTATTCTCAATTTTTGAAAGTGAGGATTCATTTGATTTTGATAGAAATTCTATGTCATCTTCAGATCTTGAAAATGAAGTTGTTAAATATTTAGATTTAAAAATATCTGATTACATTGGAAAAACATTTGAAACTATAAAAAGAAGAATTGATCAATTTGGATTAGCTAATCCTACAGTAAAAAGAATTGAGTCTTCTGAAAGAATATTAGTTGAGCTTCCAGGTATGACTGATGAAGAGATGGTTAAGGAATATTTGTCTAAAACAGCAAGTTTAGAATTTTGGAAGACTAAAAAGAACTCTGAATTTTCATTTCTTTTAAGTGACTCAGCTTTTATTTCATTTGCAAATATTCCAAATGTATCTCCTGGAATTTCTGATCAAGATGCGCCAGATATTTATTCTCTTAATTCACCAATTATTGCTAATATTAATGATACAGAAAAAGATAGAAAAATTGCAAAAGATTATTTTGAAAGTAAATTGTCTGATGGTGTCATTGGTTCTGATGTTGTCTTTTATTTTACAAACAATCCGGCCATCAGTAATGATGCTACAGGAAAAAAAATAGATAATTATGATAATTACATTCAGTTAATTGCATTGGAAAAAAGTAATGATTATGGAGATTTTAATGGTCCAGTATTACTTGGTAAAGAAGTTAATAATGCAAGGGATGGTTTTGATGAAAGGTCTGGTGGTGTTACCATAAGTATGAATATGACTCCAACGGGAGCTAAGAGATGGGCTCAAATTACTGAAAATGAGATAGGAAATGAAATAGCAATTGTTTTAGATGAGATTGTATACACTTACCCTACAATTAATGAAAAAATACCCACTGGCTCATCTGTAATATCTGGTAACTT
The DNA here is from genome assembly GCA_002718035.1 of Flavobacteriales bacterium. Taxonomy (GTDB): domain Bacteria; phylum Bacteroidota; class Bacteroidia; order Flavobacteriales; family TMED113. The sequence continues at coordinate 62,895 of PBCX01000008.1, forward strand.
TGAGGTGAGAGAGGCTAAGGATATAGCTAGTATACTTAATGCTGGTCAACTTGACGCTAAAGTCAATATCGCAGGCTCTGAATATGTAGGTCCTTCTTTAGGACAAAAATCTATTGATTCTGGGGCTAAGTCATTTTTAATGGCTTTAGTTTTTGTACTTATTTACATGATTTTTTATTATTTCCACGCAGGTGTTGCTTCAAATCTTGCTTTAGTAATTAACATGTTTTTTATTTTTGGTGCATTAGCTGCTTTTAATGCTACATTAACTCTTCCTGGGATTGCAGGTATTGTATTAACTATTGGTATGGCGGTCGATGCAAATGTGTTAATTTACGAAAGGATCAAAGAGGAATTATCACAACAAAAAGGTTTAGCGCTTGCTGTACGCGATGGTTATAAAAATGCTTATTCAGCAATTATTGATGCAAATTTAACAACTCTACTGACTGCAGTAGTATTATTTTATTTTGGTTCTGGTCCTATTAAAGGATTTGCAACTACGTTAATAATTGGAATATTAACTTCTTTATTTTGTGCTATTTTCATTACAAGATTGGTATTTGAATCAAGGTTGGTGAAAAAGAAAAAAATATTTTTTTCCAACAGACTTACTACTAATTTATTTAGAAACACTACGATTTCTTTTATCAAGCGAAGAAAAATAGCATATGTATTTTCATTGACTTTTATTCTTGTAGGAATATTCTTTTTACAAACTAAGGGATTAAATAAGGGAGTTGATTTACAAGGTGGGAGGGAGTATGTATATAAAGTCGACTATCCAGAATTAAATACTGTTGAAATTAGAAATATTTTGGGTGAAAAATTTGTAGAAGATAATGTGAATAAATTTCCTGAAGTTAAAACATATGGAAATTTTGGTCAAACTAATCAAATTAAGATAACTACTAATTTTAAAATTTCTGAGGAGGGGTCTGACAGCTTAGTTGTTACAATGATTGAAAGTCAACTTGCTAAGTACGCTGGAAGTAAAGAAAAAATTGAAAAGATATCTACTCAAAAAGTAGGTGCTACTATAGCAGATGATGTTAAAAGATCTGCCTACTTTGCGATATTATTTTCATTGATAATTATATTTTTATATATCCTTCTAAGATTTAGAAAATGGCAGTTTAGTCTTGGAGCAGTTGCAGCACTATTTCATGATGTACTGATATTGCTTTCTATTTTTTCTATTTTTAGTGGTATTCTCCCTATTTCCCTTGAAATTGATCAGGCATTTATAGCTGCTGTATTAACAGTTATTGGATACTCATTAAACGACACTGTTGTTGTATTTGACAGGGTAAGAGAATTTCAGACTACAAAAGTTGGAGAATTTAAAGACATAATAAATAGTGCGCTGAATAGTACCCTAAGTAGAACAATAAACACTTCATTAACTACCATAGTAGTATTACTTATCATTTTCTTTTTTGGGGGGGAGGTAATTAGAGGCTTTATGTTTGCTCTAATTATTGGAGTAATTGTTGGAACCTATTCTTCGTTATTTATTGCTACTCCAATAATGCTTGATACTTCAAGTAAAATTGAAAAAAAAAGCTGATTGTTAAACCATGAATATTCTTTTATTACTAAATCTAGGGGTTGGTGAGATTGCTTTTGTTTTAATTATGTATTTAATTTTTTTTGGTTCAAAAAATATACCTTCTTTAGCAAAAGATCTTGGTAGTTCAATCCGAAAGGTAAAAGATGCTTCAAATAGTGTCAAAAAAGAAATCAAAGATTCTATTTTGAACTCTGATGATTAATTAAAATTGTTAATAACTCTTTAATTAAGGTTAGTAAAAAGATTTATCTAAAATTTTTTTTATTTAAAAAGATAATATATTTATCTGTACTAAATTACATATTTACATTATGACAGCATTTAAATTTGAATATATTTGGTTAGACGGGTATAGTCCGGAACCGAACTTAAGAAGTAAAACTAAAATACTTCATTTTGAAGAATATAATGGAGAACTTGATAAGTTACCAGACTGGTCTTTTGATGGTAGCTCTACCCTCCAAGCTGAAGGTCATAAATCTGATTGTGTTATTAAACCGGTAAGAGTATACACTGATCCGACTAGGATAAACGCTTATTTAGTTATGACAGAGGTTATGAATATGGATGGTACTCCCCACTCAACTAATACTCGCTCTACTATAAAGGAAGATAATGATGAATTTTGGTTTGGTTTTGAACAAGAATATACAATGATGGATGGCGCTAGACCATTAGGTTTCCCAAAGCAAGGCTTTCCAGCCCCTCAAGGTATGTACTACTGTTCTGTGGGCAATAAAAATGTAGCAGGTAGATCAATTGTCGAGGAACACTTAGATATCTGCTTAGAAGCTTGTTTATCAATTACAGGTATTAATGCTGAGGTTTTATTAGGTCAATGGGAATATCAATGTTTTGGAAAGGGAGCGAAAAAGTCAGCAGATGATTTATGGATAAGTAGATTTTTATTATATCGTCTCACGGAAGAATATGGTCTTGGGGTTGAGCTACATCCTAAACCTGTTGAAGGTGATTGGAATGGATCAGGAATGCATGTCAACTTTTCATCAAAACAAATGAGAGAAGTTGGAGGAGAAGAAATGTTTAAAAATATTTGTGAAGCTTTTAGAAAATATCATAAAGAACATATTGAAGTTTATGGTTCTAATAATGACATGAGATTAACTGGGCTACATGAAACACAAAATATTGAGACATTTTCTTACGGTTACAGTGACAGAGGGGCCAGTATAAGAATTCCTGTATGTGTCAGTAAAACTGGGAAAGGATATTTAGAAGATAGAAGGCCTGCTTCAAATGCCGATCCATATAAAGTTGTAGGCAGAATGTTGGATACTTTAAGGACAGTTTCTTAAACCTTAGCTTGGGTTTATTAAATTATTATTAAATTTACAACTCTTTATTAAAAAAAATATATCATGATAGTTAGGAATTTATTAACTGTGCTTTTTTTATTTATTGGTTTTTCTTTCTGTAATTCTCAGGGAAGTACATATACAAAAGCCGAAAAAGCATTTCAAAATAAACAATTCAACAAGGCTAAAGAATTGTATCAACGTGCTTATGAAAGGTCTAGTGATAGATCTGAAAAAACTAAAATTAGTTTTCAAATGGCAAACTGTGCTAGGCTAATGGGGAAATTTAAAGTTGCTGAAAGTTATTACAAGAGAACAATTAAATTAAGATATTTTGAAATGTTTTCTGACCCGTCAGTTTTTTATTATTTAGGGCTATGTTATAAGGGCCAGGGTAAGTACAATGAAGCAATTTCTTATTTTGAAAATTACAAGCTTAAAAAGGGTGCAGATGTAAATATGGCTAATAGCGCTATTCAAGGTTGTCAAATGTCAAAAGAATGGATTTCAGAAGGCAGCAGATATCGTGTCCTAAATGTTCAAAAACTAAACTCTAGATACAATGATTTTTCTCCAGCATTTGGTGATAAAAAAAATAAATTTCTTTTTTTCTCTTCATCCAGAGAAGAGGCAGTTGGTAAAAAGATAGATAAATCTACTAATGAGGATTACGTTGATATATTTTACTCCTTTGATTACACAGAGCAAAAAAGAAAAATTGATAAAAAAAGAAAGAAAAAAATCGATCCAAAAGATCATATGCCTATTTGGCTTCCCCCAACAAATGATTTAGAAGAGAGTCTGGAGGCGCTGGAAGAAAAATATGATGATGTTAAATTTGGTTTTGGTTTAGAAGAAATTAATAAAAGAGATTCTGACGAAGCCACTGTTTGTTTTACGAAGGGTGGTAAAAGAATGTATTTTTCTCAATCCACAGAAGTTAAAAATAAATATAACTCTAAAAGAATATATTCTGTAGAGTTTAAAAGTGGCTCATTTGGTGAGCCCGTAGAGGAAAAGATTCCTGTTGATGTAAACTCAGCTGGTGAACCAATTGATGTTCAACATCCTGCAGTTTCCGCTGATGGTAAAACTTTGTATTTTGTTGCTGAAATGGATGGTGGTTTTGGTGGATATGATATATATAGATGTACTTATGATAGAAGAAAAAAGGCATGGGGAGAACCAATTAACTTAAATGAATTGGGAGTAAATATTAATACTTCTGGGGATGAAAAATTTCCATACATCAGTAAAACTGGTGCTTTATTCTTTTCATCAACTGGTCACGTAGGAATGGGAGGTTTAGATATTTACAAGTCAGAATCAACTGATAATGGTTTTTCTCACCCTGTTAATATGAGGTATCCAATTAATACACCATATGATGATTTTGGTATTGTGTTTGAAGATGAAACAGAAATTAAAGGATATATATCATCTAATAGAAAGGGTAAAAAGTGGAAACCAAGAGGTGGTGATGATATTTATTTAGTTGATTTGCAGTTAATATTTACTGAGTTAAAAGGAACGGTTAAAGACAATGAGTCGGGTGATCCATTGTCTAATGTAACAGTTACATTAACCGGTCCAAATTCTAATTATACCACTATTACAAATGGTAATGGGGAATACTATATTGGTATAGAAAATTTTAAAGAAAATCAAGATTATCAAATTCAGTTTAATAAAGAATGGTATTTTACACAAAGAGATACAACTGTTAGTACTGATTATGAAAACATGGATAAATCTAAATTTCTAGTATTAGATGATGGTAATTTATTAGACACAGTGTATAGCAGAGATGTGAACTTTGTAAGTAGTAAAAGGCCTATGATTTTAAAAAGTGTTGAATTTGATGTTAATAAGTTTGATCTTAGACCAGAAGGAATGGAAGAGTTAGATTCATTAGCAGATTTACTAACTCATGATTATCCAAATCATGTAATTGAATTAAGATCTCATACTGATTTTAGAGGATCTCAAGACATCAATGTACCTCTTTCGCAAAATAGAGCACAAAGCTGTGTTGATTATTTAGTAGAAAAAGGAGTTTCAGCTGATCGTTTAGTAGCTTTAGGAATGTCTGATTCTGAGCCAAAAATTTTAAACACTGAAATTAATGGACTACCGTCAGGAGCTTTAGATAAAGCATATATTAATTCTTTAAAATCTAATAGACTAGTTGAAGCAGCTCATCAATTTAATAGAAGAACAGATTTTAAAATAATTTCTGAAAATTTTGAAGAGTGGTTTGAAGAAAATAAAAAAATTGAATCTCCAATAAAAAATGGACTTATTGATTCGGATGGTAATTTGATTGATCTCGATGAATAATATTTCTGTTTAGTTTTTTTAGATTCTTTTATTGAAGAATAAACAATCTTTTAATTATGGACACGTACAATAGTAGAGGTGTTTCTTCAAGGAAAGAGGATGTACACGAAGCAATAAAAAATCTTGACAAAGGACTATTTCCTAATGCCTTCTGCAAAATATTACCCGATATAGTAGCGAAAGACCCTCTGTATTGTAATATTATGCATTCTGACACAGCTGGAACTAAAACATCTTTGGCCTATGTTTATTGGAAAGAAACCGGTGATATTTCAGTGTGGAAAGGAATTGTACAGGATTCTTTGGTTATGAATATAGATGATTTAGCTTGTGTAGGAGCAATAAATAATTTAGTTATTTCATCTACAATTGGTAGAAATAAAAATATTATCCCAGGCACCGTTATTAAGTCTCTTATAAATGGAACTCAAGAATTTTTGAATGAAATCAAATCTCTTGGTCTAGATATACATTTGGCTGGTGGTGAGACAGCAGATGTAGGTGATATTGTTAGAACGTTGGATGTGGGTTTTACAATATTTTCTAGAATGAAAAAAAAAGAAGTGATTGATATTAACATCCAAGAAGGAAATGTTATTGTTGGACTCTCTTCAACTGGACAATCTTCGTATGAAACTGAATATAATAGTGGCATTGGAAGTAATGGCTTGACATCTGCAAGGCATGATATTTTTGCAAATTATTTAGCAAAAAAATATCCTGAAAGCTTTAACCCGTTAATACCAGAAAATTTAGTTTACAGTGGATCAAAGAATTTAACTGATCTATTTGTTAATAATTTATCTTATGGTAAAATGGCCCTATCTCCAACGAGAACTTATTTGCCCGTATTAAAATCTATATTTTTAAATTGCGATAAATCAAAAATTAATGGAATCATCCATTGTACAGGTGGTGGGCAAACAAAAGTTTTACATTTTATTAACAGAATTCATGTTGTGAAAGATAATTTATTTGATACACCAGAAATTTTCAATTTAATTGCTAAAGAATCAAAAACCAGTTATTCAGAAATGTACAGTGTTTTTAACATGGGACACAGGATGGAATTTTACACTGATAAAAATACTGCTAAAGAAATTATTCAAATTGCTCAATCTTTAAATATTGAAGCTAAGATTATTGGTGAATGCTTTTCATCTCCTGAAAAAAAACTAACCATAAAATCTCATCATGGAGAATTTACATATTAATTATGATAGATAAATTAGAAGCAATTAAGGTTCGTTTTGATGAGGTCAGTAAGCTGATTGTTGACCCCAATATTATTTCTGATATGAAAAAATATATAAAACTTAATAAAGAATATAAAGATTTAGATATTATCGTCTCAGTCTATAATAATTATAAAAATATTATTTCAAATATTGATTCAGCAAAAAAAATTTTAAACGAAGAGAATGATATAGAGTTAAAAGAAATGGCTAAGTCAGAAATTGATTTGTATTTAACCAAAAAGCAAGAGATTGAGCAAGAGATTAAAATTTTATTAATTCCTAAAGACCCCAATGATGATAGAAATGCTGTAGTAGAAATAGTTGCTGGAACTGGCGGAGATGAGGCTAGTATTTTCTGTGGAGATTTGTATAGAATGTATACAAAATTTATTGAGTCCAAAAAATGGAATCTAGAACTTGTTGATTATACTGAAGGTACTTCTGGTGGCTTTAAGTCAATAGTATTTAATGTTATGGGTGTTGGTGCCTACGGTTTTTTGAAATATGAAGGTGGAGTCCATAGAGTTCAAAGAGTTCCTAAGACAGAAACACAAGGCAGAGTTCACACCTCTGCATCAGCTGTTATTGTTTTGCCAGAAGCAGAAGAGTTTGATGTGGAGTTGAAAGATTCTGAGATAAAAAAAGAAACCTATTGTTCATCAGGACCTGGAGGTCAATCTGTAAATACCACTTATTCAGCAGTAAGGTTAACTCATTTACCTACTGGAATTGTTGCTCAGTGTCAAGATCAAAAATCTCAAATTAAAAATTATGCTCAAGCACTAAAGGTTTTAAGAACTAGAATTTATGAAATGGAGTTAAAAAAGAAACAAGATGAGGAAGGGGATCTTAGAAAAACTATGGTATCATCCGGGGATAGATCTGATAAAATTAGAACTTATAATTATCCACAAGGACGTGTAACTGATCACAGAATTGGTTTGACTTTATATTCTCTCGGTGAGATAATAGACGGAGATATAAATAAAATAATTGAAGAACTGAAAATAGCAGATAACTCAGAAAAATTAAAGCAAGGGAAGAATGAATAAAAAAAAAATAATTGAAAAAATACATGAAAAAAAATCTTTTTTATGTGTTGGTTTAGATCCTGACCTTGATAAGTTTCCAAGTTTTATCTTAAATGAGGAAGATCCAATTTTCTTTTTTAATAAAAAAATAATTGATTCTACTAAAGATTATTGCGTGTCCTATAAAGTTAATTTAGCTTTTTATGAGAAATATGGATTAAAAGGTATTAATTCTTTAAAAAAAACAATTGATTACATTCCAGATGACTTTTTTGTTATAGCAGATGCAAAAAGAGGGGATATATTAAATACATCAAAGATGTATGCAGATGCATTTTATAATAATTTTAATTTCGATGCTGTTACTTTATCTCCTTACATGGGTGGAGATTGCGTTATGCCATTTATGAGAGAGGGTAAATGGAGTATTGTTTTAATTGCCACTTCTAATCCTACTGCTGATGACTTTCAAATGATTAAAACAGAAAAAGGAACACCTTTATTTATGGAAGTTTTAAATAGAGCTAAATCTTGGGGTAACTCAGAAAATATGATGTTTGTAGTTGGAGGGACTAGACCAGATGTAATTAAAGAAATTAGAGAAAATGCTAAAGATTTTTTTTTACTTATACCGGGTCTTGGGAGTCAAGGTGGTGAATTATCTAAGATTGTTAAAAATGGATTCAATGATAAAATTGGAATTTTAGTTAATTGTTCTAGATCTATTTTATATGCAGGTAAGGGAGCTGACTTTTTTATTGATTCTCAAAAGGAAGCAAAGAGAATTCAAAAAGAAATGTCTAAATATTTAACTAATTTTTAATAGTAAGTCTCAAAACTGAGCAAGTGGCATTTTCAACAAATTTATCTTTTCCAGTGCCAAATAATATACTTGCCCAATCGTTATGTTTTGGAGTCCCAATTATTAGTAAGTCATATTCTGCGGAAATTTCAGAAATATATTTTTCTGGGTTGTTATGTTTAATTAGACTTAGTTCACCATGAGGATATTTTTTAAGAATTTCCTCAGTTCTGAACTTTATTTCATTAATTTCTGAATTTTCAGTATCAGTTGGAATGATGTGAAGGACAGTGAAATTAGCTTCAATTCCATCGCTATCATTATTATAAAAATCAGTTATCATACTTGTTGCTTCAATAAATTTAGAATTATCTTTTTGTGGTAGTATAGCTAATAAAATTCTATTAATATACTTTATTCCATTATCTTTAAATAAAGCAACATTAGAGTCAACATTTGTAACTAACCAGCCAATTGGATTATTTATTAAAATACCTTGGTGATCCACTCCATTCCATCCTAAAACAAGCCAATCACAATGAGTTTGTTCACTTAGTGATTGAACAGTATTGGTAAGATTATGTGTTCTATATTTTTTAAAGTTTATTTGTATTTTTTTATCCCTTTCAAGTAATTTTAATTGTCTTTTAATTGTTTCTGATTTTCTATCTCTTTCAAAAAACTCATTATCTAAAAAAGTTTGATCTGGCACCTCAGTTACATGAATTGTTTGAACTTTTTTATTTTTTGTAATCGCTCCAGCAATTTCTGTAATAATTTCAGGTGACTTTTCATTTCCTAATAAAGGCACGATTGCACCTGCGTCAGATAAAATTTCATTTTCTAATTTTGTTTTTCTTTGTTTTTTTTCAAAATCATCTTGCATTAAGTTAAAATCTTTTCTTCTTCCGTAAAACATATACAACGCAGGCCTATTTCCGTATTTTGTAATTATGCCTTCTCTCATAGTCCTTTTTTTACCGTAAAAAAAGTAAATCATTGTACCTAATAAGCTAATAACAATTATTGCAATAATTGGCATCCAACCAAGATAAAAAAGTAATAATATTCCCCCAAGAATTCCTAAAATTTGTGTTAGTGGATATAATGGTGATTTATATGTTGGTTTGTACCATTGAACCCCTGTCTCTCTCAAAACAATAACACATGCATTAACCGCAATAAACATAGTTATTTTAAAAGCACTTGCTAATTTTGCTATTTTTATAACATCTACATAAATTACAACAAGAGCCATCATTATACAGGTGAATGCAATAGCAATAACTGGTGTTAGATATTTTGGGTGAAGATAAGTCATATAGTTAGGAAGCAATTTGTCTTTAGCCATAGCAAAAGGAAATCTTGATGAAGCTAAAACCCCAGAATTTACTAATGAGACTAAAGTTAAAATTCCAACAACAGCTGCAGAGTAACCAACATAAATATTGTTGTTTGTTAAGGTTTCAGCCAAAGTGTAGATAGGACGGTAATCTTTTTTTAAAGATTCAGGTGAAACATACTCTGTTAAAATAAATGCAACAGCAGAATAAATAATAGTCATGATTAACAAGGAGGTTAACATTGCTAATGGTAAATTTTTGGATGGGTTTTTAACCTCACCTGCAACAGCTGCAATTTTAGTAACTCCAGCATATGAAAGGTAGACAAAGGCAACTGTAGCTAATAAACTTTTTTTATTTGACGGTATGTCAAAGTTTGTGTTATTTATATCTAATTTTCCAATTCCAACACCGAGTAAAGCAATTAAAAAAAATATTCCAAGTCCAATAATAACAAGTTGAACCTTTCCAACTTTTTTCACTCCCAATATGTTTAATAAAAAAACAATGATTAGAAATCCAATTGAAAGATATTTAATGTCTAATCCCAAATTAACGACAGCCAATAAATACGCTCCAAAGCCAATTAGAGCAAAAGAGCTTTTTAGAATTAATGATGCCCAAAGTCCTATTCCTGAAATTGTTCCAAATAAAGGACCAAAGGCTCTTTCAATATACACATAAGTACCGCCAGATTGTGGCATTGCAGTAGCTAATTCAGATTTAGAAAGCACACTTGGTAAAATAAAAAGACCTGAAAATATGTAAGCTAACCAAAGATACTCACCAATCATTCCTGCGGCTACACCAGGAAGGACAAATATCCCAGTTCCTAGCATTCCTGCAATACTTATTGCTATTACAGCAGATAGAGTTAATTTTCTTTCAAGTTTTTTCAAATGTTTTATTGTTTTAATTTATAAAAATATACTTTTAAAGTAATAAAAAAAATATATGTTTAATATTCTATATGCTCTTAGTTTTTCAACAGCAGAACAAATCAATTTGGTTCTTCTTATTTTTATAACAGTCCTAGAGTTTATTGCTTTTGCTTGGCTTATAGTTCAAATGAGAAAGTCAGGTAGAGAAAGAGATAAGATAATAAAATTAGAGGAAAGACAAATTGCTATGGAAAGAAGAATTTTGAAAACATTAGATATTAATCAATTAGCAAAAACTCATGATTTAGCAGAATTTTTAGATCATATTTCTATTGAAGGGAATGCAGATGTTAATTTGGAGGAAGTTAGTATTTCTTCTCTTTCAGCCAAATATGAAAATAAAACTTTTTCGCAAATACAAGCGAGACATCATACAGGGTGTACTATCATAGGAGTTAAATTATTTGATGGTAAGTATATTGTAAACCCAGGAGCTGATACAATACTAAAACCAAATTCTAAATTATTTATTCTAGGTAACTCTGAGCAAATAATGCAATTCAGGTATAAATTAAATAATAATTAATATAATATTTTGAAAAAAATTTTAATAACAGGTGGTAATGGATTATTAGGTCAGTCTTTAAGGTTGATGCTTTCAAAGCAATATGAAATTATTGCTACAGGTTTAAACTCAGATAGGTTAAAAAATCATAATCATACTTATACTTCTCTCGATGTTTCTATTATGAAAGATTGTGAAAATATTTTAGTTCAATTTATGCCGGATGTTGTTATAAATACGGCTGCAATAACTGATGTTGATTACTGTGAGTTAAATAAAAAAAAATGCCTTAATATTAACGCTCTTTCAATTAATACTTTTTTATCTTATTGTAAAAAATATAATAAAAAGTTTATTCATTTGTCAACAGATTTTTTATTCGATGGAAAATTGGGACCTTATCATGAGAATGAAGAATGTAACCCAATAAATTATTATGGTTTTTCTAAAATGAAAGCAGAAAATTTAATTATTAATACAAAACTTAAAAATTTTTCTATTATTAGAACTTGCTTAGTTTATGGAAAAAAAATTGATTCAAATAATATATTTATGTGGGTCAAAAAAAAATTAGAAAAAGGTGAAGCTCTTAATATTGTTGATGATCAGTATAGAACACCGACCCTTTACTCTGATTTGTCTCAGGCAATTTTTGAAATAATTAAATTAGATTTAAAAGGCATATATAATATTTCTGGAGGCGAATATTTATCAATTTTTGATTTTGTTTGTAAAATTGTAAGTATTTTTGATTTTGATAAATCTTTAGTTAAAAGATGTAACTCAGATAAAATTAATCAAAAGGCACAAAGGCCAAAAAAATCAGGTTTGTTAATTGATAAAGCAATTAAAGACTTTAATTATTTGCCAACTAAAATGGAAGTTTATTTAAAATCGATAAAATGAAAAAAAATATTTTAATTTTTTTATTAATACCATTCTTTTCTGTTTTTTCACAAAAAGTATATACAACAGATCTGATTAAAGACATCTTATCAAGCAGACAATATTCATATAAATCAATTGAAGGTTTAGAATTAAATTTAAGTCAGGATGATGTAATAACATTTTATGAAAATGGGGCATTTAAATACAACGTCGGTAATAAAAATAGCGAAGGAACATGGATCTTAAATGAAAAAACTTTAAAATTTACATATAGTGACACTGTTAGATTTTTTAAGATTATTGATTTTTCAAAAAATAATTTTTCTATTCATGAAGAGTTAAGTAACTATAAATTTCATTTTGAACACACATTTACAAATAAATTAAATTTTTTTTCAATTACTTTAGACAATATTTTTAAACCGATAGTAGATAATATTGCAAAAGTAATATTCTTTGATGTCACTAAAGTCATTGGTCAAAATAAAGAAGTGCCCTTTATAGTTATTTGGTTGATATTAGGTGCCTTATTTTTTACATTTAAAATGAATTTTATAAACCTTAGAGGATTTAATCATGCAATTTCTTTAGTTAGAGGAGATTATCATGATCCAAAAAATAAAGGAGAAGTGTCTCATTTTCAAGCTTTAACTACCGCTTTGTCAGGGACTGTAGGTCTTGGAAATATTGCGGGGGTTGCAATTGCTATAAGTTTAGGTGGTCCTGGAGCTACTTTTTGGATGATTGTAGCTGGTTTGATTGGCATGTCTTCAAAATTTGTTGAATGCACTTTAGGGGTTAAGTATAGAAAGATTGATGAAAATGGTGTTGTTTCAGGCGGTCCGATGTATTATTTAAAAGATGGTTTAGCCAAAAAAAATCTTCCTAATTTAGGAAAATTTTTAGCAATTCTTTTTGCTATTTTATGTATTGGTGGTTCTATTGGAGGAGGTAATATGTTTCAAGCAAATCAAGCTTTTGCAGCTTTTAAAACTGTCTTTCCAGCCATGTCTAATTTTGGACCTCTTTTTGGTTTATTTTTAGCAATTATGGTTGGTGTTGTTATTATTGGTGGAATAAAAAGTATTGCTAAAGTTACTGAGAAAATAGTTCCTTTTATGGCCGCAATTTATGTTGGTGCAGCTTTAATTATTATAGGATATCATTTTACAGATTTACCCATAGTCTTTAGTAAAATAATAAAGGGTGCTTTTAGTCCAGAAGCTGGTTTAGGAGGCTTTATAGGTGTTTTAATTGTAGGATTTAAAAGAGCTGCTTTTTCTAACGAGGCAGGAGTTGGTTCTGCTTCAATTGCACATTCTGCCGCAAAAACTAAAGAACCAGTGTCAGAGGGGATGGTTGCTTTATTAGAACCTTTTATTGATACTATTGTAATATGTACAATTACTGCAATAGTTATAATTATAACTGGAAGCTATACAAATGTCGGTGGTTTGGGTGGTTCAGAACTAACTTCTCAAGCATTTGGAAGTGTAATATGGTGGTTTCCATATATTTTAACTATTGCAATTTTTCTTTTTGCTTTTTCTACGATCATTTCTTGGTCTTATTATGGATTAAAATCTTGGACATTTTTATTTGGTCAAAGTAAAGTTACAGAGTTAACTTATAAGATTCTATTGATGTTTTTTGTCGTGGTTGGGTCTTCTGTCAATTTAGGTTCCGTTTTAGATTTCTCTGATATGATGATTCTTGCTATGGCTTTTCCAAATATTATTGGTTTATTATTTTTGTCATCAGAAGTTAAAGAAGACTTGAAAACATATTTAGAAAAAGTAAAAAATGGTTCAATTAAAAAATATAAGTAATAATGGATTTAAATTATACAGAAAATCAAAAGATTATTTTAGAGACTATTAAAGAGTTTTCAAAAAGAGAAATCGTACCATTTATGAATGAATGGGATGAGAACCAAATTTTTCCTTTAGATCTCTTTAAAAAAATTGGTGAGTTAGGAATGATGGGTGTGTTAGTTCCTGAAGAATATGGTGGAGCTGGTTTTTCTTATGATGAATATGTAACAATAATTTCAGAAATATCTACAATATGTGGTTCTATTGGTCTTTCTGTTGCAGCACATAATTCTCTTTGTACTGGTCATATTTTAAAATTTGGAAACGAAGAGCAAAAAAAGAAATATCTTCCTAAATTAGCTTCTGGCCAATATTTAGGTGCTTGGGCATTGACAGAGCCCGTTACCGGATCTGATGCTATGAGAATGAATACTACTGCGAAAAAACAAGGTGATAATTGGCTAATAAACGGATCTAAAAACTTCATAACACACGGTTCGAGTGGAGATGTTATTGTTGTTGTTGCTAGAACTGGTGAGTTAGGAGACTCTAGAGGAATATCGGCTTTTATTGTCGATTCTTCAAATCCTGGCGTTACATCAGGGAAAAAAGAAAATAAATTGGGCATGAGGGCTTCTGAAACAGCAGAGATTATTTTTAATAATTGCATCATATCTAATGATGCTTTGATTGGTGAAATTGGAGAAGGGTTTATTCAGTCTATGAAAATTTTAGATGGAGGAAGAATTTCAATTGCAGCATTATCTTTAGGTATAGCCAAAGGAGCATATAATGCTGCTTTAAAATACTCACAAGAAAGATCTCAGTTTGGAAAAAAAATATCTAATTTTCAATCAATATCTTTTATGTTAGCTGATATGGCTACTGAAATAAACGCGGCAGAATTATTGATATATAAATCTGCGTATTTGATTAATAATAATAAATCAGTTACAACGGATAGTGCAATGGCTAAATATTTTTCTTCTGAGTTAGCAGTCAAAATATCTTCACAGGCTGTTCAAATATTTGGTGGGTATGGTTTTGTAAAAGATTTTCCTGTAGAAAAATTTTATAGAGATTCAAAACTTTGCACTATTGGAGAAGGGACATCGCAAATACAAAAATTAGTTATTTCAAAAAATATTCTTTCGTAGTATTTATTTTTTTATATATTTGTCAGCAATATTTAAAATAAAATTATGATAATAATACCTATTAAAGATGGTGAATCCATTGAAAGGCCACTTAAAAGATTTAAAAGGAAGTTTGAAAAAACTAAAGGTTTAAAGCAATTAAGAGCAAGAAGGTATTTTACAAAAAAGTCTGAAAAAAGAAGAGAACAAGTTTTGAAGGCTTCATATAACCAAAGGAAAAGTACATTAGAAGACCAATCATAGTCTTTATGTATTTAGACCAATTTTTAAATTATCTAAAAAACGAACGTAATTTTTCTAAAAAAACTATTGAGTCTTACCTAAACGATGTTAATCAATTTTTCCTGTTTAATAACGTTGAGCTCGGCATAATTAGCTCAAGCGATATACGTGGATGGGTAATTTCCTTAAAAGAGTCTGGTCTTGAGTCAGTTTCAATCAATAGAAAAATTAGTTCACTAAGGTCATATTTTAAACTCTGTAAAAGAGAATCTTGGATTGATCAAGATCCATCTCAAAAAATAAAATTATTAGCTGTAAAAAAAAGATTGCCTAATTTTTTTTCTGAGTCTGCTATGGAAAATTTATTTTCTGAAGTAAAATTTCCAAACGATTTTACTGGGGCCAGAGATAGATTAATATTAGAAGTATTTTATTCAACTGGAATAAGAGTTTCTGAGCTGGTTGATTTAAAAAAAAGTCAATTTAATTTAACTTCGAAAACATTAATTGTATTTGGAAAAGGAAGGAAAGAAAGAATAATTCCTTTATTAAATAATGTTATAGAGAGCTTTAAAATATATATGAATTTTAGATCAAACATGAAATCTAATTATTTATTTTTAACTGTAAATTCAGAAAAAACTTATCCAAAATTAATTTATAGAGTTGTCAAAGAATATTTGGGTAAGGTCACTACAATATCAAAAAAAAGCCCTCATATTCTTAGACATACTTTTGCTACTCATTTATTAAATCGTGGAGCTGATATAAATACAATTAAGGAACTTTTGGGTCATAAAAGTTTACTTTCAACTCAGGTATACACCCACAATTCTTTAGAAAAAATTAAAAGAATTTATCAAAAATCACATCCTAGAGGAGAAAAATAAATAACTATTCTTTTTTTTTATTTAAAAAAAAGAATAGTTATTGTTTGTAAAAGATAAATGTTTTAATAAATTTGCAATCCTTGTAAAAGGGGGAGGAATATTATATTGTTTTTTTTTAAATAATTTTTTAATCCTTTTTGCATTGTTGATGGTTGGTGTTTGTAGTATAAGTTTGCCGATGTAGCTCAGCTGGCTAGAGCAGCTGATTTGTAATCAGCAGGTCGTGGGTTCGAGTCCCTCCATCGGCTCGTTCTTTGAATGTTTAACAATAAAAGTATTCCAAAATGGGGGAATACTCAAGCGGTCAACGAGGGCAGACTGTAAATCTGCTGGCTTAGCCTTCAGAGGTTCGAATCCTCTTTCCCCCACTATTTGGGTAAAAATTTTTTGCGGGAGTAGCTCAGTTGGTAGAGCATCAGCCTTCCAAGCTGAGGGTCGCGGGTTCGAGTCTCGTCTTCCGCTCTAAAATTGAAACAATTTTATAAATTTGTTGCAATTTTAATATTTATATATATAAAAATAATTAATAAGTAAAATAAGTAAATAATAATTTTAAAAATAATAAGTCATGGCAAAAGAAAATTTTCAGCGTAGTAAGCCGCATCTTAATATAGGTACTATTGGTCACGTCGACCACGGTAAAACTACATTAACCGCAGCTATTACAAAAGTTCTTTCTAAAAAAGGTTTTGCAGAAGTGAGAGATTTTGATGCAATTGATAATGCGCCTGAAGAAAAAGAAAGAGGTATAACAATTAACACTTCTCATGTTGAATATGAAACAGAGAATAGACATTATGCTCACGTAGATTGTCCTGGTCACGCCGATTATGTTAAAAACATGGTTACAGGTGCTGCTCAAATGGATGGAGCTATAATGGTAGTTGCTTCAACCGATGGTCCAATGCCTCAAACAAGAGAGCACATTCTATTGGCTAGACAGGTTGGAGTACCTAGAATGGTTGTATTTATGAATAAGGCAGATATGGTAGATGATGCTGAATTATTAGAACTAGTTGAGATGGAAATTAGAGAACTACTGAGTTTTTATGAATTTGATGGTGATAATACTCCAATTGTTACTGGTTCAGCATTAGGTGGTCTGAATGGTGAAGCTCAATGGGAAGATAAAATAATGGAGCTAATGGCTGGTGTTGACTCTTGGATCGAAATGCCAAAAAGAGATGTAGATTTAGATTTTTTAATGCCTATTGAGGATGTATTTACAATTACTGGTAGAGGAACAGTTGCGACTGGAAGAATTGAATCTGGGGTTATAAACTCTGGTGATCCTGTTGATATAATTGGTATGGGAGCAGAAAAACTTTCTTCAACAGTAACTGGTATAGAAATGTTTAGAAAAATTCTTGACAGAGGAGAAGCGGGCGATAATGCTGGTATTCTTTTAAGAGGGATTGAAAAAACAGATATAAAAAGAGGAATGGTAATTTCTAAACCAGGTTCTGTTACTCCACATAAGAAGTTCAAAGCAGAGGTCTATGTACTTAAAAAAGAAGAAGGTGGACGTCACACTCCATTTCATAATAAATATCGTCCTCAGTTCTATATAAGAACGACTGATGTTACTGGAGAAATTACTCTACCAGATGGTACAGAGATGTGTATGCCTGGTGATAATTTATCAATAACTGTTAATTTAATTAACACTGTAGCAATTAGTAAAGGAGTTCGTTTTGCAATTAGAGAAGGTGGTAGAACTGTAGGTGCTGGTCAAGTTACAGAAATAATAGAGTAATAATAAGGAGAAGAATTCCTATCATTTACGGGTATGGTGTAATGGTAGCATAGCGGTCTCCAAAACCGTTGATGGGAGTTCGAATCTCTCTACCCGTGCTTGATAGAATAAAATTATGATTGAATATATTAAATCTTGTTATGACGAGTTGAGGAATAAAGTCTCATGGCCTACCCTCACACAGTTACAAGCTAGTTCCTTAGTAGTTGCTGTTTGCTCAGTTTTTATAGCAGTCATCATATATGTAATGGATACTTCTTCAAAAAAATTAATTGATCTATTTTTCAATTTTTTTTAAAATATAACTATGGCAGAGAAAGTAATTAAAAATAAGCTAGATTTTAAATGGTACGTTGTAAAGTCTATTTCTGGTAAAGAACATAAGACCAAGCTTTATATTGAAAAAGAATTAGCACAAAAGAAAATGGAAAAATACGTTTCAGAAATACTAATTCCAATGGAAAAGATTTTTCAGATTAAAGATGGAAAAAAAATTAGTAAAGAAAGAAGTTTTTTTCCAGGTTATATTTTAATTCATGCACACCTTTTTGCTGAACTAATAATAACTATTAAAAATGTACTTAATGTCATTGGTTTTTTGGGAGCAACAAGGGGAAGTGAACCACTACCTTTACGAAAAAAAGAAGTTAATAGAATACTAGGTAAAGTGGATGAGTTATCTAAGGAAGATGAACAAATAAATATACCATATTATGTTGGAGAGCCAGTTAAGGTAACAGATGGTCCATTTAATGGATTTGATGCTGTTATTGAATCAGTGAATGAAGAAAAAAGAAAATTACAAGTAATGGTTAAAATTTTCGGAAGAAAAACAGCTTTGGAATTAAGTTATATGCAAGTTAAAAAACAATAATTATGGCAAAAGAAATCTCGGCTTTAATAAAGTTACAAATTAGGGGGGGTGCTGCTAATCCTTCACCACCTGTAGGTCCCGCGCTTGGAGCAAAGGGAGTTAATATTATGGATTTTTGCAAGCAATTTAATGGTAGGACCCAAGAAAAACAAGGGAAGCTTTTACCTGTTGTCATAACTGTATTTGCTGATAAGTCTTTCAATTTTATTATCAAAACTCCACCAGCATCTGTACAATTACTTGAGGCATCAAAATTAAAAAAGGGTTCAGCTGAATCAAATAGAGTTAAAGTAGCTACTGTCACCTGGGATGATGTTAAAAAAATTGCAGAAGATAAAATGGTTGACTTAAACGCTTTTAAATTAAGTTCAGCTATGAAAATGGTAGCAGGTACTGCTAGGAGCATGGGTATTAATATTAAAGGACAATTTCCCGAAGATTTATAAAAAAAATATTATGGCTACTATAAGTAAAAGAAAAAAACAAAGTATTGATATGTATGAACTAAATAACTTTCATTCATTGATTAGTGCTTGTAAAATCATCAAGGATATTAATAAAAACGCAAAATTTGATGAAAGTGTCGATCTAGCTATGCGTTTAGGTGTTGATCCCACTAAGCCAAATCAAATGATAAGGGGTATTGTTTCACTTCCTCATGGAACTGGTAAAGATGTAAAAGTCTTAGTGATTTGTGATGCTGACAAAAACTCAGAAGCTGAGTCTGCTGGAGCAGATTTTTTTGGTTTAGATGAGTATTTAGAAAAGATTAAAAATGGTTGGGTTGATTTTGATGTGTTAATTACAACACCAAATTTCATGCCTAAAATTGGGCCGTTAGGAAGAGTTCTGGGGCCAAGAAGTCTTATGCCTAACCCAAAAACTGGTACTGTGACAGATGATATTGGAAAGGCTGTAAAAGCAGTAAAAGCTGGAAAAATTGATTTTAAAGTAGATAAACATGGTATTATTCATGCTTCATTTGGAAAAGTTTCTTTTGATTCTAAAAAGTTAATGGAAAACGCAAACGAGCTGATTCAAACCATATTAAAATTAAAACCAAATTCTTTAAAAGGAACTTATGTTAAAAGTATTTCAGTATCAAGTACTATGAGTTCTTCAGTTAAACTAGATTTGAATAAGATAATTTAAAAAAATGAACAGAGAACAGAAAAAACAAATTATTGATGACTTATCAATTAAGTTAAAAGAAAGTAAAAATATTTATTTTGCAAAGATATCTGGTTTGAACTCTGTTCAAACAGCCTCATTAAGGAAATTATGTTTTGACAGAGAAGTATCCCTTTTAGTTGTTAAAAATAGACTTCTAAAGAAAGCCATGGAAAGTCAAGATGATAAAGATTTCTCTTTATTTTATGATCTTTTAAAGGAAAATACATCAATAATGTTTTCAGAAACTTCCAATAATCCTGCTAAAGTAATAAAAGATTTTTTATCAAAAAACGATACTGAAACACCTCTTTTAAAAGGTGCTCACATAGAAAACGAAGTATATTTAGGTCATGATCAAATTGATATTTTAGCTACTTTAAAATCTAAGGAAGAATTGATAGGAGATGTTGTAACATTATTACAATCACCAATTAAAAAATTGGTCTCTTCTCTTAACTCTTCATCATCTAATATTTCAGGTCTTTTAAAGACTCTTTCTGAAAAATCTGAAATCGTAGTGAAGAAAGAAGAAACTAACACTGAAGAATCTTCTACTGAAGAATCTTCTAACGAAGAAACTTCCACAGAAGAATCTTCCACTTAATAAAAAATTAATTAATAAATAACTATAAAACAATAAAAAAATGGCGGACATAAAAAAAATAGCAGAAAACTTAGTTAATCTTACTGTTAAAGAAGTAACTGAGCTTACAGAAATTTTAAAAGATGAATATGGTATTGAGCCAGCTGCAGCTGCTGTAGCTGTTGCTCCAGCTGGAGGCGCTTCTGGCGACTCTGGATCAGATGAGGGTGCTAAATCAGAATTTGATGTTGTATTAAAATCTGCTGGAGGATCTAAACTTGCTGTTGTAAAGTTGGTAAAAGAATTAACTGGTAAAGGTCTTAAAGATGCAAAAGATTTAGTTGATGCTGCACCATCTCCTTTAAAAGAGGGGGTAGCAAAAGATGAGGCTGAAGCAATGAAGAAACAACTTGAAGAAGCTGGAGCTGAAGTAGAATTAAAATAAAATTTATACTTCTTTTTTTTAAAATTTTGTGTAATTATACTAGTATCATATTTACTGGTTGTTAAAAAATAGTACCATTGGCAAAAAATAATAATTTTGAAAGAATAGATTTTGGTTCTTTCTCTGGAAAGTTACAATATCCAGATTTTTTAGGTATACAATTAGACTCTTTTAGAAAGTTTTTTCAGATAAACTCAACACCTGGAACAAGAAAAAATGAGGGATTGTACAAGGCATTTAGTGAATATTTTCCAATTAGTGATACTAGAAATCACTTTATACTTGAGTTTTTAGATTATTTTCTTGATCCGCCCAGGTATACTATGGATGAGTGTATTTCAGCTGGTTTGACATATAGTGTTCCACTTAAAGCAAGATTGAAGTTATATTGTACAGATCCTGAACATGAAGATTTTGAAACAATTATTCAGGATGTATATTTAGGAACAGTACCAAATATGACTGAGAGGGGTACTTTTATAATTAACGGAGCTGAAAGAGTTGTTGTTTCACAATTACATAGGTCTCCTGGTGTGTTCTTTGCCCAAAGTTATCATGCTAATGGAACTAAGCTTTATTCTGCGAGAATCATTCCATTTAAAGGGTCGTGGATTGAATTTGCTACTGATGTTAATGGTGCAATGTTTGCATATATTGACAGAAAGAAAAAGTTACCCGTTACAACTCTTTTTAGAGCAATAGGATTTGAGAATGATAAAGACATTTTGGAAATGTTCGATTTGGCTGATGAACTGAAAGTAACAAAAGCTTCTTTGAAAAAAAATATCGGTAGAAAATTAGCAGCTCGTGTTTTAAGGCATTGGGTTGAAGACTTTGTTGATGAAGATACCGGAGAAGTTGTTAGTGTTCCAAGAACTGAGATTATCATAGATAGAGATGTAATAATTGAAAAAGAACATATTGATTTAATTTTGAATTCTAATGTTAAATTAATTTTATTACATAAATTAAATTCTAACGCAGAGTTTTCAATTATTCATAAAACTCTTCAGAAAGATCCAACTAACTCGGAACTTGAAGCTGTCGAACATATTTACCGACAATTAAGAAATGCTGAACCACCTGATGAAGAAACAGCTAGAGGAATTATTGAAAAACTTTTCTTTTCAGACACAAGGTATAATCTTGGAGAAGTGGGTAGGTACAGAATTAATAAAAAATTAAATATAACTGATGGAAGAAAAGACCTTGTTTTAACCAAAGATGATATTACTCTTATTGTAAAACACTTAATAAAACTAGTTAATTCAAAAACTGAAGTTGATGATATTGATCATTTAAGTAATAGAAGAATAAGAACTGTTGGAGAACAATTGGCTAATCAATTTGGAGTAGGTCTTGCACGAATGTCTCGTACAATTAAGGAAAGAATGAATGTTAGAGACAATGAAGTTTTTACACCAATTGATTTAATTAATGCAAAAACATTATCTTCTGTCATTAATTCATTTTTTGGAACACATCAGTTGTCCCAGTTCATGGACCAAACAAATCCTTTAGCAGAAATTACTCACAAAAGAAGAATGTCGGCTCTAGGTCCTGGAGGTTTGTCTAGAGAAAGAGCAGGTTTTGAAGTCAGGGATGTTCATTACACTCACTATGGAAGACTATGTCCAATCGAAACTCCGGAAGGTCCAAATATTGGATTGATTTCTTCATTATGTGTTTTTGCGAAAATTAACAAAATGGGTTTTATTGAAACCCCATACAAGGAAGTTAATGATGGTAATGTAATTGAAAAACCTGTTTTTTTAAGTGCTGAAGAGGAAGAAGACAAAATTATCGCACAAGCTAATGCAGATTTAGATAGTAATGGAAAGATTTTACAGGAGAGAATTAAAGCAAGAGAAATGGGTGATTTTCCTATTGTTGAGCCAAAAAAGATTGATTTCATGGATGTTGCTCCGAATCAAATTGCTTCAATTTCTGCATCTTTAATTCCTTTTTTAGAACATGATGATGCAAATAGAGCTTTGATGGGTTCTAATATGATGAGGCAAGCTGTTCCTTTAGTAACTATGGACTCTCCAATAGTTGGAACAGGGTTAGAAAAAAATATAGCTCTTGACTCAAGAATGTGTATCAGAGCTAATGGAAAGGGTATTGTGGAATACGTTGATTCTAAAAAAATAATTATTAACTATCATTTGAGCGATGATCAAAAATTAATTTCTTTTGATGAAGAGCTAACTACTCACAGTCTTACAAAATTTAAAAAGACTAATCAAAATACTTGTATAAATTTAGTACCTATTGTTAAAAAAGGTGATAAAGTCTTCAAAGGACAATTTTTAACAAGTGGATATGCAATTGATAAAGGAGAACTTGCACTTGGTAAAAATTTAAAGGTCGCTTTTATGCCTTGGAAAGGCTATAATTTTGAAGATGCAATTGTTATATCAGAGAGAGTTGTTCGTGATGATGTATTTACTTCAATACACATTGATGAATATTCTCTTGATGTTAGAGAAACAAAATTAGGTGCTGAAGAATTAACTCCTGATATTCCAAATGTTAGCGAAGAAGCGACAAAAGATTTAGATGAAAATGGAATGATTAGAATTGGTGCTAACATTTTACCAGGAGATATATTAGTTGGTAAAATAACACCAAAAGGTGAGTCTGATCCTTCTCCTGAAGAAAAATTATTAAGAGCTATTTTTGGGGATAAAGCAGGTGATGTGAAAGATGCATCTCTTAAAGCACCGCCTTCACTGAAGGGTACAATTATTGATAAAAAACTTTTTCAAAAGTCTATCAAAACAAAGAAGCAAAGATTAGATGACAAAACTTTACTTAGTGATCTTGAAAATGTTTATAATAAAAAATTTAATGATCTAAAGAGTCAGTTAATTGAAAAATTATCCTCTGTTCTGAACGGAAAAACTTCTCTTGAAGTAAAAAATTTAGATGATGAGATAGTTATCTCAAAAGGAAAGAAGATAACTCTAAAACTATTAAATAATATTAATGATTTTTATTTGGTAGAACCTTTTGGATGGGTTAATGATAAAGATATTGATAAGATAGTTGGAAAAATTATTTTAAATTATAACAAAAAGTTTGCTAAATTAAATTCATCTTTTAACAGAGAGAAATATAAAATAAAAGTCGGTGATGAGTTACCAAGCGGTGTTTTAAAATCAGCTAGGGTTTATGTTGCTAAAAAAAGAAAACTTAAAGTCGGTGACAAAATGGCTGGTAGACATGGTAACAAAGGTATTGTTGCTAAAATAGTTAGAGATGAAGATATGCCATTTTTAGAAGATGGAACTCCTGTTGATATTGTTTTAAATCCACTAGGTGTACCATCTAGAATGAATTTAGGTCAAATTTATGAAACAGTTCTTGGTTGGGCTGGAGAAAAGTTAGGTATGAAGTTTTCAACTCCAATTTTTGATGGAGCAACAATTAATGAAATTAATGATTACACTGAAAAGGCAAAACTTCCTAAATATGGTCATACTTATCTCTATGATGGAGGAACTGGAGAAAGATTTGATCAGCCTGCAACAGTCGGGATTATTTATATGTTAAAATTAGGGCATATGGTAGATGATAAATTACACGCTAGGTCAATTGGTCCTTATTCACTTATTACTCAACAACCACTTGGGGGTAAAGCTCAGTTTGGAGGTCAGAGATTCGGTGAAATGGAGGTTTGGGCTCTTGAAGCATTTGGCGCTTCTAATATTTTAAGAGAAATATTGACAATAAAGTCTGATGATGTAATTGGGAGAGCAAAAACATATGAATCAATTGTTAAGGGAGACCCAATTCCAGAGCCAGGTATTCCAGAATCATTTAAAGTTTTGTTAAATGAAATGAAAGGTTTAGGATTAAAATTAAAAATGGATTAAATCATGAATAAATTCAGTAAAAATAAAAAAGTAACCAGCGATTTTTCTAAGATAACAATTAGTCTTGCCTCTCCGGAAGATGTCTTGGAAGAGTCTCACGGTGACGTAACAAAGCCAGAAACTATTAATTATAGAACTTTTAAACCTGAAAGAGATGGTTTGTTCTGTGAAAGAATTTTTGGTCCCGTTAAAGATTTTGAATGTCATTGTGGTAAATATAAGGGGATAAGGTACAAGGGTATCGTTTGTGACAGATGTGGAGTTGAAGTTACTGAAAAGAAAGTAAGAAGAGAGAGGATGGGGCATATAAACCTTGTAGTACCTGTTGCTCATATTTGGTATTTTAGAACATTACCAAATAAAATTGGTTACTTATTAGGTTTGCCTTCAAAAAAGTTGGACATGATTATATATTATGAAAAATATGTTGTTATTCAACCTGGTAATGCTCTTGATAGTGAAGGCAATCCCTTACATAAACTTCAATTCTTAACTGAAGAAGAATATTTAAATATTCTTGATGAAATTCCACAGGAAAATGAATATTTAGAAGATAGTGATCCAGAGAAATTTATTGCAAAAATGGGAGCGGAAGCACTGCATGATTTATTGTCTAGAATTGATTTGTATACTTTATCTTGTGATTTGAGACATGCAGCAAATAATGAGACTTCGGTTCAAAGAAAAAACGAAGCTTTAAAAAGATTACAAGTAGTTGAAGCTTTTAGAAACTCTAATATAAGAATTGAAAATAAACCTGAATGGATGGTTTTAAAAGTAATTCCAGTAATTCCCCCTGAATTACGTCCGCTCGTACCTTTAGATGGTGGAAGGTTTGCAACATCCGATTTGAATGATTTATATAGAAGAGTAATTATTAGAAATAATAGACTTAAAAGATTAATTGACATTAATGCTCCAGAAGTTATTTTAAGAAACGAAAAGAGAATGTTACAAGAATCCGTGGATTCTTTACTAGATAATACAAGAAAGTCATCTGCTTATAAAACAGAATCTAATAGACCCCTCAAATCATTATCTGATGGTTTGAAAGGAAAACAGGGGAGATTTAGACAAAATTTACTTGGTAAACGAGTTGATTATTCTGCTAGGTCAGTAATTGTAGTTGGGCCAAATTTAAAAATGCATGAATGTGGTTTACCAAAAGATATGGCAGCTGAGCTATACAAGCCATTTGTGGTAAGAAAGTTAATCGAAAGAGGAGTTGTTAAAACAGTAAAATCCGCAAAAAAAATTATTGATAGGAGGGAGCCTATTGTTTGGGATATATTAGAAAACGTAATAAAAGGACATCCAGTTTTATTAAATAGAGCTCCTACTCTTCACAGATTAGGTATCCAAGCTTTTCAACCAAAATTAATTGAAGGAGGTGCAATTCAATTACATCCATTATCCTGTACGGCCTTTAATGCAGATTTTGATGGTGATCAAATGGCAGTTCATTTACCTTTAGGGCATGCTGCTGTTTTAGAGGCTCAATTATTAATGCTTGGATCTCACAATATATTAAATCCTGCTAATGGTTCTCCAATTACTGTCCCATCACAAGACATGATATTAGGTCTTTATTACATGACTAAGAAGAGAAAAAGTGATAGTAGCTTAAAAATGAAAGGCGAAGGGTATAATTTTTACTCTTCCGAAGAGGTTTTAATTGCATTTAATGAAAAAAAAGTAGACTTACACGCAATCATAAACTTATATTCAAAGAGTGTTAATCAAGAAAAGAATGAGTTTATAAGTACTACTGTTGGTCGAGTTATTTTTAATCAGGTAGTGCCAAATGAAGCGGGTTATATAAATGAGGTTTTAACTAAAAAAGCTTTAAGAGATATAATTGGGAAATTATTAACTAAAACTACTATTCCTACAACAGCCGAATTTTTAGATAATATTAAAGAGCTTGGTTATCAAATGGCTTTTAAAGGTGGTTTGTCTTTTTCATTAGGCGATATCATTGTTCCAGATGAAAAACAAAACATGGTACAAGACGCTAGTTCAGAAGTAGATAAGATCTCTCAATCTTACAATTTAGGTTTAATTACTAATAATGAAAGATATAATCAGATTATTGATGTTTGGACAAAAACTAATTCATCATTGACTGAAAAAGCAATGGAAAGATTAGAAAACGATAATCAGGGCTTTAACTCTGTCTACATGATGCTAGACTCAGGAGCGAGAGGGTCAAAGGAACAAATTAGACAGTTATCGGGTATGCGTGGATTGATGGCAAAACCGCAAAAATCTGGTTCATCTTCGGGGGCAATTATTGAAAATCCAATTTTATCTAATTTTAAAGAGGGATTGTCAATCTTAGAATATTTTATTTCAACTCACGGTGCAAGAAAAGGCTTAGCAGATACAGCGTTAAAAACTGCTGATGCAGGTTATT
Organism: Flavobacteriales bacterium; assembly: GCA_002718035.1. Taxonomy (GTDB): domain Bacteria; phylum Bacteroidota; class Bacteroidia; order Flavobacteriales; family TMED113. The sequence continues at coordinate 90,083 of PBCX01000008.1, forward strand.
TAACAAGAAGATTAGTTGATGTTGCACAAGATGTTATTATTAAACAAAAAGATTGTGGTACCTTAAGAGGTTTGGAATTAAAAGACTTAAGAAAAAATGATGAAATTGTAGAAAAATTATCTGATAGAATTGAAGGAAGAGTTTCTCTTCACGATGTTTATGATGAGGATCAAAATTTAATTGTAAAATCTGGAGAAGAGATTCAAAGAGTTCATGCTGAAGAAATTGATAAAAGTATTATAGAGTCAGTGTGGGTTAGGTCAGTTTTGACATGTGAAGCCAAAGAGGGTATTTGTAGTTTATGCTACGGTAGAAGTCTTTCTTCAAATTCTCCAGCTCAAATTGGAGAAGCAGTTGGTGTTGTTGCTGCTCAATCGATTGGTGAACCCGGAACACAATTAACACTTAGGACATTTCATGTTGGAGGTGTTGCTTCAGGATCAGCTCAAGAATCTTCAATTGTAGCTAAATTTGATGGAACAATATATTTTGAAGAACTGAGGACAGTTAATATAGGGAGTGATTCTAAAAATGAAAAAATAGTTATCGGAAGAACTGGTGAAATGAGACTTGTGGGGGGTAAAGATGATAGTATTGTTTACAATAATATGATTCCATACGGATCTAAAGTATTTGTTAAGAACAAACAAAAGGTTAAAAAAGGTGATATAATATGTCAATGGGATCCATACAATGCTGTAATTATTTCTGAAATTGATGGTTTAATAAAATTTGAAGACTTAGATGAAGGGATTACGTATAAAGTTGAAATTGATGAACAAACAGGTTTTAAAGAAAAAGTTATAATTGAGTCAAAGGATAAATTAAAAATACCTACTTTAAAAGTTGTTAAAGGTAAGGTTGAAAAGACAGCGAATCTTCCTGTTGGTGCTCATATAATTGTTGATCAAAATAAAAAAATAAAAGCTGGTGAAATTTTAGCGAAAATTCCAAGAAGCACATCTAAAAATAGTGATATAACAGGTGGGCTTCCGAGAATAACCGAGCTTTTTGAAGCTAGAAACCCATCCAACCCTGCGGTAGTTGCAGAAATAGATGGTATCGTTAGTTTTGGGAAAATTAAGAGAGGTAATAGAGAAATCATTATAGAGTCCAAGTCTGGTGAAATCAAAAAATATATGGTTTCTTTGTCTAAACAGATCTTAGTACAAGAACAAGATTTTGTGAAATCTGGAACTCCTCTTTCTGATGGAGTAATATCACCTGCAGATTATTTATCTGTTAATGGAATTAAAAGTGTTCAGGAATACCTGGTCAATGAAGTTCAAGAAGTGTATAGATTGCAAGGAGTAAAAATCAACGATAAACATTTTGAGGTAATAGTTCGTCAAATGATGAGAAAAGTACAAATTATGGATGCTGGAGACACAATTTTCTTGGAAGGGAATTTAGTTCATAAATTAAAATTTAAGAATGAAAATGATTCTATTTATGGAAAGAAAGTTATTGAAAATTGTGGAGATTCTGATAAATATAAAGACGGTGATATAATTACAACTAGAAAATTCATTGATGAAAACTCTTATTTAAAAAGAAATGATAAAAATTTAATGAGTGCAAGAGACGCCATGCCAGCTACTTCTAAACCGGTTCTGCAAGGTATTACTAGGGCATCTTTACAAACTAAAAGTTTTATATCATCTGCTTCATTCCAAGAAACTACTAAAGTTTTAAATGAAGCTGCAGTTAGTGGAAAGGTTGATACTTTACAAGGTCTGAAAGAGAATGTGATAGTAGGTCATAATATCCCTGCTGGTACTGGATTGAATGAATATGATTCAATAATTGTCGGTTCTAAATCAGAGTATGAGTCTATGAATGATGCTAATAATGATGATTTAAATAAGGAAATTGAAGAAAAAGATAATGAAGAAAAGTTATTAGAAAAGTAAAATTAGTTTAATGAAAAATAAGGAAAATAAAAATCAATTGAATATTGAGTTAAAAGATGAAATTTCTTCAGGTACTTATTCAAATTTAGTTGTTATCAATCATTCACCTTCCGAGTTTGTATTTGATTTTATTTCAGTAATGCCTGGTCTTCCCAAGGCAAAAGTCAATTCTAGGGTTATTTTAAGTCCGCAACATTCTAAAAGATTACTAAGATTGTTGAATGAAAATTTAAAGACCTTTGAAAATAAAAATGGAAAAATAAAAGATTTAGAAACAAGAAAATTACCATTAAATTTTGGAGGTCCAAAGGGACAAGCTTAGTTTAAATAAATTTATTTTTTTTCATCCACTCATCATTAAATATTTTTGCTAAATATCTACTTCCGTGGTCGGGTAGTATAACTACAACTACGTCATTTTTTTTCAGTTTATTTTTTAATTGGATAACTCCACATAATGCAGCGCCACATGAGTAGCCAGCTAGGATTCCTTCTTCCTTTGCTAGTTTTCTTGTCATTAGAGCAGCATCTTTATCACTTACTTTTTCAAATAAATCAATTAATTGAAAGTCAACATTTTTTGGTATTATATCCTCTCCAATACCTTCAGTCATATATGGGTATATTTCTTTTTCATCAAATGTATTTGTTTCATGATACTTTTTAAATACAGATCCGTAGGGATCTATTCCCCAGACCTTAATATTTTTATTTTTCTCTTTTAGAAATTTTGCAGTACCACTAATTGTTCCACCCGTACCAACTCCCGCAACAAAATGAGTTATTTTTCCATCTGTTTGTTCCCATATTTCAGGACCTGTTGTTAAATAATGTGCTTTTTTATTTGATAAATTGTCATATTGATTTGGGTAAAATGAATTTGGTATTTCAGTATTCAATTTTTTTGCAACCGAATAGTATGAGTCTGGATGGTCTGGAGCAACATTTGTAGGACATATATGTACTTTTACGTCCATTGCTTTCAAAATATCTATTTTCTCTTTTGATTGTTTGTCTGACATAGTACAAATTAATTTATATCCTCTTTGAATTGCAATTAATGCTAAACCCATACCTGTGTTTCCAGAAGTTGCTTCGATAATAGTCCCCCCTTTTTTTAATATGCCTTTTTTCTCAGCATCTCTAATTAATTGAAGACCAATTCTATCTTTTATAGAATGTCCTGGGTTAAACGATTCTATTTTTGCTAAAACAGTTCCTTGTACATCTTTTGTAACTTTATTTAATTTTACAAGAGGAGTATTGCCTATTAGATCGCTAATATGATTAGAGTAGTTCATTTTATTTTTAGAGAGTTAGATATTGTTAATTTAGATATTTTAATGTATGGTATTATGATTGCTATTGGAATTAAAACAAATATCAATAAATTACTTAGGAATATGCTATAAAAATCAAAATATATTGGTATTTCATTTACAAAATATGATTCAGGATTTAGTTTTATTATTTTAAACTTTTTTTGTGCAGTACAAACTAAAAATCCAAAAAAGTTACCAAAAAATAATCCTTTAAAAACTATATTAATGGATCTGTAAAAAAATATTTTAACAATTTGAAAATTTGACCCCCCGAAAGATTTTAAAACTCCTATCATTTGTGATCTTTCTACAACCATTACAATTAAAAAAATTGAAATATTAATTAAACAAACAGTTAACATAATTATTGTAATTAAAATTATGTTTTTTTTAAATAGAGATATCCAATTAAAAATATTAGGATATTTTTCATTTATTGAGAATGATTTAATTTCATAATTATTTTTAATGTCATGAATTTTATTGTTAATAACATAATTTACTTCTTTAAATTTATTTATATCTTTTAAAAAGACTTGATAGTAACTTACCTTATCATTTAGTTTTAATTTTTTTCTCAAATATTCGTAATTTGTAAAACATAAATTTTTATCAAAATTTTCAATTTCTGTTTGATAAATACCACAAACAGTAAGTTTACTGTGAGTATCATTATATTCATATTTGTTTTTTCTTAAAAAACTACTAAGTATTGTGTCGTTTAAATTTAAACCTAATTTGTCAGATTGAAATTTCGAAATTAATATTTCAAATTTATTGATTGGTTTTCTTCCGCTAATAATTTTATCATTTAAGTATTTTTTTTGACTAGAACCCTTCAGTCCATTCAATATAATTCCTACAAAATCATTTTTATTACTTAAAATAGCAAAAGTAGATATTACTTTATTAATTGACTTTACATTTCTAATATTTTGAATTTCTTTTAAAGTCGAGTCCTCAATTGAGATATATTTGTTTTTTATGAAATTTTCTGAATTTAAATTATAATAGTTTTCTATAGTTATACTTGAGTTTATACTTGATAAATTTTTTTTAATTTCTTTCTCAAGTCCTCTACCTGTACATATTGAAATAATAATTATTGCTAGGCATGATGAAATTGAAAGAATACAAAGCTTGGTGATAGATTTTGAGTATTGTTTTTTTGTATTTTTTTTATTTAGTCTTTTGGCTATAAATTGTTCTATGTTCAAATTTCAATTATTTTTAACTAAATTCAAAGATATGCAGAAGATTATCAGGGTAGCAAATTTTATTTTAATTTTTTATTTATTTTTTAATTCAATACTTTTTTCTCAAAGTAAATCAATTGATAATATGGAGTCTTATGCTCCATTATTAGCAAATAAAAATGTAGGCTTAGTAGTTAATCAAAACTCTGTAATAGGAGATGTTCATTTAGTTGATACTTTGAAAAATTTAGAAATAAATATAATTTCAATATTTTCCCCTGAACATGGATTTGACTTAAATTATGGAGCTGGAGAAAATGTCCAGAATAGTAAATATAATAATATACCTATTTATTCATTATATGGTAAGAACAAGAAACCAACTTTAAATTCTTTAAAAGATGTTGATATCATTTTATTTGACATCCAAGATGTAGGTGTGAGATTTTATACATACATATCATCTCTTCATTACGTTATGGAGTCCTGTGCTCAAGAAAATATTCCACTAATTATTTTAGATAGAGACAATTTACATTCCAATTATATTGATGGTCCTATACTAAATAAAAAATATTCATCATTTGTTGGCATGCATCAGGTACCTGTCGTATATGGAATGACAATTGGAGAGTATGCACTAATGATTAATGGAGAGAATTGGCTTTCTAATTCACTTAAATGTGATTTAAATATTATAAAACTTAAAAACAGAGAGCCATTTAACTTAAATGACTCAGTATTATCTTATCCACCTTCTCCAAATTTAAAAACAAATTTAAGTATCAAATTATATCCAACTTTATGTTTTTTTGAAGGAAGTTTTTTAAGTATAGGTAGAGGAACTGATTTCCCATTTCAAGTAATTGGTTACCCAACAATTAAAACTAATTTTATTGATGAATTAATAAGTCAAAAAAATAAATGTTATCATTTTCAAAAATACTCTTTTACTCCAATTTCCAGAAAAGAGTCTAGATATCCTAAATTTCAAAATCAAAAATGTTATGGAGTTAAGTTTAATTCTTTAAGCAGCGATTGTGAAACAAGTTCTAAAAGAAATCATTTAATAAATTTATCAATCTTAATTTATTTTTATGATAACTGTCATAACAAAAACAAATTTTTTAATGAATTTTTCAATAAACTGGCAGGGAATTCAAGTTTGAAAGAAAAAATCATGTTAGGTTGGACGCCACAAGAGATAAGAGATTCTTGGCAAAAGGATCTTAAAGAGTTTAATAAAGTTAGAAAAAAATACTTGTTGTATGAAAGATAATTATTACACAGATTTATATTTTTCTAATCCTTTTTTCAAGATTTTACACGCTTGAATAATTTTTTTTTCTTCTAAAACATAAGCTATTCTCACTTCATTTTTTCCTAAATTCTTACTACTGTAAAACCCACTAGCTGGTGCCATCATAAGTGTTTGACTTTTGTATTCAAATGAATTTAATAGCCATTTACAAAAATCATCAGAGTTGTTTATTGGAAGTTTTGCAATACAATAGAAAGCTCCTTCAGGGTTTGGGCAGACTACTCCGTTAATTTTATTTAATTCATTAACTAGAGTATTTCTTCTATTTTCATATTCATTAATTACTTTATTAAAGTAATTTCCACTTGTCTTTAAAGCTTCAATCCCTGCTAATTGGCCGAAAGTTGGTGGGCTTAGTCTAGCCTGAGCAAATTTTAGACAGGTTTGTATAAAATTATTATTTTTTGAAACTATACAGCCAACTCTAGCGCCACACATGCTATATCTTTTTGATGTAGAATCAATAACAATTGTATTTTCATAAATTTCTTTTTCATTAAGAATTGAGTAATGTTTTTTATTATTATATGTGAACTCTCTATATACTTCATCAGCTATTAAGAAAATGTTATGTTTTTTTACAATTTTAGCTAAACTTTTTATTTCATCTTTATTGTAAAGATAGCCGGTTGGGTTATTTGGGTTACATATTAATATGGCCTTTGTTTTTTTAGAAATTATTTTTTCAAAATCTTTAATTTTAGGTAATTTAAAATTATTTTCAATTTTTGAAATTATGGGTTTAATTTTAATACTAGATAGTTCTGAGAATCCATTGTAATTTGCATAATAAGGCTCAGGAATTATTAATTCATCGCCTGGGTCTAATATACTATTTAGTGTGAAAATTAATGCTTCAGAACCACCAGTTGTAACAATAATATCTTTAGGCTGAATATTTAAATTTATTCCCTTGTAATATTTTGAAATACCATTTCTGTATTCAAACATCCCTGCAGAGTGACTATATTCAATTTTTTCGATATTAAAATTATTTACTTTTTTTAATACATTTGGGGGGGGGAGTATATCAGGTTGACCAATATTTAAATGAATGACATCAATACCCTTCTTCTTTGCTTTTTCAGCATAGGGAACAAGTTTCCTAATAGGCGATTCAGGCATTTTTCTACCTTTTGTTGAAATACTCGGCATAAAAAATTATTTTACAATAGGCGCACCCATAGATGGTTTTAAAATTGGGCTGTTATTTGTTTCAGAGGGTAAAATTTTTCCCTTAACCTTCACGATTTTTGGTGATGTTTTAGCATTTGATGTTACTGTAATGCTTTTAGTATATGGACCAACTCTTTTTTCATCATAATTGATTTTCATTATTGCAGATTCACCCGGAGCAATTGGTTCTTTTGGCCATTCAGGTACAGTACAACCACAACTTCCTTTTGCTTTTTCAATGATTAAAGGTTCTTTTCCGGTATTTGTAAAGACAAACTCACATCTTGAGCTCTCATCATCGTACTGTTCATAAGTTCCCATGTCAATTAATTCTTTTTCAAATGTGATTTCTGGAGCATTAGGGTTCACAATAATTTTATCTTGAGAATATGAAAATATAAAAATAAATAATGAAAGTAGAGTAAGTGAAAATTTTATTTTCATTGTAGTAATATTAATCATTCAAAATTAACTTTTTAAATTTAATAAAGCAAATAAATATATTTGAACAAATTGATAAAAAAATTATAATTATTGTAGATTTGCTTAACTCATATTATTACATGAAAGAACAACTAAAAAAAACATATAATCCAACTGAAATTGAAAATAGATTGTATAAATTTTGGATTAAAAATGATTTTTTTTCATCTAAAGTTCAAAAAAACAAATCTAGTTATACAGTTTTAATGCCTCCCCCAAATGTAACTGGTATTTTACATATGGGTCATGTTCTCAATAATACTATTCAGGATATTTTGGTAAGGAGATCTAGATTATTAGGATTAAATTCATGTTGGGTTCCTGGAATTGATCATGCTTCAATAGCAACTGAGGCAAAAGTTGTTGAAAAGCTAAAAATTGAAGGAATTTCAAAGCAAGATATTTCAAGAGAAGAATTTTTAATCCATGCATGGGATTGGAAAAAAAAACATGGTGATATTATTTTGAGTCAGTTAAAAAGATTAGGTGCTTCATGTGATTGGAAAAGAACTAAATTCACAATGGATGCTGATATGTCCAAGTCAGTTATTAAAACATTTATTAAACTTTATAACGATGGCTTGATATATAGAGGGGTAAGAATGGTTAATTGGGATCCTAAAGCTAAAACAGCCTTGTCTGACGAAGAGGTTATTTACAAAGAACAAAAATCGGATTTATTTTATATAAAATATAAAATTAAAGATTCAAAAAAATTTGTTGTTGTTGCTACTACAAGACCTGAAACTATTTTAGGAGACTCTGCTGTTTGTGTAAACCCTACTGATTCTAGATACTCTGACATTATAGGAAAAAAAGCTATTGTTCCACTGATTGACAAGGAAGTTCCTATAATATGTGATGATTATGTTGATAAAGAATTTGGTACAGGGGTTTTAAAAATTACACCTGCTCATGATGCCAACGACTATTTTCTGGGTCAAAAACATAAACTTGAGTTTGTTTCTGTAATTGATGATGATGGTTGTATAAACGAAAATGGTAAATTTTTTATAGGTGAAGACAGAAGTGTTGTTAGAAAAAATATTATAAAAAAATTAATTGATATTGATCATTTGGTGAAACAAGAAAAAATAATGAATAAAGTTGGTTTTTCAGAAAGAACAAATGTTGTGATTGAACCAAAGATATCAATGCAATGGTTTTTTGATGTTAAAGATATTTCACAACCTGCATTGAGGGCAGTGTTAAATAAAGAAATTAATTTTTTTCCTGATAATTTTATTAAAACATATAAATATTGGATGGAAAATATAAAAGATTGGTGTATTTCAAGACAACTTTGGTGGGGTCATCGTATTCCCGTTTTTTATTACAATAACAATAAATATGTCGTTGCTGAAACTATTAATGAAGCTTACGATAAAATAAAATTAATTAAAGGATTTGAAGAAATTAAAATCTCTGAAATAAGACAGGAAGAAGATGTATTAGACACCTGGTTTTCATCTTGGATTTGGCCATTAAGTGTATTTGATGGAATAAATAATAAAAATAATAAAGAGATTGAATATTATTTTCCTACTAATGACCTTGTCACGGGACCTGATATCATATTTTTTTGGGTAGCTAGGATGATTATGTCGAGTTTTGTTTTTTATGAAAAAATACCTTTTAAGAATGTATATTTTACTGGAATTGTCAGAGATAAAAAAAGAAGAAAAATGTCGAAATCTTTGGGAAATTCACCTGATGCAATTGAGCTGATAAATAAATATGGAGCTGATGGTGTAAGGTCAGGTATGCTTTTTTCATCAAATGCTGGTAATGATTTACTATTTGATGAGGCTTTATGTGAACAGGGACGTAATTTTTCAAATAAGATATGGAACGCTTTTAGATTAATAGATTCGTGGCAAATTTCTTCAAAAAAATCTCATTCTAAATTAAATGAAATTACCATTCAATGGTTTGATAGTAAGTTTAATGAAGTAGTTAATGAGATAGATTTATCATTTGATATGTTTAGAATTTCAGAATGTTTGATGAAAATATATAAATTAATTTGGGACGATTTCTGTAGTTGTTATTTGGAGATAATAAAACCAAAGGATCAAAAAATTGATATAAAAACCAAAGAACAATCAATTTATTTCATAGAAAAATTAATGATTATACTTCATCCATTTATGCCATTTATTAGTGAGGAGGTTTGGCAAAAAGTAAATGATAGAAATGAAAATGAAACAATTAATTTTGCAAAGTGGCCTCGATCGAGTAAAGTAGATAATGAGATACTAGAATCTTTTTCTAGATTATTTAAATTAATTTCTAAAATTAGAAAAATAAGAAAAGAAAAAAATATACCTTATAAAACTAAAATTGAATTATTTACTGAGTTAGAAATGGAGAAATACGAGATATCGATTTTAGAAAAAATGTGTTCCATTTCTGATGTTAAAAGTGTGGAAAATATATCAAAAAATTCTTTCCCATTCCATCTGAGTACTTATAAATATTATTTAAATCTACCATTAAAATTAAATATTGATGATGAAAAAAAATTATTGGAAAAGGAGATTTGCTATTATAAAGGATTTTTGACAGGTGTTGAAAAAAAATTATCAAATTCAAACTTTTTAAAAAATGCTCCGGAAAAAGTATTATTGCTTGAAAAAAAGAAAAAGCAAGATGCTTTAAAAAAAATTACTAATCTAGAACAACAATTATTATCATTTGGGTAAAATGTTAGAAAAAGTATACAAACCAAAAAATAAAATTAGAATTGTTACTGCAGCAAGCTTATTTGATGGCCACGATGCTGCAATAAATATAATGAGAAGAATAATTCAGTCAACTGGTTGTGAAGTAATACATTTAGGTCATGACAGATCTGTTGAAGAAGTTGTTAATTGTGCTATTCAAGAAGATGTTAATGCAATTGCAATGACATCATATCAGGGGGGGCATATGGAATATTTAAAATATATGTATGATCTTCTAAAACAAAAAAATGCATCTCACATTAAAATATTTGCTGGTGGTGGTGGTACAATTTTGCCAAAAGAAATTGAAGATTTACATAATTATGGTATTGCTAGAGTTTATCACCCTGATGATGGAAGAAAAATGGGCTTACAAGGTATGATAAATGATTTAGTAAAAAAATCTGACTTCCCTATTGGGAAGAATGTCAAAAGCTGTATTTCTGACTTAGAATCTTTTCAAAATATTTCTAGATTAATTTCAGGTGTTGAAAATTTTTCTAGTTTATGTAAAAAAGAGCTAATATTAATTAAAAAAGTTATGAGGCCAAATGTTCCTGTCCTAGGAATTACAGGTACTGGTGGGGCTGGAAAATCATCATTGATTGATGAATTAATTAGAAGATTTTTAAACGATTTTGACAACATAAAAATTGGAATTATATGTGTGGATCCATCAAAGAGAAAAAGTGGCGGAGCGCTGTTGGGGGACAGAATAAGAATGAATTCAGCAAGTGATTCACGGATTTACATGAGATCATTAGCTACAAGACAGTCAAATTTAGCTTTATCTGCTCATGTTAGTGATGCGATTTCGATTTTAAAAGCATCTACCTTTGATTTAATAATATTAGAAACATCAGGAATTGGTCAATCAGATACTGAGATCTTAGATCATTCAGATTTATCATTATATGTTATGACACCTGAATACGGAGCAGCTACTCAACTCGAAAAAATTGACATGTTAGATTTCGCAGATGTTATTGCTATTAATAAGTTTGATAGAAGGGGTGCCTTGGATGCAATAAGAGATGTAAAAAAACAATATCAAAGAAATAATAAATTATTTGATAAGAATGTTGAAGAAATGCCTGTTTTTGGAACAACTGCCTCTCAATTTAATGATCCAGGAACTTCATCTTTATTTAAGGATATAGTTAATAGACTTATAAACAAAAAATTATTTAGATTTTCAAAATCAAATTTAAAAATCCCACTAAACGAAAAAATTTGTATTATTCCTCAAAATAGAATTAGGTATTTGTCTGAAATTTCTGAAGAAAACAGAAAATATAATAAATGGGTAGAAAAACAACAAAAAATTGCAAGTTCAATATATAATTTGAAGTCTTCTATTAATTTTTTTGATAAAAAAAATGATAAAGATGTTATTAATAAAATTAAGTTAAGGCTTAATAAAATGGAAGCTGAACTTGATTCTGAAAATAATAATTTATTGAAAAATTGGAATTCTTTAAGTAAAGATTATTCTGAACCAATTTACGAGTTTAAAGTAAGAAATAAAAAGCTTAGAATTAAAACTTTTACTGAGTCTTTATCTCGATTAAAAATACCAAAAATATGTTTGCCAAAATATAAAGATTATGGGGATATTTTAAAGTGGTTATTGCAAGAAAATGTTCCAGGTCAATTTCCATATACCTCTGGTATTTTTCCTTTTAAAAGGGAAGGTGAAGATCCAACTAGAATGTTTGCAGGTGAAGGTGGGCCCGAAAGAACAAATAAAAGATTTCATTACTTAAGTTCAGAAATGCCTGCGAAAAGATTATCAACCGCATTTGACTCAGTTACTTTATACGGAAATGACCCAGGATATAGACCAGATATATATGGTAAAATAGGTAATGCAGGTGTTTCTGTTTGTTGTTTGGATGATGCAAAAAAATTATACTCAGGTTTTAATTTAGTAGATTCTTTAACATCTGTTTCAATGACAATTAATGGTCCAGCTCCAATAATTTTAGCTTTTTTTTTAAATGCTGCAATTGATCAACAGTGTGAATTGTATATAAAAAAACATGGATTAACTAATCATGTAAATAAAAAAATTAATAAAATATACAAGGACAAAAAGAGGCCAAAGTACTATGGTGAATTACCTTCAGGAAACGATGGCTTAGGTTTGATGTTATTAGGAGTTTCTGGTGATGATGTTCTGGAGAAAAATATTTATAATGCAATTAAAAAGAAAACTTTAAGTATCGTTAGAGGAACTGTTCAAGCTGATATTTTAAAAGAAGATCAAGCCCAGAATACTTGTATTTTTTCTACTGAATTTTCTTTAAAGTTTATGGGTGATGTACAAGATTACTTTATATCAAATAAAATTCAAAATTTTTATTCGGTATCTATCTCTGGTTATCATATAGCTGAAGCTGGAGCTAATCCGATTACACAACTTGCTTTTACATTAGCAAATGGATTTACATATATTGAATATTATCTCAGCCGAGGAATGAAAATTGATGATTTTGCTCCAAATTTATCATTTTTCTTTTCTAATGGTATAGATCCAGAATACGCTGTTATTGGAAGAGTAGCAAGAAGAATTTGGTCAAAGGCACTGAAGTATAAATACGGTGCTAACAAAAGATCTCAAATGTTAAAATATCATATTCAAACATCTGGCAGGTCCCTTCACGCTCAAGAAATAGATTTTAATGATATCAGAACAACCCTTCAGGCATTATATGCGATTTATGATAATTGTAATTCATTACATACAAATGCTTATGATGAAGCGATTACTACACCAACTGAGGACTCTGTTAGAAGAGCCGTTGCAATTCAATTAATAATTAATAAAGAATTAGGTTTGTCAAAAAATGAAAATCCAAATCAAGGATCATTTATAATTGAAGAATTAACTTATTTAGTTGAAATAGAAGTTTTAAAAGAGTTTGATAGAATTAATGAAAGAGGAGGTGTTTTAGGAGCAATGGAAACAATGTACCAACGATCAAAAATTCAAGAAGAATCTTTATATTATGAGGGTTTAAAGCATACTGGTGAATTCCCAATTATTGGAGTAAATACCTTTTTAAACTCTAAAGGTTCTCCAACAATTATTCCTGAGGAAGTAATTCGTTCCACAAAAAAAGAAAAGGAGAATCAAATTTCTACTGTTAAAAATTTAAAAACTAATTTTTCAAATAAAAGTGAAGAACAATTAAAAAAACTAACAAATAGTGTTCTGGATAATAAAAATGTTTTTAAAGTATTGATGGAAACATCAAAATATTGTTCACTAGGTCAAATTTCAAATTCTTTATTTATGGTTGGGGGGAAGTATAGAAGAAGTATGTAGTTAATATTTTTTTAAAAAATCTTGGATAATTTTTTTTTTATCGATTGGTTGATTATAATATTTGCAGATTTTTTCCAGAAGGCGCTCTAATACACTGTCAGGGCAAGAAGCTCCGCCAGAAATTAAAAAGTTTATCTTTTTTTTATTAGGTAAATAATTTAAATGTTTTTTTTCAATTTTATCAGCCATATCAAAATGAATAATTTCTTTTTCTGAAATAAGCTTTTTTTCGGAGGAAATAAAATAAGTTTTAAAATAATTTTCGCATATTTTTACCAATTGTGATGTATTTGAACTATTATATCCACCAGTGATAAAAGCTAAGTCAATATCAAGATCAATAAGTTGCTTGATACTAGTTTGATTTTCATTTGTTGCATAACATAATGTGTCTCTTGTGTTGGCAATATGATTTTTAAGATTGTCTATTCCATATTTCTTTTCCATAATTTTTTCAAAAAAATTAGATATTTCTTGAGTTTCTTCTGCCAGCATAGTTGTTTGATTTACAACGCCAATTTTTTTAAAATCTTTTTTTTGATTAAAATTTTCTGAAATTCTTCCTTTAAATATTTTTTTAAAATCTTTTTTCCTCTCATCTAGAATATACTTAGAAAGAAGTTTTGCTTCTTGAATATTTTTTATGATTATTCTTGGTATTTCAGAAGAAAAGTTTGAAAAAGTAGCTTTAGTTTCTTCATGTTCAGGTTTTCCATGAATAATTATTGTATAATTTTTTTCTGCTAAATAATTTCCTCTATTCCATACTTTAGTAACAAATGGGCAAGTTGTATCATAGGACTTTGTTTTAATACCTTTTTTATTTATAATTTCCATATTTTCTTTGGTGGTACCAAATGCAGGTATGATAACGATATCATTTTTATCAATATTTTTCCAAGGAACGATAGTTTCACCAGAGCTTTTTTGAAGAAATATAATTCCTTTCTCTTTTAAATCATCATTTACATCTGGGTTATGAATTACTTCACTTATTAGATAGATGTTTTTGTCTGGATTTTCTTCCAGTGTTTTATAACAAATTTCTATTGCGTTTTTTACTCCAAAGCAAAAGCCAAAATATTTAGGTATATAAAAATTTAATTTTCCAATAGTTAATTTCGTAGGGCTGTAATCAGTTCTTTTCTCATTTACAGTCCTTATATTTTTAACCTCAGATATTATTTTTGATTCGTAATATTTTGGTAAAACAAAGCTTTTCAATTTTTTTTTTTTTGTTTTTTTCAAATATAGTGATTAATTAAATTTTGCAATTTATTTTTTAAACTTATCTAAGTTTGTATATTTGCTGACTTGATTTATTAAATAATATAAAATGGTAGAAGAAAATAACGGTAAATTAACTGATCTAGCAGAAGGAGAAGTAACTCAAAATGATATTGTAGAAAAAGTTGTTGATACATCCGAAAATACAAACGATAGTAATCTTGTTGATGATTTTGATTGGGATAATTTTGAAAATGAAAAGCTTTACTCTGATGAGGAGTTTGAAAAGTTAAAAGATTTATACTCTGAAACGTTAGAGTCTCTTAATTCAAATGATATCATCGAAGGTATTGTACTTAAGAAAACTGATAAAGATGTTATTATTGATATTTCAGGAAAGTCTGAAGGTGTTATTTCTTCGAATGAATTTAGATACAATCCTGATTTGAAGGAAGGTGATAAAGTTGAGGTTGTTATTGATAAACAAGAAGATAAAACAGGACAATTAGTATTGTCTCACAAGAAAGCTAGATATTTAAAGTCATGGGGGAAAGTAAATGATGCTCATGATAATGGTGAAATTGTTGATGGTTATGTAATTTGTAGAACTAAAGGGGGAATGATAGTTGATGTTTTTGGTCTCGAGGCGTTCTTACCTGGCTCTCAAATTGATGTAAAACCAATAAGAGATTATGATCTGTATGTTGGAAAAAACATGAAGTTTAAAGTTGTAAAAATTAATCCAGATTTTAGAAATGTTGTTGTTTCTCATAAGGCATTGATTGAAGCTGATATCGAAGAACAGAAAAAAGAAATTATTTCAAAATTAGAAAAGGGACAAGTATTAGAAGGAATTGTAAAGAACATTACTGCTTATGGTGTGTTTATTGATTTAGGTGGAGTTGATGGCTTAATTCATATTACAGATTTGTCATGGAGTAGAATCAATCATCCTAATGAAATTGTAACCTTAGATGAAAAAATTAAGGTAGTTATTTTAGATTTTGATGATAATAAAAATAGAATTCAATTAGGTTTAAAACAATTATTTAGCCATCCTTGGGAATCACTTTCAGATGACATGAAAGTTGGCGATAGGGTCAAAGGAAAAGTGGTGGTTTTAGCTGATTATGGGGCTTTTGTTGAAATTCAAGATGGTGTTGAAGCTTTAGTACACGTTTCTGAGATGTCATGGTCTGCAAACTTAAGATCAGCTCAAGATTTCTTAAAAATTGGTGACGAAGTTGAGGCTGTAATTATTACACTTGATAGAGAAGACAGAAAGATGTCATTGGGAATTAAGCAATTAACTCCTAATCCTTGGGAAAGTATAGCTGAAAAATACCCTGTTGATACAAAGTTAAAAGGTAAAATTACTAATTATACTAATTTTGGTGTTTTTGTTGAGTTAGAAGAGGGAGTTGATGGATTGGTTCATATTTCTGATCTTTCTTGGACAAAAAAGATTAAACACCCTGCTGATTTTGTTAAATTAGGAGAGGAACTAGAAGTTATTGTCCTAGAAATTGATGTTGAAAATCGAAGATTAAGCTTAGGTCACAAACAATTAAAAGAGGATCCATGGAATGTGTATGAAACAATCTTTACTTTGGGTTCTATTCATAGTGGTGAAGTTTTGGATGTGTTCGATAAAGGGGCTAATATTATTTTCAAAGAACAAGGTCTAGAGTCTTTTTGTCCTTCTAGACACTCAATTAAAAAAGATAAAAATAAAATCGAAGTTGGAGAAAATTTAGATTTTGAAGTTATCGAGTTTAATAGAGAATCAAATAGAATACTAGTTTCTCATTCAAAAACTTTTATGGAAGATTTAAAAAAAGAAGCTAATGAAAAGAGAAAAGAAAAGTCAGCAGTTAATAAAAAAGTTAAAAAAATGAGAGAAAGTGTTGAAAAATCTACTTTAGGTGATATTGATGCACTCTCTGATTTAAAAAATAAAATAGATGAATAAAATTATTTACTTCTTATAAATTTTATAAAACCTTCTTTTTTTTTAAAAGGAGGTTTTTTTTTATACTATGGAAAAAAAAATTATTTTAAATTCAAAAGAAATAAGAATTATAATTGATAGGTTATGCTATCAGTTAATTGAAAATCATAATGATTTTTTAAAAACAATTATTATTGGTTTACAACCAAGGGGTATATATCTTGCTGAAAAAATTGTTAAAAATCTTGAAATTATAATTGGTCAAAAAATTAAATACGGTGAGTTGGATACTACTTTTTTTAGAGATGATTTTAGAAGAAGAAAGGGTATGTTGACTCCACATGAAACAAATATTGATTTTTCTATTGAAAAATTGAATGTTATAATAGTAGATGATGTTTTGTATACAGGTAGGACAATTAGATCTGCTTTAGATGCATTAGGTTCTTTTGGTAGAGCAAATTCAGTTGAGTTATTGACATTAATTAATAGAAGATTTAGTAGAGAAATACCAATTGAACCAAAATATATTGGAAAATCTATTGATGTTTTTGAAAATGAGCATGTTATTGTTAATTGGGGAAAAGAAAAAAATGAAAACAATGTAATACTATCGAATAATTGAAATGAAAGAGCTAAGTGTCAATCATTTATTAGGAATTAAAAATTTATCACATGATGATATTAAATTAATCTTTGAAATTGCTATAAAATTTAAAGAGGTAATAAATAGACCAATAAAAAAAGTTCCAACTTTAAGAGATGTTACAGTAGCAAACTTGTTTTTTGAAAATTCAACTAGAACTAAATTATCTTTTGAGCTTGCTGAGAAAAGGCTTTCTGCTGAAGTTCTTAATTTTTCTTCTAGTAATTCATCTCTTTCTAAAGGTGAGTCTCTAATCGATACTGTGAATAATATTTTAGCCATGAAAGTTGATTTAGTTGTTATTAGACATCCCGATGCAGGTGCTGCATCATTCCTTTCTAAGCACATAAATGCATCTGTCATTAACGCTGGAGATGGAGCTCATGAACATCCTACTCAAGCCTTATTAGACTGTTTTTCAATTATTCAAAAGTTTAATATTTTAAAAGAAAAGAACATTTTATTATTGGGTGATATTAAGCATTCTAGAGTTGCTTTGTCTAATATTTTTTGTTTGCAAAAACTAGGAGCAAATGTAAGAGTTTGTGGTCCATCAACTTTAATTCCAAAATATATTACAAAATTAGGAGTCCAGGTTAGTCATGATTTAAATGACTCTTTAAATTGGTGTGATGCTGTAAATGTTCTTAGAATTCAATTAGAGAGACAAAATTTAAAATTCTTTCCCTCTTTAAGAGAGTACACTATGAATTATGGAATAAATAAAGATTTGTTAAATAAAATTGGTAAAGAAATTCTGATTTTGCACCCTGGTCCAATCAACAGAGGAGTTGAGATTACTAGTGAAATAGCGGACTCAAAACATTCAATTATTTTAGATCAAGTCGAAAATGGTGTTGCAATTAGAATGGCAGTATTGTATTTATTAGCATCCAAAATAAAAATTTCATGAAATTAGAGAAAAGAGAAAATTTCAATTTAGCTCATAGTATTACTGATTTGAGTCAGTTTATAAATAATTTAGAGTTATTAAAAAAAACTCCTAAAAACCTGATAATTAAGTTAGACTCAAAACTTATTAACAATGATTCTTTAATATTATCTTTAGTAAATTATTCCTCTTTTTGGAAAACAAAACATAATTCTTTTATATTAGTAGTAGGAGATTTTTCGATTAAAAATAAAAATCTCGTTTGTGTTCCTACTTTAGATGAAGCTATAGACTATCTATTTATGGAAGAATTAGAAAGAAATGTTTAATAAAAACTAATTAATATGAAAAATTTTTTACTTACTTTTTTATCTCTTGTATTTATCCCTTTTTTGAGTTTTTCTCAATGTGTTCCGGATACAGTTTTTACAGGTTTAGTTGGTGTTGCAGATGACGCTTACGTATTAGAAGACACTACTGGGCTAAATATGGGGGAAACAATAGTTGACCCAACAGCACTTCCTAACGCTATTGTTGGCGATGCTTACGAAACTTTTTTTAATATGAGGATCCCTACCGACACTGTAATTGAATATGATTTAGGAAGTGGGCCCCAACTTTTTGACCCTGTATACATTAATACAATTGGTGTTAATGAAATTCAAGGTCTTCCTATGGGTTTTAGTTATGAATGTGCATCTCAAAATTCTGATGGAGCTATCACAGATATGAGCTGTATTTTTCCAGGCGGAGGCTATGGCTGTTTAAGACTTTTTTCTGATGAAGTTCCTAACGTTGTTGGAACTTATCCTTTAGTTGTAGCTCTAGATATTGTTGCTGAGTATGAGGTGTTTGGTATAATGATTCCTGTAGAAGTTACAGATGACTCTTTATTAAATTATTTGGTATTAATTGTTGAAGAAGGGGATAATTCTGGTGTTGGAGAATTAGTTGATGCAAGAGAATTTAAGTCATTAGGAACTTATCCAAATCCTTTTAATAAATCAACAACTATACATTTTGGAAATAACAATTCTGAAAATGTTAAGTTCTCAGTATATGATATTTTAGGTAATTTAATACAAACTGAAAATATAAACTCCAATATTGGTCACAATGAATTTATCTTTGAAAAAGGCAATTTGACGAGTGGTCTTTATACTTATTCAATAAGTAATGGTGTAAAAACAATAACTGAAAGAATAGTTATTCATTAATTATTGTTTTTTTAATACAAAAGGGGAGGCTTTTAGTTTCCCCTTTTTTGTTTAATGATTTTTTCAATTAAATCTATTTTTGAAATATCTACTTGTAGATATTTTTTTGATTTAAACCAAGTTATTTGTCTTTTTGCGTATCTTCTTGTGTTTTGCTTTATTTTGGAAATTGTATTTTCTAAGGAATTTTTATTTTCAAAGTATTCAAAAAACTCTGTATAACCAATGGATTGAAGTGGTTTTGAGTTTTTAAATTTAATAAGTGATCTTACTTCATTCTCTAGGCCCTGAGCGATCATTTTTTCTACTCTATTATTTATATTTTCATACAAAAATTCTCTTTTAGTATTTAATGAAAAATATAGACATTCAAATTCTTTTTCTTGTAATTTTTCATTATAAAATGATGAAATAGGTTTATTTGTTGAGTAATAAACTTCTAGGCATCTTATAACTTTTCTTGGATTTTTTAAATCTATTTTCTCCCATGATTTAATATCATATTTTTTTAATCTTTCAGTTAAGTTTTTAAGTCCCNTTATTTTTAANTCNTNATTTAATNNATTCCTTATTTTTAAATTTATTTCAGGTATTTTATTAAAACCTTTACAAACAGCATCTATGTAAAGACCTGATCCACCGCATAAAAAAATGAGATCTTTATTTTTAAAAATTNTCTTTGAAANTTTATAAAAATCACTTTGATAGTCTCCNATTGAGTAATNNTTTNCAATNGATNTGTTATTTATTAAGTGATGTTTTACTTCCTTAAGTTTTTTTTCTGGTAACTTTNGCAACACCAATATTAAGTTCTNTATAAAACTGTCTTGAATCTGAAGAAATTATTTCTGAATTAAATTTTTTTGCTAGTTTNATCGAAATNTCTGANTTNCCANTACATGTAGGTCCTCCAATTATTACTAAGATTTTTTTCATGTATAAATTTTTAGTTCTTTTCCTATTTTATACATGTAGTTTTCAGCTTCTTTCTTATTATTATTTATGTCTCCATTTAGTATTGCNTCNCTAATTTTAAATTTAATTTCNCCAACTAATTTTGATGGTTTTAAATTAAATGTTTGCATGATTATTTTACCATCAACTGGNGGTTGAAAGTTTCTTAACTTATCTTTCTTTTCAATTTCTTCTATTTTANTTTTAACAAACTCAATGTTATTTAGNTATTTATTTACTTTTTCTTTNTTTTTNGANGTTATNTCAGCTTCACAAAGNANATATAAGTCATTNATATCNTTGCCNGCTTCGAAAATTATTCTTCTAAAAGCAGAATCAGTAACATTTTTNTTTGTTAGTGGAATTAACCTAAGATGAAGTAAAACTAATTTTTGTACATACTTCATGTTATCATTTAATGGTAGNTTTAATTTTTTAAAAATTTTTGGAACCATTTTTGATCCNACATATTCATGNCCGTGAAAAGTCCANCCTTCTTTTTCACAATATCTTTTAGTTTTAGGTTTTGCTATATCNTGNAGTAATGCTGACCATATAAGCCAAATATTATTGCTTTTTTTTCTNACATTGTNAATAACTTCTAAGGTGTGGTAAAAGTTATCTTTNTGAGAGTGGTTGTTTATTTTTTCTGTTCCATGTAAATCATANAATTCAGNAAAAAATATTTTTAGAATACCTAAATCAAATAATAATTTTAATCCAATNGAAGGTTTTTTGCANAATAATATTTTTTCAAATTCATCAATTATTCTTTCATTTGATAANATTTCAATTCGTTGCCNATTTCTTTTAATAGATAATAATGTTTCTTTTTCAATATTAAAATTTAATTGATTAGCAAATCTTACAGCTCTAAACATTCTCAATGGGTCATCTGAAAATGTTTTGTCTGGATCAAGCGGNGTTTTTATTATTTTTTCTTTTAAGTCANTTTGTCCNTTAAAAGGGTCGATTAGTTCACCAAAATTTTTTTTGTTNAGNGAAATNGACATAGCATTAATTGTAAAATCTCTTCTATTTTGNTCATCAATTAAACTTCCATATTTTATTTTAGGNTTTCGAGANNTCTGTTCATAATANTCTTTTCGGGCATTTATAAATTCAATATGTATATNTTCATATTTTATCATTGCAGTTCCAAAGTTTTTAAAAATAGTAACATCCTTAATTTTTAATTCTTTAGCTAANAAATTCGCTAGAGTAATAGCATCTTTATTACAAACAATNTCGATATCTTNAAATTTTGCTTTTTCANTAATTAAACAATCTCTTACAAATCCACCNACAACAAATGATTCGATTTTNAAATAATTNNTTAANTGNGATATTTTTTNAAATACTATATGATTNAGATATTTATTCATNTTAATTTCTAATAATTTCTATTTCATTGTTAGAGNTAATTTTAATTATTTTTGATGCNTTAANNAGTTCTTCNNCTGTTTTATAATTTACAATATAATCAACCATNTCTTTAATNCTCTTATTAATTGATTTAAAATTATTAGGGTTTTTTNCCATTGANATGTTTGCAGAAGTTGATATAAGTGGTTTNTTTATTTTTGATATNAATTTANAGCAAAAATAATCTTTTGTTATTCTNATTGCTATGGANTTTGTAGTNGTTAATATTTTAGGTAAATTTTTTGGTCTTGGATANATAACAGTTGTTGGNTTTTTAAATTTTAAAATTTTTTGAATTATNTCATNATCNATTTTTTCNACGTAATTAAGTAACATTTCAACATTATTNACAAGTAATATTAATTGTTTANTTATTGATCTTTTTTTAATTAAATANACTTTTTNAATNCTTTTTTCATTTGTNGCATCNCAACCAATTCCCCAAATGGTATCAGATGGATATAAAATTACCCCNCCTGATTNAATTATACNNAAAGATTCATTNATTATATTTTCATTCATTTTANGATTTCATTATATATTCTAATAATTTGATCNGCCTGTTTTGAACTNTNATATTTTTTTATCCAATNTTTAGAATTTTTATTTTNTATTGTTTTCATNTCCCAAAATTTCNCTANTANTTTTTTTAANTCNANACTANTTTTNACATANGNGCAATAATNNCCACCTGTTTCTCTAAAAANAGGTTTGTCTAGAGTAATAACAGGNATTTCACTAAATAGGGCTTCTATAATNGGTATTCCAAAACCTTCNTAANANGATGGATAAACNAAAAATTTAGCTTTTTTATATATNTCTGATAAATCATTAACGCTNTTTACTTCTAAGAAAAAAATTTTGTTGTTAATTTTNTCATNATNTANANAATTCAATATATNNCTATANTAAGATTTTTTTTCTCCAANNCAAACAAGATTTATACTTGGGNTATCTTTNATTGCATTTAATAAAAATTTTAAATTTTTTCTTTTTTCTATNGTNCCAACAAATAAAATATAATCTTTNGGTANTTTNTATTTNTTNGANATATTAATNTNTTTNAAAGGTGTTTTAAAAGCAATATGACAACTTTGATAAATAACNTCAATNTTTTCAGGATTAATTTTNAAATNTTTTATTAAATCTTCTTTAGTTTGTTTACTAACAGTAATTATTTTNTNAGATTTTTTACAAGAGTAATAAGTTTTTAATGAATAAATAAATCTGTCAAANGAATTATAAAATTGTGGATANTTTTTAAATATNACATCATGAATAGTNACNACNGATTTTATTTTTTCATTTAATCCAANTGGTATTTCATTACTNAATCCATGAAAAATTTGTANATTTTCTTTTTGTATGATTTTATTNAATCCANATAATCTCCAGTAANTTTTTNATAAATAATTTTNTGGAATGTGTATTTTCGAANTNTCAGGTTTTTTATAATNNNAAATNTTTTTTTTTGTTGTAAANAANTGGANATCTANANTCTTGAANTTACNTAAAGAATTAATTANNTCACGACTATAATTTCCAAGTCCAGAATAATTTGTAAAGGCTCTTTTTGCGTCTATTCCNATTTTCAAAANAATAATTTTAAACAAATCTATATCTNATTTTTAGTTATTTTAATTAAAATTGTAAATAATGGGAAAAATATTAGCTATAGATTACGGAAAAAAAAGAATTGGAATAGCAATTAGTGANAGTNAAAAAAGTATTGCNTTTCCTTTNAAGACNATAGNAAACAANGANATTTTTNTTTNTTTAAAAGAAATCATNCAAANTGAAAAAATAGAAGCTATTGTNTTAGGNGAGCCNAAANCNTTAAATAANAANGAGAATATTTTANTTTTGGAAGTTATTAANTTTANAAAAAAAATAATAAGTTTATTTAGTTTNCCTGTTNATTTAGTTGATGAAAGATTTANNTCTAAAATTGCNTCTAAAATTATNTTAGATGCTAANNTTAAAAAAATGAAAAGGAGAGATAAATCTTTAATTGATAAAGTGAGTGCATCTTTAATATTAGAAACATATTTAAAAAAAAATTAAATGATTTTACCAATATATATTTATGGAAACTCAATTCTAAAAGAAAAATCAAAAAATATTGATTCAACTTACCCTAATTTAAATAAATTGATTTTAAACATGTTTGATACAATGATAGCTGCTAATGGAATCGGCCTTGCGGCCCCTCAAATCGGTTTACCAATAAATTTGTTTGTGATAGATTTATCACCTTTGTCTGATGAGCAAAAAGAATTAAAAAAAATCAAAAAAGTATTTATTAACCCTATAATTAAAAGAGAATATGGTGATTTTTGGGATTATGAAGAAGGTTGTTTAAGTATTCCGGAAATTAACAGTTTAGTATCTAGAAAATCAAATATTGAAATAGAGTATTATAATCAAGATTTCAATTTAGTTAGAGAAAATCTTAGCGGTATTGAGGCTAGAGTTATACAACATGAATATGATCATCTAAACGGTGTTTTATTCACTGATTATTTATCACCTAAAAGAAAGAATATTTTAAATAGAAAAATTAAAGAAATTAAAAAAGGAAAGTTTATTAAAAGATATGATGTTTGCTTGCCTAATTTATAATTAATATGGATAAAAAAAAATCTTTTTTAGACCTCGTTAATGTTATTGATGAGTTAAGGGAAAAGTGCCCTTGGGATAAAAAACAAACAAAAAACTCTCTAAGATCTTTAACAATTGAAGAATGCTATGAGTTGTCGGATGCTATTTTAAATGATAAGGATGAAGAAATTAAAAAAGAATTAGGTGATATTTTAACACATATTATTTTTTATTCTAAAATTTTTTCTGAAAAAAATATATTTACCATAGATGATGTTATAAATAATCAAATTGAAAAATTAATTAGAAGGCATCCTCATATTTATGGCGAAAGTACGATTAGTACTGAAAAAGAGGTGAAAAAAAATTGGGAAGCTATTAAGTTAAATGAATCATCCAGGAAATCTGTTTTAGAAGGTGTTCCTAAATCTTTACCTACTTTATTAAAATCTTGGAGAATTCTTGAAAAAGTTGGTGATTTAGGTTTTCAATGGAACAATAAAATTGATTATATAAGAAAAATTGATGAAGAATTATTAGAATTCAAAACTGAACTTTCAAAGAAAAATAAAATCAAAATTGATGAAGAATTTGGTGATTTTCTTTTTTCTATAATTAATTATGGAAGATTTTTAGGAATTAATCCAGTTGACTCTTTAGAAAAGACAAATAAAAAATTCATTACTCGATTTAAGTATATGGAGCACTTAATTAAATCAGATAATAAGAAAATCGAAAACCTAAGTAATAATGAATTAGAGCTTTATTGGAATAGATCTAAGAACTTACAATAATAAAAATTAAAATTAACAAGCACCAAATTGCTATAGGGATGGGCTTGAAGTTAAACCACCTTATATAACCTAACTCTTTTTTAAAAGACCAAAGTACAAACAATATGTATATACCTGAAGCAATTACCGCGTAAATCCAGTGTCCTAATGTAATATTTTCCATGTTAGTAAAATATAATTGGGCTAGTTTTTATTATAAAATCATCATAAATAAAATTGTCAATAAGATCCGGAAATATTGTTTTTGATTTATAACTAATATTAAATTTTGTTCTGTCAATTATTATTTCTGAATTAACAATTTCTTGTCCCCCTCTTGAAGCCAATTTATATTCAAACTCTATTGGTTCTGAATGATTTTTAATAGTTATCGTTCCATATATTTTTTTATCGTCACTTTTATTTATTTTTAGTGAACTAGTAGGATACTTGTCAATATGAAAGAAGTCTTCGTTTTTTAAGTGGGATTCTATTGATTGTTTTGCTCTACCACTCAAGTCTGTACACTCAATTGTATTCATATCAATAATAAATTCTCCGCTAATTATTTTATTGCCTGACATAATTAAAGATCCTGACTTAATTTGAATTATACCTGAGTGTTCTCCGCCAATTTTTTTCCCAATCCATTCAATTTTACTCTTTTTAATGTCAATTTTCTTTTCTTCTTGGCTAAATGATAAATTAATTGATGATAAAAAAATTAATAATGTTACTAGAATTTTCATTTTGGTTTTTATATTTAATAAATAATAAGCCAAATTTATTAATTAATTATTAAAAAAATGAGAAAACAAATAAATCATGTAAAACTATTTCATGAGTCATTTGGTATTGAGAATAAAACAATACCTAATTCTAATCTTCCTAAAAAAGTTTTTAATTTAAGATACAATCTTATGAAAGAAGAAAATGATGAATATTTAGATGCATGTCAGAAAGGAGATATGGTTGAAATAGCTGATGCATTAGGTGACATGATGTATATTTTATGCGGGACTATTTTATCTCATGGTTTACAGACTAAGATTGAAGAAATTTTTGAAGAGATTCAAAGAAGTAATATGTCTAAGCTAGATGAAAATGGTAAACCAATTTATAGGCAAGATGGAAAAATACTAAAAAGTAAAAAATACTTTAAACCAAATATTTCTAAAATATTATCATCTTAATTTTTTATTTTAAATATCTAAAATCTTGGTTGTTTTTAATATTTAAAACTGAATTGTATATTAGTTTAATTACATTTTCTACATCATCTATATGAACAGTTTCAACAGTTGTATGCATATATCTTAAAGGTAGAGAAATAAGAGCTGAACTAACACCTCCAATACTAAATGCAAAAGCATCCGTATCTGTCCCAGTTGATCTAGAAGCAGCGGCCTTTTGGATATCAATTTTATTTTCTTTTGCTGTGTTAATAATTAATTTCAACAAGTTATTTTGAACTGCAGGTCCATATGAGACCACAGGTCCTTTTCCCATTGAACAATCACCTTGTTGTATTTTATTAATCATAGGTGTGTTAGTATCATGCGTTACGTCAGTAACTATAGCAACATTTGGTCTAATTGTCTCAACTATCATTTTTGCTCCATACAACCCAACTTCTTCTTGAACTGAGTTAGTAATATAAAGCCCAAATGGAAGTTTATTTTTATTTTCTTTCAATAATCTAGCTACTTCAGCGATCATAAATCCCCCCATTCGATTATCTAATGCTCTCCCAACTAGATGTTTTTTATTCATAATTATAAATTCATCCTCGTAAGTAACTACACATCCAACATCAATTCCCATTTTTTTTACTTCTTTTGAATTTTTGGCTCCACAATCTAAAAAAATAGTTTCCAATGTTGGTTGTTTTTCTTTTCCTGGTCTTCTAGTATGAATTGCGGGCCAACCAAAAACAGCTTTTACCATTCCTTTTTCTGTATGTATATTAACTCTTTTGGATGGCGCTATTTGATGATCAGATCCTCCGTTTCTTCGTAGATAAATAAAGCCATCTTTTGTTATATAATGAACAAAAAATGATATTTCATCAGCATGAGCTTCAATGACAACTTTATATTTTGCTTTTGGATTAATTATACCAACTACTGTGCCGTAAGTATCAACAATATGAGTATCTATATATGGTTTTAAATATTTTAACCATAATTTTTGACCTTCAGACTCAAAACCTGTGGGTGAGGGATTATTAATATATTTTTCTAAAAAATTTAAAGACTTCTTAGTTATGATACTTTTTTTTTTCATGTTGAATTTATTTTGAATTATTTAAAATAGTAAATAATTTAAATACGATTATGAAAAATAATAGAAATTTAAAATTAATTAAAACAATTGATGGTTCTCACTCAATAATAAATAATATAAATGATGAAATTTATCATTCAAGATTTGGCGCTGTTCAAGAGTCTCAACATATTTTTATAAATAATGGAATTAAAATTTGTAAAAAAAATGATATAAAAATTTTAGAAATTGGTTTAGGTACAGGTTTAAATTTAATTTTAACCTTTATAAATTCAAAAAAAAAAAATGTAGAATATCATGCAATTGAGCCATATCCATTACCAAAAGAAATAATAGAAAAAATTAATTATAAGAAGATTTTAAACATTGATATTTTAGATAAAATACATTTGAGTTCTTTTAATAAAAAAAGTGTTTTAAGAAGTAATTTTAATTTTTATAAATATGAAACTAAATTTCAAGATTTTTTTTCAATGACAAAATTTGATATAATTTATTATGATGCGTTTTCACCTAGAACACAACCTGAAATGTGGATGACTTCAAATTTTAAAAAATCTTTTAGTTTATTAAAGGAAAATGGTTTTTTAGTTACTTTTTGTGCAAAAGGAGAGGTTAAAAGAAAATTGAAAGAAGTAGGATTTAATTTAAAGCATCCTCCTGGTCCATTTGGAAAAAGGGAGATTACATTAGCATATAAATATTAATTATTATTTGGAATCTTTATATTTAAAATATCCCTATCAAATAGATACAAGCCACCTTTATCGTCACCAATTAACTTTAATTTATCTAGAATTGTTCTAGCTAAAGCCTCTTCTTCAATTTGCTCTGCAACATACCACTGCATAAAGTTATGGGTAGTATAATCTTTATGTTTGAGACATAAATCTACAACTTCATTTATTTTCTTAGTTACCATAATTTCGTGATCAAGTAAATTTTGAAAAATATGAGATAAGCAATCAAAAACTTTAGGTGGCTTTTTTAGTTCAGGAACTACAGCGTGCCCACCTCTTTCATTTACGTATCTAATTAATTTTAGCATGTGTTCTCGTTCTTCATCCGAGTGTTTGTAAAGGAAGGATGTGACACCATCAAAGCCTTTTGTTTCAGCCCATGATGCCATAGCTAAATAAAATTGTGAAGAGTTAGCTTCAACAGAAATTTGTTCATTTAGAGATTTCTCGATTGCTTTAATTAACATAATCAATAATTATTAATGTAAACTTACAATAAACTTTATAAACATTCATTGATGGAATTAATAATTATTTGACATGATTTTTGAATTTCTTTCTTTGTTATTGTTAGCGGAGGGCTTATTCTCATAGAATTTTTCTCAAACAAAAAATAAAACGTTAATAATCCATTTTTACGACATTTTTTAATTACTCTATCACATATTATTTCATTCTCAAATTCAACTCCAAGCATTAAGCCTGTTCCATTAATTTTTTTTATTTTTTTATGATTTAAAAGTTTTCTAAATAATTTTTCTTTAGAATTAATTTCAGTAATAAGATTTGTCTCAAGTAATATTTCTAGTGTTTTTAAGGAGGCAATGCAATTTATTGGGTGGCCTCCAAATGTTGTTATGTGACCTAAAATTGGTTTTTCCTTTAGGTTACTCATTATTTTATTTGAGCTTATAAAACAACCTATAGGCATTCCGCCTCCCATTCCTTTTGCTATGCATATTATATCCGGTGTTATTTTATATTTTTGAAAGCCAAAAAGTTTTCCTGTTCTTCCATAACATGTTTGTATTTCATCAAAAATTAAAATTGCGCCAAATTTTTTACATAATTCTTTAATTTTTTTGACCCAAATTTTGGATGCTACTTTAAATCCACTCCCACTTTGAACTAATTCGATAATTACTGCAGCTGTATTTTTGTCAATACTTTTTAGATCTAATAATGAATTAAATCTTATCATTTTGCCCCCTGGGAGTAGTGGTCTATAGTTTGACTTTCTTTCTTCATTTCCCATGAAGCTCAGTGATCCATGTGTACTACCATGATAAGAGTTTTTACAGAAAATTATTTCAGACTTATTTGTTGTTCTTTTTGCTAATTTTATTGCTCCTTCAATTGCTTCTGTACCAGAGTTAACGAAATATGAACAGTTTAATTTTTTTGGCAAATTATCAGCTAATTTTTTAGCTAATTTAACTTGAGGTTTTTGAATAAATTCTCCATAAACCATGACATGAGTATATTTTTCAAGCTGTGCTTTTATACTCTGATTTATTTTTTTGTTTGAGTGACCTAGTGTGCATGCAGAGACTCCTGCGACTAGATCTATATATTTTTTATTTTTTTTATCATAAATATAAATTCCTTTAGCATGAGACACTTCTAAGCAAATAGGATTTTTTGAAATTTGTGATTGATGTTTTAAAAATACTTCTTTGGCGTTCATTAAAAAAAATTACTTTTTAAGCAAGGCTCTTTTACAAGCCAGTTCTATATTAACTGAGTCAAGTTTGTATTTTTTTAATAGTTCTTTTGGTTTTCCACTTTCTCCAAATGAATCATCAACAGCGACCATTTCTATAAAAGTTGGTAATTTTTCAGACAACAATTGAGAAATACTGGCGCCTAATCCACCTAGTTTTTGGTGTTCTTCTGCGGTCACGACTAGCTTAGTTTTGCTCACAGAATCAAGAATTATTTCCGTGTCAAGTGGTTTAATTGTTGTTATGTTAATTAAATCCACATTAATACCTTCTTTCTTTAAATTTTCACATGCAATAATACTTTCCCAAACCATATGCCCTGTTGCGAATAAACTTATGTCACTACCTGATTTTAACTGAATCCCTTTTCCAATTTCAAATTTTTTCATTGGATCTGTAAAGTTCGGAACCTTTGGTCGGCCGAATCTCAAATATACTGGCCCGTAATACTCTGATATTTCTTTTGTTGCAGATTTTGTTTGATTGAAATCACAGGTGTTAATTACAGTCATGCCTGGGAGCATTTTCATTAATCCAATATCTTCTAATATTTGATGAGTTGCTCCGTCCTCCCCAAGAGTTATTCCAGCATGAGATGCGCATATTTTCACATTTTTTTTCGAATAAGCAATGGATTGTCTAATTTGGTCATAAACTCTACCTGTTGAAAAATTAGCAAAAGTTCCAGTAAAAGGAATCTTACCACCAATTGTAAGACCTGCAGCAATTCCCATCATGTTGGCTTCTGCTATACCAACTTGGAAAAATCTGTCGGGATATTTTTTTTCAAACGCATCCATTTTAAGAGAGCCAGTTAAATCAGCGCATAATGCAACCACATCAGGATTTTCTTGCCCTAATTCTAATAAACCTTCTCCAAATCCTGATCTTGTATCTTTTAATTCAAATTTTTCCATCTTAATAGTCCCCTAAAGTTTCTTTGATTTGAGATAATGCTCTTTCTAATTCTTCATCATTAGGTGCCACTCCATGCCATTTATGACTCCCCATCATAAAATCAACTCCATATCCCATTTCAGTGTGCATTAGTATACAAACTGGTTTTTTATTTTTTGTTTTTGATTTTGCATTCATAATACCATCGCAAACACTTTTAATATTATTTCCATTATCGACTTCAATTACATCCCAGTTGAATGTAGATATTTTTTTATTTAAGTCTCCTAAACTCATTATTTCCTCAGTGCTTCCGCAAATTTGTTGTTTGTTTACATCAATTGTTAAAATTAAATTATCAATTTCTTTTGATCCTGCATACATAATAGCTTCCCAAACTTGTCCTTCTTGCATTTCTCCATCACCACATAGACAGTAAATTAATTTATCGTCTTTATTTAATTTCTTTGTAGTTGCTGTCCCGATAGCAACAGAGAGGGCTTGACCTAATGATCCACTTGCAATTCTTACACCTGGCAATCCTTCTTTTGTTGCAGGGTGGCCTTGGAGTCTACTATTTATTTTTCTAAAAGTATTTAATTCCTCAGTTGGAAAATAACCTGATCTTGCAAGGACGCTATAAAATACTGGAGAAATATGGCCATTTGAGAGAAAGAAAATATCTTCATTTAAACCATCTATATTAAATTCTTTACTATGACTCATTATTTTAAAATAAAGAGAAACAAAAAACTCAACACAACCCAAGGATCCGCCTGGGTGGCCTGAATTAACTGCGTGAACCATCCTAACTATATCTCTTCTTACCTGAGAACATATTTCTTGTAAATTTTTGACTTCCATGGGTAGTAAAGTATTCATAATCTAAACTACAAAATATTATTATCGATAATTTTTTTTAAAAAAATAAATACTAATAGTTTTTAACAATTGTTGTTTTTTTTTGATATTGTCTTTTCAAAGTTTTAAAGATGTTCATGTTTTTCATTTTTTTTTCTGTCTCACTTGATGCATTTTGTCAAGAAAAAATTGATTTAAATGTAACAAATACTGGATCAAATATGACTGTAGCAATATTAGAAGTTGATGAAAAAATGATTGAAAAAGGGGATACTTTAGCTGTTTTTTATCAGCTGCCAAGTGGAGAAAAAAAATGCGGTGGATTTGTAATTTGGAATAATGAAAGAGTAGCATTAACTATTTGGGGAAATGATAACACTTCAGAAAGTAAAGATGGATTTCATGCAAAAGACATTTTTTTACCAGTATATCATATAAAAAACGGAAATATTAATAATGCTATGAATTCTGAATTTATGACAGGAAACAACTTTTTTTCTCACAATGGGATTTCAATTATTAAAAAATTATATTAAGATGATTATGTACAAGAATTTAATAGTTTACAGAAGTGTTTAAAAGGTTCACAGAATATAAATAAACCTCTTATTTTTTCAATTGGATATACAATTTTGTAAAACATGTTAATGGTGATTATCTTAGAGTGCCCAAGGCGGGAGTCGAACCCGCACGCCCAAATGGACACATGGCCCTCAACCATGCCTGTCTACCAGTTCCAGCACTTGGGCTAGTTAGAGTGACCTGGCTGGGGCTCGAACCCAGGACCCTCTCCTTAAAAGGGAGATGCTCTACCAACTGAGCTACCAGGTCATAATGAATGCAAATATATAATAAAAAAATAATTACAATACTAAGAGTAATAATTTAAATTATTGGGTGTGGAATAAAAGTAGCATTTTTATTAAAAAGGTATCTGTAAGTTGTTAATTTTTGATGGATATCGCTACCAAAGAAATTTTCACAAATCTTAATCATTTTTGGATTAAAGTCTCCAATCCAGGTTTGCATTACATGGGTATAACCAGCCTTAGAAATATTTTTTGTAACTATGTCGGCCAACGCAGATTCCATTCCAAGTTTTTGAAATTTTGGGATTACTCCAAACACCATGCCTGAGCAAATTTTAGCGGGATTCATTGTTTTATAATACATAAACTTAATTTTCCCTAATAAATTTAAATCTCCATTAATAAGTTTAAAGTATTGGTTTGGATCAGGAATGCCAATAAAAAAACAAACTGGTGTTTTTTCGTAAAAACCAAACCAAATTAATTTTTTATCAATTATTGATTTCATTTTTTTAAACATTTTTACAGCCTTTTCTGTTCTCATTTCTTTAAATCCATGATGAGATTTCCAAGCATCATTATAGATCATTGTAAAGTATTTTCCATATTTCTCAAAATCATAGTTTTCCATATGGTTAAAATGAATTTTTTTTCTTCCTGTTATTCTGTTAGATCTTTCATAAAATTTTTCTGGATAGGGTATTGATAAATCTTTACAATACACATGTTGATTAAAGTACTTTCTGAAGCCAAAGTTTTCGAATAATTTTTTATAGTATTTAGGATTATAATTTTGACCATAAACTGTATGTTTTTCAAAACCATCAATTAATAATCCCCAGTATCTATCTCTTTCTCCAAAATTAATTGGCCCATCCATAGCTGAAATATTTTTATTTTTCAACCATTCAATGGATCTGTTGAATAATAGATTAGCACATTTTTGATCATCAATACATTCAAAGAACCCAACTCCACCGGTTGGTTGTGCTTCTTTTTTAAACTTTCGTTCGTCATAAAAAACAGCTATTCTACCAATCGGCTCTCCATTTCTACGAATAATAAATCTTTCAATTTCTCCATACTGATGAAAAAAATTTTTATCTGGGTTAAAGATGTTCTCAACTTCTTGTTTTATGTGTGGGATCCAATATTTATTATTCTTATTAATTATAAACGGTAATTGATGAAATTCTTTTACATCTTTTTTAGTGGAAATGACTGATATATTCATATTTTGCAATATAATTATTAATTTTTAAGTTTTGGAAAACAAAGTAGTCATTATAACTGGTGCCTCATCTGGAATTGGTAAGTCGTGTGCATTTGAGTTTTCAAAATTAGGTGCTAAAGTAGTTTTAGTGGCTAGATCAGAAAATTCTTTAAAAGATATTTCGCTTAAAATTAATCAAAACGGAGGTGAATCTATTTTCATTGTAGTTGATGTTTCAGTGGAGAAAGATTGCGAGAAAATGATTGAAGAAACCATATCAAAATATGGAAAAATAGACATTTTAGTAAATAATGCTGGTATTTCAATGAGATCTGTTTTTTTGAATTTAGATATCTCTGTTTTTAACAAAGTGATGGCTATAAATTTTTGGGGCTCAGTTTACTGCACTAAGTATGCTTTACCTTATATATTAAAATCAAATGGTTCTGTCGTTGGTGTTTCGTCAATAGCTGGCTATAAAGGGCTACCTGGTAGAACTGCTTATTCAGCTTCTAAATTTGCTTTGCAAGGCTTTTTAGAGTCGTTGAGAATAGAAAATATAAAAAATAAATTACATGTTTTAATTATTTGTCCTGGTTTTACAAATTCAAATATTAGAAAGAAAGCTCTTCAGGGAGATGGTTCTCAACAGGGGGAAAGTCCTAGATCTGAACAAAAAATGATGTCTTCTGAAAAGGTTGCGTTAGAAATGATTAATGCAATTAAAAAAAGAAAAAACACATTAGTTTTAACTTCTAGTGGAAAACTCACTGTTTTATTAAATAAATTTTTTCCCAAATTTGTTGATAAACTTGTATTTAATCATATGTCTAAAGAACCGGGTTCTCCTTTTTAAATCATGAATATTATTTTATTAGGTTATATGGGTTGTGGAAAAACATTTTATGCTAGGAAACTTTCCACAATAATTAATCTACCGTTCATTGATTTTGATACATTGATTGAGCAGAGGGAAAAAAAATCAATAAATAAAATATTTCATGAAAATGGTGAGTCATATTTTAGGGAGATAGAAAACAATAATTTAAGTCAATTACTTAATCAAAACAATAATTTTATTTTTGCAACTGGCGGTGGCACACCTTGTTTCTTTAATAACCTAGACTTATTAAACGAACTAGGTTTAACAATCTATCTAAAAAAAAAGCCAAAAAAATTATACAATTTTTTAATTAAAAATAATTATAACAGACCTATTTTTAATAGTTTTAAAACAATTGAGGATTTTTTTAATAATTTTAATTACAGAGAAAAATTTTATCTAAAAAGCAAAGTGATAATTGATTGTGATAACTCATCAAATATTCAAATTTTAACTAAAATTAATAATCATTATAATGAAAATAGATTTAAGAAGTGATACGCTTACTGTCCCATCTAATAAGATGTTAAATAAAATGATGTCTGCAAAGGTTGGCGATGATGTTTGGGAAGAAGACCCAACTGTAAAAATATTAGAAAATATAATTTCAAATATGTTTAAAGTTGAAGCTGCTTTGTTTTGTCCCTCTGGCACTATGGCAAATCAAATTGCTATTAGATCCCATACCCAAATTGGTGATCAACTTATATGTGATATTTCATCACATATATATAACTATGAGGGTGGAGGTATTGCATCTAATTCAGGGGTTTCTGTAAAACTATTGAACGGAAATCGTGGTAGAATTTCAGTTGAGCAAGTTAAATCTTCAATTAATCCAGATGATCCACATTTCCCAAAAACAAAACTAGTTTGCTTAGAAAATACGTGTAACAAGGGGGGGGGTAGTTGTTATGAAATAGAAACAATTAATAAAATATCAAATTTTTGTCGATTAAATAATTTAAATATTCATTTAGATGGTGCAAGACTTTTTAATGCAATTGTTGCTAAAAATCAAAATCCAGTTGATTATGGAAAAGCTTTTGATTCAATATCGATTTGTTTATCTAAGGGTTTAGGCGCACCTGTTGGATCTCTATTATTAGGCACTAAAAAATTTATTCATAATGCAAAAAGAGTTAGAAAATCACTAGGAGGGGGGATGAGACAAATTGGATATTTAGCTGCAGCAGGTATTTTTGCTATTGAAAATAATATAATAAGATTATCTCAAGATCATGACAAAGCTAAAATTATTTATGACACATTAAAAAATTCGAAATATGTTGAGGAAGTAATGCCTTGCGAAACTAATATTATTATTTTTAAAATATTTAAAAATAAAATTGATTATGTTTTACAAAAGTTTGATCAAAACGAAATTTTATATTCAAAATTTGGTGAAGATATGTTAAGATTCGTAACTCATCTAAATTTTGATGACAAACAGTTAAATAAATTACTCAGGCTTTTAAAATCATTAGCTTAACCTAAGTAAGCTCCAATTTTTTTTTCATCATCAAGGATAACTTCAATATGATTTTCCAGTGTAGTTGATAATTCTAAACCTACATAATTTACTCCAACAGGAAACACATTATGTTTTCTATTAATCAAAACAACGGTTTCTAATTTTTCGATGTTAAATTTTAAGAGTTCTTTTATGGCATGAATTATAGTTTTTCCAGATTTTAACACGTCATCTATTAGGATAAATGTTTTGTATTCATCTGTAATTTTATCTGAGAAAATTTTATTTTCTTTATTTTTTTTTAAAGTCATTTTAACAACATCAATATTTAATGATGCTTTTTGCTCGATACAATTTTTAATTTTTTTTGCAATGACAAATCCATTTTTTTCTAAACCAATTAGTAGAATACTTTTAGTATCTAAATTACCTTCAATTATTTCAAAACTTAATCGTAGAATTTTGTGTTCAATTTGTTGTTTATTAAGTATCGTTTTCATTATCTATTTAAATATACAATGTTTTTTTTCTAATAAGCCAATAGTTTCTATGTGATAGGTGTGTGGAAATTGATCAATAATTGAAAATTTAATAAGTTGATAACCACTTTCAATTAAATATTTATAGTCTCTTGCCTGAGTGGATGGGTCACATGAGATATATACAATTCTTTTTGAGTTGAGATTTATTATTTTTTTTAAACTTTTTTTTGCAACTCCCGATCTTGGTGGGTCAATTACAATGCATTCTATTTTATTTTCAAAAGACGGATTTTCTTCTATTATTTTACCAATATCTCCTTTAAAAAAAGATACATTGCTTATATTATTTTTTTTCGCATTTTTTATTGCGTTGTTTATTGCCTCTTCAACAATTTCAACGCCGATAACTTTTATTTTTTTATTTTTTTTTGCAATTATTTGAGTAATTGTTCCAGTCCCACAAAATAAATCTAAAATAATGCCGCCATTATTAATTTTTTCTTCAAAAACATAATTGCAAACTTGTGAATATAGTTTTTCAGCAGCTCTTGGGTTAGTTTGAAAAAAACTACTCATACTAACTTGAAAAGTTAAATCGTTAATTGTTTCGTTAATTTTATTTTTACCAAATAAAATATTTGATTTTGTTTTTTTATAATCCACTCTATCAGAAATATCATCATTAATTGTGTGTATAATCCCTCCAATTCTTTTTTTGTGAATTGATAATATTTTTTTTACAAAATTATCAGGATTAAACTTTTTCAATCCTTCAGTACTTGTAATCAATTCGATTAGTAATTTGTCTTCACTAATACTTTTTCTTACAACGATATTTCTAAAGAATCCTTTTTTTTGAGGAATATTCCAAGCTGGAAGTTTTGTTGAAATACAATATTTTTTGATATCCATTAATGAGTCTTCCCATTCTTTATCAAATAATCCAGAATCTTTTTCTAAATTTTCGACAATCCACCATGTGTTAATTCTTTTAAAGCCTAGCGAAAATTCATCAATAACTTTATTTTTTTTTTTGTCAAAACCAATTGATGAAAAAGAATAATCCATTTTGTTTCTGTAATGCCAAATTCTTGGTGATTTTATGAATTTATCTAATTTTTTTTCCGAATCAGTTATTCCCCCGATTCTTTTCATAAGATCTATGACTTGTGATTTCTTTAACTCTTGTTGAAATGCGATGTCTAAAGTCGAATACGGTGCGCCTGAAATACTTTGATATTTTATTTTTTTTTCAATTTCACTTTTTTTAATTATTTCAATTAATCTACCTTCTGCATATTTTTCTTTTTTTTTTATTATTCTAAATTTTACAATTTGTCCAGTTATTGTATTAGAAATAAAAATAACATATTGACCCTCATTTAAGTTTATTTTAATAATACCCTTTCCTCCATATGCCATTGATTCTATTCTATCTTGAATAATTTGACCTTTTTTGGGTTTACTTACTATGGGTTCCATACTATAAAAATAGTTATCTTTACACATAAACTATTATTTTTTTATGAATACTCAAGATTATTTAGATTTAGAATTAAAGTATGGCGCTCATAATTATCACCCTTTACCTGTTGTTTTAAGTAGAGGTGAGGGAGTTTATGTTTGGGATGTTGAAGGGAAAAAGTATTATGATTTTCTTTCTGCCTACTCTGCTGTCAATCAAGGACATTGTCATCCTAAAATTATTAAAGCTTTAAACTCTCAAGCTTCTAAGCTAACCTTAACATCTAGAGCTTTTCATAATGATGTTTTAGGTCCCTATGAAAAGTTTATGACTAATTTTTTTGGTTATGATAAAGTATTGCCAATGAATACGGGAGTTGAAGGGGGCGAAACAGCAAATAAATTAGCAAGAAAATGGGGTTATATGAGAAAGGGTATTCCAGAAAATGAAGCAAAAATTATATTTGTGAACGGAAATTTTTGGGGAAGGACACTGGCTGCTATTTCTAGCTCTGATGACCCTTCTTCCTACAAAGGTTTTGGGCCTTATATGCCAGGTTATAATTTAATTCCTTACAACGATTTAAATATTCTTGAGAAAACCTTAAAAGACCCTAACGTTTGCGCTTTTATGGTTGAGCCAATTCAAGGTGAAGCAGGCGTAATTGTACCTGATGAGGGTTATTTGAAGGGTGTTAGGGAAATTTGCAACCGCTATAATGTATTATTTATTGCTGATGAAGTTCAAACTGGTCTAGCTAGAACAGGAAAATTATTAGCATGTGATCATGAAGGTGTTAAGCCTGACATTTTAATTTTAGGTAAAGCTTTGTCTGGTGGTGTTTTTCCTGTTTCAGCTGTTTTGGCAAACGATGATGTTATGTTATGTATTAAACCTGGCGAACATGGTTCAACTTACGGTGGAAATCCATTAGCATGTAAAGTGGCAATTGCTGCACTAAATGTAATTAATGAGGAAAATCTTTGTGAAAATTCTCAAATTTTAGGTGAAGTTTTTAGAAAAAAACTAAGAAACTTTTCAAATCCATTAATTAAAGAAGTTAGAGGAAAGGGTTTATTAAATGCCATTGAAGTGAATGATTCATCTGAAAGTAAAACAGCATGGAATATTTGCATGAAGTTAAAAGAAAAGGGGCTTTTAGCTAAACCAACGCATGGTAATATAATTAGATTTGCTCCTCCTCTAGTTATTGATAAGAAGCATTTAGATATATGTGTTGAATTAATAAAAAATGTTTTTGAATCTTTTAAAAAATGAGGTTGTGTTTCTTCTTTATTTTAATACATACTATAATTTTTTCACAAGAAAGGTGCGCTTCTGAATCTTACAGAAATATTTTAAAGTCTAAAAATTCATATAATGAACCTTTTATAGATACTAAATCTAAGTCAAAGGTATTTGATCAGTTTAATGTACCTATTGTTTTTCATGTTATTTATAATAATAATTCAGAGAATATTTCTGATGAAAATATTTTATCTCAGTTAGAAGTTTTAAATAATGATTATAATGCTGAAAATAACGACTTTTTAAATATACCCGGTGTATTTACTGATGTTGCTAGTAGTTCTGGTATAAGATTTTGTTTAGCAGAGATAGATCCTTT
This sequence comes from Flavobacteriales bacterium, assembly GCA_002718035.1. Taxonomy (GTDB): domain Bacteria; phylum Bacteroidota; class Bacteroidia; order Flavobacteriales; family TMED113. The sequence continues at coordinate 129,698 of PBCX01000008.1, forward strand.
TGGTAATTTAACATCTGGTATAACAAGAAACTTCACTGATCAACAATTTTTTAATATGAGTGAGGATAAAATGAAAAAAAGTTCGGAAGGGGGTGTTGATCCTTGGGATACAGAAAAATATTTAAATATTTGGATATGTAATTTATCAGGAAATTTATTGGGTTTTTCTACTTATCCAGGTTCAGATTCATCATTAGACGGGGTAGTAATTGATTATAATTATATTGGTATAAATTTAGAATCTTCTTCACCTTATAACTTAGGACGTACTGCAACTCACGAAATTGGTCACTATTTTGGCTTAGAACATACTTTTTATGCAGGATGTTCAGACTGGGATGATTGTGATGATACTCCAGCAATTTCAACATCTACATTTGGCTGTCCTGACTTCCCGCAAGAGAGTTGTGGAACAATTGATATGACAATGAATTTTATGGATTATACTAACGACGCATGTATGCATATGTTTACCATTTGCCAAACTGAAAAGATGATAGATGTTTTATTAAGTCAAAGAAGTGATCTTTTAGAAAATAATTATTGTTATTATAATAAAATTTTAGAAAACAACAGCTCTAAAGTTTTATTAAATAGAATTGATCTATTAGGTAGAAATTTTAATAGTTATGGCTTCTATATTGAGATTTTTGATGATGGAACGGTAAATAAAAAAGTTAGATTAAATTAAAAATCAGCTGACAACTTTATGTTTAATAATCTTGACGTTAAATAATTGGGAACAGCGTATCTGTTATTAGAAGAATCTGTAATCCATATATATGATCCAGTGTTCCTTATACCAAGAAGATTATAAACTTCAGCAGTTATTGTAACTGTATTGAAAAAGTTAAAAAATTTATTTGAAGAAGTAAATGAAGACTCTTTTATAGTTCTAGAGAAACCAATATCCATTCTTTTATATGACGGCATTCTTAATGTTTGTTGGTCTCTTCTAGAATTATTTGGTCCAAATGGTAGTCCGCTTCCATAGCTTAAGTTTAAATTAACTTTATATTTTGGAAGTCTAGGCAAGTAATCTTGAAAAAAGATTGAACATTTTAATCTTTGATCAGTTGGTTTTGGTATGAACCCGTGACCATCACCTAATATATCTTCTTGAGTACTTAAAATTGACATGCTAAACCACGAGTCTACCCCTGGAACAAACTCTCCAAATAATTTCATATCAATTCCTGCTGCATAACCTGTAGCAATATCATTTGTTAAATAGTGAATTTGAAGATTATTTATTTCATATGGAATTAAATCCCATAGGTACTTGTAATATATTGCGGAGTTAAATTTAAATGGCCTATTCCACATTTCAAATTGATAATCAGAGCTCAAAACATAGTGAATGGATTTTTGAGATTTAATATTTTCATTGATGTTTCCATATTTATCTCTAATTTCTCTAAAAAAAGGTGATTGATTATATGATCCAATTGATGCGGAAAAAACAAAATCTTTTTTCCAATCAGGCTTATAACCAATTATTATCCTGGGGCTTATAAAAAATTCATTATTGAAATCCCAATAATTAGTTCTAAACCCTCCTGTATAATTTATTTTTGCATTGTTAGATAATGAGTAATTTTTTGATTTAATCTGAATATAATTGTTAAGTCTATTCGATGATAATTTCGAGCTTCCTTTAGTAAAATCATACAGCTCCAATGCATCATTTGAAATATATGAAACCGAGTATCCTGCAGAGTCAACAGATTCCCATTCTCTAACTCTGTCCTCTATTTTTTCATGTTGATATTTGATTCCCCAGTTAATAATGTGATTGTTAAAATCCATTTTACCATCAATATAACTATTGAATACATCAGCAAATATCTCGTTTCTGGCATGGTTTCTATAAGACCCTACACCTCTGTTAATTATAACATCCCCGTATTCATCAGATCCAATATTATTTTCTAGTTGTCCTAGTGAATATTGACCTTGCACATCATAAAAGAGTTCTTCTTTTGTTCTAAATATTGATGTTGTAAGTTTTATATTTGATTTTTCACTAGGTTTAAAATTTAAACTTAGGGCTCCTAGTGTAGTTTTGAATTTATCAATTTCTTGACCGTTAAAATATACATTTAATTGTAAAGACTCTGTTGCGGTTCCAAACTGAGTTTCTCTACTTTCAGGAGTCATTTCATATTTATTATTTGAATGATACCCTAAGAAATTTAGTTGTAATTCGGGGTTAATTTGATATGTTATAAACGTTTGAAAGTCGTGGATTTTTGGCACATAGTTAGCATTTAAATCTAAGGATTTGATTAAAAATTGATTGGTTTTGTATCTGTGTCCAATAATATATGAAAGTCTATAATTTTTGGTATTTCCTTCTACTACGAAGTTTGTTCCCATTAAGCTGGCTGAAAAACTTCTTTTATTTTTTTTTGGCTCTTTATATTTAACGTCTAAAACTGATGATAATTTATCACCATATTTAGCTTCGAATCCACCAGCGAAGAATTTTACAGATGATGTTAATTTAGGGTTAACGAAACTCAATCCTTCTTGTTGGGCTGATTTAGTGAGAAAGGATTTATATATTTCAATTCCATTAACGTAAATCAAATTTTCATCAAAGCTACCTCCTCTTACAGAGTACTGATTACTTAATTCGTTATTTGAACTAACACCAGGTAAAGATTTTAATAATGATTCTATGCTTTCTGAAATTGTTGGTATTTTTTCTATTGTTTGAAGTTTAACTTGAGTTAGTCCTTTGAATCTATTTTCTTCAGCATTCAAGTCAATTAAATCGATATTAGTTAATGACTCGGTAGTTTTTTCTAAACTAAAATTTCTAATAATGAAATTTTCATCAGTCTCATTCATTTCATTTTGTAATTCTTTTAAACTTACTTCTAATGTTTGATCTAAATGATTTATATGTGAATATGTAATTGTGAATTTTTTTTGAAATGGTAGATTTAATTGATAAGTTCCATTCCCGTTGCTAATGGTTCCCCTAGAACTTTTTTTCTCTCTTATATTTACATCTTTGAGTTTATTGCCACTTTCATCAACAATCACTCCTTTTATTGAAATTCCTTGTGAGAAAGTGATTGAATTGATAATAATTAAAAATAATATTGTTAGAGTTGATCTCATATTTATCTTTCAAAAAAATATTGTTGTGTGTTTGTATTCCCTAATCCATCCTTAACAGTTAGAATTAATTTATTTTGTTTATTTTTCTTAGCTTTTGGTTCAAAAAAATACTCCAATAAATTATTTTTTGCGTCATATTCTAAAAGAACCCATTCACCGTTTATTGAAGCAGAGTAATAATTAATTCCTGAAAAATTATCTTTTACTTTGAATTTAATTGATTTTTGATTTGTCATTATTTCATTTAAGTTAATTGCTTTAATTGTAGGTTTTTTGTCATCTTGAATCACAGTGAATATCCCAAAACTTTTTGCATCACAAGTAATTTTATTTCCTTTAAGTCTACTTTTTATGTAACTCCATTCCCCACCTTTTAATTGTCCAATAGCAATTTTTTTTTCATTTGATAAGTATTCATCAGGTAAAATTGATATGGTAAAATTTTTATGTAAAGGGTTATTTTTATTTCCAATTATATATTCAGAGTGTTTTTTTTCTTTCTTGATTATGTCAAATTTAAAGTAACAGTCTTTATATAAATTTCCTTTTTTGATCATTATGTTAACATTATTACTATTAAAAAAATAGTCTTTTTCTGAATTTATATAATATTCATTTAATTTATTTTTATTATTTATTTTTTTCTCAACATTTGTGTTTTCATAATTTAAAGTAAAACTTAGTTTAGTTTTATTATTAAAGTTGTCACAAACAACTATATCAATAAAATTTTTTCCATTTTTTAAATCCATAATCCATCCACTATTTTTGACATATGGGTATGCATTCAGTAACTGATTATTTTTTTCTAAAAAACATTTGTGAATTTTTCTTCTACTATTTATTCTTTCCTTATAGTCTATATGAGAGTTAACAAATTTTTTTTCACTAAATAGAAATTCATTTAATTCAAATTTATAATGTATATCATTGTTAATGTAAATTTCAATTTTATTTATACCGGTTTTGACACTAGTATTATTATTTTTATCGTAAACCTCAACCCCTAATCCAAACTTGCCAGAAATTATTTCATTGATTATTAATTTATTGTTTACTTGATATTCTTTTTTTTCTAGATCAAAATTTTCATTTTCTGTGTAAATAAAAATTGATTTTATTATTGGTTTAATTGTATCTTTAATGGGAAATGAAAAATATAATGGGTTAATAGGTTTTTGGTTTTTGGTTTTTCTGACTTCAAAGTGAAGATGAGGGCCTGTCGAATTTCCGGTGCTCCCGCTATAGCCTATTATTTGTCCTTTAGAGATTTTAAATCTTTCTTTATCTATAGATTGATCAATGCTGAATTTTTGTTTTTTATATTGTTCTTTTTTAATAAATTCTTGAATTTCACTATTAAAATTTTCTAAATGAGCATAAACTGTAGTTAATCCATTTGGGTGATTCAAATAAATAGCTTTTCCAAACCCCCAGGGAGAAACTTTGATTCTTGAAACGTACCCGTCAGCACATGCGAAAATTGGGTATCCAGTTTTTTTATTTGTTGGGATGTCAATTCCGGCATGAAAATGATTGGTTCTAATTTCACTAAAAGTGCCGGTAAGACTTAAAGATATATCCATCGGTGATATAAAATAATCTTTAGAGTATTTTTCTTGAGCAGGTAAAATGTAAATAATAAATAAAAATAAATATTTGACTTTCACTATTGATAAAAATTAAAATATTATACTACTTAGTTTTAGAAATAAATATAATTATGTTTACTTATATTTGTTTAGTATTAATTTTTTTATTCAAAAAAAATTGAAAGTTTTACTTGAAAAAATTGGAAAGAAAGTAAGAGACCTTATTATTTCTCACAATAATCTTATTGAAAAAAATCGTCTTTTGCTTGTTGAAAACGAGAATTATAAAAATGAAGTTGATGAATTGAAAAATGAAATTATTGTTTTAAAAGGTCGAATTGATGAAATTTTAATTTCAAAATCTTTTCAAAATAATGGTAACGATAATAAGTTAGCAAAAAAGAAAATCAATATGTTTTTGAGAGAAATTGATAAATGCATTACATTATTAAATAATTAAATATATGTCAAAGTTAAATATAAAATTAAGTATTTCAGATAGATTATATCCTATGAAAGTTGATGCTTCTGATGAAGAAGTAATGAGAAAATCTTCTCAAAAAATTAATACAATTATTAAAGATTTTAGCGAAAAGTATGCAGTAAAAGATAATCAAGATTTACTTGCAATGTGTGCATTAAGTCTCTCAGTTCAACTTGAGAAAAAAATAAAAAAAAATTTTGATAATGAAGAAAGTTTAATGCAAGAGCTCACTTTGATTGATGATAGCCTGTCTAACGCCTTAAAGTAGTTTTCTTTTGAAAGCAAAAGTTATAATTATTGGAAACGAAATATTAAATGGTTTTACTAAAGATACTAATGCCCATTTTTTAATTAATAATTTGCTTAAAAATGATATAACAGTTGACAACGTAGTTTTTATAAAGGATGAAATTTTTACTATCATTGAAGAGCTAGAGAAATCATTCCAAGTTGATTTTGTTTTTTTAACTGGCGGTCTTGGCCCAACAAATGATGATGTTACTACCAATGCTCTTAATGTTTTTTTTAAAGATAAAAAACCTAAATTATTAAATAACTCTGTGGGTACAGCCCCAGGTCTTTGGTTTTCAAAAGCAGGTATTAATTATTTTGCTTTTCCTGGTGTTCCTGCAGAAATGAAAATAATGGCTTTTCAATTATTTAAAACATTATTTAATAAAGTAGATAAAAAAAATTCTTTTTTGCATGTTGGTACAGTTGGTATAAGAGAAAGCAAGTTGCTATTAGTTTTAAAAGAATTCGAAAAATCTTTACCGAAAAATTGTAAAATGTCTTATTTGCCTGAAATTTTTATTGTTAAGTTAAGATTTCATGGTATAAATACTGAAGAAGAGGTATTCATTGAAATAAAAAAGAAATTAAATGAACTTTTGAACACACATATATTTAGTTTTAATCAAATCTCCTTAGAGGAAAGTATAATAAATTCGTTAATTAAAAAAAATATAAATATTTCAATAGCTGAAAGTTGTACTGGAGGTCAAATATCAAAAATGATAACTTCAGTTTCTGGGGCCTCTAAAGTATTAATTGGTTCTGTTATTGTTTACAGTGAATATGCTAAAGAAAAAATATTGGATGTTAGTTCAGAAATTATAAAAAAAAATGGTGTTGTTAGTGAAATTGTTGTTAAAAAAATGGCAATATCAGTTATGGAAAAATTTAAAACTAATTTTGGCTTAGCGACTACTGGATTTATGGGTCCCTTAGAAAAAGAAAATGATAGATTTGCATGGGTATGTTTAGCTTCAAAAACAAAAACTGTGACAAAAAAAATATATTTAAAATCAACTAGGCAAAATAATATTTTATTCACATCAAGAGTTATTTTAAATGAATTGAGGAAAGAGATTCTTTAATTTATAAATAAAAATATTATATTTGCCCTTCAAAATTATTAGTTATGTCAAGAGTTTGTCAGATTACAGGTAAAAAAGCGATGGTTGGTAACAACGTTTCTCATTCAAATAAAAAAACTAAAAGAAAATTTAACGTAAACTTAGTTAAAAAGAAGTTTTTTATTCCTGAAGAAAACAAATGGATAACTCTTAAATTATCTACATCTGCAATCAGAAACATTAATAAAAAAGGAATTACTCAAGTATTAAAAGAGCTTAAGTCCAAATAGTGACTAAGATTCTCATCTTTGTTTTATTTTCCTCATTTTCATATTCCCAAATTGAAAAAATTGATGTCACTTTTTATGATTTATCATTGTTATTTAACCTTGAAGAAAAGCATATAATTGGTAGCAATAAAATTCATTTTACAGTTAAAGAAAAATTAGATTATTTAGAAATAGATTTGCATGATAACTTTACAATTGATAGTATTTTAATTTTTAATAAAAAAATAAAGTTTAACCATTCTAATAAAAAAATTAATATTTCTTTTGAAAGTTCTATAAATCCAGGTCAACATCTAATTGAAGTCTTTTATAACGGAAAACCAAAACTAGCTATAAATCCGCCTTGGGATGGGGGTTTTGTGTACAATCAAGATAAATATGGAAACCATTGGGTTGGGGTTGCTTGTCAGGGATTAGGTTCAAGTGCGTGGTGGCCCTGTTATGATGTTTTACATGATGAGCCTGATAGTATGAGATTAACTTCAATAGTTCCTAAAAACTTAAATGTTGTTTCGAATGGGAATTTGTTACATACTAAAGATACGATTATAGATGAATTAGAAAAAAAGATTTTTGTGTGGAAAAATTCATTTCCAATTAATAATTATAATATTTCAGTTAACATCGCTGATTTTATGCATTTCTCGGATACTTTAACAGGGCTAGAAGGTGAGTTGAATTTAGATTATTATGTTTTAAGGGAAAATTATAGATCTGCATTATTACATTTTAAACAAGTAAAACCTATGTTACATATTTTTGAGGAAAAATTTGGTCCATATCCATTTTATAAGGATGGTTATGCATTAGTGGAAACTCCTTATTTAGGTATGGAGCATCAAACATGTATTTCTTATGGAAATCAATATAAAAAAGGGTATTTAGGTCAGTATCCGTCAAACATAGATTTTGATTTTATAATTATTCACGAAACTGCACATGAGTGGTGGGGTAATAGTATTTCTATGGGTTGTCAGAGCGATATGTGGATACATGAATCCTTTGCCACATACGCTGAAGCTTTATATGTTGAAGAAATATATGGCTATGATAAAATGATAAAGTATCTGAATTATCAAAAAAATAAAATTAAAAATTTAAAACCAATAAAATCTGAAAGTTTTTCTTCAACTGATATGTATTATAAGGGTAGTTGGATATTACACTCTTTAAGATCCATTTTCGCTGATGACCTTCTATGGTTCAAAGTTATTAAAAACTTGCAAAATAATTTTAAGTACCAAATTGTAGATACGTATGATATAATTAATCATATTCAAAATTATATAGAATATGATCTTACTTATTTTTTTAACCAATACCTGTTTAACTCTTTGCTACCTACTTTCCAATATTATATTTCAAAAGAGAAAAATAACTTTTATTTGAATTATAAATGGAATGCAATTGAAAATTTTGATATGCCTATATTGATTAGTCAAAGTAAAGAAGATTTAACTTGGATTTATCCTAAAAATAATTGGAAAAAAAAACAATTAATGATTGATGAAAAAAGTGATTTTGTTGTATTAAAAGATCTTTTTTTAGTAGATATAAAAGAATCCAAATAATCATATTTTTATCTTACTTTTTGCTTGAGTGCTATTTTTTGTTTAAAATTGCATTCCAATTGTATTATAAATGGCAAAAAAAGGTAACAGAGTTCAGGTAATATTAGAGTGCACAGAGCATAAAAATAGTGGTGTAAAGGGTACTTCTAGGTATGTGTCTACAAAAAATAAGAAAAACACACCCGATCGAATTGAAATTAAAAAGTACAACCCTATTCTTAAGAAATATACAATTCATAAAGAAATAAAATAGTTGTTATGGCAAAAAAAGTAGTAGCTACATTACAAAAGAAAGGTGGTAAAGATTTTACCAAAGCAATTAAAATGGTCCGTTCTTCCAAAACAGGTTTTTACAACTTTAAAGAAGAAATTATTCCCAAAGATCAGTTAAAAACTTTTTTCGAAAAGAAATAAAAAAGAAATCTTCTTTTTTATATTTAGCTATAATCTTCAATTATCATTATGGCAATTTTTAAAAAATTAAAAAGCTTTTTTACAAAAAGAAATAAAAAAGAGGATGATCTTAGTTTAGAAAAAAACAAAGAATTTGAATTTTCAAAAACTAATTTAAAATCACATCAAAAAAAAGAAAATTCATTATCAAATCAAGAAAATTCTTCAGAAGCAAAAATTTTAACTGAGGAGGAACCCGTAGTAGAGGAGGAACCCGTAGTAGAGGAGGAACCCGTAGTAGAGGACGAGCCTGTAGTTGAAGAAGAGCCCGTAGTAGAGGAAGAACCCGTAGTAGAGGAGGAGCCCGTAGTAGAGGAGGTGCCCGTAGTAGAGGAGGTGCCCGTAGTAGAGGAGGAGCCTGTAGTTGAAGAAGAGCCCGTAGTAGAGGAGGTGCCCGTAGTAGAGGA
>PBCX01000009.1 GCA_002718035.1 Flavobacteriales bacterium
AATTCCCAAAGCAATCATAACCAAAATTTGAGTATGTACATGAATCATCATCAAAATCTGCTATGGGATCATAGTTACAAGCTGTATTATCAGTACAACCACTAATTTCTAATTCATCACAAATACCATCTAAATCAAAATCGTTGACACAATTATTATCACAATCTAAGTATTCTTCAATTGGATATAAACATGAATTATCACTATCAGTAGCCAATGCATCATAATTACACGCAGTATCATCCTGACAACCGATAATCTCATCGGCATCACAAATCCCATCATTATCTATATCATTTTCAATTATTTCCCCCTCAACACAAGTCTCACAAACACCATCAAGGTAATTACATAAGGAGTTGTCTTCGTTAGATGTAGGATCAGGATCAAAGTTACATGCATTGATGTCTAAACAAGCAAATATTTCAAACTCATCACATACACCATCACCATCAGTATCAGTTAAGCAATTTCCAAAACAATCATATCCTTGATCTGCTGCTGGCACATCACAACCACAACCCAAGTCGTTATTGTAGCAAGATCCATCATCAAATAATGAAAGTATATTAAAGTTACAAGCTGTTGAATCAGTACACCCATAACATGTCAAACCAAAGTATTGATTTTCATAAATATTATTAGATGATTGAATTACAATTTGATTTGATTCGTTAAATAATGTCCATGAACACTCATTTTCCCAAGAACCATTATCAATAAATTCAATTACATTACACAACTCAGAATCTAAACAAATTTCGTAAGTATATTGATACCCCCCCCAATTATCAAACGTGTTATTTGAAAAATCTGATCCATATGACACTCCATTAATAATTAATTCGTGTGTAGTATTTGCAACATTTGAATACCAACCATCTCCATAGGTGTCATATAAAACAAGAGTGTATCCTTCATTAATACAATTTCCACTACAATCAATTTGATCAGTTTCATATATACAACCATAATTAATTGTTGCATTTGAATCATAGTTACAAGCAGTTGAATCTGTACATCCAATAATTTCATTATCAGGGATGCATGAAACTGAAATTTCATTAGTATACCCATTTTCAGAGGATTCAAAATAAATTGAAATTACATTATCACTTGAATAGACAACTTGATTATCAAAGTTACCCGTAAAAGAATTCAGTATTTCGTTTGCTCCATTATATACTTGAATACTATTTGTGTTTCCAGAATCCGAATTTCCGGAAATATTTAGCATCAAATTTGAATTTTCAGAACCAATAAAGCTGTAAGAACTGTTAACAGAGTTATAGTTATATGTTAGATCATAAGTTTCATTACAAGAAACTGAAATTGAATTACATAAGAATTCAGAAAGACAATTATTATTTTCCTCCCCAGGAGAGGGACTAGATAAGCACGAATTTCCAACAGCATCAAAATTAGTTGAACAAAAACTAAATGAAGCGCCTACGAACTCAATACTATTTCCAGGGTTACCAAAATAAATATTACATCCAATTCCATTTCCACATGGCGAAGGGAAATTATCTATATCATTATTAGCAAGAAAATAAGAACCTGATTGTATAATCACATCATCAAATATAAATCCTTGCCAAAACCCTCCAAAATAATCTAGACCAAGACCTTCAAGACTACAGTCATTTTCTCCTGAGTTATATAGTTCAATATATTCATCAAATAAATGAGCTTCAGAAACATATACGGTACCTATTTCACATTGATATATACAACTTCCATCGTCAGTATTTGCATATTCTGATGTATTTAATGCAAAATTGTCAGTACATCCATAAATAATTTCAATACAAGACCCATCTTCTTCAGTGTTAGAAGAATTATAATTATATGAATTTGGATCTGTACATCCCTCAATTTCTAATTCATCACAAACTCCATCTCCATCTAGATCATTAAAACAATTGTTTTCGCAATCATAAATATAAACAGTACAATTTTGTTCTTGTCCGTTTAAAAGAATACTATCAAAGCCTATATCACCACTAGAAAAAGCAAAACGTACTATTCTTTCAAAATTAACTTCTTCAACGCTCATAAAATTAAAGCCTAAATTTAATTGTATGGTGGGACCTACATCCCAATTTCCATTTTCAACTGTTTTTACAACACGATAATTTGCCCCCCCTGATGGTAAAGAATTAATGTTTATTACAAAATTTTGTGCTAAATTACTATTTGGTTGCCATGGACCAGTAGCTCCAAATGCATATGGCCAAGCTTCTGGATTTGATACTTGATCAGAGAATAAATCACAGTTTTCAATGCTGAAATCTATGTCATTAATACTACCTAAGTAGGGCTCTAAATAATCACAAGACTCATCATTTTCTGTAGCGAATTCATTATAGTTGCAAGCTGTAGCATCAGTACAACCTAACACTTCATCATCATCACAAACTTCATCATTATCAGCGTCATTATCAATAATTATACCATCAAAACATGTATCACAAATTCCGTCTACGTAATTACACAAACTATTATCTTCATCAGTTGTGGGATCAGGATCATAGTTACATGCATTGATATCTAAACAACCAAGTATTTCAAATTCATCACAAATTCCATCGCCGTCAGTATCAGTTAAGCAATTTCCAAAACAATCATAACCTTGCTCAGCTGCTAGTTGATCACACCCACAACCTAAATTGTTATTGTAACAATTTCCATCATCACAACCTGCATCTGGATTATAATTACAAGCACTTGAGTCAGTACATCCAATTATCTCAGAGCAAGACCCATCATCGCAACCTGCATTTGGATTATAATTACAGGCAGTTGGGTCAGTACATCCGCTTATTTCTGAACAAGATCCGTCATCACAAATAGCAGATTCATCATAATTACACGCTAAAGGATTTGTACAACCTGAAATTGCAGGGTCGTCAATTGTTAGTTCAAGAATTGTAATTTCCTCACATCCGTCCTCATTAATTTCAGGAATATACTCAAACACTTGACCAGGTATTGCAAGAATATTAGGATTACCCATAACAACCGGGCCAGGATTATTATATGTTTGAGTTTTTAGAACCCACTCTCCATCTTGGTACCTAAATAAAGCTACAGACTGTGGTCTAGTGACAGTAAATGTATTTGGACCGCCCATACTTACTGATTCTCCACCTGTAAATAAAACTGGCTCACCTTTTGGTATCCAATAAATTCCATTCCATTCAAAAACTTTTGTATAAATTTCGCCTGTTACAGCAAGTGTTGAATTATTAAACATAGAGACAGATTGACTAATTTCATCAACAATAATATTTTGTCCCATTTGAACCCATTCAGAACCATTCCAACTGAATACTTTCACAAGATTTTGAGCTGAGTAACATACTGCTAATGTATTTTTATCACCCATACTAAATCCGTTTCCTACTTCATCACCTCCAATTTGACCATAAATATTGTCTCCTTTTTGAATCCAATTATTATCAAAAAATTCATAAATTCTTACATTTCCAGTAAATCCATTAGATGTAAGTCCTGTGTTTGAAGAACCAATTGCAATAGTATTTGAATTTGGCATGTCCAATTCCTCTCCACTAAAGTCATCTTCAAAAGTTCCCCATATTGATTCGCCCTTCAAAACCCATTCATCTTCAAACCAATCATAAACATTAACTATTCCTTTGTTATATAGTGTTTCATCGTTACAGTTAGAATTATATTGAGGAAAACAATATGGAATACATGTAATAAAAGGCCAAAATCCAAAGCATTCAATACCACAATCAAGTGTCCAATAAGGAATACCACAAACAGTATATGAGAAATCAGAAGATATAGAACTTGCTGCAATAGTATTTACATCCCCCATTGCAACACCAATACCAAACTGATCACCAGAACCAGAAATATCAAGTCCTTGCCCAATAATGTTACCTCCTTTTTGTGTCCATTCATCACCATCTCTTGTATAAATTTTTACTAAACCATTATTTCCATTTTCAGTAGGTTTTCCTACAACTAGAGATGTTGGGTTAGACATATCAACTACTTGACCTTCATAATCAGAACTTATCGGGTTTAAGAAACTTGGTGTATATAATCCAGTTGTATCTATATCTTCATCATACCAGGTATAAGACCCACAATCACTAATATACTCTATTGAAGACTGAATACATTCAGGGTTATAATAACAAGATCCATTATCAATAGTACTTGAAAAATTAAAATTTGAAGCAAGTTCGTCAGTACATCCAGGAATTTCACATGATCCATCATCGGTATTCGCCAACTCATTATAATTATTTGCGTATAAATATGTACAACCCTCTATAATTTCTATACAAGAGCTATAAGCTTGACATGTTGCATTAGAATCATAATTGAATGCATTTTCATCCATACATCCAGCGCTACCAGTACAAGAACCATCATCACAACCAGCATCTGGGTTGAAGTTACACGACATAATATCTGTACATCCAATAATTTCAGAACAGGATCCATCGTCATTAATTGCAGTAAAATCATAATTACAAGCTTGAGGGTCAGTGCAACCTATATCACCAGTTGCACAAGGAAGGTCGTTGTAAATGTGAGTTGTGACAAAGTCAATCATTGCATATTTTCCATTTGGCCCCCACATATTAAAGGCATGACCAGCTGTAAAAAAAGGATCACCCTGAAAAGATAAATGATAATTTTCCATTCCGATTGAATTCATATAATTATGGATACTACCACTTCCATGCATATTTGGATATGCAAATGTTAAAAATGGAAATATAGCGTCTGGTATTATACTTGCGGGCCACGGTCCGTAATCATAATAAACAATATTATCAGCTTCACCATGAACAGAAATGTATAATTTATCAAAATCTTGTTCAGTTATAGAATTCAAACTAGGTATAGCTCCAGATAAGTTAAAACCGCCAGCAACATCATGTGAAAAACCGTAATTACCACTTTCACCGTAATAACCTCCGTTATCATTAACATACTGTGTCCAATAATTATCAGGTGTCATATCCTCTTCATCTTCTAATAGGAGATGATTTACAGTTGCTCCACCTGCAGAATGACCACCAATATAAATATTATCAGGATTTAATCTATATGGATTTCCCTCAGCAAAACTTTTCTTTAAAAATCTAATTGCAGCTTTGGAATCACTAAAACACTTTGCTGCGTGATCCATTACGTAATCAACTTGATCCCAAGGACTCCATGGACTTATATCACCAAAATAATCACATAATCCATTACAAAAAATTTGAAGCGGGTCAGCTAATCTGTAATCAACACTAACTACTAAATATCCTCTTTGTGCCATTTCATTACAAACAAATTGAGATTGTTCACTATCATATACAAATGAACCTTCAAATTCCGGAAGGCCCATCCAACCCCCACCGTGGATCCACATAATTACAGGTCTATCTTCAACAATAGTATCACCAACTCCTTGATAGATGTCCATAACAAGACCAAATTCATTGCTATATGTTACAGTCTCAACTTCAACTTCAGTATATATTTTTTCTAGATATCTTCCATTGCAGGTATTTGCTATTACAGGCTCTAGCCAGACACAATCGCCACTGTCAATAGTTGCAGATTCAGAGTAATTTAACGCGCCCTCAGCCATACATCCGACAAGTTCGCAAGAACCATCTTCAGTATTTGCTAATTCATCAAAATTTTCAGCAAAAGGGTTAGTGCAACCATAAACAATATTTTCACATGAGTTATTATCTATATTAGCCTCTTGCTGATAGTTTGGAGCTAAAGGATCAGTACATCCATATATTTGGTCGCATATTCCATCTTCATCTTCATCAACTAAACAATCTCCAAAGCAATTATAGCCAGGTTGAGAAGCAGGAAGTCCGCACCCACAACCCAGATCTGTATACACACATAACGTTTGAGGTAAATTAATATCCGCATTTGGATTATAATTACAGGCTGTTTCGTCATTACAACCATAACAATCCCAATTACATTCACCAGAACATAAAGCATTTGGGTTATAATCACAACCATTCTCGTCCATACATCCGATATTGTCTTCAGTACATTCAACATCCTGAGCAACCAGGAAATTAATACCAACAATTAAAAAATAAAAAAAATATTTTAGTTTCATGTATGTAAATTTTATATAAAACTACCTTCGTAGTTCTATAATTAATGTCATTAGTTTATTATAGTTAGGACAATTCATCATTAACTTTGCATATTCCTCATCAGAATAATTTTGCCTTAGTAATTCACATCCTTCAGCTTCATCTTTGTGTTTTTCAATCGACTTACTTTCATTTCCACTTTTTTTAATTTTCTCTAATATTTTGATGGATGAATTCACACAATTACATATTTCAGAGTTTGTGTTTGGATCAAGTGCTTGCTCGTTAATAATTTTAGAAAAAGATGTAAAATTTTCACATAAGAGTATTTCTCTCTCGAAATTGGGGCCAAGATTATTTTTTAGATCAATACATTTTTTATTTTGATTTTCCAGAATTTTATTAGTATCATATTCAGAAATCCCATTTTTCATTAACTCATGATTTTTGATAACAAGTTCTAAACAATCACACGGATTTTTTATTTCAGAATTTTGCGAATAAAGTGGGGTAAATATTTGTAAAGAAAAAAAAATTAATAAAAATATTTTTGTTTTCATTTTTAAGTTTAATTTGTTGTAAAAGTATTTAAACAGAATGGTCTGTACAAATTAAAATAAAAAAATTTTTAAAAGGAAATCAACATTTATTTAACATAAAATGTATTCTTTAGATCTTTTCTAAACTAGTTTTTTTATGATTTGGCTTTAAACTATTAAGTAAGATTTTTATTAAACTAATTCCTTGATTATAATTCTTTGAACTTTGAACTCTAGTAAGTGACCCATAAAAGGATGTTTGTAAAAGTTCTGTTATATTTCTAGAACTAATAGAGTCAGTAATTTCATTTTCATCCTGTGCCTTTTTTACTATGGGTTCAATATCATTAATAAAATTTTCATATACTTTAGAAGAAACTTCACCAATATTTTTATTTAAAATTCCCATTTCAGTCATTATGTTGTTCATAAAGCACCCTATAAAATTAATTTTAGGTTGCCTTGAAAAAAGATCAGAGTAGAATTTTAACAACTTTTGATAACTAGAAAGTTTATTATGTGCTTGAAAGTACTCTTTTATTAGTTTTGAATTAATTTTTCCGTACAATTCTACAGTTTGATTTAGAAATTGTTCTTTTCCTTTAAATTTATTGTAAAAAGCGCCTTTAGTCATGCCTGTCACGTTACATATTTCATTAATACCAACAGACTTATAGCCTTTTCTCCAAAACAATTCTAAGCCTCCATTTAAGACTTTTTCTTTATCATGCTTTATATTCATTTATAATAAGAGTCATTAATACAAAGCTAATAATTAAAATGAATAAACAAGAAAAAAGAAACTTGTGACCCTGAAAGGATTTGAACCTTTAACCGCCTGATCCGTAGTCAGGTACTCTATCCAGTTGAGCTACAGGGCCATTAATTAATTTAACTTTTGATTTAAAAAACTTATGGCATTTTTTGTATCCTTAGGCTTACTAACAATTTTCATTGATTTATCAAGTATAAACACAGAAGGTGTTTTCTTAACTTTATAATCCTTACAAACAGGTGACTTATAAACTTTAAATTGATTGACATTAATCCAATCAAATCCCTTATTATTAATAGTAGATGACCACTTATCTTTATTTGAATCTAAAGCGACCGCCACAACTTCTACTCCCTTGCTCTTGTTTGTTTCATACCAAGAAACTAAACTTGGCAATTCAGTCATACAATGTTTACAATGAGACGCCCAAAAAACTAAAATTGTGTATTTATTTTTAGAACATACAGATTTTAAATTAATTGATGAGTTATTGAGATCTTTTATAACAAAATTTGGTGGTGTATTTCCAACTTGTAAATCTTTGAACTTAGAGGCTCTTTCTTTCATTAAATCACTAACCTCAACTTCCCCACAGGCTTCTCCAAAGAAGTATTCATCAATGATATAATTACATAGCTCAATCCACATTTTATCAGCAGAGGTTGCACTTGTGTTATAAAAGCCATCTAACATATTATACATACAAAACTCAGCAACTTTTTCATTGACTTTTGCTTTATCCATAATATAATCAACAGCATCATAAAAAGCATACTTATTATTTTTTGGATTATATTTTACGTGAGTTACCATGTATTTTTGAATTCTAGTTGGAATTATATCACTCCTTACAATACTTTCATCATTAAAATTAATGTCATCAAAAAACTTATTTTGATCATTGACATTTGTAGGGTTTCTTTTAGATAAGACTAAAGATGTGTATGTACCAGAATATTCTTTTGCTAAATTAGAGGAAAATATCTCCATTTCCTTATTTAATTTTTGAACTTCTCTTTTTCTCATCTCTACTGTTTTGCTAGCATCTCTCTTAGCCTTATTTATATTTCTCTCTATTTCATTTTTTTTCTTATTGAAAATCTTTTTAGCCTTGTTATCTCTCGAATTTTTTATTGTATAATTCGAAGACAGTCTATACTCGTTAAATGACATATTTAAAACATTGGTCTCTTTTGGATTGATAACAAATTCTATATTATTAGTTTCATTTTGAAACGCTAATTTGTAAAAACCCTTAACAAATTTTTGTTTTTTAAATGCAAAATTATTGGACTTCACGTTTGTGCTATCAATTATAAAAGCATCATTACCTAAGAATTCGTATAAATATAATTTTCCACTTTTTGATTTAAATAATTTTCCTTGAATTAGAACTTCTCCACTATTTTGAGCAACAGAAAAAAAACTAAACAGAAGTATTAATAAATAATATATTTTCATTTTTAAATATTTAAATTGTTTTTTCTTTCATAAGAAAGCATTGTATTTTTTAATAAAGAAACTATTGTCATTGGGCCTACTCCCCCTGGGACTGGAGTTATGAAAGAACATTTTTGTTTAACTGACTCAAAATCCACATCACCAACTAAACGCCAACCACTTTTAGTTTTATTAGATTCAATTCTATTAATACCAACATCAATAATAACTACACCCTTTTTAACCATTTCTTTATTTATAAAATTTGGCTTACCTAGTGCAACAATAATTATATCAGCTCCCTCAGTTAACTTTTCAATATTTTTTGTTCTACTGTGAGCTAAAGTGACTGTTGCATTTGCAAATTTACTATTTCTAGACATTAAAATACTAATTGGCCTACCAACAATATTACTTCTTCCAATTACCAAACAATTTTTACCATTTGTTTCTATGCCATATTCTTCAATTAAAGTAATTATTCCATATGGTGTTGCAGGTAAAAAACAAGACTCACCTATTACCATTTTTCCAAGATTCATTGGATGAAAGCCATCAACATCTTTGTCGACTGAAATGGCTGAAATAATTGAGTATTCATCAATATGTTTAGGCAATGGAAGCTGAACAATTAAACCATCAATATCATTATTTAAATTAATTTCTGAAATTTTGTTAATTAAATCCTCTTGACTAATATTTTTATCAAGTCTAATAATTGATGATTTAAATCCAATTTCATCACATGCTTTTTCTTTAGCAGAAACATATGTTTGTGATGCAGGGTTGTTACCAACCAAAATTGCAACTAGATGAGGAGGTCTGTGATCAATTGATAAAATTTCTTCAACCTTTTTTGACAAAGTCGATTTAATTTTTTTAGATAAAGACTTTCCATCTAATAAGAACATAGAGATACTATTTAAAATTAGGCATTTGTCCAGGATTTTGCCCCATTCCTTTCATTAAGTTATCAAGCCCACCACCTTTTAACATCTTCATCATTTTTCCCATTTGATTAAATTGCTTAATTAACTTGTTGACTTCTTGAACACTAGTTCCGCTTCCTCTAGATATTCTATTAACTCTTGAAGAATTGATTATCTTAGGATTATTTCTTTCACCTTCAGTCATTGAATATATAATTGTCTCTATCACTTTAAATGCATCATCATCTATATCAACATTCTTAATCATTTTCCCCACACCCGGCATCATACCCAATAAATCCTTCAAATTCCCCATTTTCTTTATTTGTTTTATTTGTTTTAAAAAATCATTAAAAGTAAATCGATTTTTTAAAATTTTTTGCTCCATTTTTGCAGCCTCTTTCTCATCAAATTGTTCTTGAACCTTCTCTACTAAAGAAACAACATCCCCCATTCCCAAAATTCTGTTAGCCATTCTATCAGGATGAAATAAATCAATTGCATCTAACTTTTCACCCGTACCAATAAACTTAATGGGTTTATTAACTTCATACTTAATTGTTAAAGCCGCCCCACCCCTAGAGTCACCGTCTAATTTTGTTAGAACTACACCATGAAAATTTAAATTTTCATTAAATGCTTTTGCAGTTTTTACAGCATCTTGACCAGTCATTGAATCAACTACAAATAATATTTCGTTGGGATTTGTTACATTTTTAATTGAATGAATTTCAGTCATTAATTTATCATCTATCGCTAAACGACCAGCAGTATCAATTATTACTAAGTTATTACCATTCTGTTTTGCAAAACTAACTCCTTCTTTAGCAATCAAAACAGGATCTTTATGTTCAAGATTTTTATAAACTGGAATATCAATTTGATTTGCAATAAACTCTAGTTGATCAATAGCAGCAGGTCTGTAGACATCACATGCAACTAATAGTGGTTTTAATTTTTTTTTCTTTTTTAAATAATTTGCAAGTTTAGCAGAAAATGTAGTTTTACCAGAACCTTGTAGGCCAGCAAGAAGGATTGTAGAGAAATTATTATCTAAATTTAAACCCGAAACTTCATCACCCATTAGTGAAGTTAATTCATCCTTTACGATCTTAACCATAAGTTGACCAGGTTGTAAAGCAGTTAAGACTTCTTGACCTATTGCCTTATCTTTTACCTTGTCAATAAATTCTTTAGCAGTTTTATAAGCAACATCAGAATCAATTAGAGCTCTTCTAATTTCTTTTAATGTTTGGGCAACATTAATTTCATTAATTCTTCCATGTCCTTTTAATACTTTAAAAGATTTTTCTAATTTTTCTGTTAAATTTTGAAACATAATATTTTTTTACATTCTGTTTGGCACATCAATCCCCAAAATATTCATCCCTTTTTTTATTAATATACTCACTTTTTTAGAAATAGTTAATCTAAATTTTTCATTTTTTGAACCATCTAAAATAGGAACTTTTTGATAAAGCTTATTATATGTTTTAGCTAAAAGATATATATAATTAGCAAGTAATGATGGATTCAATGAAAGTTTACATTGTTTGATACAATCAGGAAAGTCAATAATAATTTTAATTAAATCTTTTTCTAAATTATGCATTGAATCATTTAAAACATAACAAGGCTTAAAGCTTTCTGCTCTTTTTAAGATAGACTGAATACGGGCATATGTATATTGAATAAATGGACCTGTATTTCCATTAAAATCAATTGATTCAGCAGGGTTAAATAACATATTTTTTTTTGCATCCACTTTTAAAATAAAATACTTAAGAGCACCATCTCCAACAATTTTTGACAATTCTCTTATTTCTTCTTTATCAAAATCATCAAATTTATTGGATGATTGAATTAATTTTAGAGACTCATTCCTCATTTTTAAAATTAAATCATCTGCATCTACAACTGCCCCTTCTCTTGACTTCATTTTCCCAGAGGGCAAGTCAACCATCCCGTATGATAAATGAGAACATTTTTTAGACCAATTACATCCGATTTTTTCTAATATTTTAAATAAAGTTTGAAAATGATAAATTTGCTCACTTCCTGTAACATATATCATATTATCAAAACTAAAATCCTCATATCTTTTAAAAGCTGTACCAATATCTTGTGTCATATAAACAGCAGTTCCATCTGATCTTAATAATAACTTTTCATCTAAATTATATTCATTTAAATCTACCCAAATTGAGTTATCATTTTTTTTAAAGAAAGTATTTTTAAGTAAAAATTCATTTACAATTGACTTACCGTCTAAATATGTGTCACTTTCGTAATAGTTTTTATCAAAAGTAATCCCAAGTTTTTTATAAGTCTCATTCATACCCTCATAAACCCATTCGTTCATTTTTCTCCAAAGATCAATTACTTCAGGATCTCTTTTTTCCCATTTCACTAATAATTCTTGAGCTTCTTTTAAAATATTTGGTACAATATTTTTGTCATTAATTTTATTTTTTTCCTCCTTTAAAATCTTTTCAAAAAGTACATAAAAACTTCCAACAAATAAATCGCCTTTAATATTTTCAGACGAAGGTGTTTTTCCGTTACCATATTTTAACCAAGCTAACATACTTTTACAAACATGAATACCTCTATCATTTATTACTTGAACTTTTTTTACATTATGCCCTGATGCGTTAAATATATTTGATATTGCATTACCTAGCAAATTATTCCTAATATGACCCAAGTGAAGTGGCTTATTAGTATTAGGTGAAGAAAATTCAATCAGGGTTGTTTCAGAACTCTTAGTAACTAATTTCATGCCAAAATTTTTAGCTTCAAAAGAAAGCTCTAATAATTTTGAAAAAAATTCATCAGATAAATTAAAATTTAAAAAACCACCAACAATGTTGACAGACGAAATTTCATCTAATTTTTTTATTGATTCAGAAATATCTATTGCAGTCAATTCCAAATTCTTTTTTGAAAATGATAAAAAAGGAAATATTATTATTGTATAGTCACCTTCAAAATCGGTCTTTGTCCTTGAAAATTGAAAAAATTTTGAAGGGATTTTTTCATTATATAAACTACATATGGAAGTTTCTATTTTTTTATTTAATGCATCTAAAATCATTATTTTTTATTTAAGAAAATTTCCGCAATCATACATCTAGCTCCACCACCACCATATTTCTCTATTGTATCCAATGGCGAATGTACAATTTTAGAAAAATTTTCTATAGTTTTTATTTGACTATTTGAAAAAGAATTAAAAGCTTTTGTGCTCATGACAAGTAAATTATGATTATTGTTATTATTTAACTCTATCACATTTCCACAAAAATTATTTACTTGATCCAATGATATTGGAATTATTTTTTTTTCTGATTTTTCAATACAATTTATTATGTCGTTTCTTTCCTTTTTATTGATAATTGAATCTAAACAAATAATTACATATTTACTAGCAACACTCATCATCACGTTAGTATGATAAATTATTTTTTTATTTTCAAAATTTTGATAAGCGGTGAAATAAACGGGCCTAAAATTTATTTGTTTGCAAAACTCTAATAATAAAAATTTATTTGTTCTCTCAGATAATGCAGCGTACGCAATCCGGTTCACCCTATCTAAGACTAAACTTCCAGTACCCTCAAGAAATTGATTTTTCTCCTCTAATATTTTTGTTTTATCAAAAATATTATTGACTATAAAATTTTCCTTTAATAAGTCAATTACATCAATTCTTTTTTCTAACCTTCTATTTTTAGCAAACATCGAATGTAAATGAATGTCACCTCTATAATAAGTGCTAAACCAATTATTTGGAAATAAAGAATCAGGAGTTATAGGATTTTCTGTATCACTAAATAAGTAAATATTTAAGTCATTTTTCTTTAAAACTTTAATAAAATTATCGAATTCAAAAAGAGCTTGTTTAGAAATTATTGTTTCTTTTTTTTCATTCGATTTATCTTGAAAATAATTATTAATAGATGTTTCAGGGTTCGAAAAAAACTTAAAAGGCCTGATAAGTATTAAATTTGAAGTTGACTGTTTCATAATCTAATTAATGGTAATGTTGAACACCTTAATAAACCACCCATTTTAGCTACACTTGAAAAATTAACTTCTTCAACAGTGTATCCTAAACTATATAATAATTTATTAACTCTAGTGAATTTAGTGGTTGAAACAATTATATTTTTAGTAATTGAGAATATATTTGAATTAAGATCCCACATCTCTTCCTTTGACAATTCAATTAAATATTTNTTGCCAAATAAANTTTTCACAATTTCTATATCNNNGTTATTTTTAAACGCATCAAAACAAACTAAAACATGACCAAGGCCCAATGGNTGAAAACAACAATCAAGGTGNAAACAATTTTNTTCAATTAAATNATCAGATTTAATCAACTCNAAACATAAAATTTTTTTATTTGGAAAAAAAGATTTTAAAAANTNAACAGCTTTNANGTTNGTTCTAGCAACTTTTTTTGNNTTAAAATCTTCTTNGCTCGANACACCTACAAAAATATAATCATCATGAACTATCACATCTCCTCCCTCAATACTAGTATTTGAAGGTAATGAAATAATATTATTATTATTAAATGAAGATAAAATATGACTAATACCTTCAAATTCCTTTGATCTATCTTTAATAACATTTGANATAAAAAAATAATCACTAATAACAAAACCAATATCTCTAGTAAATACTTGATTTGTTGAAGATATATTTGAAGGCTCAATAACATTTACTTTATAGTTTAATAATATATTTTTAAACTCATTGAGATTTGAAATTATATCATTTTCATTTGGGTAGTTTTTTTCTAAAACATTTTTTTTTGAATGTGGATCGTAAACTTCATTAATTTTGGGAACTCCTCCTGAATCTCGTCCTATACCCAAAACAACTTTTTTTAAGTTGCCAAATTCATTGTTAATTGAAAATTTCAAACTTTACTAATATTTATATAATGTTCAAAGTTATAAAAAAGGTAATTATTCTAAAGTGTTACATCAAACTATAAAAATAAATTAATTAGATTTATAAATTATATTCATATTATGAATTACAAAAGCATTATTTTAAAAAATAATAAAAAATTTATTTATTCAATAACATTAAACTGTCCCAGTAATGGAAACGCATTAAACAATAGAATGATAAATGAATTAACACATGCACTCAAAGAACTTTCTAAACAAAAAAAATGCCGAGTAATTATTATTGAATCAAGCTCAAAGATCTTTTGTGCTGGAGCAGATCTTAACGAGTTAAAAGAAATGCAAAA
This sequence comes from Flavobacteriales bacterium, assembly GCA_002718035.1. Classification (GTDB taxonomy): domain Bacteria; phylum Bacteroidota; class Bacteroidia; order Flavobacteriales; family TMED113. The sequence goes on from PBCX01000009.1 coordinate 15,072, forward strand.
AAATAATTACTCGAAAAATTTGAACGACTCTAAAAAATTAATGTCATTATTTAAAATAATTTTATCAATAGAAAAATTAGTCATTGCTAAAGTAAATGGTGCTGCTATTGCTGGTGGATGTGGTTTGGCAACTGCATGTGACATTATATTTGGAAGTGAAAAATCAAAATTTGGTTATAGTGAAGTAAATATCGGTTTTGTGCCAGCTTTAGTTAGCACTTATTTACCAAAAAGAATAAACTCAGCAATTGCTAAAGAACTTCTTTTAACAGGCAAAATATTAAATTTTCAAGANGCAAGAGAAATTAACTTAATTAATTATTGTGTTGATGCAAAAAAAATNGATAATAGTGTAAACGAATATGCAGATAAATTTATACAGANGTCATCACCANAATCGGTTATGGAAATAAAAAAAATGTTATTCAATTTTTACGAAATTGAAGAAAAAATGAATATTGCATGTGAAATAAATGCTAAGTCTAGAAAAAATACAGACTGTATAAAGGGAATTGACAGATTTTTAAAAAAAGAAAAAAATAATTGGAACTAAATGAGTAATCAGTTAAAATTTAAATTTAAAAAGAAATCTAAGAACACTAAAATAATAATTGGTTTGTTATTATTTTTTACTTCATTATTTCTATTCTTCTCATTTAATTCCTTTTGGTTCAATTGGCAATTAGATGACGACACTATAAGATCTGGATGGAATGAAATTTCAAATCTTAATTCAAATAAAGCTTCAAATTTACTNGGATGGCTAGGAGCATATGTTTCTTATTTTTTTATATCNAATTTNGGATTAACATCCTATGGATTAGTAGCAATTCTTACTTTGTTATCAATTAAATTAACATTTAACTTCAAATTAAATTATTATCTCGTTACAAAAAGAATTATACTTTTCATGATGTGGTTAACTATTTTTTTAGGAATCTCAATGAAGAATATAGATCTTTCTGGGTATACTTATGGTCTAGCAGGATTAGAAAGTTACAATATTTTAAATTTACTTATTGGTGATTTAGGAATAATAATGCTGTTAACAATATGGGTAATAATTANAATAATTGTGTCAAATAAATTACCGTCAATTAAATTTAAAAAACCCTTATTTAAATCTGTTAATTTTTCTCTTCCTACTAAAAAAGAACTCACAAAAAATACAAATAAATTTGATCCTATTCAAAAAAATAATTCTGATATAGAAAACACTAATGAGTCTACAAAAATTGAACCGGATCTTAAAATAAAAGAACAAGAAAACGAAAAGACTTTAACTAATCTNANTCCTAATTTTGATCCAAAACTTGAACTAAGAAATTATATTTTTCCAAGTTTAGATATTTTAAAAGAATATGATAATAAAATTGTAGTTAATAAAGAAGAATTAGAGCAAAATAAAAGTATAATTATAGAAACCTTATTGCATTTCAAAATTGAAATAACTGCAATGAACGCAGAAGTTGGACCAACAATTACTCTATATGAGATAGTGCCTAAAGAAGGTATCAAAATTTCAAAAATAAAAAATTTAGAGGATGATATTGCATTAAGAATAAAAGCAATTGGAGTTAGGATTATTGCCCCTTTGCCTGGAAAAGGAACGGTTGGTATTGAGGTGCCAAATCAAAAGCCTAGTATTGTTTCGATGAAATCAGTAATNTCTTCTGAAAAATTTCAAAAAACTAAATTTGAATTGCCTATTGCTATAGGAAAAACAATATCAAATGAAACATANATTACTGATCTAACAAAAATGCCCCACTTACTAATGGCAGGAGCAACAGGACAGGGAAAGTCAGTTGGGTTAAATGCTATTATATGTTCAATCCTATTTAAAAAACATCCCTCTGAAGTAAAATTTGTCTTAATTGATCCAAAAAAAGTTGAATTAACACTTTACAACAAAATAGAAAGACATTTTTTAGCTAAACTTCCTAATAATGAAGATGCTATTATNACAAATACAAAAGAAGTTATAACAACACTTAAAGCTTTATGTATAGAAATGGATAATAGGTATGACTTATTAAAAATTGCAGGCACAAGGAATATTACTGAGTATAATCAAAAATTTAAAACTAGAAAATTAAACCCNAAAAATGGACATAAATTTTTGCCATATATTATTTTAGTTATTGATGAATTTGCAGATTTGATAATGACCGCCGGTAAAGAAATTGAAATCCCTCTTGCNAGACTAGCCCAACTAGCTAGAGCAATAGGAATTCATTTAATTATAGCAACTCAAAGACCAACAACCAATATAATTACAGGGACAATAAAAGCAAACTTCCCAGTTAGAATAGCATTTAGAGTTTCTCAAGGTATAGACAGCAAAACAATTCTAGACACAGGCGGAGCAAATCAATTAATTGGGAGAGGAGATATGTTAATTTCAACAGGAAATGAAATTTTAAGAATCCAATGTGCATTTATCGACACTCCTGAAGTTGAAAAAATAACATCATTCATTGAAGACCAAAAAGTTTATCCTAAAAGATACGACTTACCAGAATACAGTCAAGAAAACGAAAGTAACAGTCCTAAAGGCCTATTAAAAGAAAAAGACATAATGTTTGAAGATGCTGCAAGACTTGTTGTTCTTCAACAACATGGATCAACATCAATGTTACAAAGAAAAATGAAATTAGGGTATAACAGAGCAGGAAGGATAATGGATGAATTAGAAATGGCTGGAATTGTGGGTAAATCTGATGGAAGCAGGTCCAGAAAAGTTCTAATAACNAATGAAGAGGAGCTAATAATTATTTTAAATAAAATTAAAAATGAATAAAGTTATTTTCATTTTTAATTTATTGTTTTTAGTATATTTTTCAAATTCCCAAGTAACAGAAAAATTTGATACTCAAAAAAAATTAATTGAATACTTAAATGAGAAGATCTGTTACGATCCATTTTCAATTAACCTTAAATATGATGAAGAAAATAGTGTTGAATTAATAAAAAATAAGGGNGATTTATTTTTTAAATTTTCAAACAAAAATTTCAATAACATAATTAGAAGTAATGGAAAGATTATTTTAAATATTAACTTCTCAAATGAAGAAATAGAAATTTATGAACTGACGAAAAAAGAACAAGAAAATTGTTTTTTTACCTCAATATTCTTAAAAGAATTCAAATTTGAAAATTTTAATAACGATCCAACTACAAAGAAAGCATCAATAATAGCGTCTCAAAAAAAAAGTAATTTCCTGATTAAAATTACATTAGATTACAAAAATTCAAAATCAAAAATTTCGTTCTTAATAGGAGAAAATATAAATGGAAATAAAGAATGGATAAAGAGAACTAATTTTAATTTTTATGAGGAATCTGAGTTTAAAGAATTGTATAAAAGTTTTTTTTTAGATGAAATATTTAACACTTATAAATTAAAAGAAAGATATAAAGACTGGGAAATTATCGACTTTCGTTAGAAATTGTTATCTCACTTATATCATATTCTTCATATTTCCAAAGTCTAAAGTCTTCGTTTCTATATATATTGTTTTTTTGTAAAATAAAATTATAATACACCCCAAATAAATCTGTTAAATAATCAGATTTATTTTTAAAAAAAAGATTTAAAAAAAACTTCCCACATCTATAGCCCTGATGAACATATTTACTTTGAGGATTTATAGAAAATTTTTTATAAAATGATTTAATAAAGTTTTTTTGAGGAAAAAAAGGTTTTTTTTCACTAAAAAAATGAACATTTAATGAATGTAACTCGGAGTGAGGAATTAACTTTAAATCTAAAATTACTTCACTACAAAAAACAATTAAACTAGTGTCTTTTAAAGCATGTAATCTTGAAATAATATCAGAGACAAATACTCTGTCTTTAGACGGAATAAAAACAATATCATTAATTTTAGCAATTTCTTCATCAGACATCTCCTCGGAAATTGTAGACTTTTCAATTTCATAAAAATTAATATTATCTCTCCATTCTTTAAGATATTTAGTTACATTTTTTTTATTATCACTTTTGTTTAAAAAAACACTAATACTAGTATTTGCATTTTCTTCTACATAATTGTCAAAAATATACTTTGATGTTATTAAAGTCTTTTTATTAAAATCCGATTCAAAAAAATAAACATTTTCAGGGTATAAAGTTTCTATATGACTAGATTGTAANGGNGAAACAATAATTGCATTTGATTCACCAAGATTATTAATCAAATAATCAAAGTTTTTTTGATAAATAGGTCCAATTATCAAATCCATAGTGTCGATTTTATATTCTCCTATAATATTTTTAATACTATCAATATTATTGTAAGTGTCAAAAACTCTAACATTAGCAATTATTAAACTATCCTTTACAAATTCATCAATTGAATAAAGAAGACCTGAGTAAAAGTTCATTGAAATTTTAGATTTATTTAAAAAACTAGAATAATTTAATTTTTTTTTGGGGGTATTATAAACAACAGAATCTCTAGAGTCAGATAAAAATGGAAGAAGAACTGCAATATTAATTATTGTATCTTTTTTTAATAATCCTTGTTGATTGACTAATGAATCTAATGATAATTTTTTTGTAGTGTCAACAACTACAGAATCATTTAATTTAAAATCTGATGTATCAATCTCAAAAAAATTGTTGTTATATAATAATTCCTGATCATAATTATCATCAATTAAAATGGTGTCGGTAATTAGATTTCTAACAAATTCATTTTTTTCAGTTATATAAATTTTAATTTTTTTAATTTCCGGGCAATCTGATAAAAATTTACATTTTTTTAAACTTGGNTTCCATTTTAAAATTTTNCTNTTNGAAATNCCGTATTTAAGCTTTAAACTGTGATANGNATCATNATCAGTAATTGAATGAAAAATAAANTCANNATTTNACTTTTTTTCTTTTTGAGAAAAGACAAAAATTGGAATTAAAAGAAAAAATAAAAAACGTAATTTCATAAATATTATTCCCATTCAATTGTTGCAGGTGGNTTAGANCTTATATCATACACAACTCTATTNACCCCACGTACTTTATTAATAATTTTATTTGAAACTTTTGATAAAAAATCATAAGGAAGNTGAGACCAATCCGCAGTCATTCCATCAGTAGATGTTACAGCTCTTAATGAAACAACATTTTCATAAGTCCTCTCATCNCCCATAACACCNACTGTCTTTACTGGCAANAACATTGCACCAGCTTGCCAAACATCTTTATANAAATCATACTCTTTCANTGACTCAATAAAAATATAGTCAACCTCTCTCAATATTGAGAGATTAGTTTTATTNANACAACCTAAAATTCTAATTGCTAAACCNGGTCCNGGAAAAGGATGCCTAAANAAAATATTTTTATCTAAACCCAAATTTTGACCTACTCTTCTTACTTCATCTTTAAAAATTTCTCTCAANGGCTCAATNACTTTTAAATTCATTTTTTCAGGTAAACCACCNACATTATGATGAGATTTTATTTTTGCAGAAGGNCCNCCTGTTGCTGAAACTGATTCTATAANATCAGGGTANACTGTNCCTTGACCAAGCCAATTGACTCCTCCAATTTTTAAAGCNTCTTTNTCAAAGATTTCAATAAATTTATTNCCAATAATTTTTCTTTTAAGTTCAGGNTCAGAAACNCCAANTAGTGCATTTAAAAATACATCTTCCGAATTAATTCCCTTAACATTTAAACCAATTGATTTATATGAACTAAGTACATCATCATATTCATTTTTTCTTAAAAGTCCATTATTAATAAAAAAACAGTATAAATTTTCCCCAATAGCTTTACTTAACAATAATGCTGCAACACTTGAATCTACGCCACCAGATAAACCTAATAATACTTTCTCACTACCAACTTTAGCTTTTATATCATTAACAGACTTTGTGATAAAAGTCTCCATAGTCCAAGTCTTTGTACATTTACATATATCAGTTAAAAAGTTATTTATAATTCTAATTCCATCAACTGAATGAAAAACCTCGGGATGAAATTGTAACCCATATGTATTTTCACTTTTTAAACTAAAACCAGCAACTTTTACATCTTTTGTACTTGCCAATATGTTAAAGTTATTTGAAATAGTTGAAATTGTATCACCATGTGACATCCAAACTTGTGAATTTTTAACTACATCCTTCATTAAAACACTATTTGAAACAAAATCTAATTTTGCTCTTCCATATTCACGTATCTTTGAACTTAATATAGAGCCACCATTCTGTTTAGCAATTAATTGTGCACCGTAACAAAGACCTAAAATAGGAATCTTACCTCTATATTTTGCCATATCAACTTTAGGAGAATCTTGATCATTTACTGAAGATGGGCCTCCAGATAATACAATACCTTTTGTGTTAGCATCTATGTCTTTAAATTTAGAAAAAGGTATAATCTCAGAGTACACAGAAAGTTCTCTAATCCTTCTTGCAATTAATTGTGTGTATTGTGAACCAAAATCAATAATTATTATTTTTTCCATGAAATAAATGTAATACTAATTAAAGTCCTTTTAAAATAATATACTCTTTTTCTAAACAATCTAATTTTTTAAATAGTATATCAAAAAATTTATTTCCATATTTTAAGTAATAATATAGAAAAGTAAATCTCCTTTCTTGTATTATATTATTATTATAAACATGAGAGTGAATATTTGATAATTGCTTAAGAAATTCAATATGATTTTTTTTTTGATTCTTTATTATTTTTCTTTCAACATTCAATAAAATTTTTTCAATTTTTTTTTCTTGTGCTAAAATATGTATATCTAGTGAGTTGTCAATTTTTTTTGATTTTCTCATTATAGATTTTAAAATTTCTGTAAAATTACTTACTTCATTATTTAAATTTATTGCTGCTTTTTTATATAAAGATTTATATAAAAATCCATCTAACGGAGAAATTAAGTCAATGATCTTAATTCTATTTTTGTGTAAAAATTTTATATGATCTTTGTCCATATTTAAAATAAAAGATCTATTAATTAATATTGGATAACTAACATTAAGATTTGAAAATAATGTTTTAAACTGAAGCCAATAAGAAATTTCTGAGGGCCCTCCAATATATACAATATTTGGTAAAATTTTCTCTTGAAATAATGTTCTTAAAATAACATTAGGGCTAAATTTTTCTGGATTTATTTCAATTTCTTTAACAATTTCTTTTTCAGTCCATGATTTAGATAAGTCTACTAAACGATATTTATTTTTGTCATAAATTATCCTAATTCGTTTTTCATTTTTTAAATAAAAAAAATTAATATTTCTAGGTTTAACAACAGGGTTGTAAAATTTTGACATTTTTTTTGTTTGATTTGAAACAAATTTATAGGATGTGTTTTCAATAATATCTTTTTTAATTATTGATTTAAAATATTTTTTTAAAATGGAATCATTTGAATCTAAAATTACAAGTCCGTGTTTTGCAAAAAAAAATGTCAACAATGATCTTGTTGCAAAAGATAAATTAACGTTTTTAGAGTAAGTTTCAGTTAAAATTTTTTTTAATTCTTTTTTATAAGGACCATCTTCAATTGATTGAAAAATATTATTAATAAATACCTCAATCTGTTTGGTTTTAATTAATCCTACTTGTTTATTAGATGTTTTTTTATTCCAAACATGTTTATTTTCATATAAATTAAATTCTTTTATTTCGTCAAAATCATGATCTTCACTAGCTAACCAAAAAATAGGAATTATATTTTTATTTGAAATTTTAGAAATTTTCTTAGATAGATTTATTACATCAATAACTTTATATATTAAAAATAAGGGATTAGAAAACAAACATAACTGGTGACCTGTAGTAATCGTATATGTATCACTGAGAGATATTTTATTTATATTTTTATTAACTAATTCTAAATTTGAATTATAAAAAAAAGTATTACTATATTGTTTTTTAAGAACCTTAACAAGATCTGACCTCAAAGAACTTGAAAACTTTCTATTTTTAATTTTTTTAATTATACTCTTTTCGCTTGGAAAATCAGTGACAAATGATTTTAATTTATGATTATTTTCACTATAGTCAGTAACTAAATTTGATATAAAGCTAAAATCTTTTAGTTTTATTTTTTCTTTTTCTATTCTCATTAATCTTCAAATAAAGATTCTACAAATTGTTTTTTATCAAATAACTGTAAATCATCAATTGACTCCCCAACACCGATATATTTTATTGGAATATTTAATTGATCACATATCCCTATAACTACTCCTCCTTTAGCAGTTCCATCAAGTTTCGTTAATGCTAAATAATTTATATCAATAACCTCAAGAAAACGTTTAGCTTGTTCTAAAGCATTTTGTCCAGTTGAAGCATCTAAAGCTAAAACCAATTCATTAGGAGAGTTTGGAATTAATTTACTACATACATTTTTAATCTTCAATAATTCATTCATTAAATTTATTTTATTATGTAATCTACCGGCGGTATCTAGTAAAACGTAATCAACATTTTTTGAAATTGCAGATTGTAAAGTATCATAAACAACAGATGCTGGATCAGAACCAATTTTTTGTTTTATTATTGGAACATTTACTCTGTCAGCCCATACTGAAAGTTGTTCAATAGCTGCTGCTCTAAATGTGTCTGCAGCTCCAATAATAACTTTTTTTCCTTCTTTTGAAAGTATGTTTGCTAATTTTCCGATAGTTGTTGTTTTTCCTACACCATTTACACCAACAAACATAATAACATAAGGAGTATTTTGGTTTTTATTTAATAATTGATTGTCATTAGAATCAACAGAAATAATATTAATTATCTCATTCTTTAAGATATTTCTTAATTCATCATTATTCAAATAAGATTTTTTCTCCACATAAGCTTCAACAGAGTCAATTATTTTAATTGTAGTTGACACTCCAATATCTGATGAAATTAATAGTTCTTCAAGTTCCTCAATGGTACTTATATCAATTTTGTTTTTTGCAGTGAAGAATCTATTAATTTTCCCCCATAAGCCTTCTTTAGTTTTAGAAATAGCACTCTTGAACTTATTTTTTTTCTCTTCATCATAAGGATCAAAAAAACTAGATTTGTTATTTATATCTTTAATGGAAGTTTCTTCCTCTACTAAGGGTTCCTCCTCTACTACAGGTTCCTCCTCTACTACGGGCACCTCCTCTACTACGGGCTCTTCTTCAACTACAGGCTCCTCCTCTACTACGGGTTCCTCCTCTACTACGGGTTCCTCCTCTACTACGGGTTCCTCCTCAG
>PBCX01000010.1 GCA_002718035.1 Flavobacteriales bacterium
GAGCTTCTTCAGTAGCAGGAGCTTCTTCAGTAGCAGGAGCTTCTTCAGTAGCAGGAGCTTCTTCAGTAGCAGGAGCTTCTTCAGTAGCAGGTTTAATTTTTGCAGCTATGGCTTCTTCTTTTTTAGCTCTAACAATTTTTTCACGGTCTATAATATCTTGTTTGTTTTTTTCGATCTGCTTCTCATTGTTTGAGATTAATTGGTTGGTCTTTTCTTCTTTTTCATTAATCCAATCATTAAATTTTTTTTCTGCAGTACTTTCATCAAAAGCTCCTTTCTTAACACCATCTAATAAGTGTTTTTTTAGAAGAACACCTTTGTAAGATAATATTGCTCTAGCTGTATCTGTAGGGATCGCTCCCTTTTGAAGCCATAATAGAGCAGAATCAAAATTTAAATCAATAATTGCAGGCTTAGTATTTGGGTTATAAGTTCCAATTTTTTCAATAAACTTTCCATCTCTTTTTGCACGTGAGTCTGCAATAACTATATGGTAGAAAGGTCTTCTTTTTTTTCCGTGTCTTTGTAGTCTAATTTTTGTTGCCATAATAAATTAATTTTTTAAAAAGGGTCCTAAACCCGGTTAATTAATGAGTTTGCAAATATCATATAATTATTTAACATAAAAAATATAATAATGATAAAATACAAGCTATTAATAACATATTTTTTTTTACTTTTAAAAATATCACAAATTTTATTTATGTTTTTAATATTTGATACAGAAACTACTGGACTCCCAAAAGATTTTTCCGCACCAATTAGTGATGTTGAAAATTGGCCACGTTGTATTCAGTTAGCTTGGCAACTACATGATTATAATGGTGATTTAATTGAAATAAAAAATTACATAATACATCCAGAAGGATTTTCGATTCCATACAATTCACAAAAAATTCACGGAATTTCAACAGAAAGAGCAAAGATTGAGGGTCATCCAATTAAAACTGTTTTAGGTGAATTTAATAATGCACTATCAAAAAGTCAGTATATTGTTGGTCATAATATTTCATTTGATGTAAATATTATTTTTTCAGAGTTTTACAGAGCAAATAATCTATTTAAAATAAATAAAATTGATAAAAGAGAATTAGAGATTTTAAATGATCAAAATAAATGGAAAACACTTGATACCATGACTGAAAACTCAGCAAATTTTTGTGAAATTCCAGGAGGAAGGTTTGGCAAGTTTAAATTTCCAAAATTAACTGAGTTACATTTGAAATTATTTGGAAATGAATTTTCTGAAGCCCATAATGCTTCTGTAGATGTAGCTGCTACTGCTAGATGTTTTTTTGAACTTATTAGATTAGGAGTAATTAACTCAAATAAATTTTTTACTGAAGATCAAAAAAAATATTTTTTTGATAAAAACAAAAAAATAATTCCTGAATTTGAACCAATTTTAAATATTGTAAATGACAATCAAAATTATGAAGTTGAATCAAATACAAAGGTCGGGAACAAAAACAATATTAAAGAAATTAATAATGAATTAAACAATTCTTTTTTTATTCATTTACATTGTCATTCTAGTTTTTCCATTCTTCAATCTACTATTTCAATAGAAAATTTAGTAAATGAAGCAGTGAAAAATAATATGAAAGCAGTAGCCTTAACTGATATAGGTAATTTATTTGGTGCTTTTAAGTTTGTTAAAACCTGTCAAAAAAATAATATTAAACCTATTTTAGGATGTGAGTTTTTTATAACTGAAGATCATAAAAAAAGAAGTTTTACCAGAGAAAAAAGAGATAAAAGATATTCACAAATAATTTACGCTAAAAATTTAAATGGATATAAAAATCTTTCTAAATTATCATCTCAAGCTTATATAGATGGATTATATTCAGGTTTTCCAAGAATTGATAAAGATTTGTTGTTGAGCTTTAAAGAAGACTTAATTGTTGTCTCAAGTGGAATTAAAGGAGAAATTGCAAATGTTTTATTAAATGAAGGGGAAGAAAACGCGAGGAAGCTTTTTATTTGGTGGAAAGAAAACTTTAAATCTGATTTTTATATTCAATTATCACGTCATGGTTTAGATGATGAGACTTACATAAATAAAATTTTAATTTCTTGGTGTAAAGAATATTCAGTTAAGTATTTTTGTTCAAATGAAATTTATTATTTAAACAAAGAAGATTATGATCCACATGATATTTTACTTTGTATTAAAAATGGTGAACTTAAAGAAACACCAGTAGGTTATGGGAGAGGTTTTAGATTTGGTTTACCTTCTAATGAATATTTTTTTAAAACTACTCAGGAAATGTGTGATCTTTTTAATGATACACCTGAAGTATTTGATACATGTGAAGAGATTTATAAAAAAATTGATTTTTTTGACTTAGAAAGAAAAGTTTCACTTCCAATTTTTAATTTACCGGATTCATTTTTAAATCAAAATGATTATTTGAAATTTTTAACCCTAGAGGGTGCGAAAAAAAGATATGGTGTTATTTCTGAAGATTTAGAAGAAAGAATATTATTTGAACTAGAAACAATAAAAAAGACAGGATACCCCGGTTACTTTTTAATTGTTCAAGACATAACAAAAAAAGCAAGAGAAATGGGTGTAATTGTAGGTCCTGGTAGAGGTTCGGCTGCTGGATCTGTTGTAGCATATTCTATTGGTATTACAAATGTCGACCCAATCAAGTATGGTCTTTTATTTGAAAGATTTTTAAACCCAGATAGAGTTTCATTACCAGATATTGATATAGATTTTGATGATGAAGGCAGATCTAAATTAATTTCATGGGTTGTGAAAAAGTATGGACTTAATCAGGTTGCACAAATTATTACATTTGGAACAATGGCAGCGAAATCTTCAATTAGAGATGTTGGGCGTGTTTTAAATTTAGAGTTACCAAAAACAGATAGAATTGCCAAATTAATACCATCAAATGTTAAATTAAAAGAAATAATATTTCCTCAAGATGGAAATATAAATTTAAAAGATAAATTAAATAGAGATCAATTATATAATGTAAGTCAAATTCAAAAAATACTTAAAAATAATGATCTAGAATCTCAAGTTTTAAAAACAGCTTCTCTGTTAGAAGGTTCAATAAGAAATGTAGGAACTCATGCTTGCGGTATGATAATTACTCCGAAAGATATGAGAGAAATAGTGCCAGTAGCAATTTCTTCTAATTCTTTAAAAATTCAAGACAATGATAGTGAACTTCAACTTCCAACGACTCAATTTGACAATAGTGTTGTTGAAAATGCTGGTTTATTAAAAATGGACTTTTTAGGTTTAAAAACTTTATCAATAATCAGTGATGCTATTAAATTGATCAAAGAAAGGCACTCAGTATCAATTGAAATTGATAACATTCCCTTAAATGATAAGAAAACTTATGAACTTTATCAAAATGGACAAACGAACGGTACTTTTCAATTTGAATCATCTGGAATGCAAAGATATTTAAGGTTGCTTAAGCCAGATAAATTTGAGGATTTAATTGCTATGAATGCTTTATATAGACCGGGTCCATTAGAATATATTCCAAAATTTATCGCTAGAAAAAATGGAAGTGAAAAAATTAATTATGACTTAGCTGAACAAGAAGAGTTTTTATATGATACTTATGGAATAACTGTTTATCAAGAACAAGTCATGTTACTTTCTCAAAAGTTAGCTAATTTTTCAAAAGGAGATGCAGATATATTGAGGAAAGCAATGGGTAAGAAAAATAAAATTTTATTGGATCAGTTGAAAACAAAATTTATTGAAGGTTGTAAAAAAAATGGTCATAAAATAGAAATAGTAAATAAAATATGGACTGATTGGGAGTCTTTTGCTGCATATGCATTCAATAAATCCCATTCTACTTGTTATTCTGTCTTAGCATTTCAAACGGCTTATTTAAAAGCAAATTATCCCTCTGAATACATGGCCTCTGTATTGACTCATAATTTAAATGATATAACTAAATTATCTTTTTACTTAGAGGAGTGTAAGACAATGGGGATCTCAATTCTTGGACCTGATGTTAATGAAAGTAACATGAAATATTCTGTTAATAAACAAGGAAACATAAGATTTGGCTTAGGAGCAATAAAAGGTGTTGGTTCTTCAGCAGCTGAGTTTATTATTAGTGAAAGAAAAAATAAGGGACCATATAATGATTTATTTGATTTTTTTACTCGGATGAACTCAAGATCTGCAAATAAAAAAGCGTTTGAGTCTTTAATTATGGGAGGTGCTTTTGATAAGTTAACTTCAGGAAATCGGTCAATATTTTATAATATCGATGAAAGAAAACAAATGTCTTTCTTGGAAATTTTAATTAAATTTTCATCACTATACAGACAATCTTTAAATGCCCCTGTATTATTTTCTGGTGATGAAAATATTGAAAAGCCAAAAATTCCTATTTGTGAGAGCTTTACATTATTAAAAAAACTGAAACAGGAAAAGGAAGTTTTAGGAATGTATGTTTCTGGTCATCCTCTTGATAAATATTATGATAAAATTAAATACAGGTGTAATTGTCAAATAATACAATTAAATGATTTAAAAAAGTTTGAAAATAAAAAAATAGTAATTGGAGGAATGGTTACTGATTTTCATGAACGTGAAACAAAGAATGGAAAAAAATATGGTGTTTTATCAGTTGAGGATTTTAGTTCAACAAGAGAGTTCAGAATATTTAAAGATTATGATAAATTAAGTAAATCTTTTTTTGAAATAGGAACATTTTTAGAAATTCATATTTCAGTTCAAAAGAATTATTATAATGATGATCTTTCAATCAATATAATTAAAATGATGGATCTTAACAGAATTTGGAATTGTATTTCCTTTAAAATCAATGTTGAAGATATTAATGAAGAATTAATAAATAATTTAGAAAATGTATTGAACAACAATAAAGGAAAAACAAATTTTGAAATGCATCTTCTACATACAGAAAAGAACATCTCTCTGCCTTTTAAATCTAACATTCATTCAATTAAATATTCTAAAAAGTTCTTGAAAGAAATGAAAGAGATAGGGATTAATGATTATTTTTTGAATTAGCTTAAAAAGGACTTATAATTGATTTGCATTAATAAAAAAAAAAATTAGCTTTGTTATTCTATAACTTATTAAAATAATAAAAATGTCTTTACAAATTACAAAAGAAAATTACGATGAAGTTTTAAGTTCAGATAAACCAGTTCTTTTAGACTTTTGGGCTGAATGGTGCGGGCCTTGTAAACTTATTGGTCCAATTATTGATGAAGTTTCTGAAGATTTTTCTGATACAGCAATTGTTGGAAAAATTAATGTTGATGACTCCGCTGAATTATCAAGTAAGCATGGTATTAGAAATATCCCAACTTTATTATTTATTAAAAATGGTGAGGTTGTTGACAAGCATGTTGGAGCTGCAAGTAAAAAAGAAATCTCTGATAAACTTAATTCTCTCATGTAAGTTTTACAGAAAATGAGTATAGACTATCGTTCTATAAATATCCTTGAAAATTTAGATTTTTTTGCTACTCAAGTGGTTGAAGGTTTTATTACTGGCTTACATAAAAGTCCTTTTCATGGATTTTCAGTTGAATTCGCAGAACATAGAATATACAATCCTGGGGAATCGATTAAGAATATTGACTGGAAACTTTTTGCAAGAACTGACAAAATGTTTACGAAAAGATTTGAAGAAGAAACAAATCTACGTTGTCATTTAGTTGTAGATTGTTCTAGTTCTATGTTTTTCCCCTACAATAATGATTCATCAATAGATAAATTAACCTTTTCAATATTATCTTCTGCTTGTTTAATGAATTTATTCAAAAGACAAAGAGATGCCTTTGGTATTTCTCTTTTCTCTAAGAGTTTAGATTTTCACAAAAAGCCTAAAGTCTCAAAAAAACATTATTTTCAATTAATGTATGAACTTGAAAAGAAATTGAAACAAAAAAAAAAATCTTAATATACTTACAAATTTTTCTGATTCGATTAGTAATTTAGTTGATTTAATAAATGAGAGATCTTTAATTATTATTTTTAGTGATTTTCAAGGTTCCAGAAAAAAGATTAATAAATTATTCCAATCTTTACTCAATTTAAAATATAAAAAACATGAAATAATTTTATTTCATGTTTGTGATTTTAAAAAAGAAAAAAAATTAGATTATAAAAGAGGGTTTTATAAGTTTGTTGATCTTGAAACTAGTTCTGAAATTGAAATTAATCCAATAGACATAAAACAACAATATCAAAAAGAAATAGAAAAATCAATTGATTATATTAAAGAAAAATCAGCTCAACTTAAAATGGATTATTTTATTGCTGATTTGAATAAGGGTTTTGAAAGAATGTTAAAAGCATATTTAATTAAGCGTTCTAGATTATATTAACATTTTCTATTATTTTTTTTAAATATTTCTAATCTAAAAATTGATATTAAAATAATGTTAATATTATACCTGCCTTTAACTTCACATTGAATTGGATTTCTAATTTCAGATTTTTTTTTATTAATAAATAAGTACTTAGGAATCATAAAAAAAAATGAAAAATATGCAATGTAAACCATTATTGAATGGATAAAATTTAATTTAATCAAATAATAAAATGAGATTAATACATCAATTAAAAATCTATTAATTATTATTAGCATGAAATCTGATATTTTTAAGTTTTTGAATAGCATTAGAAGATTATTTCTATGATTATAAAATGTTTTCTTATAATTCCATTTTGTTAATGTTCCACCGCCATGATGATAAACAGTACTTTTTGAACAATATCCAATTTTTTGTCCAATGCCTTGAATTCTCCAACATAAATCAATTTCTTCTTGATGCATAAAGAAATTTTCATCAAATCCACCAATTTTTTTAAATGTATCTATTTTAATTAATAAACATGATCCAGATCCCCAAAATATCTCACTGGAATCATTGTATTGACCTGTATCTTTTTCTACTTTATTTCCAATTCGCCCTCTGCAAAAAGGTATTCCAAAGAAATCAATAAAACCACCAGCGGCACCACTATATTCAAAGTATTTTTTGTTATTTAAATCCTTGATTTTAGGTTGAACTACAGAAAATTTTTTATTTGATTCTAAAAATGTAATTAATGGTTTTAGCCAATTTTTTGTAACGAGAACATCATTATTTAATAATAAAATATACTTTGATTTAATTTCTTTAATTGCTTTATTGTAACCTTTAGCAAAGCCATAATTTTTTTCATTATTAATAATTTTAATTTTTTTAAAATTTTTTTTTGTGAAAGGAATTGATTTATCATCTGAGTTATTATCAATTAAAACAATGTTTGCTTCTTTACTGTATTCTATAATTTTAGGTAAAGTTTTTTTTAACCATCCTATACCGTTCCAGTTAATTATTGCAATAGTTATTTTTTTCATCTCTTCCATCTGTTATGAGACCAAAGCCAATATTCAGGTTTTTCAAATATAATTTCTTCGGTTTTCTTCGAATATTCTCTAATTATATTTTTTTTAATTTTAGTAAATTCTACTGTGTAATAACCTCTTTCTTTTTTCTTCATTTTAGCATATAACACAATAGCATTAGAATTTATGCATAATTTTTCTAGTCCTTTAGAGAATGTTGTATTTCTGTTCAAGAATTTAATTGAAATAGTATTATTTAAATTTTCTGGAACTTGATCTGCTAAGACAAATAAAATATCTTTTTTTTTAAATTTTTTTAAAATAAAATTTCCTGTTTTATTTTTACTTATCAATTTTCCACCAAAATTTTTTCTTATTTTAAGAATTAAATTGTTAAAAAATTTATTAGAAAGTGGTTTGTATACAGCATATATATTTTCTTTAAAGTTAACACATAGGGATGCAAAAAGCCATTCCCAATTTCCATAATGAGCAGATAATATTATTGTCGGTTTATTTTTGTCCAATGAATTTATAATTTCAGGATTTAATAGTTTTATTCTTTTTTTTATAGTTATTTCATTTACATCTAAAAGTTTAATGGTTTCTAAAATCAAATCACTTAAATGATTATAATACCGCTTATATATAAGTTCAATTTCTTTTTTTGTTTTTCTATTAAAAACTTTGTTTAAGTTATTATATGTAATTTTTTTTCTATATAGCAGTTTTAATAAAAAAAAATTGTTAATTAAATCAGATAATAAATAAAGTTTTTTTAGAGACAATTTTGATAATATTTTAAAAAAAATAAACAAAGTTTAGTATGATAGTTAAATAAAAATATTAGGTAAATATACTAATCCTTTTAAAATTGAAATTAAATTAGTTAGATATATAAATAAATTAATTATTTTTGGGCTTTAATAAATGTTATATTACTACGTTTATTTTTGACTGGAGAGATGGCAGAGTGGTCGAATGCGGTGGTCTTGAAAACCATTGTACCGAAAGGTACCGGGGGTTCGAATCCCTCTCTCTCCGCTCAATTTTTAGTCTGTTATCATAATTGGCATAATCAGTGCTAATGTTTTGTTTTCGTCGTTATTTGGCTCTATTGTTACTGCCTTAGCAGGTGTTTTTAATTTTATTGAAAGTTCATTATATTTTAGTGATTGAAGTATTTCAAGTAAAAATTTGCCATTGAATGCAATTTTTAGATCTTCACCATTATATTTTATATCAGAATTGATATTGCTCATTGCGCTACTGTTAACATCAGAGTCAATTGTTGAAATATTTAATGAATTTCCTTTTATTTCAAATACAACTTGATTTGTGCTTTTATTGGAAAGTGGCATGACTTTTTTCAGTGCACTGATTAAATTTTTTTTTGAAATAATTAATTCGTTTGAATTATCCTTAGGAATAACTTGTTCATAGTTTGGATAACTTCCTTCAACCAGTCTACAGTAAATTACTAAATCTTTGAAAGAAAAAATTGCATTTGAACTATCGTAACTTATTTCAATATCTTCGCTAGATTCAGAAAAAATATTTTTAATAATATTTAAAGGTTTTTTTGGAAGAATAAATGAATTAGTTTCATTGCTATTTTCATTAATTTTATGTCTAATTAGTTTGTGTGCATCAGTTGCAACAAAATTAATATTGCTTGAAGAAATATCACAATATACACCAGACATAACAGGTCTTAATTCATCATTTCCAGCTGCAAAAATTGTTTGATTTATACTTTCTAAAAATGTTTGAGAATTGATTTTAATTGTTTTTTCTTCGCTCAACAAAGGAGTTTTTGGAAATTCATTACCATCAAAGTAAGTAAAACTATACTCCCCATCTTCAGAATGAACTTTTATTATATTTTTTGTGCTATCTATTAAAAATGTTAGTGGTTGTTCTGGAAATGCTTTTAAGAATTCTAAAATCATTTTCGCATCAACTGCTACTGAATAATTCTCATCAGATTCTATTTTAATATGAGTTTCCATTGTGCAATCTAAATCAGTTGATTTTAAAGTAAGTTTGCCATTGTCAATTTCAAAAAGAAAATTTTCTAAAATAGGAAGAGCGTTATTGGGAGAGATTACTCCTGAAATTAATTGAAGACTCCTGAGCAATGACTGGCTTGACACTATGAATTTCATATAAATTAATTTATTTTATTTTTTAACAATATAATATCAAATTATTAATAAAAAATCTGATTTATTTTTTTTTTATTAATAATTTTCAACAATTTTTTACAAGTTTAGTATATTTTCAAACTGATTATATTGGACTAGAATTAGTTCATTCTTAAATAAGGCATAAAAACGTTCAGTATCAAATTTTTTATTTTTTGAACGACCTTTTTCTGAGCTTTTCTTTTCAAATGCTTTTAGATTCGAGGTGTTTCCATTTTTTAAATTAATATTAATTTCAAATATGACTTCTCTATCTAGAATTTCTTGTATACTAAATTGATTATTGTTTTTTAAGAATTTTTCACAATTTATATTTTCAAAATTAGAAAAATAAATATTTGAGATTGAGTCACTTGAATTAATTTCAAATGACTTTTCAATATCTTTATTTTTTACTGAAATTTTTTCAATTTCACCTTTTTTGTAGTTGAAAATTGTTTTTTCTTTCCAATCATTTATTTCACATGAAAAACGTGAACTTAAGTATCCTTTGAACCCAGGAATTTCTAGCACATATGGTTCACTTGAATTATCTAGAATCATATATGTCCCTAATTGATCTTGTGTATCGCCACCAACATAAATCGTTTTTAATATTTTTTTATCTGAATATATTTTTACTTGAGTTCTTTGCGTACTCATTCTTTTCAAAATATTATTCTTTTCACTCTTTGTTAAAGGTCTTTTAATTTTCATATCACTAAGGGTTTCTAGTAAATATTTAATTAAATCTTCATTAACAGAAAACCCATTTTCAAGTTCCCATTTTTCATTTTTTTTATATAATTTAACTTCTTTTGGTGTTTTGTTTTTAAGTTCTATATAGTTTATATTTTCTATTTGTTCAACGGAAAAATTTCTTTTGTCTGATATTTTTTCATTGTTACATGAATAAATTAAAAAACTAATTAATAATGTAATAGAGAATTTTATTTTCATTTTTTGTATATAATTATTCTTCTTGCGTTTGTAATCATAAAAAGAAAAAATAAATAAATAATTGGAATAATTGAGTTAATAATTTGCCATTTTTCTTTTTTTTCATCAATTAAAACTTTATC
The DNA here is from genome assembly GCA_002718035.1 of Flavobacteriales bacterium. Taxonomy (GTDB): domain Bacteria; phylum Bacteroidota; class Bacteroidia; order Flavobacteriales; family TMED113. The sequence goes on from PBCX01000010.1 coordinate 10,642, forward strand.
AAGTTTGTTTATTTTAGTTTGTTTTTTTCTTATTTCAAATAGGTACTTTTCTTGTTTTTCTTCAGTTAAATAATCAATACAATTAAGAATAAGATTACTGTTATTATATTTTTTGAAACTATTTCTGTCATAACCTAGGGCAAGTGGTTTTGTCAGTTCAGGAGTTAGAAATAAATTTCCATCTTCATCTATTTTTAAATCCCTTGAGTTCTTGCTTCTTCCAATTTGATTTGTTATAAAATTTCCATCACTGATTACGATCATATTATTTGATTTTTTTGATTTTTCAATAAAATTTAAACTCTCTTTAAACTCTTTAGGAATCCGGTTTTTAAAATATGATTCAAAAAATCCTTCAAGTAATACACCAAGAATAATATTAGATTGGTTGTAGTTCTTTTTTTCAGACATAAGTTCTACATTATTAAATGAAATCATGTCAAATAAACTTGATGTTTTACTGTATTGTGATGTTTGAAGTAAAATTGTTTTATTTACTTTGTTAGCTATTGTATCAATTGAACTTGGAAATTGCGTTATTAAATCATTTATATTATTTGAAACTGAGCTATGAGTATTTCCTTTAATTACTGGAAAATAGTCCCATGGAAATGGTAGTAATAATCCTGTGCTATATTCAGTGAGTTTAATTCCAGAATTATTATAATCTCTAACTATATCAGAATTTATTCTTACCCCATACTTATACAACATATTTCTAATATTTATATTTAAATCTACAATTGGAATTTCAGGATATTTTTGTAAACTATCAATATCTGATTTTGTTCCTTTCACAAGCCAAATAGTTTTTCCTCCATTCATTATATACTGATCAAGAATTACTTTTTCTAAAAAATAAATTGAGTCATTTGGGTTATTGATTATCAAGCAATCAAAGTCAGATAAATTATATATGTGGTCTGTTTCTTTATTTTCAATTAATTTATATAATTTTGAGAATTCTTCAGATTGATGGAGAAGAATAGTGTCTTCTACAATATAATTTTCATTGTATTCTAAATCATTTTTAATTGAACTAATCCATGTCCCGTTTTTTTCTTTATGGCCGCCTAATATTCCAATTTTTTTTCTTTCTTTTCTGTAATCTAGAGCATTATTAATTCCATTTATTAGTGTGTATTCTAGTTTTTTTAATGAATTTTCAGTATAATTTTCGTTTAAACACGTTGAAATATTATCATTTTTTCCAGTACAATTTATCGGCCATTCTTTATCAAGGTCAGTGAGAAAGGATATAGTATTACTATAACTAGTTTTATAACTAATTTCTGCTCCCCAAATAATATAATTATTTTTTAAACTAGGGTGAAGAGACCAATGTATACCTTCTTGAGTTAATTCATATATTTTTTTGTTTCTATTTTCAATATTTTTTATTGAATATAGATCAATAAATTCATAATCAATATAGTTAGAGTAATACTTTAGTTCAGAAATTAACTGTTTAATTTCTTTTTTAAAACTTTTAAGTTCAGGTGTAAATAATTTTCCAGAGTAATAAATTTTAAAAAATATTTTATCATCAATTTTTTTTAATATATCTCTAGATTTTTCAGATAATGTATATTTTTTTTCTTTTGTAAAGTCTATTCTAATATTACTAAATTGAGAAATTAATACATTTATAAAAAACGTTATTAAAAAAAGTAAAAAGTATTTCGATAATAATTTATTTTTCATCTTTCTCTTTTTAATTGATCAGCGGTTAATAAAAGAAATATTAAAGAGATTGAAATAAAAAATATAACATCTTTTAAATCTATTATCCCTTTTTGAAAACCTTCAAATCTATCACTAAAACTCAAAATACTTAAAAAGTCAATTGATGTAATTTTTTGAATCATGGTAATTCCTAGAAGAAAAAACAAGATTGTTGAAAAAGATAAAATAAATGCAACCAATTGTTTATTTGTTAGTGATGAAAAGAAAATTCCAATTGAAATAAAACAGGAGCTAATTAAAATTAGTCCAATATACCCACTTATTATTTGGCCAATATCAATATCGTTACTACTGAGTTCTTGAATGCAAAAAATATAAATTATTGTAGGAAAAAAAGTAATAATTATTAAAATTAGAGAAGCTAAAAATTTCCCTAAAACTAATTCAATTTCATAAATCGGTTTAGTTAAAAGAAGCTCGATGGTTTTTTCTTTTTTTTCTTCAGAAATAACTCCCATTGTTATTAGAGGTGCTAGTAATAAAATTAGCCACGGTGAAAATTCGAAAAAAGTAGAAAGGTTAGCTAATCCATAATCAAAAATGTTTGGGGCGGGCTCAGGAAAAACCCAAAAAGATAAAGAACAAATAGTTAAGAAAATTCCAATTATAAAATATATTGAAGGTGTATTTAAAAAATATTTTAACTCTTTTAATAATACTGATTTCATTTTTTTAATAATCTATTAGTATGTTGTCTTTTTCTTCAATTCCTAATAGTAAATTTGCACCTGTTTCACTTGTATTTCTTCTCATGATGGAAATTTCTAATAGGTTTGCAGAATTAAAAATTGCAAGCATATTCCCTTCACCAACATCGCTATATTTATTTGAAATTACATCTATTTTTTGATTTCTTCTTAAAATTATTGTAAAAGCCTGTTTGTCAATATTTTCTTCAAAAAATTTTTTTGAAACGTTTGTAATTATATTTCCAAATCTATCAATATAAATTACTTCTGCTACAATTGTTTTTCTTCTTTTATCATTATCAATTTTGATTATTGGTTTACTTTGCTTGTTATAAATGAATGAATGAGTTAAAACGCCAAATTCTTCTATTTTTTTACCATTAATAATTTCACAAGCAATTTTTGCGAAAACATTTAACATGGGGAAAGTTGATTCCTTAATTTGTTCATTGAAATTTATTTCGATTATTTTTTCTATTTTTCTATTTTGAAAAACTAAGGAAAAGAGACCTCCATCAGTCCCAATAAAATATTGCTTGTCAACTTTTGCAATTATATGTTTTTTTGATTTCTCATTTTCAGAATCTAGTCCTATTATGTGTATAGTTTTACTAGGATAAAATGGATAAGAGTTTCTTAAAATGTATGCACATTCTCCAATGTGAAATGGTGTAATTTCGTGAGAAATATCAATTATTTTTGTGGAAATTAAATTACTAATTAGGTAACCTTTTACAGCGCTAATAAAATAGTCTTTATTTCCATAGTCAGATGTTAATGTTATGATCGACATTTTTTTATTGATTTTATCTAAATTACATATTTATTTTTTACATTGTATCAACAATTTTTATGTCTTTTGATTGAAAAGAAAATATTATTAAAAAATATAGATTTACTTGATCTTTTTGGTGAAAAAGAAAAAAACCTTAAAATAATTAGATCCTATTTTTCAAAATTGAAAATTACTCATAGAGGCGAGATCGTTTTAATTAAAGGTAAAGAAGATTTAGTAGATGATTTTTATTTAAAATTTAATCAAATTTTAAATAGGTACAAGCTAAATAATTGTTTGCAAGAAAATGATTTACATTTTATATTGAATGATGAGGGAAATGAATTTTATAATCAAAATGTAATATTAAATGGTCCTTCCGGTTTAGTAATCAAAGCTAGAACTAAAAATCAAAATAAAATGCTTGAAATGAGTTCAAAATTTGATCTGCTTTTTGTTTATGGTCCTGCAGGAACAGGTAAAACCTATACTTCTGTAGCGATTGCTGTAAAGGCATTAAAAAATAAGGAAGTAAAAAAAATAATTTTAACTAGACCTGCTGTTGAGAGTGGCGAAAATTTAGGATTTTTACCAGGTGACTTGAAAGAAAAACTAGACCCATACATGTCTCCTCTATATGATGCTTTATCTGATATGATCCCTCCAACAAAGTTAAAAAAATTATTACACGATAATATAATTGAAATCGCCCCATTAGCCTTCATGAGAGGAAGAACTTTAGATTCAGCTTTTGTATTACTAGATGAAGCTCAAAATGCGACAATATCTCAAATGAAAATGTTTTTAACAAGAATGGGGCCTTCAGCAAAATTTATAATATCTGGCGATAAAACTCAAATTGATCTACCAAAAAATCAACAATCTGGGTTAATTCATGCGATTAATATTTTAAATAAAGAGAAAAAAATTGGATTTTTACAGCTTAATGAATCTGATGTTATTAGACATAAATTAGTACAATTAATAATTAAAGCTTACAATGATGAATAATACTATTTTAGAAACAAATTTTAATTTTCAAAATCAAACATCTTTTTATAAAGGTAAAATAAGAGATGTTTATACAATAAATAATGATATACTTGTTATGATTGCAACTGACAGAATATCAGCATTTGATACTGTTTTACCTAAGGGTATTCCTTTTAAAGGACAGGTTTTAAATCAAATTGCTAGCTCTTTTCTTGATTTAACAAGTGATATAATTCCTAATTGGAAATTATCGACACCAGACCCAGTAGTAACAATAGGTAAATTATGTGATCCTATAAAAGTTGAAATGGTAATAAGAGGCTACCTATCTGGCCACGCTTGGAGAGAATACAAGTCAGGTAAAAGATCAATTTGTGGTATTTCAATGCCAGAAGGAATGAAAGAAAACGATAAATTTCCTCATCCTATTATTACTCCTACTACTAAAGCCACTGTAGGACATGATGAAGATATTTCTAGGGAAGAAATTATTTCTCAAGGTTTAGTGTCTGAGGAAGACTATTCTTATTTGGAGAAAAAAACATTAGCTCTTTTTGAATCTGGTACTGAATATGCAAAAAATAAAGGATTAATTCTTGTCGATACTAAATATGAGTTTGGTAAATCGAAAAATGGTGAAATATTATTAATTGATGAAATTCACACACCTGATTCTTCAAGGTATTTTTATTTATCTGGATATGAAGAAAGGCAACAAAATGGTGAAAAGCAAAAACAATTATCAAAAGAATTTGTTAGACAATGGCTAATTGAAAATAATTTTCAAGGTAAAGAGGGTCAAACTATTCCAAACATGAACGAAGAGTTTATCAATTTAGTTTCTAATAGATATATTGAATTATATGAGAAAATCACTAGTCAAAATTTTGAAAGAGGTGATATTTCTAATCTGTTAAAAAGAGTTGAAAATAATATAAATAGTGTAATTAATTAAAAATAAATGAACCAATTCTGAACATATTAGATCCACATTCATTTGCTATTTTATAGTCTTGACTCATTCCCATGCACAGGGTGTTAAGGTTGTTAGATTTTTTAAAAATTTTATGTAGAAAATCAAATTCTTTTTTTATTTGATTTTTTTTAACATTAGCTGTTGCCATTCCCATTAACCCAACAATATTAATAGAAGAGTAATTTGGTAAATGTTTCTTTATTTCTTCATAATTATCGAGTGACATTCCGAATTTACTATCTTCCTCAGCGATTTTAATTTGAACCAAACATTTAGTTTTAACATTGTTTTTTTCAGAAACAGAGTTAATTTTTCTAACTAATTCTAAGCTATCAACAGAATGAATTAAATGAATAAAAGGAACAATATATTTCACTTTATTTTTTTGTAAATGACCAATCATGTGCCATTTTATATCTTTAGGTAATTGTTCATATTTTTTTATTAACTCTTGTACTCTATTTTCTCCAAAATCTCTGTGTCCTATTNTATAAGCTTCATANATTTCATCAATTGNGCGATTTTTTGAAACAACAATGAGTTTTTTATTTTTTATAACTTTTCTTATCTCTTTAATTCTCTGGTTTATCATTTTAACTCCATTATTATAAGTCCTGTTCTCANTTTTGGATTAATGTANGTNCTTTTAGGTGGCATNGTNTCATTTTTNTTTGCAGTGTCAATTATTGTAGAAATATTTATTGTTGGNAATAAAAAAATTAATCTATTNTCNNNTTTTAATTTNTCCAANTCTAATTTAGAATTNGGAATGTATTTAATTTTATCATTTTNACTCAAATCTTTTATNTTNAATAANTNTTTAAAAATTAAGTTTGATAAAACAAAAACAGGNATATCTTTNTTTTCGGTTTTCAAAGTTATCCACTTATTTTTTATAAAAATTTTAATTTCATTTTTTTTAATTGNTAAAATTTTATTTTGACTANTTNAGTGGGGATTGNTTTCAATAAATTTAAGTAGTTTTTTTTCATAAGTTTNTGANTTTGAAATAACTCTATGAAAGCTTTCTANCTTTAATTGATCTGANGCAACTATATACGCTAAACANGGGTTATTTAGTCNATTGGANTTATTGTATGANTANGATGATGANATTCTATGATGNCCGTCTGCAATATANAGTGATTNAATTTTTTNAAAATANTTTTTTANAGTTGAAATNNTTTCTNTGTTATTTATTTCCCAAATTTTATGAACTATTTTATCATTACTTTGAAATTCATATTTAGGTTTNTTTTGAATTGTTAAATCAATAAATTTTTGAATGTTTTTATNGTTTTTNTAGGTTAATAAGACTGGCTCAGCGTGTATTTTACACTTTTCAAGATATCTTTCAAACAATTCTTGTCGTTTTTTAAGAGTATTTTCATGAATTTTAATNAANCCNTGNTCATAATCATTNGTGGAAATGCCACAAATTANACCAATNTATTTGATGTCTCTATCAANTTGTTGATAAATAAAAATAGATGGTTTCTTTTTNATTAAAATTTTATTTGTTTTGAAGTTTTCAATTTTNTTTTTTATTTCATTGAAATTTGTTTTNCCTCNATTCTTTTCTAGNATTTTNAGATAACTAATTGGNTTTTTTTTTAATTCTTTTNTTAATTCAGAGTCAGAATACTCTGGATAAGANTTAATNGAGAAATTTTGTATTANATCTTCTTTAGGTATTAAAGCGGAGAATTCAGATATCTTAACCAATTTATTNATAAAGTTTAATTATTTTTTCAGCAAGTTCTAATCCAATTCTATTTTGAGCTTCTATTGTTGAGCCTCCAATGTGGGGAGATAGTGAAANATTTTCATTCATTAATATTTTNATATTTGGCTCAGGTTCATTAATAAATACGTCAAGACCNGCAGCTTTAACTTTTTTTGCATTAATATATTCAAGTAAGGCNTCTTCATCNATTATNCCNCCTCTNGATGTATTAACAATAACAACACCATNTTTCATTAATTTAAATTCNTTTTTTGTAATAATAGGCTTTTGATTTATTTTNGGTATATGAATAGTTATANAATCTGAATTAATTAATAAGTCATTTAAAGTTGTTGTTTTNATTTTAAAACTTATTTTTTGTTTATCAAAGAATGATANATCCACATTCATACTNGAAANANACNTATCATGNGCAATAATATCCATTCCNANTCCAATACCAATTTTTGCNACTTCNTGACCAATTCTNCCAAANCCAATTATACCAAGTCTTTTNCCTCTNAGTTCATTNCCCTTGTTATATTTTTTTTTAAGNTCTTTAAATTTTGTTTCTCCCTCTAANGGCATTTTTCTNTTNGAGTCAAATAAAAAACGTGATAAAGAGAAAAAATGAGNAAAAACTAACTCTGCTACNGAAGANGAAGAAGAAGCTGGNGTATTTATTATCTCTANNCCTTTTTTTNTAGCNTATTCTACATCAATNTTGTCCATNCCTACGCCTCCTCTTCCAATAATTTTTAAATTAGGACATTTATCAATTAAGTCTTTTTTTGCTTTCGTNGCAGANCTAACAAGAAGAATTTNTATNTCGTTTTTATTTATGAAATCAGTCAACTTTTCTTGNTCAACTTTCTNNGTAAAGACTTTGAATTTTTTGGCNTCAAGAGCTTTTANTCCAATTGTTGAAATTCCNTCATTTGCTAATATTTTCATTTATGCTTTTTTTTCTAAATTGTTCATAATTTCAATTAAAATATTNANACTATCTAACNNCATTGCATTATACATTGAGGCTCTATATCCNCCGACNGATCTATGNCCTTTAAGTCCATTTATTCCATTTTCTTTTAACATANGATTAAANTTATCTTCTAATTTAGTTTCATTTAATTTAAAAGTTGCATTCATTACAGATCTNTCTTCTTTTTTTACTGTTCCTGTGAANAATTGATTAGAATCAATGCAATCATATAGTAGNTTAGATTTTTCTAAATTTTTTGCTTCAGCCCAACTNACTCCTCCATTNTTTTTCAACCATCTTAAATTTAACATTGAAACATATANAGAAAATACNGGTGGAGTATTAAACATACTTTTTTTATTAACATGTGTATTATAATCTAACATAGTTGGTATTTTTCTTTTACTAAANCCTANAACTTCATTATTAANAATCACTAATGTTGCNCCAGCTGGACCTAGATTTTTTTGAGCTCCTGCGTANATTAAATCAAATTTTGAAATATCGATNTTTCTACTAAATATATCNGATGACATGTCACAAACNAANTTGATTGAGCAATCTGGAAATTCTTTTAACTGAGTCCCATAAACTGTATTGTTNGATGTACAGTGAAAATAATCTGCATNGGANGGAATAGTATAATTTTTNGGTATATAGTTNTAATTTTTNTNTTTAGAACTTGCAATAACNGATGTTTTTCCAAATAATTCTGCTTCTTTGATTGCTTTAGATGACCAAGTTCCAGTGTCTAAATATACTGCNCGACCATTTTNTTTCATTAAATTAATNGCAACCATANGGAATTGTAAACTTGCNCCNCCNTGAAGNAATAGAACNGAGTAATNATCAGGNATATTTAATANTTCTTTTGTTAGAAGAGTTGCCTCNTNNATNACNTCAATAAANTCNGNNCTTCTNTGAGATATCTCNATTACNGACAAGTTAAGATTATTNAAATTTAANAANGATTTAGANGCTTCACTAAATACTTCTTGAGGAAGGATNCACGGACCTGCACTGAAATTNTGTTTATACATTATTNNTGTAAATAATTTTGTTTTTTTAGAAGTTCATCTTCAGTTTCTNCAATTTTTTCNTTTGGNACGCAACAATCAACTGGACANACTGCGGCGCATTGTGGTTCTTCATGAAAACCTTTACATTCGGTACANTTGGATGGAACTATNTAGTANAACTCTTCATCTANTGCATCCATACTTTTTTCNGCATCAATTTCTTCNCCTNTCATTGNTTTTACNATGCCTTTNANATTTGTGCCTTCAGANAGTNTCCATGGCATAGCNCCTTCATAAATNGCATTNTTTGGGCATTCTGGCTCNCATGCTCCACAATTAATACATTCATCNGTTATTTTTATTGCCATAAANTTGTACTAAAGTATNATAAATTTATTCAAATATATTAAACAAATNGTATATTTAAATCTAAACTTTNTTTAATAAATTAAAATTTGAAATTANNNGATAGAATTANNGCTTTTNAAAAACTTGGATTAANATGTTCTGAGCTTGCTNNAAGTACNAATAATAAGATCTATTTTAATGNATTTAATCAAAATNAATGTTTTACNGCTGATAATNTTTCCANTGCATTAAATTCTATTTCTATAATGTTAGAAAANGATAAAATTGAAAAATGGATNTNAAATTATGATCTTGACTCGTTGGNTAAATCAAAAAATGTTGGGGTTTTCTTAGCNGGNAACATCCCTTTNGTTGGATTTCATGATTTTTTATGTACTTTAATTCTTGGTCATACTTTTGTNGCTAAAACATCATCAANCGACTCTGTTTTGTTCAAATATTTGATTNANATTNTATTAAAAATTGAACCTCGATTTAAGTCAAAAATCTNTATTTCATCAAATNTATTTTTNTCTGATNTTTTTATTTGTACAGGNAATAATTTTACAGCNAATTTTTTTAATTATAAATTAGAAAAAAAACCNAAGCTAATTAGANGAAGTAANNCAAGTGTTGCNATACTAAATGGNTTAGANACAGATGAAGAAATTCGTTTATTAATGAAAGATATTTTCTTATATTTTGGNTTAGGTTGTAGGAGTNTTTCTAAATTATACTTTCCAAAAAATATCANTCCTTCAATTTTAAGTAGATTTTTCTCAGAGTATANGTANTTATTAAGTAATNATTTTTANAAAGACAATNTTAATTATNATCAAACAATTTTTAATNTAAGGAACTTAGATTTCTTGAATTTTGNNTCTNNATTACTTTTAAGGNCTCAAGACTATTTTTCTCCAATNTCAGTNCTTTATTTTGATNNTTATNATCACNTGTAAATGATATAGAGTTAGATTTTTCAAATATTCAATGTATTATTTCTAATTATAAAAAATATAATTCAATTGTTTTTGGCAAGTCTCAAACTCCAAGTTTGAATGATTATGCAGATAATGTAGATACAATAGATTTTCTTCTAAAGAATTAATTTTTTTTTGTAATTTTATAATAGAAATTACCTCTTTTATTTGCTTTTTAAATGAAAAAAAAATTTATCATATTAATGATTATTTTTCCTGTCATTGTTTATTGTCAGCAAATATGTAATGATTATTATGCATGTAATTATGCTTTTGAGGAAGATTGTTCTTATCCTCTAGAGTATTATGATTGTAATAATACTTGTATTAATGATATTGATGGTGATGGAGTTTGTGATGAACTTGAATTACTTGGTTGTACTGATGATACTATTTTAGATGGTAATCCGATGGCATGTAATTTTAACCCGTTTGCCACTGATGATGATGGATCTTGTATTTATCCAGGACTAGTATTTGATTGCGATGGTGTTACATGTTTAAATGATATGGACGGAGATGGGGTTTGTAATGAAAATGAAGTTTTTGGTTGTGATGATATTAATGCTTATAATTTTAATTCTTCCGTAACTGAAAATGATGGGTCCTGTTGGTTTCCGGTATATGGATGTTCTGAACCCAATGCAGGAAATTATAATCCTTACACTGAAATCGATGATGATTCTTGTATTTTCTCTCCTTGGCAATATTATTCAACTGATTGTAATATGACAATCTTAATCCCTGCTGATGCTAATTTAAATATTGATAATACTAATTTAGAGTACGGTGATTGGATAGGTGCTTTTTTTTATGATCAAAATCAAAATTTGAATTGTGGTGGTGCTGTTATGTGGAAAGAAGAAACAACTTCCATAGCTCTTTGGGGAGCGGAAAGTGATTTAGATAATGGCTTTCAAAGTAATGAGGAAATTGTATGGAAGGTATTTAAAAACGACTCTGAAAATATATTAATACCAGAATTTAATTTTGGCTCTAATTTTTATCAGTGTAATAGTTTAGGCGGAATACAAGAATTATCTATATATAATCAAGAAATATTTTTCCCCCCTGGTTGGACTATTTTTTCTTCTTACATAGTTCCAATTGATAATCATGTAGAAAAAATATTTGAAAATATTGATGATTTAATTATTATGAAAGATCAAAATGGGGATGTTTTTTGGCCTGCCTTAGGTATTAATCAAATTGAAAATATTAATTATAACCAAGGTTATATTGTTAAGATGAATTATGAGTCAGTGGGAAATAGTATTATTTTTTCTGGTCAACAAGTGCCCTCTGATACAGAGTTGATTCTTAGTGATGGATGGAATATAATTTCTTATTTAAATAGATCTCCTGCCCCTGTTGATGAAATGATGCAGTTGTTAGCAGAAAATTTAATAATCATTAAAGATGAAGATGGTCTTATTTATTGGCCAGAGTTTGGAGTTAATAGTATGAATAATATGTTTCCTGGAAGAGGTTATCAAATAAAATTAAATTCAAACTCATTATTTTCATATCCCAATATCGAAATATTTAGATTATCATTCTCTAATGAAAGTTTAGTTAATACATATTACGGAAAAGTAAATAAAACAGGGGAAAATATGACGATAGGAATTCCAATTTCGAGTTGGGAGACAATACCTTCAATTGGTGACGAAATTGCTGTTTATTCTTCAGATCATCTTTTAGTTGGGTCGCAAATATTTGATGGAAATTCAATTGCAATTTCTATTTGGGGAAATGATCTTTCTAACGATGAAAAAGATGGTATGAACTCAGGAGAAAAGTTTTATTTTAAATTATGGGACAAAAATTTAAACCAAGAAGAAAAATTAAATGTTGACTTTTGGGGTGAGGGTGGGGGTAATTATAAAAATAATTTGTTGTCTGTTGTGGGCTCTATTTCAAAAATTGAACAAAATTTAGAAGATGAAGTAATAATTGGGTTATATAATATTTCTGGCAAGAGAGTAGAGTCTCTAAAAAATAATGAGATTGGAATTATAGTATATAAAAATGGTTATGTCAAAAAAAATATAAACTTTTCTTTCTAACTCATTACAAATTTGGATCTGTTTCAAACGGACCTAAGTCTGGTAAATTGGATCTATTTACTTTAAAAAAATCTAGATTAAATTTACTTTCAGCCCCAATATTAACACAAGGAGATGAAAGATCAAGAAAAAAGTTTCCATTATTTTCGTCCATAAATCCTGGATTTTCATTAAACAGGCATTGATTAAAATTTTGATTCTTATCTAAGAATTCATTATTTGTTGTTTTAATTAGGCAGTGATCAAAGTAATAATTAAATTCTGTTTTTGGATTGTTGTCAAAAATAAGCTCGTCATCATTATTTCCATAAATAATACAATTTCTAAAGTATGCTTGTTTAATTGGCCTGTATTGCATATTCCCATCAATATCTTCGTAATTATTGTTTATGAAAATATTTGGTGTTTGTCTACTTTGCATAACATAATAATTTGCAAAAGTACAATGGTTAAAGTTATATTTTCCACCAATATTTAAAGCTAATCCATATTGACCGCAATTTGAAATAAGTAGGTTTTCTCCGTTAACAGAAGCTCCTTGGGCAAGAATTCCAAGGCCCGACATATTGTGAATTACAGAGTTTTTAATTTTTAAAATTGGATTTTCAGTAAGTTTGTCAATATTGTTTTCCCCATCAACTTGAATTCCAATGGTGCCATTTTTTATAATTGTATATTCTATTTCGTTATTTATACTTCCTGGCCAAAACCATATTCTTCCCCATTGCCCTGGAGTACCTTGGTACCAATCTTCTAATCTATCACCTTCTAATGTTATATTACCTTCACATAATTTATCACCATCCCATGAATTATTACTACTTGCTTTTTCATAACATTCTCCTTTCATTTTTAAAGAACTTTGATTATCAATAATAATATTTGAGTTGTTGTGTAAGAAAATATTAGTTCCTTGTGTTATATTAAGAGTTGCTCCGTTTGTAACTATTACATTACCGTAAATAATGTGTGCTTTATCATTTGCCCAATCTGTATCTTGGTCAATAACATAGAATGGCAGGTTTATAGTTTCCTCATTTATAGTTAAGTCAAAAAATTCAATATTTGAGTTGACAAACAAGTCAGGAATTCCTGAATGAAAATAAGCATTTGTGCCGTATGCAGTTAATTTGATATTTTTAACTGAGTTGTCATGTTCAATAATAATATTATCTTCAACAATTAAATTATTTTCAATGAAAGGATCTATTGTTACGTCAGCAAAAATATATATACTATCATTAGACCTGATCAAAACATCGTTTACTGAGAACTGATTTTTTTCATTTGTGCTTTCACCATCTACATTTATTCTAAAATTTGAGCTACCTTTTTCTTCTAGGTATACTGAGTTTAGGTTAATGTCATTAGCGCTTCTATTATATAGCTTTAAATATCTAGTAGCAGAACCTATCTGAGGAAAAACTGTGTCAAAATGTAAAATATATTCATTTTCTTCATTAATGTATAAGTAATTTGTGTCAATTTCAAATGCTAAATCATTTCCTAAATTAGAACCTATTATATCTTCTTCTCTTTTACAGCCAATGATAATAAATAAAGAAATAAATATTACTGAAATTAATAATCTCATAAGATAAATTTATTTGCAAATTATATAATTATAACATCAAAAAGTAATTTATGTTGTAAAATTATACACAATTAATTTTTAGCATTCGTTTGTATTCACTAAATTTGTTTCCCTTAATAAAAAAAATTATGAAAAAAGGTGTACATCCAGATAATTACAGATTAGTTGCGTTTAAGGACATGTCTAATGGTGATACTTTTATAACAAGGTCTTGTGCTGACTCAAAAGAAACAATTAAAATAGATGGTGTTGACTACCCATTAATTAAAAGAGAAATAACAAGTACTTCTCATCCATTTTACACTGGTAAAATGAAGTTAGTTGACAGTGCGGGAAGAATTGATAAGTTTTATAATCGTTTTGGAAAAAATAAAACTAAAAATTCCCCTGTTTCTGAGGAAACACCTGTTGCTGAGGAAACACCTGTTGCTGAGGAAACACCTGTTGCTGAGGAAACACCTGTTGCTGAGGAAACAC
>PBCX01000011.1 GCA_002718035.1 Flavobacteriales bacterium
TGAAGAAGCTCTTGCTACTGAAGAAGCTCCTGCCACTGAAGAAGCTCCTGCTACTGAAGAAGCTCCTGCTACTGAAGAAGCTCCCGCTACTGAAAAAACTCCTGGCAAGGATGATGAATCAACTGAAAAAAATTAGATATAAATAACTAACCGATTATATTATTTAATAAGTATATAATATGAACAATAAATCATATGTATATATAGGTTTTGTTTCTAAAAAAATAGGATTTAAAGGTAAAATTTCTATTAAAATTGATTTTGGAATTTCTAATGATTATTTAAATTTAGATTTCATCCATATTGACATAGATAAAAAACTTACACCATTTAAAATATTGTCCTTAAACTCAAAAAAAAATATATTTTTAGAAGCAAAATTAGATCAAATTAATTGTGAAAAAGGAACAATGGAACTTATGAAAAGAAACGTGTATGTAAGAAGAGAAAAAATAACATCAAACAATCACGATAAATTAAATTTGATTGAATATTTAAATTTTGAAGTAACTAATCCAAATCATGAAAATATTGGTTTTGTAAATGATGTATTTAAAAATAAATTCCAAAACTTAATTGAATTAAAAAATAAAAAAGGTAAAACTTTGATTCCTTTTGTAAAAAACTACATTGTTAAAATTGATAAAAAAAATAAAATATTAATTTTAGACCTTCCAGAGGGAATATTCGATTTATAATAATCAATCTTTTCTGAAAGGATAATAATTCAAACTTATAAAAGATGTTCTTCCCCAAGAAATAATTGACTCAGAACCATCATGAACACCCCCTTGTATGTCTGAGTTAATAGTCTTAACATCAAATATATTTTTAAATCCAATTTTTAAAATTGAATTAATTTGCTTAAAGTTTCTTTGGAGAGATGCATTAAGTAGCTGATAAGAATCTTGTTCATAAGTAACAAGTTCACCTAAATCATTAAATCTTTCAAATTCACTTTTTGATTTTAGTTTCCAATTAATATTAAATCCAAAATTAAATTCATCATTTAAATAAGAATAAAAGGCACTAAAATTTTGTTTAGGTAATTTATATTTTAATGTATTGGTTTTAATTCTATATCTATTCCATGAAAACTCAAATTTATTTTTTTTTCCAATTTCAGTTTTTAAAAAAAAATTTAATCCTGTATATGTTGAATTACTTAAATTATAATAAGTATAAGCATTTGAATTTTCAATTTGAGCTAAATTAATTTTATTAGTCATTTCATTTAAAAAGAATTCTATATCAAGAGAAATTAAATTCATATTATTTTTGTATGGTATATAATTTATAGATGACTGAAAAGCATGAGATTTTTCCGCTTCTAAATTTATGTTGCCAACAATATTATGATTTGAATCAATAAATTCTAAAAAAAGCTCTTTAACAGAGGGAGCTCTAAATCCTGTAGCATACGATTGTCTAAAAATTAACCTTGGATGAAAATCGTATTTAATATTAAATGAGGGAATGAGAGGAGCAGAATAAATTGAGTGATTAGGGATTCTAATTCCTATTTTAGTATTTAATTTTGAAAATAAAATTAGGTTACTTTGTAAAAAAATTGATTGCTCAAAAATAGTAGCTTCTTCATCAATTATTTTTGAACCTCCAACTAACTCATAATTAAAATCTAAACCAAGTTGAAACTTGAAATTATCTGATTTGGATCTGTTATACTCAGTTCTAGCATATGCTGATTTAAAAAAATCTTTAGTATTAAATTCTGAATCAATTATAAGTTCAGAATTATCTGAGTTAATGTCAACAAAAAATTGATTTTTGTCGAACTTAGTTACAGAGTATGAAATAAGAGAATTTATATCATAAAAGTCTGAAAAATTACTAAATTTTAAATAATTTGATTTTCTTGAAGATGTATAATACATATCATAAGCTATTCCATTTAAAGGAGGATTATTTTCAAGTCCTAATTCAATTATTTCTTCCTCAAAAATTGAAGTTTTAAATTGAATCTTATTATTATTAATTTTTTTTGACCAAAAAAAATCACCAAACAACTGTTTTTTTGGCTTCCATTCTAAAGATCTTAGTGTATCTTCACTAAATCCAGAAAAATCAGATGAGCCAATATTAAGTTGAAAGTTTTGGCCATTAATACTTTTCTTTAAATTTAAATTTATTTGGGACATACCTATATTTTCAAAGTATGAGCTTAAATTAACATAATCCCCCGAATTGTAATTTGTTATTAAATTAATAACACCACCAGTTGAATTAGTTCCGTAAGATACTGCTGCTGGACCTTTCAAAATCTCGATTCTATCAACATTAGACAAGTTAATTTGAGAAATGTCAATTTGAGAACCTTTTCTTCCAATAACTGGTATACCGTCTATCAATATTTTTACATTATTACCTTGTAGGCCTTGAATAGATAAGCCTGAACCTAAAAAAGAATCATAACTAATATCAAATAAAGCTTGAGTGCTGAGTAAATCAACTAAATTATTAGATGAACTATTTTCAATATTATTTTTTGATAGTATCAAAAAATTATTAACTGAATTAGAAACTAGCTCTTCTCCAATTTGTGCTGTAACTACTACTTCTTTTAAAGGATTTTTATTTTTTTTTATATAAAATACAATGTCATTTGAAATTTCATTAATGATTGTATCAAATGTAGTATAAGTGATATGCGATATATTTAATCTAGTTGGTCTTACAAGATCACAAGAAATAAAACCTAAGTTATTTGTGTATTTCCTTAAATATAATTTTGAATCTAAAGAATAGAGTTTAACTAAAGCCCCCTGAACTGGTTTTTTACTTTCAAAATCAAATATTTTTATATTCTGGGATGTTAATTTAAAACTTAAAAAACTACAAAAAATAACTAATAATAATAATTTATAATATTTAAATCGACTAATCAATTATAATTTTTTTTATAATATTAATACTATTTGCTTCAATTTTAAGTAAATAAACCCCTTTTGATTTATTTAAATCAATTTTACATTCACTTTCACACTCATATGTACTAATAATTTGACCATTCAAATCATAAATAAAAGCCGAAAAAAATTCATTAGTAATCGAAATATTAAAATTTCCATTATTGGGGTTAGGATAAATCATCACATCATCAATATTTTCATCTAAATAAGAATAGTTATATTCAATTTCTTCAATAGAAAATTCTAAATTTCCGGTTGATTGACCTGAAAAACTTTCAAAAACAATTTTATACAAGGTATCCTCATTTTGATTAAAAATAAAATATGATCTATTAGGAACCATGACAAATGAACCACTATATTCTTTCCAATCATAACCTATTGTATTGATTTCAGAAATGAAATTTGATATGTCTAGTATTGGATCTACGTCATCAGGGGCATCAAACTGATATGTCAAATTACCATTACTTTTCACACCCGATACATAATAATAAAAGTCACTTTGATCATAATACAAATTTTCTTCATACCTAGTAAATAATAAATCCCAATCTTCTTTAGGAGGCTCTCTATCAATCACTTGATTATTTTCTAGTGAAAAATATATGAATCTTTTACCTTGATATTGTGAAACATCTACTAGTATTGTTTCTTCACTTGAGCCATCAAGATTGGAAATTGTAAAATCAAAAACACCTGAAAAAAAACTATTAATGCGGATTTTCTTTTGGCCAATAGGAGAATCAATAACATATATTTTGTTTCCTTCAATAAATCCATTTAACTCATTGTAATTACCCCATCCAAAATCAGAGTTAACAGATGAATTGCTAACAAATGCACCGATATTCCAATCCGTATTACTATTTCTAAGTTGTACTGCATTTTGATTTAAACTTTCAATTTGAGACCAACTATCAAAGCTTTGCCCCACTTCATATAAAGAAACAGGAGCTCCACTGTTAATTCTAATATTTCCAGATGAAAGATCTGTTGAAAAAGCTAGATGCCAATTATTTCTTTCAGGGTATGCAGTTATTCCACTATCAAATGAATAGAAAATATCATATTGGTAGGAAGGCCCCATACCAATTCCAACAATTTGTTGAGAGTTAGCATAATTAAATAAAACAAAAAATATTAAAATTAATTTCATGATTTTTTTTGGTCAAAAATATATATTTTATTTAATAATCTTTAGTAAAGTGTGTATTATTTAGAATTATTCTAAATAATAGTAATATATTTATAAATATGAATAAAATTACAGCACTTAGTTTTTTAATACTTACCACTTTTTTTTCTAAAAGCACTAATGCACAGGCAAATAATTATTGCAAAAAATGCAATAATTCAACTAGAATAGTTTCTGTAGGCGGCTCAATTACTGAAATTTTATACTTCCTTAGACTAGAAAAAAATATAATTGGAGTTGATGTTACTTCGAATTTTCCTGAAGAAGCTAAAAAAATAAGTTCAGTAGGTTATGTTCGTAATATATCATCTGAAGGCATATTGTCATTAGAACCATCCATTATTTTGGGGGAAAATGATATGGGGCCAATTGGAACAATCAAACAATTAAATGAATCAAAAGTTGATTTTAGATTAATAGAGGAAGTAGAAAGTACTCAAGGAATAATTGAAAAGATACAATGTATTGGAAACATAATGAATCATAAAGAAGCTACTGAGAAAATTTTAAATGAAAAAATATTTGAACAAGCAAAAGAACTAGAAGATATAAAAACAAAAAAAACATTAGCTGATAAAAAATTTATGCTTGTTTTAAGCATGCAACCCTCCTCTATTATTGTTGCTGGAAAAAATACTTCGGGAGATAATTTCATAAAACTTATGGGAGGTGATAATATTTTTGATTCATTCGAAGGATGGAAGTCGGTTAGTAAAGAAACTATAATTAAGGAAAACCCCGATTATGTATTACTACCTAGTAAAAATTTACATAAAAACTCTAAAGTTGAAGATTTTTCAAATGACGAAATGTTTTTAAATACTACTGCAGGGAAAAAAAATAATTTTATTTTTGAAGACGGCATGTCAATGTTAGGATTTGGACCAAGAACAATTTATTGTGCATTAAAAATTGCTAAAAAAATTAATCA
The DNA here is from genome assembly GCA_002718035.1 of Flavobacteriales bacterium. Taxonomy (GTDB): domain Bacteria; phylum Bacteroidota; class Bacteroidia; order Flavobacteriales; family TMED113. The sequence continues at coordinate 5,060 of PBCX01000011.1, forward strand.
AGAAGAATAAGTATTTTTCAAAGGATGAAATCAAGTCAAAAAAAAATTGTTAAATTATTTGCCACCCTACTTATTATTTCATCTTTTATCGCAATTTACAAGGGAAGTTATAGTATTTCTATTATAGATCTTGCTTTTGGAAATCTAGAAGAGATTCAAGAATTTGTTATTTTAAATATTCGAATTCCGCGAGTTATTCTAGCTGGTTTTGTTGGTTGCTCTCTAGCTTTATCAGGTGCATGTTTACAAGGATTATTTAGAAATCCTCTTGCAGATCCTGGTCTGATAGGAGTCTCCTCTGGTGCCGCATTGGGAGCTGCAACTTCAATCGTTATTGGGGCTGAAATTGCACCTAATAATTATATCAACTCTTTTTTTTTACCCCTCAGTGCAATATTAGGTTCAATTTTTGTTATTGTTATATTATCAATTATAACTAAAGGTTTTAAAAAATCTAATATCACTTATTTAATCTTAGCTGGTATTGCAATTAATTCATTTGCAGGAGTTGGAATTGGTATTTTAACATACATAAGTGACGATGCCGAACTGAGGGGGTTAACATTTTGGTCTATGGGAAGTTTTGAAGGAATTAGTTGGTCTTTAATTATACCATCTATTTTATTAATTTTTTTAACAACTATTTGGACCCTTACCTTTTCCAGAAGATTAGACATAATTCAACTAGGTGAAAATGATGCTCATAGGTTAGGCATAGATGTTAAAAAACTTAAAAAAAATATTATAATTTCTTCAGCGATAATTGTTGGAGTAAGTACATCTCTTGTTGGCATGATAGGTTTTGTTGGGTTAGTAATTCCCCATGTTGCAAGACTATTGGGCGGAGCTAATCATAATTACTTACTAATTGCCTCAATTTTTTTGGGTTCATCATTAATGATATTTGCCGACTTAATTTCAAGAACTATAATTCAACCAGCTCAATTGCCAGTAGGATTAATCACAAGCGCAATTGGAGCTCCATTTTTTTTATGGTTAATCTACAATATGAAGAGAAAATGAGTATAAAAATTAACAATTTGTCTTATGAAATTGAAAACAGAAGAATATTAAAAAATATTTCATTTGAAATTAATTCTGGTGAAATAATTGCTGTTCTTGGTCCAAATGGGTCTGGAAAATCTACGCTGATTAACATTATTTCTGGAAACTTAAAAAAAACAAGTGGAGAAATTATGTTCAATGGAACAAATCTAGATAAGCTAAGTATAGAAAAGCAAGCTTTACTTAGAAGTACGATGTCTCAAAATCAAAAAATTTTATATGACTTTAAAAGTGAAGAGATAATTGAGTTAGGGTGGATTCAATTTAATAACTCTAATTTTAGAAATGCTTTAAAAGAGGTTAGTAACGAATGTGGGATAGTTAATTTATTAGATAAAAATTTTAGTTCTATTTCCGGCGGAGAACAACAGAGAGTTCATTTTGCTAGAACTTTGATTCAGCTCTACAATGAATATATTGATGAAAAAAGATATTACTTATTTGATGAACCTACATCTAATTTAGACTTAGCTCACGAGATTTCATTAATTAAAATTCTTAAAGAAAAAGTAAAGAAAAATTTTGGTATATTGATAGCATTACATGACCTAAACTTAGCTTATAATTTTGCAGATAAAATATTATTATTAAAAAACGGAGAATTAGCAAAATACGGAACACCTAATGATGTTTTTATCGAAAAAAATTTAAGCCATGTATATGAAATACCCATTGTTGTTAATAAAAAAGAAAAAATAATAAAGTACTACTAATTTATATTTTAACTATGAAAGATTTTGAAAAAGAAGCTATAAAATTATTAAGATCAAATAACACAGGAATTTTATCAACAATCTCCAAAATAAATAAAGATTATCCTTTCGGTAGTTTTGTTACTTATGCTACACTTATAGACAGAAGTATTTTTTTTTATTTAAGCGATATTGCAGAACATACTAAAAATTTAAACTACAAATCAACAGCTTGTTTAACAATTGTTGGTTCTTCAAGTGAAAAAAATGATAAACAGAGTAGCAAAAGACTAAGTTTAATGGGTAATCTGGAAAAAGTAGATGAAAAATCAGTTGATAAAACTAAAGAGTTTTTTTTTTCTCTCAGACCTGAAAGTAAAAGTTATGCGAATTTTCATGGCTTTAACTTTTATAAATTAAAAATTAATAAAGCAAGATGGATAGGCGGATTTGGAAAAATTGCTTGGTTAGATGAAAATAATTGGGTGGAAAATACAGTAAAATGGACAGATAAAGAAAAAGATATAATTGATCATATGAACTCAGATCATTCAGACACAATTTCTGCAGCAATTAATTACATCCATGGAATAAAAGATAAAAATGCTAAAATTAAACATTTAACAATTGATGGTTATTATGCAATTTCAAACTCAAAGTTATTATTTATTCAAACACCAGAACCTTGTTTTACAAGTGAACAATACAGAAAAAATCTTATAATTTTATCTAAACAACATCATAAACATAAATTTTAACAAGAAAATTTATTAAATAAATACTGTTTTAATATATTCGTAATTCAAAAAAAAAATATGGAACCAAAAAAAGAAATTAGAAGTACTATAACCTGCGATATGGAAGGGGTGATTGAAACAATGAATACTGGAGCAGAACAAATATTTGGATATAAAAAAGAAGAATTGGTAGGTAGAAAAAGAGTTTCTATTTTCTCACCCGGTGAAATAGTTTTACAAAATGTTGCAGGTTGGTTAGATACTGCTGTTAAAAAGGGAGAATACGTAGGCGAAACATACTTTGTTCGTAAAGATGGAAGCAAAATAAACGCAAAAATTCGTATAACACCAACTTTTAAAAACGGTAAAGATAAGCCACAAACTGGATACTGTGGCGTAACAGAAATAATAGATAAAGAAGTTGATGTTCCTATTAAATTTTCAACGAAAATGATCAAAGGATTAGCAATAACTAGAATGCCATTTACGTCAGCCTCACTATTTCCAATTTTTGTAATTGGTTCATATTTTTACGGACAAGGTATTGAAAATGTCTCATGGTCTTTGTTAGGACTAACAATCCTTGGAACTCTAACTGCGCACTTAGCTATTAATGTATTTAATGATTATTTTGATTATAAAGATGGAACTGATGAAGAAAATACAGAATACTTTCAACAAGTTTCAGGTGGAAGTCGATCTATTGAACTTGGTTTAATATCCTTAAATGGAACTAAAAAACTCGCAATTATTTTAACTCTAATTGCCTTACTTTTTGGGTTTGCTATTATATATTTTGTGAATTCCGCAAATACATTAGGAGTTATTCAAATGGCTTTAGCCGGATTATTTTTAGGTTATTTTTATACAGCTAGGCCTTTAAGGCTAGTTGCAAGAAGAGGGCTAGGTGAAATTGCTATTTTTCTATCATTTGGTCCACTTTTAACTCTTGGTGCTGGATTTGCCATGTATGATGGAGCATTTTCTGAAAGCATTCACTTCTTAAACTGTTTATTGCTAGGAATTCCTCTTGGCTTACTAACTACCAATATATTATTAATTAATGAATTTCCTGATATGAATAGTGATGCTAAAACAGGAAAAAATCATTTAGTTGTAACCTTTGGGAAAAAAGCAAGTAGATGGATATATCTATTTATTTTATTATTGGCAATAGCCTCTTCCTTTTATCTTTACTCTAAGTTAGAAAGTATATCCCTGTTAGTGCCAACTGCCTTTTGTTTGTTATTTGGATTGCACATTTTCAAGAATATGTATAAAAACTACAATAAGAGAAGTCTAGTTAATTCAAATTGGCAAACTATTGGTCTTCAAGGTCTTTACTCTATCATATTATGTATTTGCTTAATTATTATAAAATTTATATAATAATTTAATCCTTTGAATTATATCCTATAATAAGAAAGATAAATGTCATGGCAATCAATAAACCACCAATTGGTGTGATTGCACCAATCCATTTTAAATTTGTGATGCTCATAAAATAAAGGGATCCTGAAAAGAGAAAAAGACCTAAAAGAGCTGAGATAAATGAAATTTTTAAATACTTTTTGCTTATAAATTCATAGGCTAAACCAATAAAAAGAATTAAAAAAACAACTAAAAAGTGATATTGGGAAGCTGTTTTATAAATATGATTATTTTCAACTAAAATATCTTTTAATGCATGGGCACCAAATGCACCTAAAATAACTGCTATAAAGCCTAAAAAAGAACCAATTCTTAATATCTTTAATTTAAGATTCTTATTGAAAGAGTGAATAAAGAAAATAATTAACATAATAATTATAAGTAAAAAAATACCGTAAATAGAAATCTTAGAAAATCCATAATTTGATAAAAAATCAAAGAAAAAAATAGGAACTATTACATATAAAATAACATCTCTTATCAAATAATATAAAAATATAATTAAAAAAATTTTCCAACCTAACTTTTTAAACAAAGCCTTTAATCCTTCCTCTTTATATATATTTTTATATTCTTTAAAAGATTTTTTTGAAAAAAAATTTTTCATAAAATAAAATTAAAATATTGTAATGTAAAAAACAAAAAGCCCCCAAATATCGGAGGCTTTTTTCTTTTTAATTGCGGTCTGGACGGGACTCGAACCCGCGACCCCCTGCGTGACAGGCAGGTATTCTAAACCAACTGAACTACCAGACCGTGTTCAAAAGCAATACAAATATATATGAAAAATATTTATATGATGAAAATAATTATAGAAAATTATATCATTAAACTCTTAATTGCTAGTTCATAAGATTTTAATCCAAAGCCACAAATAACGGAATCACAGGCGGAAGATAAAATAGATTTAGATCTAAATTCTTCTCTTGAATATATATTTGAAATATGTACTTCAATTTTTTTAATTTTAGAGGATTTAAGCGCATCTAGTATAGCAACTGAATAATGACTATATCCACCAGCATTAATTAAAATAGCATCAAAATTACTATTAGATTCGTGGATTTTATTTATTATTTCTCCTTCAATATTAGATTGAAAATAGTTGATCTGAAAATTCTCATACTTTGATATAATAAATTTTAAATAATCATTAAAATCTATTTTACCATAAATTTCAAACTCTCTTTTTCCAATTAAATTTAGATTTGGACCATTAATTATTGTTATTTTCACAATATGTTTGTTATATAATCATTAAAGATAAAAAATGGATTGGAACAAAGCTATTGAAGAATTTAAAATATACTTGTCTATTGAAAGAAACTTATCAAATAATACAGTAGAAGCCTACATTAGAGATATAAAATTAGTATCTGTTTTTTTAAAAAATAAAAAACCTGTCAATGTAATTAGAAAAGATATCATAAATTTTATTAATCATATAAATAAAGAAAATAAGTCCTCTAGAACACAAGCTAGAATTTTATCTAGTATAAAAAGTTTTTACAATTATCTAATTTTTGATGACAAAATAAATGATAATCCAAGTATTCAAATATACTCACCAAAACTTGAAAAAAAATTTCCAATTGTTTTAACTACTCAAGAAATTGACAAAATCATTAGCTCAATTGATTTAAGTGTAGAAAACGGAGAAAGAAATAGAACAATAATTGAATGTCTATATTCATGTGGACTAAGAGTTTCTGAAATAATAAACTTAAAAATATCAGAAATTAATTTCACTGAAGAATATATAAGAATAATTGGAAAAGGAAATAAGCAAAGAATAACACCAATTAATAACAATCTTATTAAATATTTCAATAATTACATTAATCATATAAGATCAAAAATTAAAATAAATAAAAGATGTATAGATTATTTATTTCTCAACAGAAGAGGGACTAAAATAAGTAGAGTTTTAGTTTTTAATATTGTTAAAGAAGCTTGTAAAAAGGCAGGAGTTAAAAAAAATATTAGCCCTCATACATTTAGACATTCTTTTGCAACCCACTTAGTTGAAGGAGGAGCAGATCTTAGAGCAGTTCAAGAAATGCTTGGACATTCAAATATTACAACAACTGAAATATACACACATCTTGACACAAAGTATTTGAAAGAGGAAATGGCTAATTTTCACCCTAGGTCGTAGAATAATCTTTTGTAAGATCAGAAACAACTTGTGAAACAGAGCGAATAGATTTAACTCCTTCAAGGGATGGGCCAGCACACCAAACTGTTTTATAAGTAGCAGCAAAAGCGGAATTTTTAAACATTTGTGTTCCTTTAGCCCACCTAAACATTTTAAAGTATTTCTTTAACCATTTATTTTTAAATAAAAATCTTTCAAAACTATTTGCTTTTAATGGTAAACTTTGGACATATGGAGTATTAATTATTGTACATTTTGAACCACTTATTCTATCGGTTACAACTATATCCTCAGCACCATAGTCAACTATAGCTTGCTTATATTCCTGAGAAACATCTGCTTCATTAGTTGCTATAAATGGTGTACCTATTGAAACCCCAGATGCACCAAGCTCTAGGATGGCCTTTAAATCACTACTAGTTGAAACACCCCCAGCTGAAATTATTGGTATACCACAATTTTTTACTAAAATTGGAATCAATTCTTCTGGTGGCATAGGACCTAGGTGCCCCCCTGCCCTATTATTAACAGCAATTATTGCATCAGCACCTAAAGCCTCAACTTTTTTTGCATATTTTAAATCAACAACATCACAAAAAACTTTAATTCCTTTTGGTTTACAAACATTTATTACTGGGTTAGGATTACCTAAAGAAGTAATAATATAATCAACATTCAAATCGACACAAACTTTAAGTTGATCTAACATTTTTGTATTAAACTTATTTACTATTAAATTAACTCCCATGGGCCCATTAGTATGTGTTTTCACATCTTGAATAGCTAATTTTAATTCACTTAAATTCTTATAGTTTAATGCAGGCACACAACCTGTAATACCTGATTTTCCAGCTTCAATTAGCATTTTAGAATTTGAAACTAAAAACATTGGTGCAACTATGATAGGGAAATCAATATTTAACATTTTAGTTAATTCATTTTTAAATATTTTGTTTTTCATTTTTTATGTTTTAAATAGTTTTTTGTGACCCAATATTTAAAACCTAATATCAAAAATTGAAACTTATTAAAATTTTCCATCTTATGTTTATATAATTTTGGAAGAAAAATTTTACTAAATAAGGATAAAATATAGAAAAAGTAATACATTAATAATGTGCATTTTTTATATTTACAAAATTAGTAAAACAAAAATTATTTAATGGAAAGTATTGTAGATAATTACTTAATTGATTTTTTTAAATCTATTAAAGAATTAGGTGGAGAAAAATGGGGTGTAGTTTTAATGGCTCTAACTGGCGGTCTTTTCACATGGATACTAACTGCATTAGGAGCATCACTAGTCTTTTTTTTTAAATCAACTAACAGAAAGGTTTTAGATATGTGCTTAGGCTTCACTGGGGGCGTTATGATTGCAGCAAGTTTTTGGTCATTATTATCACCGGCTATTGCTGTGGCGGAAGTGCAAAATTTTGAAGGAATTTCATCACTCCCAAAATGGTTTCCTCCGGCAATTGGTTTTTTTTTAGGTGCATTATTTATATTTATTCTTGATAAAAAAATACCTCATTTACATTTATTTGATGATATTAAAAAAGCCGAAGGTCCAAAAACAGATCTTAAAAAAACTGAATTACTAATTTTAGCAATAGCATTACACAATATACCAGAGGGATTAGCAGTAGGTGTAGCATTTGGCGCATTTGCCCATCCTGAACTAATGAAATTGACGGAGCCTGGAACTACTGAAGCTTTATTTACTCTGGGGCCTGCCATTGCTCTTGCAATTGGAATGGGGATACAAAACGCACCAGAAGGGTTTGCGGTTTCAATGCCTTTAAGAAGACACGGAATGAGTAGATTAAAATCATGGCAATGGGGACAACTATCGGCAATTGTAGAACCTATTTTTGCTATAATTGGAGCTCTATTGGTTGTTAACATGTTTTTTATTCTTCCATATGCTTTAGCTTTTGCAGCTGGAGCTATGATTTTTATTGTAGTTGAAGAAGTCGTTCCTGAGAGTCAAAGTGGTGGTAATACTGATTTAGCAACAATGGGTTTAATTCTAGGTTTTATTGTAATGATGATTCTAGATGTATCACTAGGATAGTCTATGAAAAAAATTGAAATACTAAACAAAAAAGCATCGTTTTCTTATAAACTAACAGAGTTCTATACTGCAGGCATTCTATTAAAAGGAAGTGAAATTAAATCTATAAGAAATAAAGAAATAATCATAAAAGATTCTTATTGTATTTTAATAAATGGAGAAATATGGTCTAAAAATATTCACATAAGTAAATATAAATATGACACATCTCAAGAATATAACCCAAATAGGGACAAAAAATTATTACTTAATAAAAATGAAATTAAAAAAATTATAAAATCAATTGATGAGAAGGGAATGTCTTTGATTCCTATTAAATTATTTGTAAACGAAAAAGGAATGGCTAAAGTTGAACTTGGTTTAGGGAAAGGAAAGAAACTATTTGATAAAAGAGAAGACTTAAAGAAAAAAGATATTGACAAACAAATTCAAAGAATAAAAAAAAGGGGAAACTAGTTCCCCTAATTTTATTGAGTAGCGATTATACCTTAAAAATAAAAATTCATTCTTATATAGCCAGTTCCACCTTCTAATAGAAAATTGATTTGTTCTGTAATTGATACAGTTGGTCCGTATGCATATTCTGCCCCAATAGCAATTTTTGATGCTATGAAATACTCACATCCAATAAAAATATGAGTTGAGAGAGAAGTAATGAAATCTTTTTCTTCCCCAATATCAACATAATTCATCCCAACAAAACCTTCATATCCATAAAAACCTTGTAATCTTGTTTTACCTTTCCTTTTTTCAAGACCATAGCCAATACCAAATTCTAATTCCTCTGTTTGAGAATTAAAAAAAGCTCCAATTTTATATCGGTTTACAAAATTATCTTCAACCATTTTTTTTGCATATAAAAAAGTTCCATTATGAAAATTTACGTCTATAGACTCACTATTTCCTGAAAAAATATTACCAAAAAAAGAAATAAAAGTACTAGCATCAGTACCAATTGACCAATCACCTTTCTCAGGTAAAATTGAGAAACCGTTTTTATTTACAATATTTTGAGAAATTGAAAAAGATGTAATTAGTAGAAATAAAGGGATTATTTTTTTCATAATTAATTTTAAATAAAGATCTATATTAAAAAGTTTGTAATTTAAAAATAGACCTAATAAATACCAACAAGAGAATGTTAATACAAAAAAAGGAGGCCAAAGCCTCCTTTTTTTGTAGTATTGGAAAAAGGTTAGAATGTATATCTAAATGACCATCCTAAGCCTAAACTATTTTGACTTTCCATATTATAATCTGCACCTGGCATGTTAAATACTAACATAGGCTCAAACCATAATCTATCTTCAAAACCTAGTTTTAAAGAAACACCAGCTTGTATATCAATATCCGGCCCTTCGTCACCAGTTTCAGCACTCATATTTGCTCCTAAAAATACATTATCCATAGCATAGTATCTCATACCAACAGCCCAATTAAAAGAACCATCTTCTTTTTCGGCATTTACAAGACCATCAGAATTTGTGGTTTCATACTCCATTAGCATGTTGAAAGATGCATTTAGCATTAAACCATCCATAATAAAATAACCAACATTTGCATCAACATTTGGAGCAGTAAAATCAGTACCAACACCGAATGACCATTGTCCAGAGTCTTGAGCAAATGTAAATGTTGCTATCATTAACGTAGCAACTAGTAATGTTAACTTTTTCATAATTATAATTTTATTTGTTAAACAGGGCGAAAATAATTTATTTTAAAAGCGAAGTGAAAAAAAAATATTTGTTTTTTTAAACAACTATTTGTTTAAAAGAAGAATATAAAAAAAAAAAAGGAGGCAAATAGCCTCCTTTTTTATCAATCTTACTATAAGATTATAGAGTAAATCTCAACGCCCAAGCTAACCTTGGAGTGAAATCTTGAATGTCATCTAACACAATCATAGGTTCGAATTGGAATTTCCAAAATCCCGTATCTAATGTCCATCCAGCAGCAGCTCCGATATTATAGTCAGATTCTGTCATTGAATCTGTTTTTGAAGCTGTAGTCATGGCTTGAATAAACATGCCGTCGCAAATACCGTAGTATCTAGCGCCAACTTGAAAATTATCCCAATCAGACATACTAAGTGAAACCATAATATCATCAGTCATGTAATAACCAATGTTAGCTTCAGTATCTAAAGGCTTCGTGATATCTAAACTATTTGCGGCAAAAGACATTGAACCTTGCTGAGCAAAAGTAAATGTTGCAATCATTAAAAAAGCAACTAATGATGTTAACTTGTTCATAATTAAAGTTTTTTATAGTTAATTGCCCGCAAGTAAGTTATAATTGACTTTTTTTTTTTAAAAAAAAGATCAAATTTTTTAACAAGTTAATGTTAAAACAATGCGTAAAATATTCTTGATTTTTAATTTTACCAGATTTGTTTAAAGTCCTAATAAAAAAAAAGAGGATCTAAATGATCCTCTTTTTTTATTTGATATTGTTAAAAATTATAGAGTAAATCTTAACGCCCAAGCTAATCTTGGAGTAAAATCTTGAATATCATCTAAAACAATCATTGGCTCAAATTGAAACTTCCAAACACCAGTGTCTAGAGTCCAACCAGCTGCAGCTCCGATATTATATTCAGATTCTGACATAGCATCTGTTTTAACAGCTGTAGTAGTAGCCTGAATAAACATGTCATCAAAAATACCATAATATCTAGCTCCTACTGTAAAATTGTCCCAATCAGACATTCCTAAAGAAACCATAATATCATCTGTCATAAAAACACCGATATTAGCTTCAGTATTTAATGGTTGAGTAATATCTAAACTGTTTGCAGCAAATGTCAATGATCCTTGCTGAGCAAAAGTAAATGTTGCAATCATTAAAGAAGCAACTAGTAATGTTAACTTTTTCATAATAAATTTAATTTTAATAGTTAATTGGTTGCAAGAAAATACTATTAATGATTTTTTTAAAGTAAAAAAAGTCGTTTTTTTAAACATCTTCTTGTTTAAAATTCATTGCTTTTTTCTTAGGAAGGGAACAAATTTAAAATTTTTGTACTCTGAAATTAACTCATAATCATTTAATCCTGTCTTCAAAATCACCATCATATTTTGAGTATCTATACCAACAGGAATAACCAATATCCCTCCAATAATTAATTGTTTTTTAAGTTGATCAGGAACCTTAGGAGTCCCAGCAGTTACGATTATTTTATCAAAAGGGGAATGGTCAGGTATCCCTAAATAACCATCTCCGTAAAATAATTTCACGTTAAGATTTAAGTTCAATAAATTTTTTTTTGCTGTTAAATAAAGATCTTTATGCCTTTCGATTGAATAAACTCTACAACCAATTTTAGATAAAATAGCAGCTTGGTATCCAGAGCCAGTTCCAATTTCCAATACTTTATCACCCTCTTTAGGAGAAAGAAGCTCAGATTGAAAGGCAACAGTATAGGGGTTTGATATAGTTTGATCACACCCTATTGGAAATGCATTATCTTTATAAGCAAATTCAATGAAAGCAGAATCTAAAAAAAAATGCCTTGGAACTTTCTTCATTGCATCTAAAACTCTGACATCTCTAATATCTCTATCTATTAACCTATCAACCATTTTAGCTCTCAAGCCTTTGTCTCTAAAAGAATCTATTTTTTTCAATTTTTGTCAATAATTTTAAAATGATTAAACAAATAAATTTATTTTTGATGAAAGATAAAAAAAATGTTAAAAATTGGCATTGTAGGAACCGGATACTTTGGGGAAATTCACTTAAAAGTACTTTTAGAATTAAAGAACAAATTTAAGTTAATAGGATTTAACGATGTCGATAAAAAAAGATCTCAATTTATTACCAAAACTTATAACTTACCTTTTTTTTCTTTAAATGAGCTGTTAGAAAAAAGTGATGTAATAAGTATTTGCTCTAAAACTAGCTCTCATTTTAATATACTAAAAACTGTCATAGCAAATAACAAGCACGCACTGGTTGAAAAACCAATTTGTGAAAATATAAATGAAATTTATGAACTAAAGAGACTATTGAAAAATTCCAAAAGCACTTTACAAGTTGGCTTTATTGAGAGATTCAATCCTGCATATTTAAATTTAAAAACTATCAATTTTGTCCCTAAGTCAATACAATGTATAAGAGAAACTTCATTATTAGATAGGAATAAAAACAATTCCATTATCCATGATTTAATGATTCATGACATTGATTTAATAAATACAATTATAAATAGCCCCCCCAAGTCTGTTAAAGTGATTGAAAAAAGAAAAAATAAAGTTAATTGTATCATTAACTTTCAAAATGATTGTAAAGTGGAATTAACTTCTCAGAGAACTAACGAAAAAAATAAAAATCACTCAAGAATAATGAATATCAAAACAGTTGATAATAATGAAATAAATTTAGATTTATCTAATCATAAAATAACAATTAATGGCAAAAATAAAGCCTCAAATAATATTAGAAGTATAAATCAGTTAAAAGAAGAGTATAATTATTTATACAAATCTATTATTGAGAAAAAAGAAAATATGATATCTTTAGAAGCTGCTGAAAAATGTAGTATTATCACTGAATTAATTGAATTAAAATGATGAATAAAATATTATTTGCAATAATTATAATTTTAATTTGCTCATGCGAAAAAGAGGCCGAAAAGGCAATAATTTTAAATATAGAACCTTTCTCATTCATAGATAATTCAACGTGCTCAAATAACACAGAGTCAATAAATATTACTGACAGCTGGGTTACTGTAAATGGTAATTTCATGGGAGCATTTGAAATACCATCAAGTGTTCCATTAATTGGTCTTAATGAAATTACTAACTTAAGAATATCACCAGGGATAAAAGAGAATGGAATTTCAGCAACTAGAATAATTTACCCATTTTATGAAATCTTTGAACAATTTGATACAGATTTTGATGAAAATATAACTATATATCCTACAACAAAATTTAATGAGACAGTTAATTGCAAATTTTCTACTACTGGAAGCTTTGAAGGATTAGGAGATGGGCTTTTAGTAGGAGCAAAAAATAACACGAGCGTTATTTCAAATACAACTAACCCAAATGAAGTTTTTCAAGGTGAAAAATCATGTAAAATATCACTTAATTCATTCTCAAATATACTTTACGCTTCATCAAAAGAATTTTCATTCTTTGACGATTTTCCAATTTTACCTAGTAACGTATTTTTGGAATTAAATTTCAAATCCTCTATTAGCTTTGAATACGGACTAATAAACTACATTTTAAATGACTCAATAGAAGTTGAGTGCGGTGGAATAAATAAATCAGATGAATGGAAAAAAATATATCTGAATCTGAGTGAAAAAATTGTACCGTACATGAATAGTTCAGTTTTCAAAATATATTTCAAAGGAGATTTCTCAGGTGAAAATTTTGAAGATTATATACTATTAGATAATATAAAAGTTATTTATCAATGAAAAAAAGAGAAACTCTAAAATTTATCTTTTTTGATATTATCTCCTCTTCATCCAGTTGGGTATTGTTTTTTATGTTCCGAAAAAAACTTGAAAATCAAAATTTTGAAATATTTAACTTTTCATTAATCATTGGTGCTATTTTTGTTTGTTTGTTTTGGATTTCTCTTTACACGCTACTTGGAAAATACAAAAATGTATTACGTGCTTCAAGATTACATGAATTTTTTAACACAATATATCAATCTCTTTTAGGATGCATTATTATATTTTTCATTTTAATTATAGATGACATTCAATATCAAAAAAACTATACTTATTATTATAAATCTGTTGTTTTTTTATTCTCTTCTCATTTTTTTCTGACATTTTCTTTTAGATATATAATTTCTAGTAAAATCGTTAAAAAAATAAAAAATGGAGAAATTGGCTTTAATACTATTATAATTGGATCCTCTAAAAAAGCTCTTAATATTTTTAATGAATTAAATAAACTACCTAAATCATCTGGTAATAAAATAATTGGATTTATTAAAGAGACTGATAGAAGCGAAGTTTTATTTCCAAATTCAATTAAAAATCTTGGAAATTTATCCAATCTATCACAGATACTAAAGAAAATAAAAGTAGATGAAGCTATTTTAGCTATTGAAAAAGAAAGCAATTCATTTGAACAAATATTATATGAGTTAGATTATTATAATATAATTACTAAAATTATCCCAAAAAAAATTGACCTACTTTCAGGAAATGTAAAAATGTCTTCAATTCATGCTTTTCCTTTTACTGAAATTCTACCATCCTCAATGTCACAATTAGAATCATTTTTAAAAAGACTATTTGATATAATAATTTCTGTATTTTCTTTAGCTTCTTTGGTCCCTGTTTTTGTCATTACTTCTTTGTTAATTAAATTAACCTCAAAAGGACCTATTTTTTATTTTCAAACAAGAGCCGGGAAAAATAGAAAACCATTTAAGATGATTAAATTTAGATCAATGCATATTAATGCTGAGATAGAAGGTAAACCTAAATTAACTCAAGAAAATGACACTAGAGTAACAAAATGGGGGAAGTTTATGAGAAAATACAGAATTGATGAACTGCCTCAGTTCTATAATGTTTTAATTGGAGAAATGTCATTAGTTGGACCTAGACCAGAAAGAGAATTTTTTATTGAAAAAATTTTGAATAGTGCCCCACACTATAAATTAGTATTTAAAGTTAAGCCTGGGATTACATCTTGGGGAATGGTTAAATATGGATATGCTGATAATGTTAGTAAAATGATAGAAAGATTAAAGTTTGATATAATTTATATTGAAAATCTATCTATATTTAGTGATATAAAGGTTCTCGCTTATACTTTAATTATTGTATTACAAGGGAGAGGAAAATAAAATACCATGAAAAAAGTTTCTATAATCGGATCAGGGACAATGGGAAATGGAATCGCTCATTGCTTCGCTCAAAAAGGATTTAACGTTTCAATTTTTGATATTTCAAAAGAAAACTTAATCAAAGCTGAAAGCAATATTTCTAAGAATTTAGATAGGATGATTAAAAAAGAAAAAATATCTGAGTTAGAAAAAAAAAATATACTTTCTAGAATTTCTTTTTTAAATGAGTTAGAGAAAAATATTGAAGATAGCGACTTAGTAGTTGAAGCTGCAACTGAGAGAAAAGATGTAAAATTCAATATTTTTCAAAAACTAGATAAATTATGTAAACCTGAAACAATTTTAGCTACTAATACCTCATCAATTTCAATAACAGAAATTGGATCAAAAACTCAAAGAGAAGAAAAAGTAATTGGAATGCATTTTATGAATCCTGTACCTATTATGAAGTTAGTAGAAGTTATTAAAGGCAAGAAAACCTCAGACGAAACTTTTGAAACTATCATGGATTTATCGAAACTACTTGATAAAAAACCTGTTTTCGTTAATGATGCCCCTGGATTTGTTGCAAATAGAATTTTAATGCCAATGATAAATGAAGCTATTTTAACATTAGAACAAAATGTCTCCGGTGTTGAAGAGATTGATACTGTAATGATTCTAGGAATGTCTCATCCTATGGGACCATTATTTTTAGCAGACTTTATAGGACTTGATGTCTGTTTGTCTATATTAAATGTAATGCACGAAGGCTTCCAAGACGATAAGTATGCTGCTTGCAACTTACTTAAGCAAATGGTTAACAACAATGAATTAGGAGTTAAAACTGGGAAAGGTTTCTATATTTACTCAGAAGGGTTAAAAAATAAAAAAGTTTCTCCAAATTTTTTAAAATAGAAAATTATTTTCAATAACTTTTTCAATTAAAAAATCTTCTTTATTTTTTTTAGGATAAAAAGTAGATTTTAAATTTCCCTCATAAATCTTTGAAAGTCTTTGCCACCAAAAAGCATTCCAACTTCCTCTGTATTTTCTAATTAATGAAAAAACTGTAATATTATTTTTTCTATAAATTAATTTACATAAAATAACACCTTCTTTCCTAGTTAATGACTTTATTTGATTTAAAAATCTATTCATTAATTCATTTCTATATTTTTTAATTATTTTTTTTTTGAATCTTTTTTTTTTCTCAAACTTTAACTTTGTATCTAGTTTTGAAATAATTGAGTTTAGAGTATCAACATAACGATAAACTTTTAAAACTTTTTTTTCATAAAAATAGTACTCATTAAAAGAATAAGACATCTTTGTCTTTAAGTCAACTTCATCTAATTGTATTACACTGGTTGAATCTTGAGAAAACGAAATATTTAAATTGAAAATAATAGTTAATAAACTATTTATTAAAAAAAGGTTATTATATTGAAAAAAATAGAAAGACATATGATTGACAAAGTTCTAAGTAAAAGTAAGTTAATTTCTTTAGATGAGGAAAGTCATACTTATTCTCTTTCTGACTCTGAAATAAAATTTCAAAGTGTTACTGAATTTATTCATACATTTTTTAATCCTTTTGATGAAAAAAAGATCGCAAAAAAATTAACAGAGTCAAATATTAAATACAAAGGAATGACTGTTGAAGAATTAATTGCAAGTTGGAATAAAAGAAGAGATCGTGGCACAATTGTACATAAAGAAATTGAAGAATATATTAATTCAAACTTTAAAATTAAGTATGAGTCAAGTTTGGATTCAAAGTCTATTCAAGGAATTAATTTTTTAAATCAAAAATGTATTAAGGAAAGTAATATATTAGCTTCTGAAGTAATTGTCTTCTCTGAAAAACTAAAACTCGCAGGAACTATTGATTTATTAATTTACAATAAAAAAAAGAATCATATTTCAATTGTTGATTGGAAAACAAATAAAAAAATCAACAAAAATTCTTTTAATAACTCAAGAAAAGGAATAAAATTTCCATTAAAAAATTTAGATGATTGTAATTTCAACCAATATAATTTACAATTATCAATGTATCAATATATTTTAGAGGAGTTTTATGAAACTAAAGTCAATGGACTTTTTATTGTTCATTTAAATGAAAACTACTTTAATTATAAAAACTATAAGTGCGAGTATAAAAAAAGACTAATCGAAAGCATGCTTACTAATATTTAAAAAATTATTACAATAAACCTCCCATGAAAAAAGATTTAATATTTATTGAAAGGTTAATTAAAGAAGTTGAAATATTAGAAAAACTTATAGAAAATGAACAACTTGAAGATTATGGAAGAATTGGGGCTGAACAAGAATTTTGCATTTTAGATAATAACTATAGAGCCAACCCTATTAATTCGAAGATTTTAAAAAAAGTATCTAAAGAAGGTTTTGTTAATGAAATAGCTAAATTTAATATGGAGCTAAATACAGAACCAATTGACATAAGTAAAAATTGCCTTAAAAAACTTGAAAACACATTAACAAAAAAAATGAATATTGTTAAAAAATGTGCAGCAGATTTTGATTCTTCTGTAATTTTAACTGGTATTCTTCCAACAGTGAGAAAATATGATCTTAGATATGAAAATATCACTCAAAACCCAAGGTATTTTGAGTTATGTGAATCTATTAATAGAATAAGAGGGAAGAATTTCAATTTAAGAATTAGAGGAATTGATGAGTTAGTTTTTGAACACGACACTCCACTTGTTGAGGGTTGTAATACTGGATTTCAATTCCATCTTCAAATTGGGCCTAAAGATTTCACTAAAATGTATAATATTTCTCAACTCATCGCTGGACCTGTATTATCTGTTAGTGTTAACTCACCTATATTATTTGGAAAAAGATTGTGGCATGAATCTAGAATTGCTGTTTTTCAACAATCAACAGATACAAGAATTATTAGCGGTTATCACCCTGGAACATTACCAAGAGTTACATTTGGAAATGACTGGATTAAAAAATCAATTATTGAAATTTTCAAAGAGGATATTATTAGATATAAAATTTTGTTAAAATCATTAAAAAAATTTAAAAACTTAAATACTAAAAATCCAAAACTAGAGGCACTTTCACTACACAATTCTACGGTTTACAGATGGAATAGACCCTGTTATGGAATATATAAGAATAAACCAAGTCTAAGAATTGAGTCAAGAATGTTTCCATCAGGACCTACAATTTTAGATGAAATAGCAAATTCAGCTTTTTGGTTAGGACTAATGATGTTTTTCAAAAAAAGTGAAATATTTAATTTTTCTGAAACTATGGAGTTTGACGATGCTAGATCGAACTTTTATTCTGCTGCACAACAAGGGATAGATTGTACATTTAAATGGTTAAATGGTAAAAGAATTGATGCAAGAAAGTTAATCCTTAATGATTTAATACCCAAAGCTGCAGTAGGATTATCTAGTATAAATATAGACCCAATAGATATTGAAAAATATTTAAATATAATTAAAGAAAGAACTTCGCTTAGGAAAACTGGGTCAAGATGGATAATTGACTCTTTTGATTTATTATCAAAAAAAGTTTCAAATCAGAATGCGTTAACTACAATTACATCTAAAATAATACAAAACCAAAAAGAAAATATACCAATTCACAAATGGGATTTAGCTAAAAATAGTGTTTTAATTAATAATCCCTCTAAACTACTTGTAGAAGAATGTATGGATAGATATATTTATTCAGTATATGAACATGAATCTTTTTCATTAGCGATAAAAATAAATGATTGGAAAAAACATAATTATATAGTTGTAATTAATATCAAAGGGAAAATAACAGGTGAATTAACAAAAGATATTTTAACTAATAATGAATTTTTAAAACAAAAAAATAAAATTATCATTAAGGATATAATGAAAAAAAACCCTGTAACCATAAAGCCAGATGAAAATATTTTAACAGCAGTCAAACTAATAAAAAGAAAAAAATTAGAAATGCTCCCTGTAGTTGAAAATAAATTGTTTATTGGGATTTTACAAAAGAAATTTTTAACTCAATATGAATATGCATCACCATCATTATTATCCAAAAAAGAAATTCTAAAAAATGAGGAAAGAATATTGGGAAACTATCATTCGGGAGAAAAAGGGAAAACAATAATATTTATGTGTGGTATTCATGGTAACGAACTTTCTGGTAAAAAAGCATTAAAAAATGTATTTAATTATTTAGAAAAAGAATCTATTGAGGTTTTGGGAAATATTATTGGAATTCAAGGTAACTTGAAAGCTATAGAGAAAAAAGAGCGGTACATAGATGTTGATTTAAATAGGATTTGGAAACAAAAAAATATAAATCTTTTGAAAAAAGGAAAGCTAAGTGACAAGCATGAGTATAAGGAATTGAAAAATATTTATGATCTAATTAATATTATTATTGAAAAAAAGAAAAAGAAAGATATAATAATTATAGACCTACACAACACATCATCGGCTAACGGACTTTTTTCAATAATAAATAGCAAAAACGATTATCAAATTGCCTCATCTCTTAAAATTCCAATAATTTCAAACCTATTTAAAAAATTGAAGGGTTCTTTTTCAGAGTTCTATAGTTCAAAAAATATTTCTTCTATTGTATTTGAAGGAGGTACAATTGGAGACCCAGCATCAATACATAATCACGAAACAGGAATTTATAAAATTTTAAAAAAATGTAAAATTCTAAGTAAAAAAGATATCCCTATTTCAAAACTTGAACAAGTATCCGAAAATTATAATAATAAAAGTCTTAGTTATAAAGTCAAATATATTCACCAAATAACTAAAAAAGATAAATTTTTTATGAAACCAAACGTTATAAATTTTCAAAAAATTAAAAAAGGTGAGTTAATAGGATACGATGATAATGGAAAAGTGTTTTCTGCTATAAATGGTAAGATTTTAATGCCTCTATATCAAGAACAAGGAAAAGAGGGATTTTATATAATCCAAAATGAAAAAATAAAGTAATTAAGTTTATCTTTTAAAGATAATATTAATTAAATCTACTAACCTACTTGAGTAACCATATTCATTATCATACCATCCAACAATCTTAATCATATTACCAAGACAATAGGTTAGTTTGGAATCAAAAATACAAGAATAAGGAGACGATATAATATCTACTGAAACTAAGGGATCCTCTGAATAATATAATATTCCAGATAAATATGAATTAGAAGCATTTTTAAATATTTGATTTAATTCATTCACATTTGTGTCACCCTTAACAATACAAGTAATATCAGTGAGAGAGCCATTTGCAACAGGAACCCTTATTCCACAACCTCCAATACTAATATCAGGAAAAATATTAGATAAAGCTTTAGCTGCCCCGGTGGTTGTTGGTATAATTGAATTGGGTGCAGAACGAGCTCTTCTTAAATCATGATGATTTGAATCATGTAAATTCTGATCGGTTGTATAAGAATGAATTGTTGTAACATAAGCCTTTTCAATTTCAAAATTATCATTCAAAGTTTTTATCATTGGAGCAGCGCAATTAGTAGTACACGATGCGTTAGATAAAATAATATCAGAATTGTCAATTTCATTATCATTTACACCAAGTACAACTGTTTTTATACCTTTTTCCTTTGGAGGGGCGGTTAATATAACTCTTTTTGCACCTGAAAGTATATGGTTATAAGCAAGTTTTTTTGTTAAACATTTTCCTGTGGACTCGATGACTAAATCAATTGAAAAATTATTCCAAGGGTAATTATTTTTTTTATAATTATTTATTATGGTAATTCGTTGATCACCAACAATCAAATTATTACCACTGTATGAAACCTGGTGTGAAAATTTACCATGAATTGAGTCATATTTCAGTAAATGAGCGAGAAGTTCAATTTTAGACAAATCATTAATTACTACTATTCTATAGTTTGGATTGTTAAAAAAAACTCTAAAAAAAGTTCTACCTATCCTCCCAAAACCATTTATGGCAATATTTATCATTTTACTAAAATAAATGTTTTTCAGCGTGATAAGAAGATCTAACTAAAGGACCACTTTCAACATACCTAAAACCCATTTCAAGACCCTTTTTTTTATAATAATTGAATTTTTCAGGGGTAATATAATTTTCAACTGGTAAATGTTTCTTTGTAGGTTGGAGATACTGACCAAGAGTTAAAATATCAACTCCAACTGCTAGTAAGTCATTCATAGTTTTAATTACTTCTTTTTCACTCTCGCCGAGTCCTAGCATTAGTCCAGATTTTGTTCTTTTTAGTCCAGATTTTTTTAAATAATCCAAAACAAACAAACTTCTAGAATATAAAGCTTGAGCTCGAACACTTCTAGTTAACCTTTCAACGGTTTCTAAGTTGTGAGATACAACTTCGGGGGCAACTTTAATTATTCGATCTAAATTTTGAGTATTTCCTTTAAAATCAGGAATTAGAGTTTCTATAGTGGTATTTGGTGAAAGTCTTCTAATGGCATTTATAGTCTGAGTCCAAAGAATTGAGCCGCCATCTTCTAAATCATCTCTATCAACAGACGTCAAAACACAATGCTTAATTTTCATTAAAGTAACAGAGTTTGCAACTTTTTCTGACTCTGACCAATCTATATTTTTAGGTCTTCCTGTTAAAACAGAACAAAAACCACAAGATCTTGTACATATATTTCCCAATATCATAAAAGTTGCTGTTCCAGCACCCCAACATTCTCCCATATTTGGACAATGTCCACTTTCACAAATGGTATGTAAATTATGAGTATTTACAATTGATCTTAATTTTGTGAACTTTTCTCCTATTGGTAACTTAACCCTAAGCCATTTAGGTTTTTTATTAACGACAGACTTGGAATTTGAAGGTTTTTTTTTCAAATCTAATGCATGCAAATCATTAGATAAATTTTTTTGTAATCTAGGTTTTTTCTTGACAAAGGACTTTAAGTTTGAAGGTCTTTTTTTCAAATCAACTACGTGCCAATCATCAGAAAAATTTTCTTGATTCATATTTAATTTACAGTTAAAAGGTAAAAATTACGAATAACTTTTAAGTTTAAATTAAGAGTTAACATTCTCTTTCTCAATCTCTTTTCCATCAGAAAGACCTGGGCAATTTGCTGTGATACAGCAAGATTGAATAAAAATTATAAAAAGTAGAAAGAAAAAGAAGAGAGATTTTTTCATTATTATTAATTTTATAAACTAATTTAATAATTTCTAGTTAAAAATTATTCTAAAATTGTAAATAAAATATAAAATATAAAATGTTTAAAAAAAATATATTTTTACTGATATTTTTCATTTCATTTTCTTGTAAATCTAAAAATACCTTACTCAATTTAGACTCAATCATAAATATTGAAAATTATAGATGGGTTATCACAAATAATAACCCATACACAGACGAAATAAATATACCATTAAAAAAATATCAAGTTGATTCAATATGTATTTCAACCGCAAGGAATTTTGAAAAAATTGGTTTTCCTTTTTCAATAATTGAATTTAAATTTGATTCAATTAAAAATAATTTTTTTCATGGTCATTTAACAGTTGAAAAAGGTAGGTTAACAAAAATTGATAGTATCGCAATCAAAGGATATAATAAATTTCCAAAATACTTATTAAAAAGATTTTTAAATATAAAAATCGGAGAAAAATATAATCAAAAAAAAATCGACCAAATAAATCATAAACTAGAAGAGAATTTCAATATAGAACAGTATAAAGAAAGCAGTGTTTTATTTAATAAATCAAAAACCATATTATTTTTTTATTTAAATAAAAAATATAATAATTCATTTGAGGGCTTTATTGGGTTGAATAACAATAATGATGAAACCAATATATACGGTAAAATTAATTTAAACATTAGTAACTCTCTGAACCTATGGGAATCAATTAATTTTAAATGGAATAAAATAAATGATGACTCTCAAGAACTATCATTATATCTAAAATTTCCTTTCTTTCTTAATTCAAATTTATCATTAATAACTAACTTTAATTTGCTACAGTTTGAGAACACCTACATAAATAGAAAACTTGTATCAAGTTTAGAGTTAGTAAAAAAAATATATAGCGTAGAACTTGGATATATTGATGAAAGATCTAACATAATAAATAATTTTGGTAATAATTTTATCAAAGACTATAAAAAAAAATCAATCCTTTTTAATTCAAAAATTTTTAAAGAAAATATTTTTGAACTAATGAATTTTGTTTTTACAAATAAGTATAATTTTGGAATAAAAAAAATCGAAGACAATAACGAATTTTGTCAAAAATTAAGTCAAAATTTATTTTTAAGTATCCCGGTTTTTAGCAAAATATATCTTGACATTAATTATTTAAATGATTTTATAATTGGAGAAAATATTTTAGACAATGAAAAGATAGGTATTGGAGGAACTGACCAAATGAGAGGTTTCTTAGAAAATAGTTTTTTTAGTAAACATATTAACATATTAAATTTAGAAAATAAATATTACTTTAATAATAAATCATACGTTTCGTTTTTTTTTGATCACAGTAAACTATTTGATTTAAATCTTTCTCTTCAATCATTTGGATTTGGAATTGGTTTGGACATGAAAAATGATATATTTATAATTAATTATGCTATTCCAAAATATGAAAAAAGAATAGAATTCAACAACTCAAAAATTCACTTTAAATATATATTAAAGTTTTAATTATGAATAAAGAAAATACTAAACTTAGAATATACGGTATAAGACCAGTTTTAGAACTAATAAGTAGTGGTAAAGAAATTCAAAAAATTTATATTCAGAAAAATATAAATAATGAAGCAATTTTAGATATTGAACAAAAAGCTAAAGAAAAAAAAATTGAAATAAAGAAAGTTCCAATTTATAAACTAAATAAACTCACCAGAAAAAATCACCAAGGTGTTTTTGCATTTTGCTCACCAATTTCATTTGTATCATTTGAAAATTTTTTACCAAATATTTATGAAAAAGGAGAAGTGCCTTTATTTCTTGCCCTAGATAGAATAACTGATGTAAGAAATTTTGGTTCAATATGTAGATCCGCTAAAGTTTTTGGAGTTCATGGAATTATTATACCTAAAAAAAAATCTGCTGAAATAAATGAAATTTCAATAAAAACATCTTCTGGAGCATTAACTAAAATACCAATATGTCGAACAGAAAATTTTAATAAAACAATTTTATTTGCAAAAAATAGTGGTTTGAAAATTTGCTCACTTTCTGAACATGCAGAAAAAAATATTTATGAAGTTAATTTAAAAGAACCCATATTAATAATATTAGGATCCGAAAAAGAGGGAATTTCCTATATGGTAACTAAAAATAGTGATGAATTAATTAGAATACCTTCAAAGGAAGATCTTATTTCATTAAATGTGTCTGTAGCTACAGGAATAATACTATCAGAAATTAAAAGACAACGAAATTAAATTAATTTCTTTTTAATAATATCTGTGGGCATGGAAACTGGCCTCTCTATTGGACTACCTAAAGCTCTATTCCAAATTAACTGAGATAAAATACCTAATGATCTTGAAACACCAAATAAAACAGTAAAAAAATCATATTCCTTCATTCCATATTTCAATAATAAAACACCAGAGTGAGCATCAACATTTGGCCATGGATTTTTAACCTTTCCTGTTGCTTTTAGAATTTGAGGAACTACTTCATAAACTTTACTAACTAAATCAAATAAATCATAATCTTTCAAATATTCCAAAGCGAAATTTCTTTGAGCTATATATCTTGGATCTGTTTTTCTTAAAACAGCGTGACCAAAACCAGGTATGACTCTCCCATCAGATAAAGTTTTTTTTACATATTCTGACACTTGATCTTTTGTTAAAATTTCTTGATTATAATGTTCCTTCATTTTTAACAACCACTTTATAACTTCTTGATTTGCCAAGCCGTGCAAAGGACCCGCTAAACCATTCATACCAGCTGAAAAAGATAGATAAGCATCACTTAATGCTGAACTAACAAGGTGAGATGTATGAGCAGAAACATTTCCACCTTCATGATCAGCATGTATAGTTAAATACAATCTCATTAACTCATGAAAATCATTACTATTAAAACCTAACATGTGAGCAAAATTCCCAGACCAATCTAAGGTAAGATCAGGCTCTATATGATCATCATTTTTATATACTCTTCTATATATATACGCAGCTATTCTTGGTAAAGTTGCAATTAAATTCATAGAGTCTTCAAAGGAAGAGTCCCAATATTCTGTTTTTCTTACCCCATCATTATAAGCCTTCATAAAGCAACTTTCTCCTCTTAAAGCTAAAATTGCAGCTGAAAATTGTGTCATTGGATGAGCATTTTTGGGAAAAGAGTCAAGAATTGAAAAAACAAAATTTGGAACATTTGACCTTTTTTTCCATTCCTGAGTAATTAGTTCAACGTCCTGTTGAGTTGGTAATTCACCCATTAACATTAGATAAAATATTCCCTCAGGCATTGGTTGTTTTCCATTAGCATATGTTGGTAGTAACTCAATTAATTCATCTAGAGAATATCCTCTAAATTTAATCCCATCTTCAGGGTCTAATTTAGAAGTTTCAGTTACCATACTAATCATTCCTCTCATTCCGGAATATATTTGTTTTATAGTAATATCTCCAATTACTTTTTCACCATGATCAATAATTAATTTCTTTCTTTCATCTCTAGCAGGCTGTATTTTTTCCTGAAATTTTTGTTTTAAAGTATTTTCCATTTTTATTTACAGTATTTTAATTTTTCTACAGAAAAAAAAGTATTTTTTACTAATTTCTCCTCTATTCTTAATAATTGATTATATTTTGCAACTCTATCTGTTCTTGAACATGAACCAGTTTTAATTTGTGAGCATCTAAATGCAACAGCCAAATCAGAAATAAAAGTATCTTCTGTTTCTCCAGATCTATGACTCATGATAGTAGTAAAATTATTTTCTTTAGCAAAAGTCATTGTATTAAATGTCTCAGATAAAGTTCCTATTTGATTTGGTTTAATTAGAATTGAATTTGAAGCCTTATTCGAAACACCTTTTTTTAATCTTTTAATATTTGTAACGAATAAATCATCTCCAACTAATTGAACTTTTTCCCCTATTTGTTCTGTTAAATTTATCCAACCATCCCAATCATCTTCATGTAAGCCATCTTCAATTGAAAAAATGGGATACTTGTTAGTCCAATTTTTCCAAAAGCCAACCATTTCACTTGAACTCAAAATATCACCATTATTAAAACAATAATTATTGTTTTTATAAAACTCAGATGATGCAGCATCAATAGCTAAATAAATATCTTCACCGGCCTTGTATCCGGATTTTTCAATAGCAAGTAGAATTAAATCTAACGCTTCTTCATTGGTCTTTAAATTAGGAGCAAAGCCACCCTCATCTCCAACGTTGGTTGAAAACCCTTTAGATTTTAAAACACCTTTAAGATTATGAAAAACCTCTACTCCCATAATTAACGCTTCCTTAAATGTTCTCGCGCTTGTTGGAGCTATCATAAACTCTTGTACATCAACTAAATTATCAGCATGACTTCCTCCGTTTAAAATATTCATTAATGGAATTGGTGTTGTAACTGATTGATTACTTTTACAAAAAGTTGATAAATATTCAAATAATTCAATTTCTTTAATTTGAGAAGCAAGTCGTGCAACCGCTAATGATATAGGAAGGATTGAATTTGCTCCAAATAAAGATTTATTGTCAGTTCCATCTAATTGACACATTTTAAAATCTATCTCTTCTTGATCAAAAACACTCATTCCAATGATTTGATTTTTTAATTTATTTTCTATAATATCAATCACTTTACTTACTCCTTTACCCATTAAAGAATTACCACCATCCCTTAATTCAATAGCTTCATACTTTCCAGTTGAAGCTCCAGATGGGATAGATGCTCTTGCAAAATTATTTTTAGAAAAAATATCAACTTCAATTGTTGGATTTCCTCTAGAGTCAAAGATTTGTCTAGCTTTAATATTTTCAATTTTATTAGTCATTTCCTAAGAATATTTTCATGTTTTGAATAAATTGATCAAACAAATACCTTGAGTCGTGAGGACCTGGAGAAGATTCTGGATGATATTGAACAGAAAAAAAAGGTTTGTTTATAAATTTTATCCCCTCAATAGTATTATCATTTAAATTTCTGTGAGTAATTTCTATATTATTTTTTCCAAATAAAGAATCTTCATCAATAGAAAAACCATGATTTTGGGATGTTACTTCACATCTTTTTGTCTTTAAATTAATAACAGGGTGATTTACTCCTCTATGACCATTATGCATCTTATATGTCCTTAAACCACTGGCTAATGCAATTAACTGATGACCTAAACATATACCAAAAATCGGTATATTTTTTTCTATAATGTCTTTAATATTACTAATAATATTTTTCATGGAAGATGGGTCACCAGGCCCGTTTGAAAAAAAAATACCAGATGGTTTCCAATCAAAAACTTCACTTGGATTAGTGTTATATGGGAAAACTTTAATGAAGACATCTCTTTCTTCTAAAGAATTAAGAATGTTTTTTTTAACACCGAAATCATATACCGCAACTCTATATTTTGACTTTTCATTACCTAAAAAATAAGATTGATCAACCGAAACAAATGAGGACAAATCTAAACCTTTCATTGAAGGTGTTTTTAATAATTCTTCTTTTAAAGAATCTAACTTATCAACTTCTGATGAAATTAAAACATTCATTACTCCTTTATCTCTTATATAATTAACAAGTGATCTTGTGTCAACCTCAGAAATCACAAAAATATTTTCTTTTTCAAAGTAATCTTTTATATTTCCGTTTGAATTAGCCCTTGAGTTATCTAAATTAAAATCTTTGCAAATTAAACCCGATATTTTCATAGAGTTTGATTCAACTTCGTTTAAATTATAACCATAATTTCCTATGTGAACATTTGTTGTGATTACAATTTGGCCATAATAAGATGGATCAGTAAAAACCTCTTGATAACCTGTCATTCCAGTGTTAAAACAAATCTCACCAACTGATGTTCCTTTTTTACCGGCACATTTACCATAAAAAATTGTTCCATCTTCTAATAGTAACACAGCTTTTGATAATTTTTTTTTCATTTATATTTTTTTATAAAAAAAGGACAAAACCAAGAGGCTTTGTCCTTTAAATAATTGTAATTAATATTTATTTATAACTACTATTTGTCTTCAGCCTTGTCTTTTTTTTCTTCAGCAGGAGTTTCCTCAGCAGGAGTTTCCTCAGCAGGAGTTTCCTCAGCAGGAGTTTCCTCAGCAGGAGTTTCCTCAGCAGATACCTCTTCAGCAGGAGCTTCCTCAGTAGATGCCTCTTCAGCAGGAGATTCCTCAACAGGATTTTCCTCAGCAGATACCTCTTTAGCAGAAGCTTCTTCAGATTTAGTATCTAAATTAGATTTTGTTTTATCAGAAACATTATCTTGTTTATTAGCTGTAGACTTTGATCTTCTTGACCTTCTTGTTTTCTTTTTATCATCAGTGTTATTTTGATATGTATCATTAAAATCAACTAATTCAATAAAACACATTTCAGCAGAATCACCTAATCTTTTTCCTAACTTAATTATTCTTGTATAACCTCCGGGTCTACTTGATACTTTTTCAGAAATATTTGAAAAAAGCTCAGTGATAGCTTCCTTGTTCTTTAATTTAGAAAAAACAACTCTTCTAGAATGAGTTGAATCAATTTTTGATTTCGTAATAATAGGCTCAACAAAAGATCTAAGTACTTTTGCTTTAGCTACTGTTGTTTTAATTCGTTTATGTAATATTATTGAACACGCCATATTTGAGAGCATAGCTCTTCTATGGCTTGAAGTTCTACTTAATGATTTCTTTTTATTTCTGTGCCTCATTTTACTATTCTTTTTCTAATTTATATTTTTCTAAATCCATACCAAAGGTTAAGTTTTTTTCTTCAACTAAAGCATCAAGCTCAGTTAGTGACTTTTTACCAAAATTTCTAAATTTCATTAAGTCATTTCTGTTATATGAAACTAAGTCACCTAAAGTATCAACTTCTGCAGCTTTCAAACAATTTAAGGCTCTGACAGACAAATCCATATCAACTAATCTTGTCTTTAATAATTGTCGCATGTGAAGTGACTCTTCATCATATTCATCTTCTTTTGAAGAGCCATCAGTTTCAATTGAAATCCTTTCATCAGAAAATAACATAAAGTGATGAATTAAAATTTTTGCTGCTTCAGTTAATGCATCCTTTGGAAGAATTGAACCGTCTGTAAAAATTTGAAAAACTAGCTTTTCGTAATCTGTTTTTTGTTCAACTCGGTAATCTTCAATGGAATACTTTACATTTTTAATTGGAGTAAATATAGAATCCATCGGAATAGTTCCAACAGGAACATCGGATTTTTTATTTTCCTCAGAAGATACATAACCTCTTCCTTTATCAATACATATTTCAAAATCTAACTTAACACCTTTATCCTTAGTACAAATATGTAAATCAGGGTTCAAAACTTGAAAACCTGAAATGAACTTACCTATGTCACCAGCATTAATCACTTCCTGATTAGAAATAGATACTTTAACGACCTCAGAATCAAATTCCTCTACTTGCTTTTTAAGTCTGATTTGCTTTAAACTTAAAATAATTTGAACAACATCTTCAACAACACCATCAATGACTGAAAACTCATGATCAACACCATTGATTCTAATGGAAGTTATAGCATAGCCTTCTAATGAAGAAAGTAATACTCTTCTCAAAGCATTTCCAATAGTTAGTCCGTATCCGGGTTCCAGTGGTCTAAACTCAAAATCTCCTTGAGATTCTGTAGACTTAACCATTATAACTTTTTCAGGTTTAATAAAATTTAGTATTGACATAATATTTATTTTTTTAAAGTTTTTATTAAAAATTATTACTTTGAATATAATTCAACAATTAATTGTTCTTGTATATTTTCAGGAATTTGATTCCTTTCTGGATAATTTAAATATTTTCCAGACATCTTATCAGGATTCCATTCTAACCAGTCAACCATTTCCCTATTTATAGATAAAGAGTTGGTTATACATTCTAAAGACTTAGATTTCTCTCTAACTGAAACAATATCACCAGGCTTCAATGAATAAGAAGGTATATTAACAACATATCCATTTACAGTTATATGTTTGTGTGAAACCAATTGTCTAGCTCCGCTTCTAGTATTTGAAAGACCAAACCTAAAAACAGTGTTATCTAATCTTGATTCACAAAAAACTAATAACGCCTCCCCAGTTACCATTTTACTTTTAGATGCTTTTTTAAAAAGATTAGAAAATTGTTTTTCTAAAATTCCATAAGTATACTTAGCTTTTTGCTTCTCTGAAAGCTGAATTGCATACTCAGATTTCTTACCTCTTCTCTTTGAAACACCATGTTGTCCAGGGGGATAATTCTTTTTTTGAAGATACTTATCAGGTCCAAAAATTGGATCACCGAATTTTCTTGCTATTTTTGTTTTAGGTCCTATATATCTAGCCATAATTTATTATATTTTTATACTCTTCTTCTTTTAGGTGGTCTACAACCGTTATGAGGAGCGGGAGTAACATCAATAATTTCTGTTACTGAAATACCACATCCATCTATAGCTCTTACAGCAGACTCTCTACCGTTACCAGGTCCTTTTAAATAAACCTTAACCGATCTTAAACCAGCTTCAAAGGCTACTTTCGCACAATCTTCAGCGGCAACTTGTCCAGCATAAGGGGTGTTTTTTTTAGAACCCCTAAAACCTTGTTTTCCGGCAGATGACCAGCTAATAACCTCTCCCGAGCCATTAGTCATAGATATTATTATATTATTAAAGGTAGAACTTATGTATGCAAAACCATTAGAATCTACCCTAACTTTTCTTTTCTTTTTATTTTTTGTATTAGCCATTTAATATTTATTTAGTTGCTTTCTTTTTATTTGCAATTGTTTTTTTCTTGCCCTTTCTTGTTCTTGAATTATTTTTTGTTTTCTGACCTCTTAGAGGAAGACCTAACCTATGTCTTATACCTCTTTGAGATCCAATATCCATAAGTCTTTTAATACTTAATTGTATTTCTGACCTTAATTCTCCTTCAATTACATAATCATCTGTAACAATTTTTCTGATTTTTGTTAACTCATCATCAGTCCAATCCTGAACTTTTTTATTTAAATCTACTTTTGCTTTTAACAAAATCTCTTTAGACCTACTTGGTCCTATTCCGAATATATAAGTTAAACTTATAACTCCTCTTTTATTTTTTGGTATATCAACACTTGCTATTCTAGCCATTACTAAAAATTTAAATTATTAACCTTGTCTTTGTTTAAACCTTGGATTAAGTTTATTTATAACATATAATCGTCCTTTTCGACGCACTAATTTACAATCTGAACTTCTTTTTTTTACTGAAACTCTTTTTTTCATAGTTTTAATATCTAAATGTTATACGCCCCTTTGATAAATCATAAGGTGACATTTCTAATTTTACTTTATCCCCAGGTAATAATCTTATATAATGCATTCTCATTTTACCAGAAATATGAGCTGTAATAACATGCCCATTTTCTAACTCAACTCTAAACATTGCATTAGATAATGATTCTTTAATTATTCCATCTTGTTCAATTGAAGCTTGTCTTGCCATAATTTATTTACTTAAAGATTCATCAATTAAATTAAAAGGAGTCAAAACTTCTACTCCATCATCAGTTATCGCTACTGTATATTCAAAATGTGCAGAAGGCTTTCCATCTTTGGTCTTAATAGTCCAACCATCTTCATCTGTAATAATATCTTTTAAACCAAGATTTATCATGGGTTCAATCGCCAAAACAAAACCAGATTTAATTAACATACCACTATTTTTTTTTCCATAATTTGGAACCTCAGGTGGCTCATGTAAAGCTTTCCCAACACCATGACCTACTAATTCCCTAACAACACCGTATCCAAAAAATTCAGCATAGTTTTGAATAGCATAACCAATATCTCCAAGATAGTTCCCAACTTTTGCAACAGAAGTAGCTTTATCAAGACATTCTCTTGTAATTTCTAAAAGCTTTTTGTTTTCATTCGACACATCTCCTATTTCATAGGTGAAGGCACAATCGCTAAAATAACCTTCTAAAATAACTCCACAATCAATGGACAAAATAGTACCTGAGATTACATTTTTTTTATTTGGGAGTCCATGCACGACCTCACAATCCGGAGAAACACATAAAGTATTTGGAAATCCATTATATCCTTTAAAGGCTGGCACTCCACCATTGTCTCTGATAAACTCCTCAGCTAAATTATCTAAAAATAAAGAACTAACACCTGGCTTAGTATATTTAGCCAATTCAGCATGAGTCCTAACTAATAAAGAAGAACTTTTTCTTATAAAATCTATATCTTTTTTTGTTTTTAACATAATCATCTTTACATCATTGATTTACCCTTTATTCTTCCTCCCTTCATTAAACCATCATAATGTCTATTTAATAAATAACTTTCAATTTGCTGTAACGTATCTAAAACTACTCCAACCATAATCAAAAGAGAAGTTCCACCATAAAATAAGGCAAACTGAGGACTAACACCTAACATTCCAGCAAAAGCCGGTAAGATTGCTACAAAAGCTAAAAATAAGGATCCCGGTAACACAATTCTAGACATAACAGAATCAAGATATTCTGCTGTTTGCCTACCTGGCTTTACACCCGGAATAAAACCACCATTTCTTTTCATATCATCAGCCATTTGTGAAGAATTAACGGTAACAGCTGTATAAAAATATGTAAACGCAACAACCATCCAGAAATAAATAAAATTATACCAAAAACCAAACATAGAATCAGGAGATGCAAATGTAGTGTACAGCCACATTGAAAAACCTCCAGTAGTATTAGGGTCTGGAGCACCACCAAATCCAGAAAATGTCATGGGTAAAAACATCAAAGCTTGTGCAAAAATTATAGGCATAACACCAGCGGCATTCACCTTGAGAGGAATATATTGTCTAACTCCCCCAAATTGACGATTACCGACAACTCGTTTAGCAAATTGAACTGGTATTTTCCTTGTTCCCTGAACCAATAAAATTGATATTAAAATAACTAGCAATAAAAATAAAACTTCAATTAACATTAATATTAATACTCCACCAGTATCAGCAAGTTTGGTCGTAAATTCTTGTACAAAAGAAATAGGTAATGCAGCAATAATACCAATCATAATTAAAAGCGAAATACCATTTCCAATCCCTCTTTCAGTAATTCTTTCACCAATCCACATTGCAAATAGGGTTCCTGTAATTAAAACAATATATGATGTCCACCATGCTGAGGAGGAAATTTGAATACCATATGCAGATAGAGCGGTTAAATAACCTGGGGCTTGAACTGCACAAATTGCAATAGTTAAATATCTAGTTAACTGATTAATTGTATTTCTACCACTTTCACCTTCTTTTTGTAATTTTTGAATGTATGGCAAACCTATTCCTAATAATTGAATTACAATTGAAGCAGAGATGTAAGGCATAATTCCAAGAGCCATAATTGATGACTGAGAAAAAGCACCACCCGTAAATAAGTCTAAAATACCTAATAATCCTTCCTGACTTTGTTCAGTAAATTTTTGCAGAGCACCCCTATCAACCCCTGGTAAAGTAACAAAAGCACATATTCTATAAATTAAAACAAAACCCAGAGTAACATAAATCCTAGATCTTAATTCTTCGATCTTAAAAATATTCTTTATTGTTTGTAATAAACCTTTCATTAACTGATTATATTAATTTTTCCACCTTTTTCTTCAATTATTCTAACTGATGTTTTAGAGAACTTATGAGCAAAGATTTCAATTTTTGAGTCGAAATTACCATCACTTAAAATTTTTACTTTCTCATTCTTTTTTATTAAACCTAAATTAATCATAGTATCAAAGTCTAACTTACCTTTTATTTTCTTTTCCTCAACTAATTTTTGAATTCTTCCTAAGTTAAGAGGTGAGAAAACTTTTCTATTTGGACTAAAAAATCCAAATTTTGGAACTCTTCTTTGAAGAGGCATTTGCCCACCCTCAAATCCTATTTTTTTTGAGTAACCTGATCGAGATTTTTGTCCTTTATGCCCACGTCCAGCGGTCGTTCCTCCTGATGCCTGTCCTCTAGCAATTCTCTTTCTGTTTTTAACAGAACCAATACTTGGTTTTAAATTTGATAAATCCATAATAAAAAATTATAATTCTTTTGTTTGAACTAAATGTGAAACGGTGTTAACCATTCCTAAAATTTGTGGCGAGGCCTCAACTTCAACAAAACTATTAATTTTACCAAGACCTAGGGCAACTAATGTTCTTTTCTGATTCTCAGGCCTTCCTATTTTACTCTTTAATTGTTTAATTCTTATTTTTTTCATTTTCTCTAACCATTAAATACTTTTTCTAAACTAATTCCTCTAGCAGACGCGATTTTTGCAGCACTTCTTAAATTAATTAATGCAAGAAAAGTAGCTTTTACAACATTATGAGGATTAGAAGAACCCTTGGACTTAGATAAAATATCTTTTATTCCTACACAATCCATAATTGCACGCATCGCTCCACCTGCAATAACACCTGTACCACTGGAAGCTGGTCTCATAAAAACAGTTGCGCCTCCAAATTTTCCATATTCTTCATGAGGAATTGATCCGTTAATAATAGGGATTCTCATTAAATTTTTCTTAGCGTTCTCTAATCCTTTGGCAATAGCTGAAGTAACTTCACCAGCTTTACCAAGACCATATCCAACAACACCATTTTTATCACCTACTACAACTATTGCAGAAAAAGTAAAGGTTCTCCCCCCTTTTGTTACTTTAGTTACACGTTGGATACCAACAACTTTTTCTTCAAGCTCTAAACCACTTGGCTTTACATATTCAATTATATCTTTGTATTTCTTCATAAAAAATTATTAAAATTTTAAACCCTCTTTTCTTGCACTTTCTGCTAATGACTTTACTCTACCATGGTATAAATATCCATTTCTATCAAAACAACATTGTTTGACTCCTTTTGATAAAGCCATCTTTGCAATATTTTTACCAACTTCCTCAGATTGCTTGACTTTGTTACCTTTAAATGACTTAGATAACGAAGATGTTGAACAAATTGTTTGATTTAATTCATCATTAATTATTGATGCATATATTTCTTTATTACTTCTAAAAACTGTAAGACGCGGAATGTCAGAAGTTCCAAATAAAATCTTCCTGATTCTTTTCTTAATTCTTACTCTTCTGTACTGTTTTGTTAATTTCATTTATATAATTTTATGCTGTTGTTTTACCTGCTTTTCTTCTAACTCTTTCACCAACAAACCTAATACCTTTTCCTTTGTATGGGTCATGTTTTCTAAATGATCTAATCTTAGCGCACACTTGACCTAATAAGTGCTTATCATGAGATGTTAAAATAATTTTTGGGTTAGATCCCTTTTCAGTTTGGGTCTCAACCTTCACTTCAGGGCATACCTCAAAAACAATATTATGAGAAAATCCTAATGAGATGTCTAATTTTTGACCTTGATTGGAAGCTCTAAAACCTACGCCGTGAAGTTCAAGTTCTTTTTTAAATCCTTTTGAAAGACCTTCAACCATATTAAAAATAAGAGATCTGTATAAACCATGTTTTGATTTCACTTCCTTATCCTCAGATAATCTTTTGATCTCCAAAATTGAATCATTTTTCACAAATTCAAAGTTTGAATCAACATCAATAGACATAGATTTGTCCCCACATGAAACCACAACTTTCTGATCTTCAAACGAAAAATTAATTTTTTCAGGTATCTCAATAATTTTTTTTCCTATTCTAGACATTTTACTTTTTATTTAATATACTAAACATAAAACTTCACCTCCTACATTAATTTTTCTAGCATGTTTATCTGTCATCACTCCTCTAGAAGTTGAAATAATAGCAATACCTAATCCATTCAAAACTCTTGGTAAACCATCTTTTGGAGAGTAATTTCTTAGTCCAGGCCTACTAACTCTTTTTATTTTTTTGATAGCAGGTATTTTTGTTACCAGGTCATACTTTAGAGCAATTCTAATTACACCTTGATTACCATTATCAATAAATTTATAATTTAAAATATAACCTTGATCTTTCAATATCTTTGTTATATCCTTTTTTAAATTAGAACACGGTACATCAACAACCTTGTGTTTAGCCATGTAAGCATTTCTAATTTTCGTTAAATAATTTCCTATAGAATCTGTTATCATTTTAATACAATTTTACCAACTTGATTTTTTTACACCAGGAATTAGTCCTGAATTAGCCATTTTTCTAAACATAACACGAGAAATACCAAATGTTCTCATATAACCCTTAGGCCGACCTGTTATTTTACATCTGTTATGTAATCTGACAGGGGAAGCATTCTTGGGTATACTTTGAAGCCCTATGTAATCACCTGCTTCTTTTAACGACTTACGTTTTTCAGCATACTTTGCAACTAAACGTTGACGTTTTATTTCTCTAGCTTTCATTGATTCTTTTGCCATAATCTATTTTCTTTTTTTAAATGGTAATCCAAAACACTCAAGTAAACTTTTAGCATCTTCATCAGATTTTGCTGAAGTGACAAAAGTTATATCCATTCCTGTAATTTTTTTAACTTCATCAACCTTGATTTCAGGAAAAATTATTTGCTCTTTTATTCCAACAGTATAGTTACCCCTACCATCAAATCCTTTCGGATTAATTCCTTGAAAATCTCTGATTCCAGGCATTGAAATTGAAATTAATCTGTCTAGAAATTCATACATACGATTTCTTCTTAAAGTAACTTTAACACCAATTGGCATTCCTTTTCTGAGCTTAAAGTTAGCTATATCCTTCTTTGACTTTGTTATGATAGATTTCTGTCCAGAAATTTTTGTCATTTCTAAGCTAGCTTGCTCAATCATTTTTTTATCAGAGACTGCAGAGCCAATTCCTTGACTTAAACAAATTTTTTCAATTTTTGGAACCTCCATTATATTCGCTAAAGTCAAATCCTTCATTAACTTTGGAACAATCTCTTTTACATATTTTTCTTTTAATCTAGATTTCATTTTAATTATTTTACTAAATCACCTGTTGTTTTAAAGAATCTTTCTTTTTTTCCAGTTTTTTTATTAATTCTCTTACCTATCTTTGAAGGTTTACCTTTTGAGTCAACCAATAACAGGTTAGAAATATTAATGGATGCTTCTTTCTTGATAACGCCACCCTTTGGATTATCTTGATTTGGCTTAGTGTGTTTCGACACTAGGTTAGCTCCCTCAACTATTGCAGTATATTTTAATCTGTTAATTGATATAATTCTACCCTTTTTCCCCTTATCACGACCTGTCATTATCTGAACGTTGTCATCTTTTTTTAAATATGTTTTTTTTATTTTCATTTTTATAATACTTCAGGTGCTAATGAAATTATTTTCATATATTTTTTTTCTCTTAATTCTCTTGCTACAGGACCAAAAACTCTAGTTCCCCTCATTTCATTATTAGTATCTAACAATACACATGCATTGTCATCAAATCTTATATATGATCCATCTTTTCTCCTAACTTCTTTTTTAGCTCGGACAACAACAGCAGTGCTAACCTGACCCTTTTTTACAGTCCCATTAGGAGTAGCAGATTTTACAGTAACAACTATTTTATCTCCCAAAGAAGCATATCTTCTTTTAGTTCCACCAAGCACACGAATACAAAGAGCCTCTTTTGCTCCTGTATTATCTGCAATTGTTAATCTTGATTCTTGTTGTAACATAATTATTTAGCTTTTTCAATAATTTTTAATAATCTCCAACACTTGTTCTTACTAATAGGTCTTGTTTCCATTATTGATATTTTATCACCAATATTACATTCATTTTTCTCGTCGTGAACAAAAAATTTAGATGTCTTTTTAATATACTTACCATAAATTCTGTGTTTTACTCTTCTTTCTACAGAAACTACTGCAGATTTATCCATAGCATTACTAGTTACAATTCCTATTCTTTCCTTTCTTAAATTTCTATTTTTTATTTCCATTGTTTAAATATCTCTTTTCTTTAATTCAGTGACCATTCTTGCAATATTCCTCCTCGTAAATTTGATTTGTGACGGGTTTTCAATTTGAGAAACTGAATGTTGCAATTTCATTTTTTGATAATCTACTTTTGTATCAAAAAGTTTCTTTTTCAACTCATCATTTGTCATTTCTTTATAAATTTTATTACTCATAACAATATATTAGTTTCGTATATAATCTCTTCTTACAACAAATTTAGTCTTAATAGGAAGTTTTTGTGAAGCTAGTCTTAATGCTTCCTGTGCAACTTCAAAAGATACACCATCTAACTCAAACATTACTCTACCAGGCTTAACAACTGCCACAAAATGTTCAGGCGCACCTTTTCCTTTTCCCATTCTTACCTCAGCAGGTTTTTTGGTGATGGGCTTATCAGGAAAAACTCTTATCCATAATTGACCCTCTCTTTTCATATAACGAGTTGCAGCAATACGAGCAGCTTCTATTTGTCTTGATGTCATCCAACACTCTTCCAATGCCTTTATTCCAAATGATCCAAAATCAAGATTACTACCTCTTTGAGCAAGACCTTTCATTCTACCCTTTTGCATTTTTCTATATTTTGTTCTCTTAGGTTGTAACATATTTCTACTTTTTTCTATTAGTTTTTTTTCTACCTAAATTTAAAGTTTCAATGGGGGTGAGGTCTCTTTTTCCATAAACTTCGCCTTTAAAAATCCAAACCTTAATACCAATCAATCCATAAGTTGTCAGAGCTTCTTCACAGGCGTAATCAATATCAGCTCTAAATGTATGTAATGGAATTCTACCCTCCTTCCAACTTTCAGTACGAGCCATCTCAACTCCGTTAAGCCTTCCGGCTACTTGAATTTTAATACCTAGAGCCCCCATTCGTACAGAGGAAGAAATAGACATTTTTACAGCTTTTCTGTAATTTATTCTACCTTCAATTTGGCGAGCAACGTTCATTGCAACAAGATAAGCATCAAGCTCTTGTCTTTTAATTTCGAAAATATTCAGTTGAATATCCTTTTTTGTTAACTTTTTTAACTCCTCTTTTAACTTATCAACTTCTTGACCTCCTTTTCCTATGATTATACCAGGCCGAGCTGTACTGATCGTTATAGTAATATTTTTTAACCTTTCTATAACTATTTTAGAGACACTTGCTTTTGAAAGACGAGCTTTAATATATTTTCTGATTTTATAGTCTTCTGAAAGCCTATCTCCAAAATCTACACCACCATACCAAACTGAATCCCAGCCTCTTATAAAACCTAATCTATTACCTATTGGATTTGTCTTTTGTCCCATATTATTTAATTTATTTTAGCTGTTTTTTTTTCAGATTTTTTTTCTTCATCAATAATCATAGTAATATGATTAGATCTTTTTCTTATCCTGTGAGCTCTTCCTTGTGGAGCTGGTTGAACTCTCTTTAACATTCTAGCAGAATCAACATATACTTCCTTAATAAAAAGATCTGTGTTTTCAATATTTTTATCTTTATTTTTTTGTTTCCAATTAGCCATACATGATAAAAGTAATTTTTCCATCTTACTTGAAGATTCTTTTCTATCTGTCTTTAAAATGTTTAAAGCTATATTAATATCCAAACCTCTAATTTGATCAGCGATCAATCTCATCTTCCTTGGTGAGGTTGGGCATTTCATTAATTTAGCAAAAGCAATTTTTTTGTTTGCTTCCTTAATTACTTTAGATCTATTTTTTTTTCTTACTCCCATATTAATTTATCTTTTATCTCTTGTTACCTGAGTGCCCTCTAAAGTTTCTAGTCGGAGAAAACTCACCTAGCTTATGACCAACCATATTTTCAGTAATAAAAACTGGTATAAATTGCTTTCCATTGTGAACCGCAATAGTTTGTCCTACGAAATCAGGTATAATCATTGAAGCTCTACTCCATGTCTTTATTACAGATTTCTTATTAGATTCAACTGCTGTTGTAATTTTTTTTACCAGCTTAACTGAAACAAATGGTCCTTTTTTTAGAGATCTAGCCATATTTTATTTTTTTCTTCGTTCTACAATAAATTTATTTGACGCTTTTTTCTTTTTTCTTGTTTTAAATCCTTTAGCAGGAATACCGTTTCTTGATCTTGGATGTCCCCCTGAGGATTTTCCTTCACCTCCTCCCATTGGATGGTCAACAGGGTTCATAGCAACTCCTCTTGTTCTAGGTCTTCTGCCTAACCAACGACTTCTTCCGGCCTTTCCTGATTTTTGTAAATTATTTTCTGAGTTAGAAAGTGATCCAATTGTTGCAAAGCATGAAGATAATACCATTCTAATTTCTCCGCTGGGTAACTTTAAAGTTACATACTTTCCCTCTCTTGCAACAAGAGTAGCAAAAGATCCCGCGCTTCTTGCTAGTTCACCTCCCTTTCCGGGTGTTAATTCAATATTATGAACAGCTGTACCAAGTGGAATATCAGAAAGATATAAAGCATTTCCAGTGTCTGGAGACGCTTTTTTTCCGGATAAGACTTGATCATTAATATTCATACCTTTGGGACAAAGAATATATCTTTTTTCACCATCAGCATAGTATAATAGTGCTATTCTTGAACTTCGGTTTGGATCATACTCGATTGTTTTGACTGTAGCAGGAATATCTACTTTCTGTCTTTTAAAATCTATCACTCTATATTTCTTCTTGTGACCCCCACCAATGTATCTCATTGTCATCTTTCCATCTTTATTCCTACCCCCACTTCTTTTATTTACAGCTAATAAGCTTTTTTCTGGCTTTGAAGATGTTAGATCAAATGAAGTAACGACTTTAAAACGTTGTCCTGGTGTAGTAGGTTTTAATTTTCTTGTTGCCATTTTAATTATTATAAAAATCTATACTATTATCCTTTTTCAATCTAACTATTGCTTTCTTAAGTGAATTTGTTTTACCCTTAATAACCCCTGTTTTAGTAAATCTACTTTTCTCTTTACCTCTATAGACCATGGTCCTAACAGATAAAACTTTAACGCCGTAATTATTTTCAACTGCTTTTTTTATTTCGATTTTATTTGCTTTCCTATTAACAATAAAACCGTAATCATTCAGCGACTCTGTTTTTTGAGTCATTTTTTCTGTTACAATTGGCTTAATAATTACATTCATTTTAAAATTACTTTAATATGTTCTCTATTTTCTTAATTGCCGCCTCTGAAATAACTATTTTATTCGCATTCATGAGAGAATAAATATTTAATTCATCCGAATTCAACACACTTACTTTTTCAACATTTTTTGAAGAAAGTAAAAGGTTGTTATTTTTTGTTTCTGAAATTAACAATGATTTCGCAGAATTTATACCCAAATCTGTTAACATTTTTATACATTTTTTTGAGCTAGGTTTATCAAAAGAAAACTGATCTAAAACTAAGATACTTTTACTTGCAATCTTTGAAGAAAAAACAGATTTCTTTGCCAATTTTCTAACCTTTTTATTAAGCTTAAATGAGTAGTCTCTTGGTAATGGCCCAAAAGTTCTACCCCCTCCTCTAAATAACGGAGACTTTATACTACCAGCTCTAGCGGTACCTGTTCCCTTTTGTTTCTTTATCTTTCTTGTACTTCCAGTGATTTCAGATCTAGGCTTTGCTTTATGAGTACCTTGACGGTTATTTGCCATAAATTGCTTAACAGCTAGATAAACAACATGATCATTAGGTTCAATTTTGAACACCTTATCGCTAAGAGATATCTCTTTCCCAGTTTCTTTACCCTCTATATTTAATACTTTTAATTTCATAATATTCTAATTAGTTATTTCAACATAACTATTTTTAGGACCTGGTATAGCACCTTTAACCAACATTATATTTTTATCAGTAATTATTTTCATAATTTTTAAATTTTGGTACGTAAATCTTTTTCCTCCCATTCTACCTGCCATTCTCATACCTTTAAAGACTCTTGCAGGATATGAAGCAGCACCAATAGAACCAGGCGCTCTCATTCTATTATGTTGCCCGTGAGTAGCATCACCAACTCCTCTAAAACCATGTCTTTTTACCACACCTTGAAAACCTCTACCTTTACTTTTACCACTAACATCTACAAATTCACCTTCCTTAAAAACACTATTAATAGTAAAAACATCACCTACTTTTAACTCTTCTCTAGAGTTATTTCCATCTTGGTCAGAAATTTCAACATCAAATATTGAAAACTCCTTATAAACCTTTTTAGGTGTTGCCTTTGAGTTTTTTAAATGACCAATTTCTGTCTTTAAAGCTTTTCTTAAATGCTTGTCATCATAACCGACCTGTATAGAGTTATAACCTTCTGTTTCCAACTTTTTGATCTGAGTAACCACACACGGACCTGCTTGAATAATTGTACATGCAGTATTAAGTCCATCAGCATCAAAAATGCTAGTCATTCCTATTTTTTTTCCTAATATCCCAGCCATAATTTTTAATTAAACTTTAATTTCTACTTCAACACCACTAGGTAACTCTAACTTCATAAGCGCATCCACAGTTTTGTTAGCGTTAGTTGCACAAAAAATATCTAATAATCTTTTGAATGAACTTAACTCAAATTGCTCTCTTGCTTTTTTATTTACATGAGGGGATTTTAAAACTGTAAAATGTTTTTTATGGGTCGGTAATGGGATAGGCCCACTTACAACAGCACCAGTTGGTTTAACAGTTTTAACAATTTTTTCAGCAGTTCTATCTACTAAATTGTGATCGTATGATTTTAATTTTATTCTAATTTTTTGACTCATAACTTTAAGCCTCTATTTTTTTTACTTTGTTAATTACTTCTTGTGCAATATTTTTTGGAGCTTCTTGAAAATTAAAAAACTCCATAGTTGATGTTGCTCTACCAGATGTTATTGTTCTTAAATCAGTAACATATCCAAACATTTCTGATAAAGGAACCTTAGCATTTATAATTGTAGCTCCACTTCTTTCATTAGTACCTTCAATTAAACCTCTCCTTTTATTTAAATCTCCTATTACATCTCCCATATTTTCTTCAGGTGTAACAACTTCTAGTTTCATAATAGGTTCTAATAAGATGGGGCTACACTTTGGTAAAGCTTCTTTAAATGCAAGCTTAGCACAAATTTCAAATGATAAAGAATCCGAGTCAACAGCATGATACGAACCATCAGTTAAAGTTACTTGCATAGAATCTATTTCAAAACCAGCTAAAACTCCATTACCCATTGCCTGTTTAAAACCCTTTTCAACAGAGGGAATATACTCTCTTGGAATATTTCCACCCTTGATTTTATTTATAAAATTAAATCCTGGATTTTCAGGGTCATTATTTGGCTCTATTGTAAACACAATATCGGCAAATTTACCTCTTCCTCCTGTTTGTTTTTTGTATATTTCTCTGTGTTCAGTAGAGCCTGAAATTGCTTCTTTATAATTAACTTGAGGAGCTCCTTGAGTACATTCAACCGAAAACTCTCTCTTGAGCCTATCTATTAAAACCTCAAGATGTAGTTCGCCCATACCAGAAATAATAGTTTGACCAGAGTCATCATCAGTTTTAACTTGAAATGTTGGATCTTCTTCAGAAAGTTTTGCTAATCCGTTCCCTAATTTATCTAGATCAGCCTTAGTTTTTGGCTCAACCGCAATACCAATTACTGGTTCTGGAAATTCCATTGATTCTAAGGAGACCGGAGCATTCTCAGTACATAATGTGTCACCTGTTTTAATATTTTTAAATCCTACAGCAGCACCGATATCACCTGCCTCAATGACATCAAGAGAATTTCTATTGTTTGAGTGCATTTGGAAAATCCTACTAATTCTTTCTTTAGCACCAGATCTTGTATTCAACACATAAGAACCTGCATTAAGCTTCCCTGAATAAACTCTAAAAAAACAAAGTCTACCAACAAAAGGGTCAGTTGCAATCTTAAATGCTAAAGCACTAAATGGCTGTTCATTTGAAGGACCTCTTTTTACTAACTCATCGTTAGAAGGGTCTATGCCTTCAACTTCACCAACATCTAAAGGACTAGGTAAATACAACATTACATTATCAAGTGCCGTTTGAACTCCTTTATTTTTAAAAGCAGAACCACACATTAAAGGAGTAACCGACATGTTTAGTGTTGCTGTTCTTAATGCTCTTTCAATTTCTTCAGGAGTGATTGTCTCAGGGTTATCAAAATATTTTTCCATTAAAACCTCATCTGATTCGGCAACAGCCTCTAATAATTTCTCTCTCCACGTCTCGGCCTCAATCTTTAAGTCCTCTGGTATATCTAGTTCCTCATATGTCATACCTAAATCTTCTTCATTCCAAATGATTGCTTTCATTTTAATTAAATCAACAACACCTTTAAAATCATCCTCAGCACCTATTGGTATCTGAATTGGAACAGGGTTTCCATTTAACCTATCTTTAATTTGGTCTACACATCTAAAAAAATCAGCACCAATCCTATCCATTTTATTAACAAAGCCTATTCTAGGTACTTTATAACGATCTGCTTGCCTCCAAACAGTTTCTGACTGTGGCTCAACACCACCAGAGGCGCAAAAAAGTGCAATCGCA
The DNA here is from genome assembly GCA_002718035.1 of Flavobacteriales bacterium. Classification (GTDB taxonomy): domain Bacteria; phylum Bacteroidota; class Bacteroidia; order Flavobacteriales; family TMED113. The sequence continues at coordinate 49,691 of PBCX01000011.1, forward strand.
CCATCTAAAACTCTCAAAGATCTTTCAACTTCAACTGTAAAATCAACGTGACCTGGTGTGTCAATTATATTCATTTTAAACTCATCACCTCTAAACTTCCAGTTTGTTGTTGTCGCAGCAGATGTAATTGTAATTCCTCTCTCCTGCTCTTGCTCCATCCAATCCATAGTAGCTGCCCCATCATGAACCTCTCCAATTTTATGACTTAACCCTGTATAATATAGTATACGTTCAGTCGTGGTAGTTTTACCAGCATCTATGTGTGCCATAATACCAATGTTTCTCGTATATTTTAGGTCTCTTTTTGACATTTTATTTATATTTTAAAGTGAGAAAAGGCTTTATTAGATTCAGCCATTTTATGAACTTCTGTTTTCTTCTTAAAAGCACCTCCTTCCTCATTGGACGCAGCAATTATTTCAGCAGCTAATTTTTCTGACATAGTTTTTCCATTTCTTTTTCTTGAAAAATTAATTAACCATGACATACCCATGGATATTTTTCTTTCTGGCCTTATAGGCATTGGAATTTGAAAAGTAGCACCACCTACTCTTCTACTTCTAACCTCAACTTCTGGCATAATATTGGAAAGTGATTTTTTCCAAACTACCAAAGGATCCTCATCTATGCTTTCGTGCTTTTTTACTATATCTAAAGCATTATAAAATATTTTAAACGCTTTTTGTTTGTTTCCACTAATCATAAGACAATTAACAAACCTTGTCACAAGCTTGTCTCCAAATTTTGGATCAGGTAATAAAATTCTTTTTTTAGCCCTTGATTTTCTCATTTCTAATTACTTTTTTTTAGGTTTTTTCGAACCATATTTTGACCTTCTTTGATTTCTTCCTTCAACTCCTGCCGTATCTAATGCCCCTCTTACAATATGATATCTAACACCAGGTAAGTCTTTTACTCTTCCTCCTCTTACCAGAACAATGGAGTGCTCTTGTAAATTATGACCTTCTCCTGGAATATATGCATTAACCTCATTACCATTAGTTAGCCTTACTCTGGCTACTTTTCTCATAGCAGAGTTTGGTTTTTTTGGAGTTGTTGTATAAACCCTAGTACAAACCCCTCTTCTTTGCGGGCAAGTATCAAGCGCACCCGATTTACTCTTGCTTTTAAAGACTTTTCTCCCCTTTCTTATCAATTGTTGTATAGTTGGCATATTTAAAAATTATTAATTTATAATCCCTCTAAAAAAAGCATAGCCTTCCCTAAAAGGTGTGCAAATCTATAATTTTTAATTTTTATATCAAACCATATTATTTTTTTTTTTTTAAAATAATTTAAATAAAAGATTCAAAGCTCTGTTATTTAGATAGTTACAGTTTTAATAAAAACTTAACCAAATCATTGCAACAGATTTATTAAAAAAATATATATTTATGAATTAAAAAAAATGAAATACTTAGACAGTCTTAGCGATATCCAAAGAAAATGCGTTGAACAAACAGAAGGGTCAATCATAATTATTTCTGGCCCTGGATCAGGAAAAACTAGAGTAATTACATCAAAAATTGCCCATTTAATTAATCTAGGAGTCAATCCTAATAATATTCTTGCCCTTACTTTTACAAACAAATCTGCTAAAGAAATGGTAAGTAGAATTAATAACTTAATTCCGGAAAAACCAATATGGAACTTATGGGCAGGAACATTTCATTCTGTCTTCGCAAAAATATTAAGAAAAGAAGCAAATAAAATTGGATTTAATAATCAATTTACAATTCTTGACAATGAAGATTCAAAAACAATGATAAAAAGAATAATTCAAGACCATAGGCTTGATAAAGAAATATATAAACCAAGTTCTATCTTTTCTAAAATCTCCCTTCTAAAAAATAACTTGATTGATCCAAAATCATATTCAGAAAAATTTGAAATGTTGAAAAATGATGAAAATAAAAATCAACCTAAATTTTCATTTATTTACAAAGAATATGTGAAAAAATGCAAACAAAATGACAATATGGATTTTGATGATCTTCTTTTAAACACATTGAATTTATTAAGAAATGATGGAAAAACTTTAGAAAAATATCAAAGCATTTTTAAATATATATTAATTGATGAGTTTCAAGATACTAATATACTTCAGCTTGAAATTATAAAAATGTTAGAAAAAAAACATAACAACCTGTGTGTAGTTGGAGATGATTCACAAAGTATTTACTCTTTTAGAGGAGCAAACATAAATAATATTTTAAATTTCACTAGTTTCTATCCGAAATCAAACATTTTTAAATTAGAAGAAAATTTTAGATCAACCAAAAATATACTAAACGCTGCTAACAGTTTAATTTCAAATAATAATCAAAAACTTGATAAAAACATTTGGACAAAAAAAGATCAAGGTGAAAAAATAAAAATAACTAAAACTGATTCTGATAAATCCGAGGGAAATTTTATCGCAAAATTTATCAAAGATAATTCCGCTATTTATAATCACTCTGATTACTTAGTTTTATACAGAATGAACAGTCAATCAAGAAGTATTGAAGAGGGGTTAAGAAAACTAAATATTAATTATAAAGTTTTTGGATTATCTTTTTACAACAGAAGAGAAATAAAAGATATTTTAGCATATTTAAAACTAATTGTTAACAATCAAGATGAAGAGTCTTTATTTAGAATAATTAACACACCACCAAGGGGGATTGGTAAAACAACAATTGAGAAAATAAGATATTTCGCTAATAATAATAATGTTAGTATTTGGGAACTGATAAACTCAATTGAAGAAATAGATCTAAATATTAATTCTGGAACAAAAAAAAGAATAAACAACTTTTGTGAATTGATTAATTATTTTTCTGAAAATTCTTCAACATCTGCATTTGACCTTACTAGTAATTTAATAAATAAAATTGACTACTTTGATTATTTAGCCAAGGAAGAAACAGTAGAAAGTATTTCAAAAATTGAAAACGTAAAAGAATTAATTAATGCAATAAAATTATTTTGTGATGAAAATAAAAATGATAAAATTGGAGAATTTTTAGATCAATCAGTTCTTGTAAATGAAAATGAACAAAAAAAAATGGACCAGGAAGAAAATTTTGTTTCTCTGATGACTATTCATCAGTCAAAAGGATTAGAATTTAAAAATGTATTTATAATTGGTTTAGAAGAAAATATTTTCCCATCCCAACAAGCTATGTTTTCCAAGAAAGATATTGAAGAAGAAAGAAGATTATTATATGTAGCCATAACTAGAGCCAAAGAACAAGTTAACTTATCATACTGCAATACAAGATTTAGATTCAACAACTTTGTCTCAAACGAACCTAGTAGATTTTTAAATGAAATTGATGAAAGCTGTATATCAAAATCAGTTTTTAATTTAAAAATTCAATCTAAAATCAACCAATCAAAGAATAGTAACAGATATTCATTTAAATTTAAAACACCAAAAAAATTAATCAAAATCAAAAATTTAAATAAAACTGAAAACAAATTATCGCATGGTTTAAAAATCGGAAAAAAAATTAAACACAATATATTTGGACAAGGAATAATTACTGATTTATTAGACTCAAATGAAAAAATAGTTGTAAGATTTGGCAGAGATAATATTAAAACAATTTTAGTTAGATATGCTAAATTTGATTTAATTGATTAAAAAAAATTATATTTACCCGAAAATATCATCTCTTAAAAATAATTACATTCTAAACATTATGAAATATAATACTGAACTTTCTAAACTTATTATTCCTGAATATGGACGTCATATCCATCAAATAATCGATAGCCTTTCTCTAATTAAAGATAGAAAAAAAAGAAATCAACAAGCAGAGGTCGTTATACAAATAATGGGAAATCTTAATCCACATTTAAGAGATGTTAATGATTTTAAACACAAGTTATGGGACCACCTTTTCATAATGTCTAATTACAAACTTGATGTTGACTCCCCCTACTCAATTCCCAAAAAAAAGGATATTGACACAAAACCTAAAAAAATAGATTACACCCAAGGAAGTGTGAAGCAAAGACACTACGGAAAATATGTTATAAATATATTAAAGGAAGTTAGCAAATTAACTGATTCTGAAAAAAAAGATAAACTAATTATTTCAATTGCTAATCAAATGAAAAGATCATATATAAATTGGAATAAATCAAACGTTTTGGATAATGTTATTTTTAGTGAAATCGAAAATATCTCAAATGGAAAAATAAAGATTCCTGAAAACACCACATTAGAAAATGTTAACATATACCAAAAAACATTTTCTCAATACAAGAATATTGGTAGAAAAAAAAATAATCACAGAATAAAAAAAAATAACCATAAAAAATGAGTAGTTTTGAAATCATAGGTGGTAAGAGTTTATCAGGAACAATAATACCACAAGGATCTAAAAATGAAGCACTTCAAGTAATATCTGCATGCCTGTTAACTAATAAGAAAGTTGAAATAAAAAATGTTCCTGAAATCTCTGATGTCCTTCACCTTATTAAATTGATGGAAACTTTAGGTGTAAATGTTACTAAAGTTAAAAATAACCACTTTATTTTCGAAGCAAAAAAAATTAAAAGTAATTACTTTGAAGACAAAAATTTTATTGAATACAGCTCTAAAATAAGAGGATCAATAATGATTATGGGGCCATTAGCTTCAAGAGAAGGTCAAGTTGATATAATTACTCCAGGTGGAGATAAAATTGGACGAAGACCTCTTGATACTCATTTTAAATCTCTAGAAATGCTTGGAGCAAAAGTGAAATTAAAATCAAAAAATATTTACAGAGTTTATGGGAAAAAATTATTTGGAACTAAAATTCTATTAGATGAAGCATCTGTAACAGGTACAGCTAATATTGTTATGGCAGCATCGTTGTCTCAGGGTTTAACAGAAATATATAATGCTGCATGCGAACCATACATACAACAATTATGTATAATGTTAAATTCTATGGGGGCAAAAATTACAGGATATGGAACAAATCTTATTAAGATTAAAGGAGTCAAAAAATTAAACGGTACAAAACATAAAATTTTGCCTGATATGATAGAAATAGGTAGCTGGATTGGTTTAGCGATTATGACTCAATCTAACATAAGGATAAAAAACTGTTCTATTAAAAATTTAGGTATAATTCCTAGAATTTTTAGAAAATTAGGTGTTAAAATAAATATTGAAAAAGATGATATTATTCTTAAAAAACAAAAAAATCACGAGATAGAAACATTTATGAATGGTTCTATTCTCACTATTTCTGATGCTCCATGGCCTGGACTTACACCTGATTTAATCAGTATTATATTAGTACTTGCAACACAAGCTAAAGGAAGTGTTTTGATTCATCAAAAAATGTTTGAAAGTAGATTATTTTTTGTTGACAAATTAATTGATATGGGGGCAAAAATCATTTTATGTGACCCACACAGGGCTACAATAATTGGCATTAATAGACAATATGAACTTAAAGGAACAACTATGAGCTCCCCTGATATCAGAGCAGGTATTGCTCTGTTAATTGCTGCACTCTCAGCAAAAGGAAAAAGTATAATCTATAACATTAATCAAATTGATCGCGGTTATGAAAATATTGTTGAAAGATTGCAAAAAATAGGAGCAAATATTAAGAGATGTGACAAATTGTCATAAAAATTAATTTGGCAGAGTTTTTGCCATATTCAAATTAAAAAAAATATTTATTAAATAATGACAAAAAAAAAAGAACTGTAAAAAAGAAAATTGATAATAAAAAAATCGAGGAACTTGAGAAAGAAATTAGCAACAGTAAAGAGCAATACATAAGATTATTAGCTGAATGGGAAAATTATAGAAAAAGAACTACCAAAGAAAAATCCATTTCAATTGAATATGGAAAAGAAGTTGTTATTTCAAAAATCTTACCTGTTTTAGATGATTTTGAAAGAGCAAAAAAAAATAATAAATCAAACAATCCTGATGAAGGCTACCTACTTATTTATCAAAAATTAATTGATGCTTTAGAAAAAGAAGGTCTAACTAAAATCACCAACTCAAAAGGATCAGAGTTTGACGTCAATCAGCATGAAGCTATTAGTCAAATATCTATTAATGACAAAGGACTGAAAGGTAAAATAGTTGAAGAAATTGAACCAGGTTATGAGTTAAATGGTAAAATAATAAGATTTGCAAAAGTTGTAATTGGAAAATAAATGAATAAAAGAGATTATTACGAAATTCTTGGACTGCAAAAAAATGCAAATGCTCAAGAAATAAAAAAAGCGTACAGAAAGTTAGCTGTCAAATATCATCCAGATAAAAACCCTGACAATAAAGAAGCAGAAGAAAAGTTTAAAGAAGCTGCCGAAGCATATAGTGTCTTGAGTAATGAAGAAAAAAGAAATAGATATGACCAATTTGGACACCAAGGAGTTGGAGCTGGAAGTGGTTTCGGGGGAGGAATGAATATGGAGGATATTTTCGATAGTTTTGGTGATATTTTCGGCGGTTTTTCGGGATTTAGTGGAAGATCCTCCGGAAGAAGTAGGATTTTAAAGGGTTCTAATTTAAGAATTAGAATAAAATTAGATTTAAAAGACATTTGTGAAGGAACTGTTAAAAAAATAAAAGTTAAAAAACTAGTACAGTCTGACAATGTAAGTTTTTCCAATTGTAGTTCATGTAATGGATCTGGTCAAGTTACAAGGGTTACAAATACGATATTAGGACAAATGCAAACAAGCTCAACTTGCCCACAGTGCTCAGGGAAAGGAAAAATCATAACTAAGAAACCAATTGAGTCTGATGAAAATGGAATGATTCAAAAAGATACATTAACTGAAATTGATATTCCAGCTGGGGTGTCAGAGGGGATGCAGCTAAAAATACCAAATGAAGGAAATGAAGCTCCTTTTGGCGGAGTTAATGGAGACCTTTTGGTTTTAATTGAAGAAATTAAACACGACAAGCTTATAAGAGATGGAATAAATATACACCATGATTTATATATTAATATTTCTGAGGCTATCTTAGGAACAAAAAAAGAAATACCAACAATTGAAGGTAAAGTTCAAATTAATATTCCCTCAGGAATACAAAATGGTAAAATTTTAAGACTGCAATCTAAAGGAATCCCAAATATTAATGAATATTCAAGAAATAGAGGAGACTTATTAGTACATGTAAATGTATGGACTCCAAAAAAAGTTAATTCTAAACAAAAAATATTTTTTGAAGAAAATATAAATTCAGATGAATTCAAACCTAAAATTGATAAATCTGAAAAATCTTTTCTTGAAAAAATTAAAGAAATGTTCAACTAAATATGTCAAAAATTGGAATTATTGATATTGGAAGTAATACATTTAATCTGTTAGTTTTTTGCACCAAAAGAAAAAAAAAATTATACAACACAGAAGTATTTGTTGGTATTAGAAAGGGTACAAAAAAAAATATTATTAATAAAATCACAATTAAAAAATCAATTTCAACCCTGAATGATTTTAAAAATATTTGTAAAAAATTTAACTGCACTAAAATATATGGTATTGCCACAGCTTCATTGAGAAACGCCATAAATAAAAAAGAATTTATAGAGGAATGTAAAAAAAAAACAAATCTTTTAATTTCAGTTATTTCAGGTGAAAAAGAAGCAAATTTAATTTATGAGGGTGTTACAAGTAATGTAAAAAGAATTAAAAATTTTGTAATTATTGATATAGGAGGGGCTAGTACTGAGTTTATTATTGTTAAGGACAAAAAGCCTGTTTTTAAAAAGAGTTACTCATTTGGCAGTCAATCCATGGTACAAAAATTTAAACCTTCGGATCCCATTAATGAAAAGGAAATTCAAATAATTAAATCATACTTTAAAAACAATTTAACCGATCTTATTAACTCTTTAAGAAAGCATAGTATACAAAATATTTTAGGATCATCTGGCTCATTCAATTGTATTTCTAATATTCTTAATAATAATTCTAAAACTAAAAATTATCAAAAAATTGATAATAGCTTATATAAAAAAAATGTATCAGAAAAAATCTTAAAAAGCACAATAATTAAAAGAGAGAAAATAAAAGGATTATCAAAAATGAGATCCGAAAATATAATTATTACAATTATTTTAATAAATTTCTTATTTGAAAATAAAATTAAAAGAATTTATACTACAAAATTCTCACTTAAAGAAGGAGTTTTGTTTAACATTTTAAAAAAAAATAAAAAATGGCAAGAATCATTATTATAGAAGATGAACAGTCTATAAGAAATGTTTTAAAAAATATTCTTAAAGATGAAAATAAAAATTATATCGTAGATGAAGCATCTAACGGCCTTGAAGCCATTGAAAAAATTTCATCTAATCAATATGACCTTGCCCTTTGTGATATCAAGATGCCAAAAGCTGATGGCCTTGAAGTTTTAATTAAATCTAAAGAACTTGAATATAATTTACCTTTTATTATGATATCTGGTCACGGTGATTTAGAAACAGCTGTTGAATGTATAAAAAATGGCGCTTATGATTACATCAGCAAACCACCAGACCTTAATAGACTGTTAACCACAATTAGAAATGGCCTCAACAAGAAAGACCTTGAACATCAAAATAAAATATTAAAAAATAAAGTTCAAAAAAAATATAATATGATTGGCGGGTCAAATGAATTGCTAAAAATCGAAGAAATAATATCAAAAGTTGCCCCAACTAACAGCAGAGTTTTAATAACAGGAGAAAACGGAACAGGAAAAGAACTTGTAGCTCATTCTATTCACAATAAAAGTTCAAGAGCAAAAATACCAATAGTTGAGGTAAACTGTGCAGCAATTCCTTCAGAACTAATAGAAAGTGAATTATTTGGGCATGAAAAAGGATCATTTACTTCTGCAAATAAACAAAAAAAGGGTAAGTTTGAAATTGCTAGTGGTGGAACAATTTTTTTAGATGAAATTGGAGATATGAGTTTATCTGCACAAGCAAAAGTTTTAAGAGCTCTTCAAGAAAATAAAATTACTAGAGTTGGGGGAGAAAAGGACATTAATATCGATGTGAGAATAATTGCTGCAACAAATAAAAATCTTGAAAAATTAATTTCAGAAGAAAAATTTAGAGAAGATTTATACCACAGAATTAGCGTTATAAAAATACATGTGCCTCCGTTAAGGGATCGAAAAGAAGACATACCACTGCTAATTGATTTTTTTTTAAATTCTATTTGTATAGAACAAGGAATAAGAAAAAAAATCATAGAACAAGATGCCATAAAATTATTGACTGAGAAGAAATGGACAGGCAACATTCGTCAACTTAGAAATATTGTAGAGAGATTAATTATTTTATCAGAAAATTATATTTCAAAAAGTGATGTGGAATTATATGTATAATTATAATTCCCCGTCACGTAATACAGCTGAAAATTTAGAATTCATTTTATTATAAATAGACTTCATCTCTTTATCAATTACAGCATCAGTTAAAGTGGAATTACAATCTTGAAAAATAAAACCAAGTGCGTAAGATTTTTTTCCTTCAGGAACATTTTTTCCTCTAAAAACATCAAAAATTAAAACATCTTTTAGAAAATTTATAGATGAGTTAAAAGCAATTTTTTTTAAGTCTAAAAAAGAAACTTTTTCATCAATCAGTAGTGCTAAGTCTCTTCTAATTTTAGGAAATCTAGGAAGACTTCTATATTTTATGTTTTTCTTAGAAAGTACTAAATTTAAAAGAGACCAGTCAATTGAACAAAAGAATACTTCTTGTTTAATACTAAATGAATCTAAAATATTTTTTGACAAAGAACCTATGGATGAAATTACTTCGTCATTTAATTTATAATTAAAATTTTGACTGTAAATATTTTGATAATTATGAGAGTTATTAAATAAACTACCTTCAGTATCAATTTTTAAGTCTAAAGAGCAAAGATCAAATAATTTTTCTAAAACACCTTTGACATAAAAAATATCTATTTTATTTGATTTATTATTCCAATTATCTTCAGATTTTTTTCCAGTAAAAAAAAGGTCAAGTGAAGATTTTTCGATCATTTTATTTTTTTGAAAATATACATTTCCAAATTCAAAAAATAATAAATTATTATTTTGTCTATTTAAATTGTATTTAAGGGAATCCAGTGCACCAAAAAGAGTTGAGGTACGTAAAACATTCATATCATTACTAGAAGGATTTAAAATAGGAATTGAATTATTTATACTGAACTTACTTGATAAAGCTGATGAAATCAATGAGTTTGTTTTTATTTCATAAAATCCCAGGTTTGATAAAAAATTTGATATTGTTTTTTTTAATTGATCCGTATCATTGTGACTACTTTTTAGTACAGGAAAAGAAATTCTTTTTGCATTATTAATTTTTTCATATCCAAAAATTCTAAGGACTTCTTCAAAAATATCCACATCTCTACTAACATCAACTCTGTAGGATGGAACTTCAATGAGAGCTCCTTCAACTAATCTATTTGAATTATCTATTTTAAAATCTAAATCATTTAATATTCTTTCTATTTTTTCTTCATCTACCTTCTGACCAATTAATTTTTGAAACTTTTGATAGGACCAGGGAATTACTTTTTTATTTGTTTTTTGCTTATTGACTATACTAATAATTTCTGAACTTATTTTAGCACCAGGAACTACAGATTTTATTAACATAGCTGCTCTTTTTAGTGCGTACTCACAATTTCCAAAATCAACTCCTCTTTCAAATCTGTATGATGCATCAGTTTGAATTAAATGTTTTTTTGAAGTTCTTCTAACTAAAATTGAATCAAAGCATGCTGACTCTAAAAAAATATTTTTAGTATCATTTGTAACTGAGGATTCTTTTCCGCCAATTACTCCAGCAAGACATAAATTTTTAAATTCATCAGAAATAACTAAATCATCAATACTCAACTCTATATCTTCACCATCAATTTTTTTGAAACTTTTAATATCACCAGATTTTTTAACTATAATTTTATTTTCTTCAATTTTATCATAATCAAATGCATGTAACGGATTTCCTGTTTCAAATAAAATAAAGTTAGTGATATCAACAATATTATTAATTGGCGCTAATCCAATTGAATTTAATTTTTGTTTTAACCAAAATGGAGATTCTTCAACAGTGATGTTTTGAATTGTCAACCCATAGTAACATAAACAAGATTCTTCATCTTTTATTGAAATTGAAATAGGTAAACTATTATTATCAACCTTAAAATCAATTTCAGGAATTCTTAATTTTAAATTATTACCACTAAAATTTAAAAAAGACTTAATATCCCTACAAACTCCAATATGTCCAAAAGCATCTGTTCTATTGGGAGTTAAACCAATTTCAAAAATATAATCTTGTTTAATTCCTAAAATATCAGTTAACTTTCTACCAATTTCATTATTTAAATCAGAATCAAAAATCATAATTCCATCATTATTTAAACCCAAGCCAATTTCAAATTCTGAGCAAATCATCCCAAAAGAGTACTCGCCTCTAATTTTAGCTTTTTTAATTTTAAATGATTCATTATTGAAGTTTGTTATAACAACACCTTCTTTAGCAACAACTACATTAATGCTTTTTTTAATATTTGGAGCTCCACAGACAATGCTACGAACTTCATCACCAACATCAACTTTTGCAATTTTTAATTTATCAGCATTTGGATGTTTTTCACAACTAACGACATGACCAATAACTAATTCACTTAAAGATTCAAAATCTTTAAATCTAGGAAATTCTTTTTCAACTTCTAAACCTGTATTAGTTAATAAATTAGATAGCTCAGAAGATGTTAAATTAAAATCTAAATAGCTTTTTAACCAGTTATAAGAAACTTTCATTTAAAAAAATTTGCAGTAAATGTAAAAAATTAATTATTTAAAAATAGTTTTTTAGGAAATTCTTCCCCACTTAATTTTTTCTGAACAATTTGAAATAAAAAATTCTTTAATTAGTTTGTTCTCCAAATTATTTAAAATTCTGTCAGATTCAATTAATTGTTCAGCAGTTTTTCTCGCTAAAATTAATATATCAGTATCCTTTACAAGATTGGAGATTTTTAAATTTAATATACCACTTTGTTTTGTTCCCATTATATTCCCTGGACCTCTCAACTTTAAGTCTGCTTCTGAAATTTCAAATCCATTAGATGACTCAACTAAAACATTAATTCTATATTTTGCTTCATGAGATAACTTAAAAGGTGTTTTTAAAATACAATATGATTGAACATTCCCTCTCCCAACCCTTCCTCTCAATTGATGTAATTGTGCCAAACCAAAACGCTCAGCATTCTCAATCATAATAACGGATGCATTCTTGACATCTAAACCTACTTCAACAACAGTAGTTGAAACAAGAATTTGACTTTTTTTATTTAAAAAATTATTCATTTGCCTATCCTTATCTTCAGTACTCATTTTTCCATGTAGCATTGAGGTAACAAAACCGAACTGAGAAAAATATTTATCAATATAATTGAAACCATCAATCAAATTTTTATAATCAAGTTTTTCACTTTCTTCAATTAATGGAAATATTATATAAACTTGTTCCCCAAGCTCTAATTTTTCTTTAAGAAATAGAAAAACCCCTTCTTTATCACTGTCAAATTTATGAACTGTTTTTATAGGTTTTCTACCTGGTGGAAGTTCATCAATAACTGAAACATCTAAATCTCCATAAAATGTCATTGCTAAAGTTCTAGGAATTGGAGTTGCTGTTAAAACAATAACGTGAGGAGATAATATTGATTTTTGAGATAATTTTGCTCTCTGGGCAACACCAAATTTATGCTGTTCATCTATAATTACTAAACCTAAATTTTTAAACAAAATATTATCTTCAATTAAAGCATGAGTACCTATTATGATGTCAATTTCCCCGGTTGAAAGTTCTTTAATTATTTGTTTCTTTTCTGAACTTTTTGTTGCACCTGTCAAAAGAGAAACATTAAGATTTAAATTCTTACAATATTCTATTATAGAACGATAGTGTTGAAAAGCTAAAACAGAAGTAGGAGCCATTAGTGCTGACTGGAACCCATTATCAATACTCATTAAAATTGACATCAAGGCAACAATTGTTTTACCTGAACCAACATCTCCTTGAATTAATCTGTTCATTTTATAGCCACTAAGGACATCTTTTCTAATTTCCTTAATTACTTTTTTTTGAGCATTAGTTAAAGTAAATGGAAGGCATTCATAAACCGTATTGAAATTATAGTCAATTTTTTTGAAAATATTTGATTTTATTTTTTTTAAGGTAATCTTATTTAAAAGAATTGATAATTGTAAAAAAAACAATTCTTCAAATTTCATTCTATAAATTGCTCTATTTAATTTTTCTTTATTTTCAGGAAAGTGAACATTAATCAGAGCTTCCTTTCTTGAAAAGAAATTATTTTTTTTAATTATATCACTTGATAGATTTTCATGAAAATTATTATTAATTTTTAAAAATGCATTTTTAATAATCTTTGCAATTTGTTTACTGTAAATATTATTTTTTTTTAGTTTTTCAGTTGAGTGATATACAGGGTGAAATTTTACATTTTTTTTAAAATTTACATCATCAACTAATTCCATCTCAGGATGTACTATAGAGTATTGTCCATTAAAAAAAGAAGGTTTGCCAAAAATGATATATTTAGCTTGTAACTTAATTATTTTTTTAATCCATATTATCTTTTTAAAAAAAACTAATTCAATTTCATTTTCATGATCAGAAAATAATATTACCAATCTTTTTTTTCTACCAAAACCATGCTCTTCAATTGTTTTTACAAAGCCTATAATTTGAATATCTAAATTAGTATTATCTATTTCATTTATTTTATGAAATCTGGTTCTATCAACGTATCTGAATGGAAAAAAATAAATTAAATCATTAACTGTTTTTAGCCCCAGCTCCTCATTCAACAGAGCGGCTCTCATTGGACCAACTCCTTTTAAATATTCTAAAGAAGAGTTTATCATCTAAGATTTAAAAAATTAATTTATTTTTTTTTCAAGTGCTGTATTATACTTTTCTTTAAGCAAATTAATGTTTCCAAAATCAATATCGTCAATCAAAACTTTATTATCAGAAACGTAACCCAATTTATAAAAAGGGAATTTAAATTTTTTTAATGTTTTTTTAAATTCCTTTTCATTTTTTGAGTTAACCGAAACTAAAATTCTACTTTGAGATTCTCCAAATAAATATGCATCCTGTCTAAATAATTGATCAGTATAAATTTCACACCCTAAACCTCTTGGCATTAAACTCTCAACTAAAGAAGTAAACAAGCCTCCCTCAGAAACATCGTGAGCTGATTCTAAACAATCACTTTTAATTAGCACATTCATCACTTCGTGCAATTTATATTCAACTTCTAGATCAAAATATGGCACTGAACTATTCTCAATGTTTAATATATTAACTAAGTACTCAGAGCTAGAAATATCATCTTTGGAAGGGCCTAAAAGAAATATTAAGTCTTTTTCATTTTTAAAGTCCAAAGTTGTAAAATGCTTTTTATTTTGCATTACACCAAGCATACCAATCGTTGGAGTGGGAAAACAAGGCTCTACACTATCAGACTTACTTGTCTGATTATAAAAACTAACATTTCCACCTGTAACTGGTGTTTTAAACTTTTTACAAGCATTGGTCATTCCTTGAATTGAGCCAACAAATTGCCAATATACTTCAGGGTCGTATGGATTACCAAAGTTTAAACAATTTGTTACAGCTGTTGGCTTCGCACCAGAACATACAATATTTCTTGCAGCTTCAGCAACTGCTATCTCGCAACCAACTTGTGGATCAGCTTTTACATATCTAGAATTACAATCTACTGAAAACGCTAGGCTTTTATTAGTTCCTTTTAAATTTATAACAGCAGCATCAGAGGGATTATTAGTCGTCATATTTACTGTACCAACCATTGAGTCGTATTGTTCATATACCCATTTTTTTGAGCATATATTAGGAAGTGAAATAACTTGATGAGCAATATCAACAATATCAAATGGGATAGAAACATTATTAATATCAAACTTTTTAAATTCTTTGTAGTAAGCAGGTTCTTTATAATCTCTGTGATAAACTGGAGCACCCCCCCCTAAAACTAAAGATTCAGCAGGAACTTTAGCAACTATTTCTTTTTGATAATAAAAAAGTAGATTCTTAGAATCAGTGACTTTACCAATTTTCTCACAATTTAAATCCCACTTTTCAAAAATCTTTTGAACTTTTTTTTCATTTCCTTTTTTGACAACCACTAACATTCTTTCCTGAGACTCAGATAATAGAATTTCAAATGGCTTCATGTTTTTTTGTCGAGTTGGAATTTTATCTAAATTGATTTCCATTCCACAATTTCCCGATGCACTCATTTCAGAGGTTGAGCAAATGATACCCGCGGCACCCATATCTTGCATTCCTATAATTGCATCTGACATACTTAATTCCATAGTAGCCTCTAGAAGTAACTTTTCTTGGAATGGATCACCAACTTGAACAGACGGGATGTCATCTGCTGAATCCTCAGTTAAATCTTTTGATGCAAATGCAGCACCATTAATTCCATCTTTTCCAGTTGATGAACCCACAATAAATACTGGATTATCTTTACCTGAAGCGACAGCAGAAATTACATTTTCAGTATTAACTACACCTGCAGAAAAAGCATTCACTAAAGGATTTGTATTGTAGCTTTTATCAAAATATGTTTCGCCACCAACGATTGGTATTCCAAAAGAGTTACCGTAATCACCAATTCCTTTTACTACTCCTTTCATCAACCATTTAGTATGAGGAAGATTTATATCTCCAAATCTTAACGAATTTAATTGAGCAATTGGTCGAGCGCCCATCGTAAAAATATCTCTATTAATACCACCTACACCAGTAGCGGCACCTTGATATGGCTCTAAAGCAGACGGATGATTATGAGATTCGATCTTAAAAACACATGCTTGACCATCACCAATATCTACTAAACCTGCATTTTCTTCTCCAGCCTCCACTAATATTTTTGCACCTTTTTTAGGTAACTTCTTTAACCAAGCAATTGAATTTTTATAAGAACAATGCTCAGACCACATAACAGAAAAAATACACAATTCAGTATAGTTTGGGACTCTGTTTAAAATTTCACAAATTTTATCATACTCTCCTGCTAAGAGACCCATTTCAACAGCATCGCCTAGATCTGCATTTTTTTGAGTAAATTTTTTCATATTCTTGAAAAATTAATTAATTATACTACAATTAAAAAATAATATAGAAATAAAAATTTAAGTTTTAAGTTTTTATTTTCTTAAATTGTAAACACAACCCCTAATTTTTTGTTAATGAAAGACGTGAAAATTTATAACCTTGATAGAAGGTACGCTGATCTATTTGATAAAGAAGATATGATCTCGGGAAGAAATAATGGCGTTTGGAAGAAATACAGTTGTAGTGAGTATATTCAAACAAGTGATTCAATTGCATATGCACTATTAAATCTTGGATTAAAAAAAGGAGATAAAATATGTATAATTTCAAATAACAGAACAGAATGGAGTTTGTGCGATATGGGTATAAATAAAATAGGAGCTATTAACACTCCACTTTATGCAAATTCAACAAGATCAGACTATAAGTACATAATAAATGATTCTGAGGCAAAATTAGTTTTTGTTGAAAATAAAGAGATTTATAAAAAAATTGAAGGTCTTGAAAATGAAATCCCCTCATTAAAATTTATTTATTCTTTTGAAGAAATAAAAAATGTCAAAAACTGGAAGGATTTAATTGAATTGGGCATTACAAATCCGAGAAGTGATGAAATTGACAAAATTCAAAGTAGTATTTCTGAAGATGACCTATTCACTTTAATATATACGTCCGGAACAACTGGAAATCCAAAAGGTGTTATGATAACTCACTCTAATATTTTAAGTCAAATCATTGCACTTGAAGAGAAACTTGACTGGAGTAAAAAGGATAGAGCAATTAGCTTTTTGCCTCTGTCGCACGTATTTGAAAGAATGGTTGAATATTTTTATATGTACAAGGGAGTTTCTATTTATTATGGAAATATAGAAACTATTGGTGAAGACTTAAAAATAATTAAACCAACAGTTATGCCAACTGTACCCAGATTATTGGAAAAAGTATTTGATAAGATTATAACAAAGGGAGAATCCCTCAAAGGTTTAAAAAGAAAATTATTTTTTTGGGCTGTTAATCTTGGATTAAATCATGAATATGACAGCAAAAATGGTTTCGTTTATGAAATAAAATTAAAAATAGCTAATAAAATTATATTTAATAAATGGAGAGAAGCTGTTGGTGGTAGAATTAGAATGATTATTTCTGGTTCAGCTGCTCTACAAGAAAGACTTGCTAAAATATTTACAGCAGCTAAAATGCCAGTCAGCGAAGGTTATGGTTTAACAGAGACTTCTCCGGTTATTTCTGTAAATTTTGCACACTCTAAAGAAAAATACTATGGTACTGTAGGTACAATAATAAGTGGGGTCAAAGTCAAAATAAATCATGAAGAAGGCATGAGAAATGGAGAAGGAGAAATTTTAGTAAAAGGACCGAATGTTATGTTGGGATACTATAAAAAACCAGAAGAAACTAAGAAAGTGATTGATGATGATGGATGGTTCCACACAGGTGATATTGGAACACTTATTGATGGTAAATATCTTAAAATAACCGATAGAAAAAAAGAAATTTTCAAAACTTCAGGTGGAAAGTATATAGCCCCACAAATGATGGAAAATAAATTTAAACAATCAATATTTATAGAACAAATTATGATTATAGGAGAAAATGAAAAACATCCAGCCGCATTTATTGTACCTGATTTTAATTATTTAAAAGATTGGAGCAAATCTAATAACTTAAACTGCTCAAAAAATGAGGAAATAATTAATCACAATGAGATAATTGAATTATTTGAAAATGAAGTAAAAAAGCATAATGAGAACTTTAATCATTATGAAAGAATCAAAAAATTTGTTTTACTTAAAGAAACATGGACTCCAGAGAGTGGAGAACTCACCGCTACTATGAAGCTTAAAAGAAGAAATATTTTAGGAAAATATAAAAATTTATATAATAAAATATATGGATATAATGAATAAAAAAATTACAAAAGTCGTTGTAATAGGATCTGGGATAATGGGATCCAGAATTGCTTGTCATTTCGCTAATATTGGAGTTGAAGTATTATTATTAGATATTCTTAATCCAAATAATGAAGAAATAAAAGAATCAATATTTTTAAGAAACAAAATAGTCAATGAATCTTTAAAAAATACCCTAAAATCAAAACCCTCCCCTATTTACTCAAAGAAGTTTATTAATAGNATACNAACTGGNAACTTGACTGATGATATTGNAAAAATATCAGANGCTGATTGGATTATAGANGCAATAATNGAAAACCTTGAAATAAAAAAAACATTATTTAATAACATAGAAAAATANAGAAAGAAAAACTCAATCATTAGCTCAAATACATCTGGAATCCCTATAAATCAAATGACTCAAGGTAGATCGGATGATTTTTGTAAAAACTTTTGTGGAACCCATTTTTTCAATCCTCCTAGATATCTAAAATTATTAGAAATTATTCCGTCCCAAAAAACAAACCCTGATTTAATAAATTTCTTGATGAGCTATGGAGAAAAATTTTTGGGAAAAAAAACAGTTCTATGTAAAGATACACCAGCATTTATTGCCAATCGAATTGGTATAGCGGGAATCGCAAGTTTATTTAATATCATTAAAGAAATAGACCTTTCAATTGAAGAAATTGATACGTTAACTGGAACGATTATCGGTCGACCAAAATCTGCAACATTTAGAACTTGTGACCTTGTAGGACTAGATACATTAAATAACGTTGCAAAGGGTGTATATGAAAATTGTTCAAACGATGAAAATCGTAACATTTTCAATTTGCCTTCATTTATTGAAAAAATGATTAATAATAAATGGTTAGGAGATAAAACAAAACAAGGTTTCTATAAAAAAACAAAAGACAAAAATGGAAAAAGAAAAATTTTATCCCTTGATTTATCTTCTTTTTCATACTCAGAAAAAAAGAAAGTAAAATTTGAAGTAATAGGAAAAGCAAAAAAAATTAAAAACCTAAAAGACAGGTTTAATGTTTTAATTAGTGGAAACGACAAAGCATCTAACTTTTATAAAAAAATGTTTGGAACGATGTTTTCTTACGTCTCCAACAGAGTTCCTGAAATATCAAATGACATTTACAAAATTGATGATGCTATGAAAGCGGGCTTTGGTTGGGAAATGGGACCTTTTGAAATTTGGGATTCTATAGGAATTAANAAAGGAATTGATCTCATNAAAAGAGAGAACCTTACAATACCTAAATGGCTAGAAAAAACGACNAATCTAGATTCTTTTTATAGTATAGAGGATGGGAATAAGCAATTTTATGANATAACTGAAAATAGAAAATCTGACGTTCCAGTATTAAATAAATTCATATTACTAAATAATCTTAGATCAAAAAATGTTTTATGGAAAAATGATGGCGTATCTGTTTTTGATATTGGCGATGGAGTCTTAAATATTGAATTCCATACCAAAATGAANAGTATNGGAGAAGATGTAATTAATGGTGTGCAAAAAGGNATTGAAATCGCGGAAAAAAATTATCGAGGCATTGTTATTGGTAATCAAGGAGCTCACTTTTCTGCTGGTGCTGATATTAGCATGATTTTCACTTTAGCTGTTGAACAAGAATACAAAAAACTAGATTTAGCCATAAAAACATTTCAAGACACATCCATGTTAATTAGATATTCAAGCATTCCAATCGTTGTTGCNCCTCATGGATTCACTTTCGGCGGAGGTTGTGAGTTTACTCTTCACGCAGATGCAGTACAATGCGCAGCAGAAACTTACATGGGCCTTGTGGAATTGGGTGTAGGATTAATTCCTGGTGGAGGAGGGACTAAAGAAATGGCACTCAGGGCATCTGATGCTTATTATGAAGGTGATATCGAATTACCAAGACTAAAAGAATACTTTTTAAATATTGGACAAGCAAAAGTAAGCACATCTGGTCAAGAAGCATTTGAATTAGGTTACTTAAGAAAAGGGATTGATTGTATAAGTATTAATACTGAAAAACAAATACAAGATGCAAAAGAAAAAGTTATTCTTATAGATAATTCTGGNTACACTAAGCCTATTAGAAGAAAANACATAAAAGTTTTAGGCAATCAAGCTTTAGGTATGTTTATTGTTGGTGCTGACAGCTTTAAAGAAGGTAATTATATAACTGANCATGAAAAGTTAATGTCTGAAAAATTAGCTCATGTACTTTGTGGCGGAAACTTATCCTCTCCAACAATTGTATCTGAACAATACTTATTAGATTTAGAAAGAGAAGCTTTTCTTTCATTGTGCGGTGAAGAAAAAACTTTAGAAAGGATAAAATATATGTTAGAAAAAGGAAAACCCTTAAGAAATTAAAATATGGAAGTTTATATTGTACAAGCATATCGAACAGCAGTTGGAAAATCAAAAAAAGGAAAATTAAGATTTACAAGACCTGATGATTTAGCATCTCAATTAATAAATAAAATGACCTTAAAAATTCCACAGTTAGATAAAAATTTAATTGATGATGTAATAGTTGGAAACGCCACACCTGAAGCAGAACAGGGTTTAAATATAGGAAGATTAATTTCTTTAACTGGACTAGATACTGTAAAAGTACCTGGAATGACTGTAAATAGATTTTGCTCATCTGGGCTTGAAACTATTGCAATNGGNGCTAGTAAAATACATGCTAATATGGCCGACTGTATTTTAGCTGGCGGAGTTGAAACNATGTCACCAATNCCATTTGGAGGCTGGAGAATAGTTCCTAATTATAAAATTGCTAAAACAAANCCAGANTGGTATTGGGGTATGGGAACTACTGCTGAAGCAATTGTGAAAAAATATAAAATAAGTAGAGAGGATCAAGACTTATTTGCCTACGAATCAAATATGAAAGCAATTAATGCAATTGAAAATGGTTTATTTAAAAAAGATATAATTCCTTATGATTTAACAGANATTTTCTTGGACGAAAATGAACAAAAACAAAAGAAAACGATTTCTTTTGACACAGACGAAGGGCCTAGAAAAGATACGACAATAGAAAAATTATCTAAGTTAAGACCTGTTTTTTCAAAAAATGGAACTGTGACCGCTGGAAACTCTTCTCAAACATCGGATGGAGCTGCTTTTATTTTATTAATGTCAGAAAGAATGGTAAAAAAACTAAATGTAAATCCAATTGCTAAAATGATTTCTTATGCAGTTTCTGGAGTNGAGCCAAAGCACATGGGAATAGGACCTGTAGAAGCAATCCCTAAAGCTTTAAAACAAGCAAATCTACATATTAATGATATTGAACTGATTGAACTTAATGAAGCTTTTGCATGCCAATCTCTTGCTGTAATCAGAGAATCAAAACTAAATCCAGAAATTATTAACGTTAATGGTGGCGCAATCGCATTGGGACATCCCTTAGGTTGTACAGGAGCTAAATTAACCGTTCAATTACTAAATGAAATGAAAAGAAGAAAACAAAAAATAGGGATGGTAACTATGTGCGTTGGAACAGGTCAAGGTGCGGCG
Source organism: Flavobacteriales bacterium (assembly GCA_002718035.1). Classification (GTDB taxonomy): domain Bacteria; phylum Bacteroidota; class Bacteroidia; order Flavobacteriales; family TMED113. The sequence goes on from PBCX01000011.1 coordinate 71,314, forward strand.
GGAATATTTGAATTATTAAACTAAATATATGAAGGAAAATCTTAAGGGAGGAGGTTTTTTAACCTCAGAAACAAAAGCAAATGAAATATTTATCTTGGAAGAATTCAATGAGGAGGCNAGAATGATGCTAGATGCAACTANAGAATTCAATGAAAAAGANATTAAACCTAATATTTTTGAATTTGAGAAAAAAAATTATGCTCTAACTGAAAAGTTAATGAAGAAAATTGGAGAAATGGGTCTTTTAGGTATAACTGTTCCAGAAAAATACGGAGGATTAGGCATGGGGCTAAATGTTTCAATGTTAATATGCGGAGAAATTAGCAGTTACTCTGGATCAATCGCTACAGCATATGGCGCTCATACAGGGATTGGAACACTTCCCATTTTATTTTATGGAAGTGAAGATGTGAAAGAAAAATTTTTACCTAAAATTTGTTCAGGTGAATGGATGTCATGCTATAATTTGACTGAGCCTAATGCAGGATCAGATGCAAATTCAGGGAAAACAATAGCAGTTTATAATGAAGAAAATGAATGCTACGAAATAACTGGTCAAAAAATCTGGATAAGTAATGCTGGATTTGCAGAAGTTTTTATTGTTTTTGGTAAAATTGATGATGATGAAAACATAACAGGATTCGTTTTAGAAAAATCAAAATCAAATGGAATTACTCTTGGTGAAGAAGAATCTAAGCTAGGCTTACATGCATCATCTACAAGACAAGTTTTCTATGATAAAACTGTTGTTCCAAAAAATCAAATGTTAGGCGTTAGAGGAAATGGATTTAAAATTGCTTTAAATGCATTAAATGNTGGAAGGATAAAGCTTGGAGCTGCTACTGGAACTGCCGCAATAAAAGTATTAAATGAGTCAATAAAATATGCAATAGAAAGAAAGCAATTTGGAAAATCAATTTCTGATTTNGGAGCAATTCAAGAAAAATTAGCTACTATGGCAACATCTATTTATACAACTTTTTCTGGATTATATAGAGCTGGTTATAACATTGAACAAAACACAAAAAGATTAGAAAGTTTAGGTATAGAGGAATGTGAAGCAAAAAAAGATGGCGTTTTAGAGTACTCAATTGAGTGTTCAATTATTAAAGTACACGGCTCTGAAGTAATAAGAGACGTTTCTGACGAAGCTATACAAATATTTGGAGGCATGGGCTTTTCAGCTGAATCAATTGTTGAGCCAGCTTATAGAGATGCTAGAATTTCTAGAATTTATGAAGGAACTAATGAAATTAACAGAATGTTAATTATAGGAATGCTTATTAAAAAAGCAATTAAAAAAGAAATTAATTTATTTTCAAAGGCAAAGGAAGCGGGTAAAGAGTTAACAAATATTTTTTCTTTTTTNAAAAAAGAAAAAATAAATGGGATACTCAAAAACGAAAAACATTCAATTAAAAAAATTAAAAAATTAATCCTAATTCTTTTGGGGAAATGTTCTCAGGTATTCAAAAAAGACTTAGAAAAAGAACAAGAGATAATGTTAAATTTAGCTAACATGATAATTGACTTATATATGGCTGAATCTNGTCTACTTAGAACCGAAAAACTAATTATAAAAAACGGTGAAAATGAACATGAAACTCAAGTATTGATGAGTAAAAATTATCTATATAAAACTTTAAATACCTGCTACCAATCAGGTTTTGAAATTATACAATCTATACCATTGTCTAAAATTGAAAAAAAAGTTTTAATGAAAGGCTTAATTAAGTTCACTAAAAAACCTGAATACAATATAAAGGAAATTAGAAGAAAGATTGCGCTAGATCTAATTAACAATAAAAAATATAGATTTCATATTTAAAAAAAAACTACTTTTTATTTTTTACTTGATTTATTAAAAACAACAAATAATTCCTATGATCTTTTGTTGACTGATTTCCATATTTTAAACTCAAATTATTTTTTACCCAATCTAAGCTATTATACACAGCTGCTTTAGAAATATTATCATAAGAGTTTCTTTCAAGAATGTAAATTAGTTTAGTAATATATTCAACTTGAAGATTCATTCTTGTTAAACTAACAGATTTTGATCTATCATCTAAAAAAATTGAATTTGTTAAGTCTCTAAAAAATTTATTTACGTTGTAACTGTTTCCATAAAAACTACTGTTTGAAATTCTAGTTAAAACATTTGGGTGTAACAACTGACTTAAAACTTTTTTTTGTCCATAAAGAACTAATGATAATATTTTTGGATCCTCCCCTGAAGATCTAAAATTAAAACCTCTTCTCTGAGACTGTAAAAAGGGAACTAAATCCTCAAAAACAACTAATTTTTCATCACTAAAAGCATATTTTGATAAAGCATCCATTGCTTTAAGTTGATCTTGTAATGGAACAACAGAATATGGGTTGTTTTTTGTATTCTGACCAATAAATGAACGATCAACATATACTCCTCCAATTTGACGAGAAATAATATCTAAACAAGTAAAATAATTACTTACTAAAGAATAAAAGGATCTTTTAAACCTTTCATAAGACTCTCCTTCAAAACTATATTTATCTTTTAAGCCTGGCATAATAGAATTAATTAAATCCATTTTTTCAATTGAATGTTGAACAGGGTCACTAGATAGATCATTTATCATTGCATTTGGATCAACACCCTTACCAGGAGAACGCATATCATCAGCATCATTAGCAAAAGCTAAAGAAGGCTGAATAGACTTAGATAATATCCGATTTAATTCTTCTTCTTCATTTTCCTCAAAAACTGAGTAACCATATTCTATCGCCCAGTGATCATATGGGCCAGGNGTAACATCATAAAAAAGACCTTGTAAATCATTTTCAGAAGAAATATTTATTGCAGGATATTCCATTACTGAAGAACATAATCCTTTTTCTTCAATTACTTTTTTATTTTTAAGTTCATCGTTAGTTAACAAAGTACTTCCTTTAAAGTTATGACTTAAACCTAAAGTGTGACCTACCTCATGCAATACTAACCTGTATAATGACTGCCTAACCATTTCTTTTTTCATACTTTCCCCAAGATTTAACAAATCAATACAAGTGGATGCAAATGCGTTTTGTTTTTGAGATTCTTTGGAAACAAAACATTGATGATCATCAAAATCTGTTAATGATTCTACTTGGTTGTATGAATCTTGGTTTTCATATAAATAATCATACTTAATTCTATTAGTTATATAAACCCACTCTAACATTATGTCTGCACCAATTATTTCTCCTGTTCTGGGATTTACAAACGAAGGCCCATAACCGCCAAAAGGAGGATTAGGTGATGATGTCCACCTTAAAACATTATAACGAATATCTCCTGCATCCCAATCTGCATCATCAGGTTGTATTTCAACTTTAATTGCATTTGAAAAACCAGCTGATTCAAAGGCTAAATTCCATGATTCAACTCCTTCTTTAATTATATCTCTAAATTCATAGGGCGTTGTGTTTTCAATCCACCAAACAATAGGATTCTTAGGGTCTGACAGTTTTTGTTTTGGATTTTTCTTTTCTAAATTCCACCTATGAATCATATCTTTGTAATTAATTTGATCAATGCTAGTCATGTCATTTGTTTGAGTATGAAAATATCCAATTCTGGGATCATCCATCCTAGGTTTATAGTCATTTTTTGGAAGATTAATCAAACTATGTTGTATTTTAACAGTAACTACCCTTGAATCTGTTATGGCTTGACTCCCTCTTTTGTTTGGGTATTTATTCTCATAAACATAATCTACAATAACGTCAGTATTTTCAGGGTAATTTTTTATTGAACTATATCTAGTTTTACTCTTGCTTAGGGAACCTAATTTAAAACCTTTATAGCCGGAAGGGTACGACGACTTCACTTGTTGGAATGACTCAGATAAAAATATCTTATCTGCATCAATTAAGAATTTTGTACTATCATCATTATAGGCTATTATTTCTTCACTAATAATTAAAGGCTCATTAATATTTGATTTAGAAGATTTACTTAGTGGATTTTTAGGATCAAAATAATAACTACTATTTTCTACAACTATGTCAATTTTATTAAAAAATTTTTTCAATTTAATTATTTTTGAGCCTCTAAAACCCCCTTTAAATTTCCAGGCATCAACAACTCCATCTTCTACATAACTAAAATAAATAAAGTCACTTTCTAATTGAGAATTATCAATTTCAATGAAAGATTTTCCATTATCCTTAGATTGATATATGTTAAATAAGCCCTCAAATTTTATACAATTCTTAGTTTTTTCAAGAATCGAATTTTTATTTTCTTTAACTTTTTCAGTTGTTTCTTCTTTACTTTTTTTCTTTTTAAATAATCCTTGAGCTTTCAAATTTTGTGAAAATAAAAAAGAAAAACATAAGAAAACATATAATAGTTTATTCATGACAAAAAATTTTACTAAAACAAAAGTAATCATTTTAGTAACTTTATGTAAAAATAGACTAACATGAATTTTATAAAATCAGAAATTGAAAAATATTGTTTGAATAATAGTAGTCCTGAGTCTTCAATTCTAAAAAAACTTTCAAGAGAAACTAATCATAAAATTTTAATGCCTAGGATGTTGAGTGGTCANTATCNAGGTTTATTGTTGAAACTNATCANAAGTTTTAAAAAACCAAAAAAAATTCTTGAAATTGGTATGTATACAGCTTATTCTACAATTTGNATGGCNCTTGAATTGCCAGAAGANGGTGAAATTCATACAATTGAAAAAAATGAAGAAATAATAGATTTCTCAAAAAAATATTTAAAAGAAAGTAATGTCGAAGATAAAGTACATATNCATATTGGAAAAGCAAAAGAAGTTTTAAAAAANCTTAATTTAAAATTTGATTTAATTTTTATNGATGCTGATAAAAANAATTATTGTTTNTANTATGAATTATGTATTTCAAAATTAAATCCAGGNGGGCATATAATAATNGATAATGTTTTATGGAGCGGAAAAGTATTAGATAAAACAAACATNAAAGANATTGAAACAAATGNAATTGTTAAACTAAATGAAAAAATAACTAATGACCCAAGAGTTGAAAACATTCTTTTACCNATTAGAGATGGTATAATGNTATGTAAATTAATTTAAATGATAGACAGAGNTTATATTTTTTGGCTANNCCTTGTTGTTTTNTGGAATGTTNTGTTTCCAAAGGCAAANCCATGGTTAGATATTTTGGTTGCNGTAGTTCTTTCTTTGCTTAGTTACAAAATGAGAAAAAANTAATTTAAAAACTATATATGCTANTATAAAACCTAGTAATGACCCAAAAATAACGTCCAAAGGAAAATGTTTTCCGACATAAATTCTGCTGTANCAAATAACTACTGCCCAAATAATTAAAACATCCTTAAACCANNGTTTTAAGTTAGGAANAGTAAAAAAAATTATNCTTACTAAAGCTACTGTATTTGATGCATGACCAGAAACAAAACCATATAAACCACCNTTATCAACCAATACTCTNCAAGCATTAGAAATTTCNGGATCCCAACAAGGTCTTAATCTTTGAAAGACTTCTTTAAAGGCGTGAAANTGAATAAAATCTGTTANAATGAATGTTANAAAAANANAAAATAATATTAAATACTTGTTTTTTTTTTGATGTTTANTAACTAAATATATTATTACNGGAATTGTAATTAANGTCATATTGGTACTATTAGTTATAAANACAAAAAAATNGTCAAATAAGGAGCTTCCATTATTTAGATATAAAAATATTTTTTTATCTATTTCAATTAATAAATCAATCATGTTTNGGATTTAAAATAGACCATATTTTATCTTTTAAATCTAATAAGCCAGTATTTGAGATTGAAGANATTANTACGTGAGGNATTTTTTTATTAATNGTCTTTAAAANCTTTTTTTGTTNTTTTTCNTCNAATAAATCACATTTTGAAACAACTAAAATTCTTTTTTTTAACAACATAGTTTTATCATATTTTTCTAATTCATCTAATAAGATCAAATATTGNCTCATNATATCTTTTACATTTATAGGAATTAAAAAAANTAAACATGAATTTCTCTCAATATGCCTCAAAAATCTNTGACCTAAGCCCTTACCTTCNCTTGCNCCCTCAATNATTCCNGGAATATCTGCCATAATAAANGAATGTTCATTTCTGTAATCNACAATACCTAAATTTGGNACTAATGTAGTAAACTCATAATCAGCNATTTTNGGTTTTGCAGANGNTAAAACTGATAATAAAGTNGACTTNCCAGCNTTGGGAAAACCGACNAAACCAACATCTGCTAAAACTTTCAATTCAAATGAAAATTTTCCTTCACNNCCCAATTTNCCTGATTGTGANAAGCGAGGTGTTTGACGTGTAGAATTTTTAAAAAAAGCATTACCCTTNCCTCCTATTCCACCANATAATAAAATATTNTCNTCNANNTCATTTTCTATTTCAAAAATTACTTTATTAGTTTCNAAATTTTTAACAACTGTNCCNAATGGAACATCNATANANATATCTTTACCCTGGGCTCCNGTACTNAAACTTTTACCTCCACTTTGACCACTACTTGCTTTTANATGTTTTGTANACTTTAAATGTAATAATGTCCATTTNTTNCTANTTCCTCTTACNATAATATGCCCTCCTCTTCCACCATCNCCACCATCNGGNCCACCCTTAGCNGTAATTTTATCTCTTCTTAAATTNGCTGATCCACTTCCNCCATTTCCAGATTTNCAAAATATACTNACATAATCAACAAAATTNCTTTTAANAGACATNCTTAATTATTAANTATTTTTTTNAATTAANTTAAATATNTCATNTTTAACNTCTNNTATTGATNNAGAGCCATCTANNTTGAANTATTTATTTTGCTTCTTGTAATATTCTTTCAAGATTTCAGTTTGANTTNTATATANTTTNATTCTNTTNAAAATAACATTTTTATTTTGATCATCTTTTCTGTTACTATCCCTTCCTCTTTTTAAAAGNCTTTGNACCAANTCATNCTNAGGNACATCAATACTNANAAGNAAAGATATATTTTGACCAATATTNGANAAAAAANNATCTAAAGCTTTAGCTTGATCAATAGTTCTAGGAAANCCATCAAAAAGAAATCCATTTTCAGATTTGGNATCTTTAATCTTNTCTGCCAACATATTAATNGTNANTGANTCGGGAACAAGNTGNCCTTTATCNATGTATAACTTNGCCTCTAATCCCANANNNGTTTTNTTTNTAATATTCTCTCTAAATATATCTCCTGTNGACAAATGTTTCAAATTGTATTTTTNTACAATAAATTCTGATTGTGTNCCTTTTCCACAACCTGGAGGNCCAAAAATTAAAATNTTTAACATNNTTCAAAAGATTTANTTACAATTTAANAAGAAAAAATTNAAATAATTTATTGCATTAATCCTTTTTTTTTGCACTAAAAGTTTAAATTTACTTTTTTAAAAAAAAATAAAAATATGAAAGCAGTAGTAAGTATAATAATGGGAAGNACNTCAGATTGGCCAGTAATGAAAAAAGCAGCTGANTTTTTTGAATCAATGGAAATTCCTTTTGAAGTAAANGCATTATCAGCCCANAGNACNCCTGATGANGTTGAAAAATTTGCAAAAAAAAGTGTTGAAAANGGNATTAAAGTAATTATTGCTGGCGCGGGTATGGCNGCTCATTTNCCAGGTGTNATTGCNGCTATGANTCCANTNCCNGTTATTGGAGTNCCNATTAAAGCTTCTCTTGATGGTTTAGACTCNCTTTTAGCNATTGTACAAATGCCACCNGGTATTCCAGTAGCTACAGTAGCTATCAANGGNGCACTTAATGCAGGTATTTTAGCNGCTCAAATGTTNGCAACAAATNATAGTGATATGTTCAATAAAACTTTAGTNTACAAAAAAGANCTAAAAAATAAAATTGTAAAAGCTAATCAAGATTTAGAAAAAGANAAATTTAANTTTAGAGTTTCCTANNTTAAAANCCACTTAATTTTATTGCAATTGCNAAAAGAAGNATNCCAAAAACTCTTCTTAAAATNTCTATACCTGANGGNCCAAGNAGTCTNTCAATTGGTATAATCANTCTAAGTACNATAAATATAAANACGACATTAATNATTATNCCTANAAAAATTTCTANNTAAGAATANNCNTCAATAGANTTNAAAGAAAGNAANGTAGTTAAAGTTCCAGCNCCAGCAATTAAAGGAAATGCNATTGGCACAACTTCACTTACTTTTTGAGCTTTTTTTGCNGGNTTAAATAATTCAACATTNAANATCATTTCAATTGCAATAAGAAATATTATAATNGCNCCAGCNAGNGAAAAGGATTTTAAATCAATTCCAATTAAGTTTANNATTTCCTCTCCAATAAATAAAAAAATCAACATTATCAAAGTTGATATCCANGTAACTTTGAANGCATTTATTTGTCCAGTTTTNTGTTTTATACTAATCATTAAAGGAATATTTCCTAAAATNTCAATAACTGCAAATAATGTTANTGTAATAGTTANNAGATCTGTAAATTGNACCATANATANATTTTTTGACAAATCTATAAATATTACTAATCTTAACTAATTTTAATNCCTATTTTTTTTAAATGAGTCCAAAATTNNGGGTAAGATTTATTTACNACTTCAGGGTTTTTNATTATAATATTTTTAGAAATNATNACTAATGGNGCAAAAGAAAGCGCAACTCTNTGATCNAAATNAGTNTCNATCTTTAGATTTTGTAAATTTTTATTTNCAGGNTTCATAGAAAANNANTTANTNTCTTAANACGACCTTNACATTNAATTTTTCAAGNTCTTTTTTCATAACAANNAATCTGTTNGATTCTTTAAACTTTAAAGTTTCAATTCCNGNTAANTTTAATTTAATTGANANNCCTAAACATGTAATNATATATGTAAAAGCTAGATCNGGNGTATCNGANATGTCTAAATGNATAAATANAGGTTTTTTAANTNCTTCNTTTTTTTGCAAANAAACATAATTCTTTCTAAAGAAAGTTTTTACACCAACAATAGAAAAAAAATTAATTAAANCTGAGTCNCCTTGNAAACTATTTATTTNAAACTTAGAACATTTNATACTTTTATTTTTAGAAAATGCAATTATTTGATAAATATATGANAGAGATGTCCANTCAGATTCAATNTCNTCATAATTTTTTANNTATGGTGATTCNTTAATTGNTATAAATTTTTTATNTNATNTCATNTTAATTCCACATGATTTCATCATTTTAATGGTCATNTNAAAAAANGACNTTGANACAATTTTNCTATTTATTTTTAATCTTANGCCACCTTTCACANNTGGAGCAATTAANGCCANCCCTGAAGCAAACTGACTACTTTCATTTGAATCAATTATNAGCTCATTAAATTTNANNTTNGTACCCTTNATTGTTAAAGGAATNTGATATTTTTTNGANTGNAAANNAAANTCGACTCCTANNTTTTGAAGNTTTACAATTANATTTTTTAAAGGTCTTTTANCTAAGCTTAAATCNCCNTCAATAAAAAANGATTTTTTNTCTAAAGATAGANCGCANAACAAAAACCTNAGNGTTGTNCCNCCGTCTTNNACATTAANTTTAGATTTTAAATTATTTAAAATTTTATTTAANGTTCTTGTATCATTTGAATTAGAAATATTATTTAATTTTTTNTTACTNNNTCTNANAAANCTAATAATTANAGATCTTTGAGAAATACTTTTTGANCCACNCATAACTAACTCTAANNNTGAATTAAATGACTTAAATTCTAATTNATATTTAGTCATANTNAGAATTATAATATTTAAGAGANTTTCTTACAAGTTGGGTGCTTACAGAAATATCATATTTAACTTGTCCAATTTTTNTAATTAGAACCATTTTAATTTTNNNNTGTTTATTTTTTTTATCGTTGTNTATNAATTTTATTATTTCTTCAATATTATTTACTTTATNNAGCGGAAANNTNGAAATTAAANTNTCTTTAATTTGATTNAATNTTTTTTCNGGAAGGTNATTTAATTNTTTTGAAATATANGANTCACAAATCATACCTATTACAACACATATTCCATGACTAAATTTTGAATGATTNATNTGNGATGACTCTANAGCATGACCNATAGTATGTCCAAAATTTAAANTNTTCCTNATNTTCAAATCATAAATNTCTTTTNTAATAATTTNATTTTTNANCTCNATAGATTTTNTNATTAAACTTTCGCAATTTANATCAAATTTAAAGTCATTTTTTTNNANTTGCTNCCAAATNANATTTTTGTNAATTAGTGANTATTTAAATATTTCTCCNTAACCNGAAATTANNTGATTNTTAGATAAAGTATTTAAAAATTCNGGNATTATNATAACTAGACGNGGNAAATAAAANGTNCCTATTTTATTTTTAATATTATAAAAATTAATTGATGTTTTNCCTCCAATTGANGCATCAACTTGTGATAATANAGTAGTNGGCACATTTACTAAGTTNATTCCNCTGTTANAAATTGAAGCNACAAANGAACCAATATCNGAAACAACNCCNCCACCTANATTAATCAATAATGANTTTTTTTCTGCATTATTTTTAATTAATTCTTNAANNATATNTNTNACAGTTTNAATTGATTTATATTTTTCNCCNCNTTTAATTTCNATAAAAAATGATGTTTTTANTNNNGGGAAATATGAAAGAAAAAGTTCAAGNCATTTNNTTCTTACATTTTNATCATAAAGAATAAANACTTTTTCATTTTTATATTCATTNAAAAATATTTCAGCTTTATNNANNGANNNTTTTCCTANAATTATNTCAGANTTTTTCAATTATTNANTNNTTTTGNCNAATTCATCAAATATAATTTAAAGAACTGAAAAACGTTAATTGTTGTTTTATATATTTGTAAATAATTATGTTTGAAAATACACAAATTGCNTTTGCTTCTAAATCNGAAAATGATTTAANAAAATCTAAGANTTTATTTAANNTNCTTAGAAATNCNACATTNGTTAAAATTGGAAAGGTTTGTTTACANNTAGCTATTTTNCTAANAATTCCNATTAATTCAATTATAAAAAAATTATTTTTCAAACAATTCTGNGGAGGAGAGTCAATNGATGANTGCCAAAATTTAATTAATGAATTATCACAATTTAATGTTTACTCNACATTAGATTATTGTGTGGAAGGAANAAAAAATANTGANACTAAAAANAAGACATTTAAATCTATCTATAATACGCTTGAAGAAAGTACTGAAAATNCAAATATNCCATTTTGTGTATTTAAATTAAGTGGNGTAATTANNCTTATAAGNGAATCCTATATTACAGANTTTTGGTGNAGGAAAAATACTGAAAAAGTNAAAAGTTTATTTAAAACTGCTTNNGAAAAAAANATTCCNATTTTAATTGANGCTGAAGAAAGCTGGANACAAAGCGGNATTGATAAGATNACNGAANTACTAATGAAAGAATNNAATAAAGAAAAAGTTATTGTATANAATACAGTTCAACTATATAGAAAAGANAGGNTNCACTACATAAAAAAACTTCATTTATTAGCAAAAAAAGANAANTTTAAAATAGGNTTAAAATTAGTNAGAGGGGCTTANATGGAAAAAGAGCGNCGTNANGCAAAATTGAATAAAACTNTTTCACCAATTCATGAAACAAAAGAAGATTGCGANAGAGATTTTAANAATGCTTTGAAATATTGTATTCAAAATATAAATGATATCTCAATTTTTATNGGAACACATAATGANNAAAGTTGTNTACTTGCTACAACTTTAATGGAAGAAANTCAAATTCAAAGAAATGATGAAAGAATTCATTTTTCTCANTTACTNGGAATGAGCGATCACATNACNTATAACTTAGCAAAGGAAGGNTACAANACATCAAAATACATTCCATTTGGACCTATNAANGAAATGATNCCATATCTAATAAGAAGAGCCGAAGANAANTCCTCNGTNAAAGGTCAAACATCAAGGGAGTTAAGTTTGATAAATCAAGAATTAAAAAGAAGAAAAATTNATAATGTTATTTAAAATTTAACTCATCTANATATAATTCTNTATCACATTTTTTNATNGNAAAATTTAAAATNATTTNATTNTTTTTTGGAATAACTAAATACTCNNAACAAGGTTTTCGTGATAAAATATCAATTTCTGAACTCCTAATTAAATTCTTAAAATAGATTGTATCAATATCTATTTCAGTTAATAAATCTAAATCTTTTGATAAACAAACCTGTTTTGCTAAATAATTAATTACTTTATCATGACCCTTAAAGTAATCTGTATATCCTTTCTTAATTTTTGATATTTTATCATCAGAAAAAATTAATCGAACAACAAAAAAACCAATTATTATTCCTAAAAAAAAAACAAATAATCTAGATGAAAATGGCATAATAAAATTATTTTAAGGTTTTATAAGGTAAATTATACCAATCACCAATAACTTTGTTTGTTAGGTTGCCATTAATAACATAAACACCTTGAGAAATATTATCATTTTGTATGATAGTATTTTTAACTCCGCCAAAACTCGCAATTTTTAAAAGAAGAATAGAAAAAATATTACTTAACGCAAAAGACGCAGTTCTTGCCATTCTAGATGGGATATTTGGAACACAATAATGAATTACTCCATGTTTTTCAAATGTAGGATTATTGTGATTTGTTATCTCAGATGATTCAAAACATCCTCCTCTATCAATACTAACATCAATAATCACAGAAAGTGGTTTCATCATTTTAACCATTTCTTCAGTGACTACACATGGTGTTCTTTCATCTTTAACTCTTATAGCTCCAATTACAACATCTGCTCTTCTTATTGCTTTTTGTAATGCTTTAGGATGAATAATACTTGTATCTAACCTAGAACCAAGTTTATCTTGAATCCTTCTAAGTTTGTGTAAAGATGTATCAAAAATTTTCACAGAACAACCAAGTGACTTAGCTGACCTTGCAGCAAATTCACCAACAGTACCTGCCCCAATTATCAGAACATTAGTTGTACTAACTCCAGCAATACCACCTAATAAAAGACCTTTACCACCATTAAAGTTACTTAACAGCTCGGCAGCAATCAAAACAGAGGCATTTCCAGCAATTTCACTCATAGATCTGACAACAGGAAAAATACCTTCTTCATCCTTTATATAATCAAATGCTATTGCGGTTGTTTTTTTATTTATCAATTTTTGAAAATACTCCTTTTTTTGAATTTTTAACTGTAGAGCAGATATTAATGTTTTACCGTTTTTCATCATGTCCAATTCGGTTATATTAGGGGGTGAGATTTTCAAAATAATATCTGATTGGTAAACTTCTTTTACATCATCAACAATCTCCGCCCCTGCTTCACTATATTCGTGATCTAAAAAACTACAAGAATTACCAGCTCCTCTTTCAATAATAATTCTATGACCATGGTTAACAAGTAAAGCAACAGAATCGGGAGCAAGAGCAACTCTTTTTTCTTGTAAAAAAATTTCTTTTGGAATACCAATACTCAATTGATGTTCTTTATGTTTTTTTTCTAAAACTTCTTCTTGAGGAAGGTAAAAGCCCGATTCAGAAAATGATAAGAATTCTTGATCCATTTATATTAAATTATAGTTAAAACTCTGTTTTGTTTCTCAATTTTTAAACTTAAAAATAAAACATCTTTGTTAAGCAAAGGTAAAATTAATTCTGGCCATTCTATAAAACAATAAAAATCAGTGTCTAAGTACAAATCTGTACCAATTTCTATAGCCTCTTGGAAAGAATTTAATCTATACAAATCAAAATGATAAATTTTCTCTTTTGATTTAGTTGAATACTCATTAATTATTGGAAAAGTAGGGCTAGAAACATGATCTGTTACTCCCAAATTTTTACAAAAACTTTTTACTAAAGTGGTTTTTCCCACTCCCAAAGTTCCATCAATTGCAATTTTTCGACTCGAAAAATTAGAAAGAATATTATTAGTTATTTTTTCTAAATCATTTAAATTTTTAATGTTAAATTGTTTATTCATTTTTATTATTTAAATGTACAAAAGGAATAATCATTTCCTCTAATGAAATGCCACCGTGTTGATATGTGTTTTTATAATATTTTACATAATGATTAAAATTATTTGGATAAGCAAAAAAATAATCAGTGCCTGCAAAAACAAAAGAAGAAGACACATTAGTACTTGGTAAATAAACAGATTGCGGATTGTCCACATGAAATACGTTTTTTGATTCAAAAGACATTCTTCTACCAGTCTTATATCTAAGGTTGTTAGATATATCTCTCTCACCAATTATTTTAGAAGGTGTTTCTACATTAATTGTACCATGATCTGTTGTAATAATTAAATCAATATTTTTTAAGGAAAGTACTTTAAATAAATCAAATAAAGGAGAGTTTTTAAACCACGTTAAAGTCAAATCTCTGTAAGATTTCTCATTACCAGCCAACTCTTTTATCATTTTTAAATCTGTTTTAGCATGTGATAAATGATCAACAAAATTATAAATTATGATATTTAAATCATTATTAAGTAAGTCATTTACTTTTTCGACTATTTTTTTCCCTGCATCTGTGTTCAATACTTTATTATATGTGAATTTATATCTTTTATTTTCCCTTTGTAACAGTTCTTCAAATAACTCTTTTTCATATAAATTTTTTCCACCTTCTTCATAATCTTCCACCCAATAATTAGGAAATTGTTTTTTAATTTGAGAGGGGAAAAATCCTGAAAAAATAGAATTTCTTGCATATTGAGTAGAGGTTGGTAAAATACTACAATATGTTGAATCTTCAGAGATATTAAAAAATTGTTCTAAAAAAGGCTTGATTAATATCCATTGGTCCATTCTAAAATTATCAATTAATATAAAAAACATAGGTTTATTTTTAACTAATGGAAAAACCTTTTTTTTCATTAACTCATTAGATAATAATGGCATCTCATCTGTTTTATATTCTAACCATTGCACGTAACTTTTTTTTATGAATTTAAAAAAAGATGAATTTGCTTCCTTCTTTTGCATTAGTAAAACTTCTTGAATTGAATTATCTTCCAAATTATCTAAATCTAATTCCCAATTAATAATTTCCTTATATAAATTAACCCAATCCTCATAATTTTTAGCAGAACTTATTGACTGAGAAATTATTGAATAGTCTTTTCTATATTCAGATTGAACTTTATTATGAATTAACCTATCAAAATCTAAATGTCTTTTTATACTTGATAATATTTGATGGGGATTAACAGGTTTAATTAAATAATCCGTTATTTTGCCACCAATTGCATCCTCCATAATTGATTCCTCTTCGCTTTTTGTAATCATTACAACTGGAGTGTTGGTGATTTTTTTTATTTCAGAAAAAGTTTCTATACCACTCAGGCCTGGCATGTTTTCGTCTAAAAAAATAATATCAAATTTATTTTTTTTAATAATTTCTAAAGCATCACTACCATTAGTTTTGGAATAAACCATAAATCCCTTTTCCTCTAAAAAAATAATGTGTGGCTTTAATAAATCCACTTCATCATCGACCCATAGTATTTTAAAATTCTCCATTATATTTTTGTAACTAAATTTGAAACCATAAATTTATATTTTTCTTTCTAAAGTGAAAAAGACTAAAAATAAAATATTAAACGATCCAATATATGGTTTTATTTCAATTCCAAGTGAATTGATATATAAAATAATTGAACATACTTATTTTCAAAGACTTAGAAGAATTTCACAACTAGGGCTCTCTTATTTAGTTTATCCCGGAGCGCATCATACTAGATTTCATCATGCAATTGGCGCTATGCATCTAATGCAAAAAGCAATTCTAGTACTGAAAAATAAAGGTGTTAAAATTAATGTAGATGAAGAAGAGGGTTTATTGATTGCAATTTTATTACACGATATAGGTCACGGACCATTTTCTCATGCTTTAGAACATAGTCTTGTGAAAAATATTTCACATGAATCAATTTCAATTGAATTTATGAAAGAATTAAATTCAATTTTTCAAGGAGAATTGTCCTTAGCAATTAAAATTTTTCAAAATAAATACAAAAAAAAATTTTTACATCAACTAATTTCTAGTCAAATTGATGTAGACAGATTAGATTATTTAAATCGAGACAGTTTTTACTCTGGAGTTGCAGAAGGTATAGTCAATTCTACTAGAATAATAGATATGTATAATGTTTTTAATGGTAATTTGGTAGTTGACTATAAAGGAATTTATACGATAGAGAAATTTTTATTATCTAGAAAACTAATGTATTTACAAGTGTATATGCATAAAACAGTATTATCTGCCGAGCATACTTTAATGAATATTTTAAAACGCGCAAAATACTTAGCATCAAATAACATTTCAATATTTTCTACAAATAATTTAAAGAAATTTCTCTCATCTGAAATTAACATGAATGATAAAAAAAATATATCAGAAAATTTAAAACTATTTTCCAAACTTGATGACTACGATATTATGATTTCAATAAAAGAATGGCAAAATTCAAACGATCATATATTATCATGTCTATCAAAGCAAATAATTCAAAGGAAACTACATAAAATTCATGAAATTGATAAAAAAGACTCCAAATATATCTTTAATCAAACTGTAAAAAAATTAAACAAAAAATATATTAAAAAAAAATCTGAATTTGAATATTTCGTTTTTTTAATTCAAACAAAACATAAAATATATACACCAAAAAAAAATCCAATTAATGTGTTAAGTAATAAAAAAAATAAATTTGAACTAAATAGCATTGAAAAAGAATTAAATTTTAATAAAAAGCAAAATACAATAATTAAAAACTTTATTTGTTATCATCCAAGTATAAGAAGAATCAAAAATGAATTTTAGAGCATTTGAAATATCAAAAAAAATTAATGGAAATTTAATAGGATCTCCAAATACTATTGTAAGAAGCACATCGAATATTGAAAAAACTAAATTGGATTCTATTTGCTACTTAGATGATAAAAAATATATATTTCTTCTTCTTGAAGGAAAAGTTATTTCTTCTGTTGTAATAATTCAAAAAAATATAGAAGAAAAATCGAGCTTAGAAAGTGAGGAAATTCTTAAAAAGAATAAAGAAATCAAATGCATAATATATGTTACTGATGCTAAGAAGTCCTTTAACATAATATTAAAATTATTTTCAAAGCAAAACAAGAAATTTCAAATTGATAAAAAATCTTCAATTTCAAAAACCGTGGTTTTAGGCAAAAATATTAACATTGGTGCTTTTTCTTTCATTGATGATAATTGTAAAATTGATGAATATGTCTATATATTTCCAAATTGTTTTATTGGAAAGAATGTAGTGATTAAAAAAAATACTATAATTTATCCTGGTGTAAAAATTTATGATAATTCAGTTATAAACGAGAATTGTATAATTCACGCCGGATGCGTTATTGGATCTGATGGTTTTGGATTCATCAACAGACAAGAAAATAATATAAAAATCCCTCACCTTGGAAAGGTATCAATTGGAAAAAATGTGGAAATTGGAGCAAATACATGTATAGACAGGGGTAAAACACATTCAGATTGTACTTTAATTGATGATGGGGTTAAAATTGATAATCTTGTTCAAATTGGTCACAATGTCAAAATTGGGATGAATACAGTAATAGCAGGATGTACTGGTATTGCAGGGTCTACCACGATAGGGAAAAACTGTTTAATAGGGGGTAAAGTTGCTATTTCAAACCATATTAAAATTGCTGACAACATAAAAATAGCTGGAAACTCGGGTGTTACTAAAAGTTTTTTGAAAGAAGGGATTGAATTACAAGGTCCAATAGCTTTTGAAAAGAAATTGTTTCAAAAATCATACATAAACTTTAAAAAAAAAGGAAAGAAATAATTTTATAATTTAATAATATGTTACAAAAGACTATTCTTAAAACTGTTACAATTAAAGGATTAGGCTTACATAGTGGAGAAAAGGTTGAAATGAAAATTTCTCCAGCAAAAGAAAATTGTGGAATATATTTCATAAGAACAGATTTAGATCAAAAAGTAATTATTGAAGCCTCAATTAAAAATATAAGTAAATCAAATAGATCAACTTGTTTGTTAAAAAATAATGTGAAAATTAAAACAGTTGAGCATTTTCTTGCAGCTTGTTGGGGTTGTAACATAGATAACTTAGAAATTAAACTAAATAAAGATGAACTACCTATTTTAGATGGCAGTTCTAAAGAATTTATTAAAATTTTTGAAGAAGTAGGATTCAAAGAGTTAAAGGAAGAACAAAAAAAATATATAGTAAAAAATTATATTAAAGTAGCAGATGAAAAAACCGGTGCATTTATTGAATGCTTCCCTCACAACAGATTTGAAATAAATACCACAATCGATTACAATTCAAATATTTTAAAAAAACAATCTTATAATTTTTTTCAATCTCATTTATTTAAGAAAGAGCTATCTTCTGCAAAAACTTTTTTTCATATAAAAAACAAAAGTGATCTTACAGAAGTTGAAAAAATAAAAGGAGGAAATTTAAAAAACTCTATTATTTACTTAGAAGAAAATTTAAATGAAAAAGAAATTGAAAAATTTAATTTTCCCATAAAACAAAAAAAATTTAACAAAGGAATTTTAAATAAAAATATCATGAACTTTGAAAACGAATGTGTAAGACATAAAACTTTAGATTTTATTGGTGATTCATTTTTATTACAAAGAAAAATAATTGGAAAATTTAACGCATTCAAACCTGGGCATTCAATTAATTTAAGTTTAACAAAAAAAATTTTTAATCAAATGGAAAAAGAAGAAAAAAAAATTACACCGAAATATAATTTAAAGTCTGAGCCATTAATGAATCTTGAACAAATTAAAAAAATACTCCCACATAGAGAGCCTTTTTTGTTAATTGACGAAATAAGAGAACTTGAATACAATTATGTTGTTGGTATAAAATATGTTCGAATTGAAGAAGATTATTTTAGAGGACACTTTCCCGGTGAACCTGTAATGCCAGGTGTTTTACAAATTGAGGCAATGGCACAAACAGGAGGTATACTAGCTTTAAATACAGTTGAAGATCCAGAGAATTATTTAACGTATTTTATGAAAATAGATAATGTTAAATTCAAACAAAAAGTTGTACCTTCAGATGTTTTAATTTTTGAACTAAAACTACTTTCTCCGATAAGAAGAGGTATTTGTCATATGCAAGGCAAAGCATATGTAAACGATATCGTAGTAATGGAAGCAGAATTAATGGCAAAAATTGCTAAAAATGATAAATAAACTAAGTCACATCCATGAAAATTCTATTCTTGGAAAAAATGTAAAAATTGACGCATTTACTGTCATTTATGACGATGTCGAGATTGGAGATAATTGCTGGATAGGTCCTAATGTTACAATACTTCCAGGTGCAAGAATCGGAAAAAATTGTAAAATATATCCTGGCGCCGTAATTTCAGGTGACCCTCAAGATTTAAAATTCAAACAAAATAAAACTTTAACTATAATTGGAGACAATACCATTATAAGAGAATGTGTAACAATCAATAAAGGAACATTGGCTACAAACAAAACCCAAGTTGGTTCAAATTGTTTTATAATGGCATATTGTCATATTGCTCACGATTGTAAAATTGGAAATAATTCTATTTTAGCAAATGCCGTTAATATAGCAGGTCATGTAATTATTGAAAATAACGTTAATATTGGAGGAATGACTGCAATAAAACAATTTACAAATATTGGAGAGCATACTATGATTTCAGGAGGCAGTTTAGTCAGGAAAGACGTGCCACCTTTTATTAAAGTCGCTAAAGAACCTCTGAAATTTATGGGAATAAATATCGTAGGTTTAAAAAGAAAAAAATTTACAGAAGAAAATATAAAATCTATAAAAAATATTTATAGGAAAATCTTTAGCAATGGACAAAATATTTCAGATGCAATCAACGAACTAAAGTTAGAGCAAAACCTAAATAAATTTGAATTAAAAATTATAAAATTTATAAATGAATCAAACCAGGGAATAATTAAAAATTAAAAAAATGGCAACGACAGCAGATTTTAAAAATGGATTATGTATAAAACACAATAATAATCTATGGAAAATTGAATCTTTTCAACATGTAAAACCAGGTAAGGGACCTGCATTTGTAAGAACAAAAATCAGAAATTTAAATACAGGTAGGATTCTAGAAAATACATTTACAGCTGGTGTGAAAATTGAGACAATTAGAATTGAAAATAGAAGTTCTCAATTTTTATATAAAAGTGGTGATTTATATCATTTTATGGATCAAAAAACATTTGAACAAATTCAAATTCCAGAAAAATTAATTAACGCACCTAAATATTTAAAGGAGGGAAATATTGCTGAAATAATTTTTTACACTGAAGAAGATCGCCCCATTTCATGTAATTTACCTTCAAATGTTATTTTAGAAATAAAAAATACTGAACCCGGTGAAAAAGGAAACACAGCTACAAATGCATTAAAACCAGCCACTCTTGAAACAGGTGCTGAAATCAAGGTTCCTTTATTTATAAATACAGGGGATAAAATAAAAGTTGATACTTCTTCAGGCCAGTACATGGAAAGAATCAAGTCCTAACTTTTTTCATATCAATACTTACTATAATAGCTACAAAAAACCATAAAGGTATTGCAGCTTTATCCATATCTAAAAAATTATTGAATAAACTATGAATAAAGTAAGTCATAAGTCCAATTATACTGCCCAATAAATAAATTTTAAATAACTTATTTTCTTCATTGTTATAAAGAACAATTCCTTTATAAAAAATAGTAATTATTAATACAAGAAATAGAACTAAGCCTATTAAACCACTTTCTGATAAAGCTCCTAAATATTCACTATGAGCGTTACCCATATCACCACTATTTGTACTTATAATAGTTTTATCTTTATGATTTTGAAATACTCCGTAGTGAAATTGATAAGTTCCTGGCCCATAGCCCAATATTGGCTTTTCCTTAAACATACTTATAGCACATTTCCATCTATTGATTCTTTCCATATTAGAAGCATCAGATTTTATATTATAAATTGACTGAATATGTTCTGTGAAAGAAGAAGAAGAATCTTGTTTATTTTCAGTTAATACTGAAAAAAAATCAGATCTAAAAGGAAATAGAAATATTAGTAATAAAAAAAAGGATACTATAAANTGNTTTGGTTTAAATTTTAGACTTATTAAAANTCCTANAANTACNGCACCNAATAAACTAACCCATGCCGCTCTTGTATAAGAGTAAATTAAAGCAATTGAAAATAATGAAAAACAAAAAAAAGATATAAGTCTANTTACCTTATTAATTTTTGAAGATCTAAAAAATAAAAATAAAATTGGTATAAAAAACGCTAACATAGCNCCATATGANGTATGGTCATCAAAAAANGGAGTAACAACCCAGTTTGATGATGGACCACTAAAGTTGTATGATGAATGTTTAATTAATGTATGGATTATGACGATCGAAAAAGATAGACAATATGCNAAAATAAAATGAGTGATTCTTTNATGATTTTTNTAAAATATTAAAGAAGAAAATAAAAAACATGGAATCAAAAACCAGATCCTNGTTAAAAAGAGTTTCAAAGAAACTAAAGGCATCGTGGAAGTAANAGAACAAATAAACATCCAAGCTAAATAANCTAACAAAAAGAATGTTATTTTATTGGNAAATATTTTTTCAAAAAAGTGAGGAGTNTAAAAAATCTTAAAAAAAACTACACAAGTCAAAGCAAATAANAAGAACTCAGTAGGAAAGGAAATATCANTANTTTCAACAAAAAAACCTAACTCCCCAAGACTCAACGAAATTGGAGNACATAAAATTATTAANATCAATAACTTATCTAATCTAAAAGAAAAAAAAGTTACTAAAGAAATAATAATTGGNATNGAAATTAACCACCACTTTCCATCTTGCAATTGACTAAATAAAAAAAAGCCAAATAAAATAGTAAAAAAAAATACTATAGAATTNTGAATTAACTTATTTGTCATTTTTTTTAAAATTATACAATTCAATACAACGNANAATAATTATAAAGGCAANNAAAATTGAAAACGTAGAAAGAAAAACNACTAACCATCTAATTGGNTAGGATTTTTTATCCGCTGGATATGCCTTATTTACAATAAACATATTTGTAAGTTCATAATCAAAATCAATTCGAATTAAATCACAAACNTCTTGTATTCTNTTAAATTCTGATTGAAAATGGTGAGTTCTTCTNTCTAATAAATTATGTTCAGTAATATATTTTGATAATTTATTTAATTCCTTTTTTATTAACTGAGCCCCTCTTTTATTATTATTAGCTAAACATATTGCATATTGTTCAATTAATCTTTCAGTTTGAGCAGTACCATAAAAAACTCCTTGGTTTCTAATTATATTTAAAGAATCGTTTACTTGACTCATTTGAGTCTCTAAACTTCTTTTTCTTTCATCACANATGAAATAAGCTTTTTCAGCACGATCAGTTTTAATTTTTTTAATTGCNANATCAACTAAATCAAGGCATTTATTTGCTATNTCAGCTGCNATTTTTGGNTTTTTATCNAGNACCTCAATCTTNATNGAACCNNAAGGAGTTTTTTTNAATTTAANNTTTTCNTCAAAAGCTAAATTCATCCAAGTTCTTGAGAATGGATCANTTTCACTNATTTCATANTGACTNTATAAATTAAATATCTTAACTANAGAATCCTGGACCATATCACTGTTGAAAATTTGTAATAATTGCTCAGTTGTTTCTTCTTCTCCAAACTCTAAAATGTCTTTTTTGTATGGNTTATCTTCAATCAATAATGCTTGTGANATAGAATTTGTTGTAGTAGGAAAAATAACGGCGGAAGACTTAAATTTTTCTTCCATNAAAAATAATGCGACAATACTTGAAACAAATACTGATAAAAAAATAGTTATNATTAATTTAATCTTGTATTTAAAGCAAAANGATATAAGGTTATTTATATTAAAAATTGAGTTATCATTAGTCATAATATTTATTTATTTATTTATTGTAAAAAACATTTCTCAGATAATTAAATCTTANCATCCCNGTAAAAAAGGACCAAATTATTGATAATAATCCGAATAAACATATATTTATATACCANTTTTNTGAGAAATTAATNAAAAGATAACTTATAATTATTAATCCAATNANAAAGAAAAANAGAGGCTCTAAAACTAATTTCAAATTNCTTAATTTAAATATGCGTACACAAAAATATANTTGAATTATAGCAGTTAAAAACTGAGTTAAAAAACTAGAAATTGAAGCCCCAAANGCACCGTGAGAATTAATTAAAATATAGTTTAATATTATATTAATTATCATTCCGACAAAAGCAATTTTATTTAATAAGTATAAATTTCCATTTGCGGTTAANAATGTNCCAAAAANATATGTNCAAGAAATAAATAAAAAACATAACATTAAAATTGGAAAAATCTTAAATGATTTATTTAAATAAACNTCAACATTATCAAATCTNCCAAGNCCATATCTAAATTGAATAATTTCTTCTCCGTAAAAAAATGAAATAAAACATAGTACTANAGCAAATGANATTATGATTTTAAAAGAAATTAAAACAAGTTCAGAAATAGACTTTCTATTTTTAAGCATTCTAGAAAATATAGGTAAAAGTAAAACTGCAAATAAATAAGAAATCATATTTGAGGCTTCAAAAAATCTATACGANCCGGCATATACACCAGCCTCNGATGGNCCTTTTATAAANTCAATCATTATTACATCAACCCTATAATAAATTGTCATTAAAAAAATCAATANAGCATAAGGAAAACTTTTTTTAAGTATTGCTAAAGAAAAAACAGTATCCCATTTTAGATTTAAATTTCCAGTTTTTTTTAATATGAAAAATAATGAAATAAATACTGCTAATAAGTATGAGGTTGTTTGAGCATATACAAACCANATAATTTCAAAAGGAGATGAGTTCAGATTACCCCACAACAATAAGGAACAAATCAAAATCAACAAAAATCTATCTAAAACNGAAACAATACTGTCCTTAAAAAATAAATGAAGACCAGCTAAATTTGACCTTAAATACAATAAAAAAACTGCTAGAAATTGATTGAACAATAAAAAAATTAGGATTTTAAAATCATAATCTAGAAAATATCCTACACAACTTACAATTAAAAAATAAAATAATCCTAATANTAATTTTAANGGAATAATTTTTGAAATATGCTTTTTNAGNAAAAAACTATGTTGGGATATATTTTTAACATTGTAATTATTAACCCCAAGATCCAAAAATATATTTAGAAGAAATGTTAAATTAATAATTGAAAAGTAAACNCCATATTCAAATTCACCCACTCTGTTTATAATTTCNGCATCAATNCCTAAAATATAAAATGGTTTAATTATTAAATTCAAAAAAATAATTAATACTAAATTTGAAAGAAATCTTTTTTTCATAATATAATAGACAAATAAGTCCTAATATTGTTTAAGAGAACGCAAAATAATCAATTATCTTGCAATAATATCAAAAAACATGAGAGTCGCAGTTAATACGAGGTTGTTAATAGANAATGAATTGGAAGGTATTGGAAGATTTACTTATGAAATATTAAAGGAGTTGTGTAATCAAAATCCTAATATATATTTTGATTTTATTTTTGACAGACCTTTTTCAAAAAAATTCTTNTTCAATAAAAATGTAACTGGCCACGTCCTAAGACCNAGAACTAGGCACCCTATTCTNTGGTACTATTGGTTTGAANTTAAAATTCCAAAACTTTTAAATAAAATTAAACCAGATATTTTCTTGTCAATGGACGGTTTTCTTTCTTTGAGANCAANTATTAAACAAATTGCCGTGATTCATGACATTAATTTTGTNCANCATCCAAATAACCTACCTTTTTTTCATAGAAAATTTTATAAATTTTTTTTTTCTAAATATGCAAAAAAAGCTNACTCAATANTNACTGTTTCAAAATTTTCAAAATTTGATATAGTAAATACTTATGGAATAANTGATAAAAAAGTAAANGTAATTTATAATGGAGTTGGTGAAAANTTTTCAATAATTANTAAAAATGAAAAAATAAAAATTAAGAAACAATTAACTTTTGACTGTAATTATTTTATTTCTATTGGNTCAATTCACAAAAGAAAAAATATATCNAATCTNATAAAAGCNTTTGACTNATATAAAAAAAAATCTAAATCTAAATCTAAATTATTNTTTGTAGGNAAAAANAGATGGTGGNCNAGTGAAATGGAAAAAACNTTTCAAAAAAGTNATTTTAAAAAAGATATTATTTTTTCNGGCTACATAGATGAAGAAATGTTNCCAANANTCTTAGGNGCCTCTTTAGGACTATGTTTCACATCATTNTTNGAGGGNTTTGGCTTACCTATTATTGAAGCTATGAGATGCGGAGTCCCCGTAATCACTTCAAAAACNAGNTCAATGCCTGAAATATGTGGAGATGCAGGAATAATTATTAACCCATANAATTATCGAGAAATTTCAGATGCATTANAAANNATTGAGAACAATCATAANTACAGANAAAAATTAATAAAACTAGGNTTAGAAAGATCAAAANTTTTTAGCTGGAAATCTGCAGGNGANAAACTATCAAAAATTATNAGAGAAAATTGAAGATTTATAATAAAAATTTAATAACNTGCGGNTGNGATGAAGCNGGNAGNGGNTCTTTAGCCGGCCCTGTTTTTGCAAGTGCAGTAGTTCTTCCAAAAAAATTTTTTCACCCATTATTGAATGACTCTAAATTAATTAATGAAAAAANNAGATATAAATTAAGAGCAATCATAGAAAAAAATGCAATNTCATGGTCNNTNGCNAAAGTTTCACCAAAAANAATAGATAAAATAAATATACTTAATGCATCAATTGAAGCAATGCATAAAGCNATTAAAAAAATAAANACAGANATNGATNTNCTTNTNATTGACGGNAATANATTTAAACCATTTAAAAANATTAATCATNAATGTATTATAAANGGAGATNCGAAATTTATTTCAATAGCTTCNGCATCAATTCTAGCTAAGACTTACAGAGACGATTACATGNNAAAANTAANTAAAAAAACNNNCNTNTATAATTGGAAAATGAATAAAGGTTATCCAACAAAAGAACATAAAGAAAAAATAAAACAATTTGGACTAAGCCCCTATCACAGAATGACATTTAAAACAAACTAATTTTTTCTTTTTCTTTGTAAATAAATGACATCACCTTCTTTAACTTTTCTATTCAAAAATAAACTATTGTATTTGTAAAGAATTGATAATTTTACAGCATATAACTGTGAAATCATTCTCATCGATTGACCATCTATGACCTTATGAAAAGAGTGCTCAATATTTCTTCTTTTTTTGGGTTTTATATAAACTCGATCACCCTCAGCTAAAGTAAAAAAATGACTAGTGTCATTTTCATTAATGGATACATCATTAAACCTTAAAAGTTCTGATTCCCATATATCTAAGAAATCAGCTAGACTTTTGTAAGAGTCATTTTTTTTTGCAATAATATATGGAACTTCATTACTTAATTTAATTGAATAAATGTGATTTGGATTTGAATCAATATCTAAATTTTCTTTTTCTATTTTCTTTTTTTTATTATCAAAATCAAATAAATAATATTTTTCAATTAACCTTATTAAATTATTTGCATACTCAGGATCAGTTGCGTACCCAGCCTTCTTTAATCCTTTAGCCCATCCTTTATAGTCAGTTATTTTTAAATTAAAAAGGCTACTATATCTTCCTTTATTGCTTAAAAATAAAGAATGATCTATATAAGAATCTTTTACTAATTTATATTTTCTAAAACACTCATTTTTCTCATCATCATCATAATATGTTCGTCCCCCTTCCCAATTCGAATGACATTTTATTCCAAAATGATTATTTGAATTAACTGCTAACTCACTTTTTCCAGATCCTGATTCTAATATTCCTTGAGCCAATTTTATACTTGCTGGAATTCCATAAATATTCATGTGTTCAATTGCCAAGTCTTTATAATCGTTAATATAAATTTCTACTTTATTTAAATTTTGAGAATAAAAAATAAATGGAACAAATAAAAAAAAATAAAAATATTTCATAATAATTATANGTTAACTCCCTGAANTCCNTGTAGACCTCCNGTATGTAGGNCTAATATACGAGAATCTTTTGGNAATTTATTTTTTGAAATCATATCAAATAAACCAAAAAATAATTTTGAAGTGTAAATTGGATCCAACATGATTNCATATGTATTTTTAAAATCTTTAATAAATTTTTTTAACTCNTCATTAACTTGTCCAAATCCTCCAAAATTATACTCNGAGTTTATTTCCCANTTCATTGTTTTTACTTTTTCTGAAATAATATTTTTAATTTGANAATTATTNTTAAAAGAAGAAAANCCTAAAAAAGACTGATCAAACTTTAATGATTTAATTATACCAACTGNTGTACAACCNGATCCNATTGAACAACAAATAATATCATAATGTTCATTTACTTCATNCATTATTTCTTCACAACCTTTGATGCCAAATTCATTAAATCCACCCTCNGGGATAACAAAAACATTTTCTTCNGATTTAATNATTTTTTTAAAAATTGGATTATTGTATTTANTATTTCTNTANGTTGATCTATNTAAAAAAAATAAATCCATTTTATTTTTTTTACAAAAAGATAATGTGGGATTTTCAATTGACAATTTACATCCTCTGACCAGTCCAAATGATTTTATATTGTTTTTTTTTGCTAACCAACTTAATGCATGTAAATGATTAGAGTAAGCTCCCCCGAAACTTAAAATTTTTTTTATTTTTTTTTCTTTAATNTATTTAAAATTATAATTTAATTTNCTCCATTTNTTNCCAGAAACAATATCATGAATTAAATCTTCTCTTTTTATAAACAACTTAATATTATTAGAGTTATTAATATTTAATTTTAATTCTTTAATCTTTGAAGGTAATTTAAAATTCATTTTTCTTTTACTAATTTTGTTAATTAATNATTTAATTTGGAAAGATTTTCAAAAATAAACAAACNATCTACNGATGAATATTATTATTCNAAAGATGGATATATTATATTTACAAAAAAGTACTTATTNAAACGTGGCTACTGTTGCAAGAATGGATGTAAACACTGCCCATATAATAGACAAAATGAAAAAAAATAAATTTTTTAACGAAATACGTGAGGGTATCCCAAAAATACTACCAAAAAAATACATCTATAATAAAAAAATTAATCACGCTCCTCACAGNAAAGATATTTTAACTTTTGAAGAAAAAAAATTAGCTCTTAAAAATGCCTTAAGATATTTCCCAAAAGAAAATCATAAAATTTTATTAAATGAATTTTATGACGAATTAAAAAAATATGGCAGAATATANATGTANAGATTCAAGCCTAATTATGAAATTTCAGCAAGAAATATTAACTCNTACCCACATNAAAGNAANCAAGCTGCTGCAATAATGATGATGTTNAGTAATAATNTGGATGTTGCNNTTGCTCAACACCCTGANGAATTAATCACNTATGGTGGTAATGGNTCAGTTTTTCAAAATTGGGCTCANTATAGATTAACAATGAAGTATNTNTCTCAAATGAATGACAAACANACTTTAGTCATTTATTCNGGTCACCCAATGGGNCTATTTCCATCCAATAAAAACGCACCAAGAGTANTCGTAACAAATGGNATGATGATACCAAANTATTCNAAGCAAGATGATTGGGAAAAATTTAATGCAATGGGNGTTACACAATTTGGACAAATGACAGCTGGATCNTTTATGTACATTGGNCCACAAGGAATTGTTCATGGAACAACAATTACAATTCTNAANGCTTTNCGAAAAATAAAAAAACAAAATAAAAATANNTGGAAATTATTTTTGACNTCAGGNCTTGGNGGNATGAGTGGAGCTCAACCTAAAGCTGCAAAAATAGCNGGTATAACAAGCATAACAGCTGAAGTAAATAAAAATGCAATANNAAAAAGANATGAACAAGGNTGGATTGATGAAATAATTGATAATATNAGTGATNTANTNAANAGANTNNAATNTNTAAAATCAAATAATAAAATNTCNTCTATTGGATTCNTAGGAAATATTGTTGAAATATGGGANGAATTTCAAAAAAGAAATATTTTTATTGATATAGCATCAGATCAAACATCACTTCANAATCCNTGGTCNGGNGGATANTANCCCATATCCCTATCATTTGATGAGGCAAANAAAATGATTAAAAAAAATCCAGATCTATTTAAATNCCACGTTAAAAAATCATTACTCAGACAAGTAAAATCAATAAATTNTCATACCAAAAAAGGTACATATTTTTTTGATTANGGAAANGCATTTNTNTTAGANTCAGGNAGAGCNAAAGCAAATATTTTCAAGAAAAATGGNNTATATAAATACCCCTCNTATGTTCAAGATATNATGGGGCCAATNTGCTTTGATTATGGATTTGGNCCATTNAGGTGGGTNTGCGCATCAAATAAAAAGAAAGATCTCAAAATAACTGANCAAATTGCAATTGATGTTTTNAANAAATTACAANAAAANTCACCTGAAGAAATTAAAGAGCAAATGGANGATAATATTAAATGGATAAANTCAGCTCAAAAAAATAATTTAGTAGTTGGGTCTCAATCTAGAATNTTGTATGCNAATAGTGANGGNAGAATTAAAATNGCCCNAGAATTTAATAAAGCAATAAAAAAAGGAATTATTGGACCTATTATTTTAGGAAGAGATCATCATGATGTTGCTGGCACNGATTCTCCATTTAGAGAAACCTCNAATATATATGANGGCTCTCANTTTACNTCAGATATGGCTATTCANAATGTTATTGGCGANAGTTTTAGAGGNGCTACTTGGGTTTCAATTCATAATGGTGGAGGAGTTGGTTGGGGCGAAGTTATAAATGGCGGTTTTGGTTTATTNTTAGATGGANCNAAACAATCTGAAAAAAATNTTAAAAGNATGCTTTATTGGGANGTNAATAATGGTNTTNCAAGAAGATCNTGGGCAAGAAACNAAGGAGCAATTAATNCAATTAAAAGAGAAATGAAAAAAAATAAACAATTAAANGTAACAATTCCTGAAATTGTAAANGAAGATTTAATTAATTCGATTTCAGAAACGAAATAATTTTATTCATTANCAAATNAATATTTTCTGTATTNNTTCCAGANGCTGAAGCAAAAAAATCTTGCCCNCCNCCAGAACCATTAATTTCTNCTGNAAANCTTTTTATTANTTCTGATGCATTCCAATCNTTTNTNGTTATCAAATCCCTTGAAATTCCNATATTAAAAATTACTTTATTATTNNCAATAGAAAATATAGCAAGAAAAAAATTTTTATNANTATTTATAAATTCAAATGATATATTTTTNAAACTTTTAGATTCTATTTCTGTAGAACAAACAAGAACATTTAAATNATTTATCTTTTTNATNGACTTAACTAAATCTTTTTTTATTGATNATAACTCTCTTTTTTCTAAAACTTCTAATCTTTCTTTCAANTTTTTATTNTCTGATATNAGATTTTCTANNGANTTGAGAGGATTNTNAATATTTTTTAAAGNATTACCTATTTGGGTATATTTTTTAGAAAAAGAATTATAATAATTNATCGCACCNNNNCTTGTAACTGCTTCAATTCTCCTNACNCCCGAAGCTATNGATGNTTCAGAAATAATTTTNAATAATCCAATTTCCGATGTATTCTTAACATGTGTCCCTCCACATAATTCAATTGANTCATGAAATTTAATAATNCTTACTGTCTCATTATACTTTTCTCCAAATAANGCAATTGCACCCATTTNTTTNGCTTCAGAAATTGGAACATTTATCNTTTCNTCTAAGNNNTGAGAAAAAAATATNCTATCATTTACTATTTTTTCTATTTCAATTATTTTTTNATTATCTAATTTCTCAAAATGAGAAAAATCAAATCTTAGATGTTTGGAATTAACTAATGACCCTTTTTGTTCTACATGGTCACCTAAAGTAGTTTTTAATGCTTTNTGAAGNAGATGAGTAGCTGTGTGATTTATAGANTTTANCTTTCTTTTATTAGTATCNACTTTCAAAATAAATTCNGACTCTAAATTTTCAGGTAATTTTTCNACNAAATGATGTATTAAATTATTTTCTTTTTTTGTGTCTAAAATTTCTATGACACTATTATCATGTTTTAGAAACCCCACATCTCCAACTTGCCCTCCTCCCTCTGGGTAAAATGGTGTTTCGTTAAACACAATTTGAAAAAGTTTTTTTCCTTTTATATCAACTTCACGATACATTAAAACTTTAACTTCACGCTCAAACGAATCGGGAAATTCATAACCTAAAAACCCGTTACTTTTTTCATTATTTACTGTAATCCATTCCTTAGCTGAATTGCTCGAAGCTAATTTTGATCTTTCTTTTTGTTGATTAAGTAACTTAATAAATTCTTTTTCTGAAAAACTCATTCCATTCTCTTCTAGAATTAAAGAAGTTAAATCCTTAGGAAAACCATATGTATCATAAAGCTCAAATACTTTAATAGAATCGATTGTACTAGTTTTAGAATTTTTGACAATATCTTCAATTATAGAGTTACCTTTTTCTAAAGTCTTAAAAAAAGATTTTTCTTCCTCTAAAATTATATTAGTTACATATTTAATCTGATTTTTAATTTGAGGGGAAGTCTTAAAAAATTGATCAAATAGTATTTCAACCATCTCATATAAAAAGGGTGTTTTAAAATTCAAAAATGAAAAACCATATCTAACAGCTCTTCTTAATATTCTTCTTATAACATAGCCGGCCCCAACATTACTTGGCATTTGCCCATCAAAAACAGCAAATGAAATAGCTCTTATATGATCAACTATAACTCTTATAGCAATATCTTTTTCTAAATTTTTTCCATAGATAAAATTTGATTTCTTTGAAATATGAGAAATTAAACTAGAAAAAATATCTGTATCATACGTAGATCTCTTATTCTGAAGAACCATACATAGTCTTTCAAAACCCATTCCAGTATCCACATGTTTTTTTAATAAGTTTTCTAAATCTCCATTTTCCTTTCTATTAAATTCCATAAAGACTAAATTCCATAGTTCAATAACTTCAGGATCATCTTTATTAATCAAGGACTCACCAGCTACCTTAGCTCTTTTTTCGTTTGATCTTAAATCAATATGAATTTCAGAACAAGGCCCACAAGGTCCAATGCTACCCATTTCCCAAAAGTTATATTCTTTAGCACAAGAAATAATTCGATTTTTTGGTAAAAGGTTTGACCAAATAATTTTAGACTCCTTATCTTCATTTAAATCATCTTTTTCATTGCCAGAAAAAATAGTTACATATAATCTATCTTTATCAATTTTAAGACAATCAGTTAAAAATTCCCATGACCATAAAATTGCTTCTTTTTTAAAATAATCTCCAAATGACCAGTTACCTAACATTTCAAACATGGTGTGATGATATGTATCATGTCCAACTTCTTCTAAATCATTATGTTTTCCTGAAACCCTTAAGCATCTTTGAGAATTTACAGCTCTGGAGTTTTTGGGATAAATATTTCCTAAAAAAATGTCTTTAAATTGATTCATTCCTGCATTAACAAACATCAAAGTAGGGTCGTTTTTAATCACTAATGAAGATGGATTTGCGTACAAGTGTTGCTTATTTTTAAAAAATGAAATAAAATTTTCTCTAATTTGTTCAGAATTCATAACAGTAAACTAAGTATAAAAAAAGATCTCTATCAAATAATTTATATACATTTGCAATCAAGAAAACCTTTATAGGTTTAAATTTAACTAATTATTATCAGAAATGATAAAAACTAAATACTATTACGACAAGGAAAGTCTCAGTTATAAAAAAATTAAAAAAACTAAAACTGAAATTTTAAAAACTATTGCTCTTTATTTATTACCTTTTTTAGGGCTTAATTCAATTGTATGTATCATAATTTTATCCTTTTTTCCCACCCCTAAAGAAATAATTCTGGAAAAAGAAGTATCACAACTAAATTCAGAATACAAAAAAATCGAACAAAAAATAAAATCAGCAGAACTAACCCTAGAAGATTTACAAACAAAAGATGAGAATATTTACAGAATAATATTGAATACAAAATCAATAAATAATGATATTCGACAAGCTGGTTTTGGTGGTGTAGATAAATATAAAGATTTTGAAAAATATAAATCAACTGATTTAATTATTGATATTTCTAAAAAAACTGAACAAATTGTAAAAAAATTAGGTGTTCAATCTAAGTCATTTAATGAAATTATTCAATTAGCTAAAGATCATAAAAATAAACTAAGATGTATCCCATCAATTCAACCTATTTCCGATAAAGATTTATCCAGAATCTCATCTGGATTTGGTTACAGAATAGATCCACATTATGGAATAAGAAAATTTCATACAGGAACTGATTTCGCTGCACCGAGAGGTACTCCTATTTATGCTACAGGGAATGGAAAAGTAATTAAAGCTGAAAACAGATCTAGAACTGGTTACGGTAAATATATTGTAATAGATCATGGATACAACTTCAAAACACAATACGCACATTTAAATAAATTAGCAGTTAGTGTTGGACAAAATATTAAAAGAGGGCAATTAATTGGATACGTTGGAAGTACTGGAAAATCAACAAGTCCCCATTTACACTATGAAGTTAGAATAAATGATGAAAAAGTTAATCCTATTGATTATTTTTACAGTGACTTAACAATTGAAGAATATGAAGAAATTCAAAAAATTAATTCACAATAACGTTCTTACTATAATTAATTTTAATCATAAACTAATTTTTTATAGTATAATATTTTTTTCTGTAACCTTCATAAATTTTAAAGCTTCAAGTCAACAAAATATTGATTCTTTGAATCTCTCTTTAAAAAAATCTGTAAATACAATAAATATTACTGCAGTAGGTGACATCATGTTTGGAACAAATTTTCCTTCTAAAAAATATCTACCAAAAAATGAAGATTGCATCCCTCTAGTTGAAAATGTTAAAAAATATTTCAATGAATCTGATATTATTTTTGGAAATTTAGAAGGATGTATTTCAAATGACGCTCCGCCTAGAAAAAGATGTAACGACCCAACAAAATGTTATTTATATAAAATGCCAAAAAAATTTAGCAATTGTCTTGAACATATTGGTTTTAATTTAATTAGTCTTGCAAATAATCACACTTGGGATTTCGGTGAAGAAGGGGTTGAAGACACAAAAGAAGCACTTGATAATCTCAATATAAATTATGCAGGCCTCGATTACAAGCCATCTACCATATTTAATTTAAATAATCAAAAAATTGGATTTTGTTCATTTGCCCCTAATTATAGAACTCCATCAATTTTAAAAATAGAAAAAGCAAAGGATATTGTAAAAGAGCTATCCAAAACATGTGAAATTGTTATTGTCTCTTTTCATGGAGGAGGAGAAGGAGCAAATTATCAAAATGTTACTCGAAAAACAGAGTATTGTTATGGTGAAAATAGAGGAAATGTTTATGAATTTGCTCATGCAATGATTGATGCAGGTGCAGATATTATTATTGGACATGGACCACATGTTTCTAGGGCAATAGAAATATATAAAAATAAATTAATTGCTTATAGTTTAGGTAATTTTTGTACTTATGGCAGATTCAATTTATCGGGATCTAAAGGAATTGCACCAATATTAAATATTGAAATAAATCAAACTGGTGATTTTGTTTCAGGTAAAATAATCCCAATTAAACAAATTAACAGAGGATATGTGTATTATGACAAGGAAAAAAAATCAATAAAAAAAATAAAAGAATTAACTAAATTAGATTTTCCGGATTCCTTATTAGAAGTTGATGATGAGGGAAATATATATGTTAAGTAAATAAGTTTTATGGAAAAATTATATTACTCGATTGGTGAAATTTCAAAAATCTTAAATATTTCTACTTCAAAAATTAGATTTTGGGAGAAGGAGTTTAATACTGTAAATCCGAAAAAAAATAAAAAAGGAAATAGATTATTTACAAAAAAAGATATAAATAAAATAAAGTTAATCCAACATTTATTAGAGGACAAAAAATATACAATTCAGGGTGCAAAAAATAAAATTAGAACCAACCCAAATAAAGTAGAAACACATCAAAAAGTTATTGATAATTTAAAAAAAATTAAAAAAGAATTGATCGAAATTAGAAAGAGCCTAAATTAAATAATTTTCAATGTAATCTTTAATAGCATAATCAATTGAAGTAAATTTTTTTGTATAACCAACTTTCCTTAATTTTTTTATTTCAGCTTTTGTATAATTTTGATACTTTTGACTAATATTTTTAGGTATTTTAATATATTCTATTGACTCTTTCTTGTTCATAAACTTGAAAACAAAACTTATTAAATTATTAAATGAAGTTGCTTCACCAGAACCAACATTAAAAATTCCTGATTCAATTTTCATTTTATACAAGAAAAATATAACATCTACTAAATCTTTTATGTAAATAAAATCTCTACATTGATCACCGTCACTTAAGCTCTTATCATTAGACTTAAATAGTTTCATTTTATTTGTTTTAGATATTTTATGAAAAGATTGAAATATGATTGATGCCATTTTTTCTTTTTTTGATTCATCAAAACCAAATACATTGAAAAACTTGAGACCAAACCAACTTGGTGGAACTTTCTTTTGAGAAAGAACATATTTATCAAAATTATGTTTTGATTCAGCATATAAATTTAATGGTTTTAAAAAACTTACTTCTTTATGATCATCAGAGAATCCAAATTTACCATCACCATATGTTGCTGCTGAAGATGCATAAATTAGGGGGATTGAATATTTTACACATTTACTCCAAATATGTTTACTGTATTGAAAATTATATTTATTTAAATATTCAAAATCTGTTTCAGTTGTATCAGTAATAGCACCTAAATGAATTATGTAATCTATTTTTTTTTTATTAATGTCAATAAAATCAAATAACATATCGACATGTACAAAAAAACAGTCTTTTAATTTTTTATCTGAAGACATAAAAAAATCAACTAAGATTATGGAATGTATTTTTTTCTCAATTAAATATAAAGCTACAGCCTTACCTATAAAACCCGAAGCACCAGTTACTATAATCAAACTTTAAAAAATTTATATTTCATATAAATATAGTTAGTATATTTGGCATACTATGAAAAAAAAGACAGTCTATCTTACAAGAAGAGAACGTTTCTCAGCAGCACATGTGTTAAAAAATGATAATTTAACTAATACTGAAAATAAAAATATTTTTGGTAAATGTTTGAATATGCATGGGCACAATTATCATATGTTCATAACTGTAAAAGGCCAAGTTGAACAAAAAACTGGATTTGTTTGTGACTTAAAAGAACTTAGTATTGTTATTAAAAAATCCATAATTGATAAGCTAGATCATCAATTTTTAAATGAAGTTGAGTTCATGAAAGGAAAAATATCTTCAACAGAAAACCTTTGTATCTCTGTTTGGGACGAATTAGAAGAAATCTTGAAATCTAAACTCAAATGTGAACTACATTGTGTTAAAATATATGAAACTGAAAACAATATTTTTGAATATTTTGGAAACAATAACTAACTAAAAATGAAAGAAAAAGAATACGACATGAAATATAAACCCACTCCATCAGAAATTAATCAATTTCCTGATTTACAAAATGGACCATCCTCATTAATTAAAGGTTCACCAGTTGCCATACAACAAGTAGGAGTTCATAATTTCAAAATTCCTTTAAAATATAAAACAAGAAATGGGGCTAATATTCAATTAGAAACGAAAGTAACAGGATCGGTTTCACTTGAGGCTCATAAAAAAGGAATTAATATGTCCAGAATTATGAGAAGATTTTATGATTTTAAAAATGATTTTATCTGTGATCAATTAGAAAATATTTTATTAAAATACAAAAGTGATTTAGATACATTTGATGCTAAAATCGGATTGCATTTTTCATATCCTATCATTAAAGAATCATTAAGATCAATTAATAAAGGCTATCAATATTATAATATAACAATTGAGGGCAGTTTAGATAATAAAGGAGAATACAAAAAAATAATGCATTTTGATTTTGTTTATTCATCTGCTTGCCCATGCTCATTTGAACTAGCAGAATATGCAAGAAAAGAAAGAAATATTCCAACAGTAGCTCATTCTCAGAGATCCGTGGCGCGAATTTCAATTGAAATTGAAGATTTTATTTGGATTGAAGATTTACAAGAACTATGTGATAAAGCTCTCCAAACTGAAACTCAAGTAATTGTGAAAAGAGAAGATGAAATGGCTTTTGCAGAACTTAATGGTTCCTATCTCAAATTTGTTGAAGACGCAGCAAGATTGTTGTACGAACAACTGATTAAAGATAAACGAATTATTGACTTTAGAGCTATTTGTTCTCATCAAGAATCTTTGCATTCACATGATGCAATTTCAGTAATTTGCGCACCTAATAGTAAATTTAGTAGTGATGTTTCTCACGAACTATGGTCAAGTCTAATTCATACATCATAAAATACTAATTATGAAAGCATTTATTTTTCCTGGTCAAGGCTCTCAATTTTCGGGTATGGGAAAGGACTTGTATAGTATTAACAAAGCAAAAAAATTATTTCATTTTGCTAATGAAATTTTAGGTTTTAACATTTCAAATATTATGTTTAATGGAACCAGTGAAGATTTAAAACAAACAAATGTTACACAACCTGCAATATTTATTCACTCAGTAATATTAGCATCTATTAATGATGATTTTAATCCTGATATGTTAGCAGGTCACTCTTTGGGAGAAATTTCAGCCCTGACTTCTGGTAGAGTTTTGTCATTTGAAGATGGGTTAAATTTAGTAAAAATCCGCTCTGAAGAAATGCAAAAGGCGTGTTTAAAACAAAAATCTACAATGGCTGCTATATTACAGATGGATGAAAATATTATTAATGAAGTTTGTGATAAAATTCAAGGGGTTGTAGTTCCAGCAAATTATAATTGCCCCGGACAAATTGTAATTTCAGGTGAACAAAAATCCGTAGAATTTGCATGTAAAAAATTAAAAGATCTTGGTGCGAGAAGAGCTGTTTTATTACCTGTTGGAGGAGCATTTCACTCCCCAATCATGGAGCCGGCTAAAGAAAAACTGAAAAAATTTATTGAAAAAACTAATTTTAATGAACCAATATGCCCTGTATATCAAAATGTAACCGCAAAGGCAATTGTAAATAGTGAATCAATAAAAGCTAACTTAATTAAACAACTAATATCACCAGTTAGATGGGAACAATCTATAAATAAAATGATAAACGATGGAGCAAATGAGTTTATTGAGGTTGGACCGGGAAAAGTTCTCCAAGGTCTAATTAAAAAAATAAATCCAGAAGTTCTAACTAAGTCAATTGATTATTTAAATTTTAGTAACTAATTTTTTTATATACCAGTCAATAGTAATTTCTAAACCTTTGTTAAATTTTGTTCTAGGTTTCCAATTTAATTCATTCATTATTTTTGAAGCATCAATAGCATATCTCAAATCATGACCTGGGCGATCTTGAACATACTTTATTAATAATTCAGAATTATTAAGTTTTAATCTTTTGTCCAATATTGAACATATTAATTTAACTAGATCTATATTTTTTATTTCTTTATTTGAACCAACATTATAATTTTCTCCTACATTACCATGATGGAAGATAGTATCTATTGCATCAACATGGTCCATTACAAATATCCAATCTCTTACAGCCTTACCATCACCATAAATTGGTACGTGTTTATTGTTTACAATATTATTAATTGTCAAAGGAATTAGTTTTTCAAGGTGTTGGTTTGGACCATAATTGTTTGAACAATTTGAAATAATGTATGGGAGATTATAAGTATTCCCATATGCTCTAATAAAATGATCAGCACTAGCCTTAGAAGCTGAATATGGAGATTTTGGTTGATAAGGAGAGCCCTCATGAAAATTGCCAGTTTTTCCTAAGGAACCAAAAACTTCATCAGTTGATATAGCATAAAATAAATGCTTGGAAGAATCCTTAGGCCAATTTAATCTTGCTTGATCTAATAAATTTATAGTTCCTAAAATATTTGTTTTAACAAAAACAAGTGGATTTTCTATTGAATTATCTACATGTGATTCTGCTGCAAGATGAATGACATAGTCAATCTTATAATTACTAAAAATATTTTGAATGAAAATCCTATCACTTATGTCTCCTTTAATAAATTTATAATTAAGAGAACTTTCAAGGTCTTCAATAGAGTTGTAATTTGAAGCATAAGTTAAATTATCTACATTTACAATAAAATAATTTTTATAGTTTATTACAAATTTTCGTAATAAATGTGAACCTATAAATCCAGCACCTCCAGTAATTAGAATATATTTATCGAATTTCATTTAATCAATTAAATTAAATTCAAATATAACATTTATTATATCGTTACCATTTTTATTTATTCAACGTATATTAGCTATTATTTTTTTTATGAAAAAGTTTCTTTTTAGCTTAATTTTTTTTTCAAATTTTCTTTTTGGCCAAGAAAACAAAAAAACAAGTACTCTAATGTTATCATTTGATTACTCATTTCAATTCCCGGAAATGGATTTAAAAGATAGATACGGCGTTAATTCATCAATAGGTGGATCAATCATCTCTAAAACTACAAAAGATTATCTATACTCTTTAACTAGTAAATGGATTTTTGGAAATAAAATAAATGAAGAAAATATATTTGACTTTATTGACGGAAATAATGGTGATATTATTAATATTGATGGACAAATACCTATTATTAGAACATTTCAAAGAGGAGCTCAGTTTCACTTTAATTTTGGAAAAAAAATAAATTTAAACATTAAAAAATCTACGTCTGGAATCGTTCCATCTCTTGGTATTGGTTATGTATATCATAAAATATTTATAGAAAATATTTTAGGAGAAACCCCTCAATTAAGCGAAGATTTAAAAAGAGGTTATGATCGTTTATCTGGTGGCTTCTCATTAAAACAATCATTAACATTTATGTATTTATCAAATAATAATATGAAAAACTTTAACATAGGCTTGGAATTAATTGAGTGTTGGGCAAAAGATCTTAGAATTAATAATTATACTAAAAATATTGTTCCAAAAAATAGATTTGATTTATTTATAGGTATCACCCTACAGTGGATTGTTCCTCTAAAAAAAAGAACGACAACTAACTTTTATTATTATTAGTCATAAATGAGGAGTATTTATAACTTATTTTTAATAATAATCTTTCACTCGATACTTCCTACACTTTCAAGTTTCTCTAAAGGAATAAAATTTTGGCTTTTTATTCAAAGAAAAAATACAGTACTAAAAGTTCAAACAATCTCAAAAAAAAGAATTTGGTTTCATTGCGCTTCGGTTGGCGAATTTGAAATGATTAAACCAATAATCAAATATTTTGAAACCGAAAAGAATGAAGTAATTATTTCATTTTTTTCAGCTACAGCATACGATCACATAAAAAATAATTCAAAGTATAATTGTTTTTTATTTCCTTTAGATATTTCTAAGAACATAGAAA
Source organism: Flavobacteriales bacterium (assembly GCA_002718035.1). Classification (GTDB taxonomy): domain Bacteria; phylum Bacteroidota; class Bacteroidia; order Flavobacteriales; family TMED113. The sequence continues at coordinate 112,069 of PBCX01000011.1, forward strand.
AAACTATTAAAAAAATAAATCCAAAAAAAGTTATTATTGCAAAAAATGATATTTGGCCAAATCTTATAATTTGTTGTTTTAAAAATTCCATTCCCACTTATTTAATTGCATCAAAAATTAAAGGGTCAAGACTTAATAATTTATTTTATGGTAAATTATATTGTAGTTTATTGAGAAAAATTACCGGAATTTTTGTTGTAGATGAAAATTCACAAAAAGCTCTTAGAGAAAAAAAAATTAACTCAATCATAAGTGGAGACCCAAGAGTTGATCAAGTTTTAGATGAAGAAAAAATAGATAAAAACAATAAAATAATTGAAAAATTTATTACAAATAAAAAAATTATTTTAGCGGGTAGCACCGACACTAAGGATTATTTTCTTTTTAGTCAATTAATGAACTCAGATAAAAATAAATGGATTGTCGTTCCTCATAATAATTCTAAAAAAGATATAGAATACATCATTAATAAAATAACGACTAAATGGTGCCTGTATTCTGATCCAAGAGATCTAAAAAATTCAAAAATACTTGTAATTGATAAAGTTGGTATTTTGAAACATATATATAAATATGCTGATATAGTTTATGTTGGAGGAGGTTTTTCAAATGGAATTCATAACTGTTTAGAACCCGCTGTTTATCACAAGCCTATTATTATTGGACCAAAATATAAAAAATTCCCGGAAGCATTATTTTTTGTAAATAATAAAATTTGTTTTAGTGTTAAATTAATTGAGGAATTTGAAAAAAATATGAACAAGACTTTCGACAAAGAAGAATTGAAATCTAAATCTAAAGAATTTTTCAAAAAACATAGTGGGGCAACAAAAACAATAATTAGGTTCTTATCAAGAAGTTGAATTCTTTTTTTGTATCTTTAACTAAAATATTTGCGCATAAAATTTCATAATCAATATTTAAACTTTTACATATGAGAACATTTACTATTTCTATTTTTTTAATTACATTATTCTCATTTTTTTCTTACGGGCAAACAGATATTGTTGGGGGGGATGATACAACTATTTCTGAATACCCGTATCAAGCTGCTTTAGGCTCTCAATTTGGTTCAGGTACTTTTTTTTCTGCATATTGTGGTGCATCAGTAATTAATGAGTACTGGATTCTGACAGCTGCACATTGTGTCCAAGGTGAAAATGCAAATAGCACATCTATTAGAGTAGGTGCAACAAATAATTATGCAGCAGGTGGCGACATCTATTCTGCAGCTGAAATTATACAACATCCTAATTATAACTCTAATACATATAATAACGATATTGCTTTAATTAGACTTGAAGATCCTATTCAATTTTCTGATGAAGTTCAACCAGTTCTACTTATTTGTGATCAACAAGTTGGATTAGGTGCTGAAGATGTTGGTCAAACATCATGGATAACTGGTTGGGGTAACGATCAAGGAACAGCGAATAACCCTGATCAACTTCAAGTAGTAACAGTCCCAATAACTGAAACGTCAGATTACGGCGGAAATCAAATTGACGCAGACATGATTATGGCTGGTTTTACAAACGGTGGTTATGACTCATGTCAAGGAGACAGTGGTGGGCCTATGGTAGTTTTAGCAACTGATGAGGAGACTTATTTACAAGTTGGCGTTGTTAGCTGGGGGTATGGTTGCGCACAAGCAGGTTATCCCGGTGTGTATTCTCGTGTTTCTTACTTTTTAGATTGGATTTGCACAAATACTAGTGGTGCTGTTTGTGCAAATGAACAAGCATTTTGTAATGAAAATGCAATATTTGGATGTACAGACCCAATAGCTGAAAACTATAATCCTGAAGCAAATTTTGATGATGCAAGCTGTGAGTATATTACAGGTTGTACTGATCCTTCAGCACAAAATTACTCTCCTTTAGCAACTTTAGATGATGGGACGTGTTTCTACCCTTGTGATAATAATGTTTCTCTAAGCCTTCAACTTGATTGCTATGGTGAAGAAATTAGTTGGGAAATAGTAAATGAAAATGGAAATTTAATCGCATCAGTTTCAGCTGGAACATATCCTGGAGGAAGTACAAGTGATACAATGGAAGAAGGTGGCAGTCTTCAACAACAAGAAATATGCTTGAGTGCTGGTTGTTATACATTTATTATTACTGATAGTTATGGTGACGGTCTTTCCGGATCACAATGGAGTTGTGAAGTAAATGGAACACCATTTTCTATTACAAGTCAACAAGGAGAAATACTTTTTGAAGAAATAAGCCCTACATTTGGAGACTGTCAAGAATTAGGAGACGAATCGCTTTATGACGATACACCATGTTCTGAAAGTTACTCTTTCTGTGTTTCTGCTGGGGATCCAATTGATGGATGTACAGACCCTAATGCTTCAAACTTTAACACTGAAGCAACAAATAATGATGGCTCTTGTATTTATGAAGGCTGTACTGATGAAAATGCTTGTAACTACGATAGTTTTGCTACAAATGATGATGACTCATGTGAATATTCTTCATGTGCTGGATGTACAGATGAAAACTATATTGAATACGATTCTTCTGCAACAATAGATGACGGAAGTTGTCAAAATTTAATCATTTCAGGTTGTACAAACCCAGACGCATTAAATTTTAATGCTGAAGCAAATACAGAAGACGGTTCATGCGAATTTTTAGAAGGTTGCACAGACCCTAATGCTCAAAATTTCAATCCTGATGCAGTAAATGATGATGGATCATGCATTTACGATTGGGAACCGTGTGAGAACTTACAATGGAGTGAGGACTTTGAATCTTACAGTGCCACAAACATTGATCCACAAACATCAGAATGGATTGGATGGGACAATATTAATTCAGGCGTTGATGTTACAAATAATTTGGGATTTAGTAGTAATCAGTCTATAATCGTTGAACAAAATGATGACCTAATTCACATGTTTGATGGAATTAATGCTGGTAGTGGCGAAATCATATTTTGGATGTACATACCATCTAGCGGTGGTGCTGGTGGATATTATAATATTTTACATGAATATAATGCAGCTAATAGCGTTTGGGCACATCAAATTATGTTTGCCTCAGCAGAAAGCGGAGAACAATCAGTACTTGATGCAGCTGGATATGCAGCAGTTTCATTCGATGCAATTTATGATACATGGGTTGAGGTAAGACAAGAAATTAATTTAGATAATGATTACACAACCCTATACTATAATGGCGAAGAACTTTATTCATGGCAATTTAGTCAAGATGCAGGAGGAGAGCAACAATTGAATATTTTAGATGCGATAAATTTCTATGGCGCTTGTGGAGGTGCTGGCTGTAACGCAATTACATATTTTGATAATGTTGAAATGTGTGGAAATTTTAAAGTTGAAGTGTTTGGTTGTACTGACCAAACTGCAATAAACTACAATCCTAACGCAACCTCTGATGATGGGTCTTGCGTTTATGATAATACAAATATTGAGGAGTCTAGTCTATTAGAAATAAATCTTTATCCAAATCCTAATAATGGGTCTTTTAATTTAAACTTAAATAAAGAAACTAATAATTTAAAAATTAGCATTTTTAATATTTTAGGTCAAGAAGTGTTTTTTGAAAATATTGTTAATAATGCTGGAACTTTAAAAAAGAATATTGATTTAGATGTAGTTAAAGGTACATACATTGTTAATATCAAAACAGAAGATAAAATAGTTAAAATACCAATAGTAATCGAATAACAAATTGTGTCAATTTTATAAAAAAGGGAGCTAAAGGCTCCCTTTTTTATTAATGCATTCTATCACCTCTCAACTCTAATTCAGTCATTATTTTTTTTTCGAAATTTAAAAATTCTTCCCATCTTTTTTTAACATATTCTTCTGATTTGTAGATTTTAGCTAGATCCATAAATAATCGATAATGACTTGCTTCCGAAACCATAAAACTGTGGTAAAATTTTTTGTAATAAGAATCTGACAATTTCTGAGATAATAATTTAAACCTTTCACAACTACGAGCTTCAATAAGAGCATTAGTTAATAATTTATCAACTAAAACTATTTCCTTTTCAACTCCTCTTTTTTGAAAAGAAAGCAATTTATTTACATATTCATCTTTTCTTGGCTTACCTAACTCAAAACCTCTTTTATAAATTTCTTGTAACACAAGACTGAAATGATCCCACTCCTCTCTTACGACAGGTGTGATCGCATCAACAATAGGTTTTAAGTAAGAATAAGTGACAATTAATGAAATACAAGATGTTGCTGCTTTTTGTTCACAAAAAGCATGATCAATTAAAATTTCTTCAATACTTTTTTCTGCTAAATTCACCCATCGTGGGTCTGTTGATAATTTTAAATGTAACATTTCATATTAATTTTTTAATAAATATCTAAAACATATTTTTAGTTTTGTAATTATTACAAAACTAAAACATAATGACTATTAAAGAATTACAAGATAATGTTGATAATTGGATTAAAAAATTTGGAGTAAGATATTTTTCAGAGCTAACTAATATGGCTCTTTTAACTGAGGAGGTAGGTGAATTATCAAGACACATAGCAAGAACATATGGAGAACAGAGCTATAAAAAAGAAACTAACAGTAGAGAATTAATAAAGGAAGAAATAGCTGATATATTTTTTGTTTTAATATGTCTATCAAATCAAATGAATATTGATTTAACAAAGTGTATTTTAGAATCAATTGAAAAAAAAACAAGCCGAGACTCTGAGCGTCACAAAAAAAATAAAAAACTATTTTAACGGATAGTGTATTTTTTATTGACATTTCCGTTATCAAAAATCTCAATGTAAAAACTATTATCTGAACTTACTTCTCTTCCTAGAATATCTACTTTATGAATTAAATTACCTTCTTGATTTATTTTAAAACTATTTAATTGCAACGAAGAGCCACCATTAATTAAGCCTGGTCTAGATATTTCTAGAATAGTTCTCATTACATTAATTTGACCATTTGTAAATGCATTTTGACATGCACCAGGGCTATAATCCATATAATTCTCAACCATATCAGGTAAATCATTCAGTTGATCATCTTCACAAGTGTTTTTATTAAAATCACAAACATAACCAGCTTGATCCATTGCTTTTGGCGTATCTTCAATTCCATCATCTACACTACACCCATCCTCACCAGAAAAAGCTACGGCATCTCCCCAAATATGTCTCAATCCTAAATAATGACCTACTTCATGAACAGCAGCTCTTCCTAAATTATTTTCAGTCATACCATCATTATTTGCAACTGAATTATTTCTTCCAACAGCTGTATAGTGAAGGACTACACCTTGAACATCTTCATCACTACTAAGCATATCTACAGGCCAATCTGGTACAATATCAGCATCAATGTTTGCTAGCGCATCATCAACATCTGTTGGTGGATAAGCATACCCAAAAACTTGACCCAGATCAAAACCAAATAAATCAAGAACGCCAATGTTACATATCCAAATATTTAAATATTTATTAGTATCCCAAGCATCTGACCCGTCTGTTTCGGAGAACTTAACTTCATCTAATGCAATTTCATTTGAAAATATGTCATCCACCAACAAGAACTCTGTTCTGTCAGTATAAGTTCTAACTATTCCATTTGATGGATTTCCATTAGGATCAATATTGGCTAAAAAAAACTCAATATTGGGATCACCAACAACATCTAAAAATTCATCTCTAGTCTCACTAGCATTTGTATTTAACCTTCTAAAGTCTTCATTTAAAATATCAATTTGAGATTCAATTACAGAGTCTGGAAGATTTTGAGAATCTTGGTTGTAAACAATATGAAAAACCACAGGTATATAATATGTTTCTTGGGAGCTCAAAAAACCATTTTCAACAACTTCATTATAAAGTTTTTGATAAGCTATCTTATATTCAGGATTCTTTTTTACTTTTTTTTTAATTATAAAATCGTACGCACAGCCCTGAGAAATAAGATAAAAACTATTTAAAAATAAAATTAAAAATAAAAGCCTCATATATATCTTGATTAAAAGAATTAAATGATTCTAAAATTGTGAAAACATAGTACCCAGGGCGGGAGTTGAACCCGCACGGACATTTCTGTCCATTGGATTTTAAGTCCAACGTGTCTACCAATTCCACCACCTGGGCATCTATATTTTGAGCGAGTGAAGGGATTTGAACCCTCGACCCCGACCTTGGCAAGGTCGTGCTCTACCCCTGAGCTACACTCGCTTGTAGAGTTGACAAATATAATGACTTTTTTAAAAAGAAAACAATCATGAGAAATTATTTCATTTTTTTTTAGGATTAACTTTTTCTTTTATACTGTTCAACTTCATTAAAGCTTCAACAGGGGTCAAACTATTAATGTCAATATCGATTAATTCTTGCTTTATTTCCTCTAATATTGGATCATCTAATTGAATAAAACTCAATTGCATATTTTCCTTTCCTATTTTCGTTTTCTTAGAACTTCTATGGCTTTCTAACCAATTCAACATTTCCTTTGCTCTATTTAATATAGAATTTGGCATTCCAGCCATTTTAGCAACATGAATTCCAAAACTGTGATTTGAACCACCCTTTTCTAATTTTCTAACAAATAAAACTTCATTATTTTTCTCAATTACAGAAACATGGAAATTTTGAATTCTTTTAAACTTTTCAGCCATTTCATTTAATTCGTGATAATGAGTAGCAAAAAGTGTTTTTGATTTAAAATTATTGTTGTGTAAAAATTCAGCTATAGACCAAGCAATAGAAACACCATCAAAAGTACTTGTTCCTCTGCCAATTTCATCTAACAAAATTAAACTTCTTGAAGATAAATTATTTAATATACTTGCAGCCTCATTCATTTCTACCATAAATGTTGACTCACCCTGTGATAAATTATCTGAAGCGCCAACTCTGGTAAATATTTTATCTACTATTCCTATTTCAGCAGATTCACATGGAACGTGACATCCAATTTGAGCCATTAAAACAATTAGCGCTGTTTGTCTTAAAATAGCAGACTTACCAGACATATTAGGACCTGTTATAATAATAATTTGTTGACGTTCATCATCCAAAAAGATATCATTTGGAACATATGTCTCACCTTCAATTAGAGTAGATTCAATGACTGGATGACGCCCATTTTTTATATTAATTTTATTTACCGAAGATATTATTGGTTTAACATAATTATTTTGCCTTGATATTTTCGCAAATGATAAAAAACAATCAATTGAAGATAATATAAAAGAATTTTTTTGAATGATTGAAATATAACTATTTAAAGAGTTAACCAATTCCGCATATAAATTCATTTCAAGTCCTAGAATACTAGAATTAGCATTAATAATCTTCACCTCTATTTCTTTTAATTCCTCTGTAATATATCTTTCTGCACTCACTAAAGTTTGTTTCCTTATCCAATTATCTGGAACTTGATCTTTGTACTTATTTCTGACCTCTAAGTAATAACCAAAAACATTATTATATGAAATCTTTAGAGATGATATACCTGTGTTTTCAATTTCTCTATTTTTTATTTTTTCTAAAATAATTTTTGAATTTTTTTTTATTTCTCTGTACTCATCTAGTGCTTTTGAGAAATTTTCTTTTATGACATTCCCTTTATTTAATGCGACAGGAGCTTCTTCATTAATTTGAGACTCTATTAATGAAATAATATCTTTTCCTTCTTCTAAATCATCAATAAATGACTTGAATGAATCATTTAATTTTATTTTTTGGGAAATTGTTTTAATTTCATCTACTACTTTAATTGAATTTTTTAATTGAACTAGTTCACGAGGAGAAATTCTAGATGTAGAAACTTTTGTGACCATTCGCTCTAAATCACCAATCTTTTTAAATAATTTTATAAGGCTATCTAAAAAAGAATTATTCTTAATTAAAAATTGTACTATACTTTGTCTTTTTTCAATTTCTTCTTTGTTTAAAAGAGGTAAGGCAAGCCATCTTCTCAACATTCTTGATCCGATGGGTGTTAAGGTTTTATTTAAAATTTGAACTAAGCTTATTCCATTATTATTGAAAGAATTAAATATCTCAAGATTTTGAACTGTAAATTGATCCATCCAAACATAATCATCCTTATCAATTCTTTTAATATTTTGAATATGATCTAATTTAGAATGTTGAGTTTGTTTTAAGTAATATAAAATAACCCCTGAAGACACAATTCCTTTTGTCTTTTTCTCAATACCAAAACCTTTTAAATTTTTAACATTAAATTGTGATTTAAGCTCTTCATTAGCGTATTCAAAAGAAAATAACCAATCATCAATTGGATAATAGTAATAACTGGATGGAATTTTTTCACCAATATATTGTCTATACTTTTTTTGTATCAAGATTTCATTTGGAGAAAAATTTACTAATAATTTATTTATGTAATCTAAGGATCCTTCTGCTAAAAAAAAATCACCTGTAGAAATGTCTAAAAATGATATACCATGGGATTGATTGTCAAAATATATTGAAGCTAAAAAATTATTTTTAGATTGATCTAAAATTTGATCATTTAAAGATACACCTGGTGTGATTAATTCAGTAACACCTCTTTTAACAATCTTTTTTGTCATTTTAGGATCCTCAAGCTGTTCACAAATAGCAACTCTTTTACCTGCCTTTACCAACTTAGGTAAATAAGTATTTAGTGAATGATATGGAAAACCAGCCAACTCAACGTTAGATGAACCATTCGCTCTCCTTGTTAATATAATTCCTAAAATTTTTGAAACTTCAATTGCATCATCACTAAATGTTTCATAAAAATCACCAACTCTAAACAAAAGTAATGCATCAGCGTACTTTGATTTTATTGAAGCATATTGCTTCATGAGAGGAGTTTCTTTTGTTTTTTTCATTATGTCTAGAAAAAATATAAGGTATATTTACATATTTAATTCTTTAAATTATTAAAATTATATTTTATAATTAACGTTTTTTAAAAAAACAAATGGCAAAAAAACATATTATTATACTTGACAACATAAGGAGTTTAAATAATATTGGCTCAATTTTTAGGACATGTGATAGTTTTAATGTAGAAAAAATAATTCTTTGTGGAATTTGTGGAATCCCTCCACATAGAGAAATAAATAAAACTGCACTTGGAGCTACAGAATTTGTTAATTGGGAGTACCATAAAAATGCAACAAAGGTAGTTGACAACTTAAAAAAAGATAATTACCAAATAATTTCAATAGAACAAACTACAGATAGCACTGATTTAAATTCATATTTTTTTAAAAAAAAAGAGAAAATTGCTTTTGTCTTTGGAAACGAAGTAAAAGGTGTGTCAAATGAAATACTCTCTATTTCAGATTATTGTTTGAAAATACCTCAATTTGGTAAAAAAAAATCAATGAATGTCTCTGTTTGCGTAGGTATTATATTGTGGGATAACTACTTGAAAACATCTTTAAAATAATTCGAACTCAACTTTTCTTAAAAAATCTTCTTCTAAGTCATTATTAATTTCCGCAACTTTGTATTCCATCCTACTGGCTTCAATTCCAAAAACGTTCGAAAGAACTAGTAAAACCGATTCTGCTCTTTTGAGATCTAAATTAGAATTATATGATTCTAAAACTTTATAGTCATAATAACCAATAATTCTAATTTTAAAATTTAAATTTGACCTTATAATTGAAGATATTACCTGAAGCCTATCATAATTAAAATCCTCAACTTCACTGCTATTTGGATTAAAAAAGATTACTGGAAAATTAGCTTTTAAACAATCAGTTGACATACCATTTATATCCACGCAGCAACCAATATTTGTATTTTTACTTAAGTCTATATTATCTGGCACACCATCTCTATCTAGATCAATTTCCCTTCCATTTTTATCAACAAAAGCACCTAATGTAGAAAATGGATCATCATCTATAAAATCCGGAACACCATCATAGTCTCTATCCATTGATCTACCTACTTTATCAACTTTGTTATCTTTAGGTGTGTTTTTTTCTAAATCAAATCTATCTTCTACACCATCATTATCTGAATCTAACATTAATTTATCATCATACTTAATTTTTATATTCTCTACATTAATTAATAAATCATTGTTACTTGTTATTATTTTTTTAGAACCACAACTTGAGAGGATTAAAATTAAAAATACTGATAGAATTAAATTATGGTTAAAATTTGACATTAAATAAATTTTTTAATTATTAAAATCAAAAACATAAGATGTTTTTTCAACTACACATTTGTCTTTGCAATTTAAAATAATTTCACTTATATTTTTATTTGTCAAAGGACAAGTTAAAAACGGGTTTATTTCTAATAAAGGGACTAATATAAAATTTCTATCATATAGTTTAGGATGAGGTATTGTTAATGATTTTTTATTTATAATTTTATTTCCAAAAAATAAAATATCTAGGTCTATAAATCTTGATTCATATTTATTTTTTGAAAATTTATTTTCTCTTACTCTTCCCATTAACTTTTCGATTTCAATTAGCTTTTCTAACAATTCTAGTGGATTAAGACTTGTATTAATTTCTATAATGAAATTTAAAAAAAATTCAGAATCAAACCCCCAAGATTGAGTCTTGTAAATTGATGAAACTCTTAAAATTTTGAAAATTGAATTAATCTTTTTTATAACAAATTTGCAATTAGAAATTTTATCTCCTTTATTTGTACCTATAGATATATAAACTGATTTTTCCATTCATGAATAAGTTAGAAAAAATTAATAAACGAAAAAAAAAATATTCTTTTTTAAAAAATATTCTAAGCTCTGTTATTGGTAATATAATTGCTGTTACAATCATATTTTTGATGATTTTATTCACAATTATTTTCTCCCTGTCTAGTAATCAAAAAGATACCACAAGTGATATTAAAAATAACTGCGTAGTGAAAATTAAATTTAATTATCCTATATATGATAGTTCAAATAGTGAATTAAATAATTTAGATATTTCTCAAGTTTCAACTGTTAATTTTGAAGAAAATTTAAATTTATTTAAAATTTTATCAGCTATTAAATTAGCATCAAATAATAAAAAAGTTAATGGAATTTTATTAGAACTTGATGAATTTCAAGGTCCTAGTGGTTGGGCTACATTAAAAGAAATTCGTGATGCTTTATTGGAGTTTAAAGAAAGTGGAAAATTTATTTGGTCATACTCTAAATATTTAAGTCAATCAGCTTATTATATCGCATCAGTTTCTGATTCAATAATTATATATCCTAATACAGGTGTTGATTTTAAAGGTTTAAGTATTACATCCATTTTTCTTACTGAGACATTGGACAAAATGGGGATAAAACCAGAAGTTATAAAAAGTGGAAAATATAAATCAGCAGTTGAACCATTTTTATTAAAAGAAATGAGTGATGAAAACAAAGAACAATCTTTAGCTCTTCTCAATAACGCTTGGAGTCAAGTGATAAATGATATTTCGAAAAGCAGAAAAATATCAACATCCGAGCTAGAAAAAATTGCAGATAAAAGTATTGATAACTGGATTATCCCCAAAACCTCTAAACTAATTGATGATCAAAAATATCCTCAAGATTTTCTAAAAATGCTTAATAAAAAAAATAGTTCTGTTAATGAAAAAATTTCATTTATCTCTCTGAATGAAATTTTAAATACTAAAATAAAAGAATCTAAGAAACATAAAATAGGAATTATTTATGCTGAGGGTGAAATTGGTGATAATGAAAATAGCCCAATTAATCCAAAAAAACATTGTGAAATAATCAAACAATTAAAAGATGACAACGAAATTAAAGCTGTTGTCCTGAGAATTAATTCACCTGGCGGAAGTGCCTTGGCATCAGATATAATACTTAATGAATTAAATCAATTAAAAAAGATAAAACCATTAGTGATTTCAATGGGTGATGTCGCAGCTTCTGGCGGATATTATATTGCAAGTAACGCTAATAAAATATTTGCTTCAGAAAATACTATAACTGGTTCTATTGGTGTTTTTGGATTATTTTTTACAATGGAAGATTTATTAAAAAATAAAATGAATCTTCACTTTGATGAAATCAACTCTAATAAATTTTCAAATTTTGGAAATCCTTACAAAGCTTTGAATAAAGATGAGAAAAATATGCTTGCTAATCTTATAGATAGAACTTATGGTAGTTTTCTTAACAGAGTATCAGAAGGAAGATCAATTCCAGTAAAAAAAGTTGAAGAAATTGCTCAAGGAAGAGTATGGAATGGAAAGGATGCAAAAATTAATGGCTTAGTTGACCAAATTGGAAACTTAAATGATGCGATTAATTTTGCCGCTAATATTTTAGAGATAGAGAGTTATCAAATTGTTGAATATCCAAAAGAAAAAAATTTAATTGAATTTATAATTGAAGAATTTCAAACAAATTATAAAAATCAACAAGATATAAGTTTATTTATTGAAGATTTAAAAAACCATAATATTAAAAAAATAATTTCAAATAAATTGGGTGTTCAAGCTAGGCTACCAATTAACATTCATATAAATTAAATGAAAGAAAGAAATCAAGCACTTTTACTTTACATAATATTGACAGGAATTTTCATTTCTTGCCTAATATCTTGTAATCTGATTTTTCTTAAGTTTTTTAGTCTTGAAATTAAATTTTTAAATATTACTTTCACACAATCAGTTGGATTAATCGCCTATCCAATAACTTTTTTAATTACTGACATTGTCTCTGAGATCTATGGTCGGAAAAAAGCTAATTTTTTAGTTTTATCAGGAATATTTTCAAGCATCATTGTACTGGGGTTAATTTTTTTGGCCGATTATTTACCAGCCGCAAGTTTTTCTAATCCCGAAAATAAAAAAGTCAATGATGAAATATTTCATTTAGTTTTTGGTCAATTTGGAATAGCAATGGCGGCATCATTATTTACTTACTTAGTATGTCAGCTAGTTGATATTCGTATATTTCATTTTTGGAAAAAATTAACCCATGGAAAACATCTATGGTTAAGGAATAACTTTTCAACAATAACTTCACAACTTGTTGACACTTTTCTAATTTTATTTTTATTGATGACTTTATCCCCTGAAAAAGGTCTAGAAAATTGGTCGGATTTAAAAATTTTATTTATTAATGGTTTTTTATTTAAAATTTTAGTAGCTCTAATCGATACAATTCCTCTTTATATTTGTGTAAAACATTTAAGAAATAAATTTAATTTAAAAATGGGAGAAGAAATTAACTTATAGAAAACTCAACTTTATATCCTTTATGTCTTCTAACATTAAAAACGAAATCACTTTCGAATATTAAATACTGTCCTTTTATACCAACTAATTTTTCATTAATAATATTTTGTTTATCTAATGAAATACTTTTAATTTTTTTTGGTAAATTTTTTAAGGGGAAATTTATTTTTTTAATCTCGTTTTTTTCAATCATATAAGATTTGAATTCTTTGTCAACTAATTCTAAAACTTCTTTCTTTTTTTTAATTAAATCAACATTTATAATATCTCCTTTTAACATTTTGGTCCAAGATGTTTTATCAGCAAAATACTTCTTTAAATGAACTTCTAACTTTCCAGCTAAATATCTATTTGGAGTTTCAGCCAAAATTATTCCTGAAATTGCTCCTTGATCAATCCACCTAGTTTCAATACTATTTTTTCTAGTAACTCCAACTTTAAGACCACTTGAGACTGAAAAGTATACTACATGAGGTTGTAATTGAAACTTTTTTTCCCATTCTAAATCCCTTTCTTCAACTCCTAAATGCGCTTGACATAATTCAGGCTTAAAAATACTAGGTGATGCTTGAGGAGAATTCCAAAAACATTCATAGCAAAAATTTTGTCTATAAAATTTTTTTAATTTTTTTCCACACGTACAAAATACATTTCCTGACCAAATAAAATTAATATTTTTACCTATCAAATTATTCATTGATTTCCAAGAATCATCAATATAAAAGTAGTATTCAACAGGATCACTGTTTACAACTTTCATCTTATCAATTAACAAATTATACATTTTGATTTTGTAATTTTATTTATAAAAATTATGTTTTGAAATATAATATATTTAATCCTATTATTTCGTGGGTAATTAAAAAAAGAATTTCTAGAATTAATAAATTTATCCATGATCCTATAAAAACACAGGAAAATTTACTTATTGAGTTAATAAGTAAATCTAAAAATACGAGTTGGGGCAAAAAATACAACTACAAAAATATTAAAAATTACGAAAATTTTAAAAAAAATGTTCCAATACAAAATTATGAAGACATAAAGTATTATTTAGAATTAATTAAAAGTGGGAAAGAGAATATTTTATGGCCAAATAAAATAATTTCTTTCGCAAAATCTTCTGGGACAACAAATGACAAAAGCAAACTAATTCCGTTAACTAAAGAATCGTTAAAAAAATGTCACTTAACAGCAGGAAAAGATATGCTTTCTATTTATGTAAATCAGTTTCCAAAAACCAAAATTTTTTCTGGAAAAAGCTTAATGATAGGTGGCAGCAATGAAATAGAAAAAAATACAAAAATTCTTACTGGTGATTTATCATCCATACTAATTGAAAACTTGCCAATTTGGGCTCAAATAATTAGTACCCCACAAAAAAAAATTGCTTTGATGGCTAACTGGGAAGAAAAACTTGAAAAAATGATTTCAAAAATAATTAACCAAGATATAAGATCTATTTCAGGTGTTCCATCTTGGACTATTATTTTATTGGAGCAAATATTAGAAAAAAGTGGGAAGAAAAAAATCAAAGAAATTTGGCCTAACCTTGAACTTTTTATGCACGGTGGAATTAGTATATCTCCATACATGAAATCCTTTGAAAATTTAATAGGCAAAAAAATAAACTATCTAGAAATTTATAATGCTTCTGAAGGTTTTTTTGCTTTACAAAATGATTTCAAAGAAAATGACCTTTTGTTAATGCTTGACTATGGTATTTTTTATGAATTTATTCAAACATCTAAAAATAATTCATATGAAACAATACCAATAGGTATGGTTAAAAAAAATACCAATTATGAAGTTGTTATATCAACAAACGGTGGTCTTTGGAGATATAAAATTGGTGATACAATTAAATTCACTTCTATAAGACCTTATAAAATTTTAATTACTGGTAGAACAAAGCATTACATAAATTATTTTGGCGAAGAACTAATGGTTCACAATACAGATTCTGCTATAAATAAAACTTCAAAACAAACAAATTCAGTTGTTAATGAATACACTGTTGCACCTAAAATTTTTTCAAATAATTCTGGTTGTCATGAATGGATAATTGAATTTAATAAACCACCAAAAAATCTGGATGATTTTATTGATATTTTAGATGAAAATTTAAAAAAATTAAACTCAGATTACGAAGCTAAAAGACAAGGTGACTTACTACTTAAAAAACCAATTATACATGAAGCAAAAAAACATTTTTTTTACAACTGGCTAAAAACAAAAAATAAACTTGGTGGTCAAAATAAAGTCCCAAGATTATCAAATGATAGGAATAATATTGAAAAACTGCTCCAATTTTTATGAAAAACTTTTTTTTTCTTTTTTTCTTTTTAAATATTCTGTTTGTAAACTCTCAAAAAAATATAATGATAGAAAATGTATCTTTCTTTAAAACTGATCCTTTTTCTAACTTTTACTTTTGTACAAATAACAAATTAATTAAAGTTGATTCCCAACTTAACAAACTTGAATATGATTTTTCAAAATTTGGAAAATTAAAAAAAATTATTCCTAAAAATCCAATGAGAATTATACTTTTTTTTGAAGAAACACAAAAGATTATTTTTTTAGACAAAAACCTAAATAAATTAAATTTGAATTTAGATTTACAAGAATTTCAAAATAATATTATTTCAGATATTGACACACATTCAAGCTTAATTTATTTATTATCTGAAAAAAATCAAAAAATGTGTATTTATAATTTTAAAAAAAATAAAATAATTGAATGCGTTGTGGACTTCATAAGAAAAAAAGAGTATTTAAAATTATTTTTATTTAAACAAAAAATTCTACTAATTAATAATTCGGAAGTTTCAATTCTAAATAATAATTTAATTGAGGAGTCTAAAATAAAATTAGAAGGTTGTAATGATATTTTTTTTGATAAAGATTTATTGTATATACAGAAAAAAAATAAATTATATAAAACTAAATTAACTAACCTTAGTAAATTAAAATTTATTAATACGATTAAAGAAAATGAATTAATTGATGTTAATGAAAATATTCTATACAAATATCATAAGAATTTTTTAATTGAAGAAACGTTAAGTAAATAGGAAATTATTTAAAGTATTTATATATTAACTTTTAAAAAAAAAAAATGCACATTGCTATTTCAGGAAATATAGGGGTAGGTAAAACAACCCTTTGTAAAATGCTAGGGAAACATTATAACTGGAAGCCTTCATTTGAAGCAGTTGATAACAACCCTTACCTCAATGATTTTTATTTAGATATGCAAAGATGGTCTTTCAATCTTCAAGTATTTTTCTTAAATAGTCGATTTAGACAAATAAAAGAAATTGCTGATTCAAATGAAACAATAATTCAAGATCGAACAATTTATGAAGACGCTTATGTTTTTGCACCAAATCTTCACGCTATGGGCTTAATGTCTTCAAGAGACTACGAAAATTATCTATCACTTTTTTCTTTAATGGAATCATTTGTTAAACCACCAACTTTACTAGTTTACCTAAAATCAAGCGTCCCTAATTTAGTTAATCAAATTCAAAGTAGAGGGAGGAACTATGAAGAAAGTATACGTATCGATTATTTGAACAGATTAAATGAAAGATATGAAGCTTTTTTCTCAGATTATAAACATAATCACGTTATCATTGAAACGGATAACATGAATTTTGAAAAAAATAATGAAGATTTTCAAAAAATCACTAAGGAAATTGAAAAAAAAATAAAACTATAAATAAAGTACACTTTTTACTTTTTTTATAATTGTATCTACTTTAGGTAAAAACTCTTTAACAAGATTTGGGGCGTAAGCCATTGGGACATCAGCAGCGCAAATTCTTTCAATTGGAGCATCTAAATAATCAAATGCATTTTTTTGAACATGGTATGAAATTTCAGAAGATATAGATCCAAAAGGCCAACTTTCTTCTACAATTATTAATCTATTAGTTTTTTTAACAGATTTTAAAATTGTGTCATAATCCAAAGGTCTTATTGTTCTTAAATCAAGAATTTCGACAGAAATACCTTCTTTAATTAATTCTTGGTCAGCTTCAAATACAGTTTTCATCATTTTTCCATAAGAGACTATTGTAACACTATTTCCTTCTTTACAAATTTTTGCACTTCCAATTGGAATCACATATTCTTCCTCAGGTATATCCATTTTATCTCCATACATTACTTCAGACTCCATGAAAATAACAGGGTTATCATCACGAATTGATGATTTTAATAAACCCTTTGCATCATAAGGATTTGAGGGAACAATAACTTTAAGTCCTGGACAATTTGCAAACCAATTATCAAAAGATTGAGAATGTGTTGCTCCTAACTGACCAGCAGAACCCGTAGGTCCTCTAAAAACAATAGGTATATTAAATTGCCCACCTGACATTTGCATCATTTTTGCGGCATTATTAATTATTTGATCAATACCAACCAAAGAAAAATTAAAAGTCATAAATTCAATTATTGGTCTTAAACCATTCATAGCAGCGCCTACTCCGATACCAGAAAATCCGAGCTCAGAAATTGGAGTATCAATTACTCTTTTAGGGCCGAACTTTTCTAACATCCCCTTTGATGCTTTATAAGCTCCGTTATACTCTGCTACTTCTTCACCCATTAAAAAAACTCGATCATCAAGAATCATTTCTTCACTCATGGCTTCCATAACAGCTTGTCTAAATTGAATTTGTCTCATGAATCACATATTTATATAAATATAAAATTATTTAAATTATTTATACTAGATAACTATAAATATCATAAATTTGTAAATATGGAAATTCTTGTATGTATAAGCGTTGTTCCTGATACAACATCAAAAATAAAATTCAAAGATGATAGTACTAAATTTGATGATAACGGAGTAACATATATAATTAATCCGTTTGATGAATTTTGTTTAACCAAAGCAATTTTTATTAAAGAAAATTCGGGTGCAAATATTACAGTTTTAAATATCGGAGAATCAAAAAATGATCCTATTTTGAGAAAAGCTTTAGCTATTGGAGCGGATAAAGCTGTTAGGATAGATTCTAGTAGTTCAAACTCACTAACTGTTGCTAAACAAATCGCAAAATTTGTTAGTGAAAGAAACTTTGATTTTATTTTTTGCGGTAAAGAATCAATTGACTATAATGGTGGAAAAGTTCCTGGATACATTGCTGCTATATTAAATTTACCTTTTGCCAATGCATGTATCGGCATGGAAATTAATGGGGAAACGATAATAACAAAAAATGAAATAGATAACGGTACTCAAATATGTGAATCTCCTAAACCATTAGTTATTGCAGGACAAAAAGGTCTCGTCGAAGAAAAAGAATTAAGAATACCAACAATGAGAGGGATAATGATGGCTAGGAGTAAGCCTTTAGAAGTTATAGGTGTAGAAAATGACACATCAAATCAACATGTGTTGACTTCCTTTGAACTTCCTGAAGGGAAAAAAGAATGTAAAATGATTGATTCTGAAAATGTAAGTGAATTAGTCAATTTATTGAAAAATGAAGCTAAAGTTTTATAATTATGTGCATACTTATTTTTGCTGAAACATGGGATGGGAAATTAAAAAAAAGTTCAAATGAATCAATTTCATTTGGAAAGCATTTAGCTAATCAATTACAAATTAAAACTAAAGTCATTATATTTTCTAATTCATCAGAAAATCATGAAACTCTTGGAAATTATGGTGCTGATGAAATAATTAAATTATCTTCTATTACTCTTGAAAGGGTTGAAAATGATAAACTGGCGAACTTAATTTCTGAAATTGCAAAAAAAGAAGAAGCAAAACATGTAATTATTTCAAATACAAACAGAGGAAAAAGTATTTGCTCAAAAATTTCGTATGATCTTAACAAAACATTAATAACTAATGCTGTTTCACTACCATCTAGTTGTATCCCCCTTAAAATAAAGTGTAAAGCATTTTCTAGTAAAGCTTTTTGTACTTATGATGTAGGTAATGATAATAGTGTCATTACTATTGTTCCAAACTCAATCGGATATAAAGAAAATAAAAGTCATTATGATATAAATGAAGCTAATGAAAGTATGATTTCTTCTTCAACTAGTATTAAAATAGTTAAAGAAGAAAAAAACAACAACGAAGTATCGATAACAGATGCGGAAAGAGTTATTTCTGCCGGTAGAGGACTTAAAGGTCCTGAAAACTGGAAAATGATTGAAGAACTTGCAGGATTAATTAATGGTGGAACTGCATGCTCTAAACCCGTTTCTGATATGGGTTGGAGACCACACTCTGAACATGTCGGACAAACAGGTATTGCAATTAATCCAGATTTATATATTGCAGTAGGTATTTCAGGTGCTATACAACATTTAGCTGGAGTTAGTTCATCAAAAAAAATCGTTGTAATTAATACTGATCCCGAAGCTCCATTCTTTAAATCAGCTGACTACGGAATAGTTGGAGACGCATTTGAAGTTATTCCAAAATTAATTGAAGAAATTAAGAAACATTCTGAATAAAAAAATTTATATTCATTTTTTGAATGAATTTAATAAAATTAAATATCGTTGGATATTCTCATAGTGAATTTCAACAAGGAGCTTTTGCTTTAATTTTAAGCGAAGAAAAAGGAAAACGAAATCTCTCAATTGTAATTGGAGCTTGTGAAGCTCAGTCAATTGCTATTGGTTTAGAAAAAATTAAGGTACCCAGACCATTAACTCACGATCTGATCAAAGACATAGCCACAAAATATAACATCAATCTATGTTATGTATATATACATCAAATAATTGATGGGATTTTTCACTCATTTCTTTTCTTCAAAAATCAAAATGGAATTGAGGAAAAAGTTGATGCTAGAACGTCAGATGCTGTAGCCATTGCCATAAGATTCAATGTTCCAATTTATACTAACGAAGACATCCTAAAAGAAACAAATTTAGATTCTTTAAAAAAATATAATAATTCTAAGAAAAAAAAAGAAAAAGAAAAAATTGATAATTATTCGAATTTTTCTACAAATGAGTTAAAAAATAAATTAAAAAAGCTATTATTACTTGAGAATTATGAAGAAGCAGTGAAAATTAGAGATGAAATTAAAAAAAGAAAAAAATAGTATTGGAAACTTTCGAATTAAATAACATTTTTAGAGGTCTTATTGGAATATTTTCTATAATAATGATATGTTATATTTTTTCAAATAACAGAAAAAAAATATCATGGAAACTTGTTCTAACTGGTCTATTTATACAGTTTATTTTTGCAATTGCTGTTTTAAAAATTCCTTTTGTAAGCTCAATCTTTCAAATAATTAGCGATATGTTTATCGAACTTTTACAATTTACTAAATCAGGCGCTATTTTTTTATTTGGTGAAACTCTTGTAAACGACAACGGTTTTGGTGCCACATTTGCTTTTCAAATTCTCCCAACAATTGTTTTCTTTTCTGCATTAACAAGTTTATTATTTTATCTAGGAATACTTCAAAAAATTGTTTTTTTCTTTGCGAAAATTATTAAACGACTTCTTAATTTATCTGGTGCAGAAAGCTTAGCCGCTGTTGGAAATATTTTTTTAGGCCAAACTGAATCTCCTTTGCTAATAAAACCTTACATTAAAAAATTCACAAACTCTGAACTTTTATGTTTAATGGGTGGAGGAATGGCTACAATTGCTGGTGGTGTTTTTATTGCTTTTATTGGAATGCTTGGAGAAGAATATGCTCCACATTTATTAGCAGCCTCTGTTATGTCTGCACCCGCTGCGATTGTTGCATGTAAAATTTTATTACCTGAAACTACAAAACCAAATCAAGAAATGAAAATTTCTAATGAAACTTTAGGTAGTAATGTGTTTGACTCAATTACAATAGGAACTGTTCAAGGCATAAAATTAGCTGTAAACGTAGGAGGAATGCTGCTAGTTTTTGTGGCATTTATCGCTTTAATCAATGCTTTATTAAACTTATTGGGCTCAGTTACCGGTACAAATCAATTTTTGATTGAAAATAGTGATATTTATAATAAACTTTCCTTAGAATTAATTTTTGGATATATGTTTGCACCTATAGCTTGGTTAATAGGGATTCCAATTCAAGATATTTTATTAGCTGGTCAACTTCTTGGTGAAAAAACTGTAGCAAATGAATTTATTGCATATGAATCTCTAGGGAACATGATTAACAATGGCTTATTAACTGAAAAATCAAGAATCATGGCTACATACTTTTTATGTGGATTTGCTAATTTCTTATCTATTGGTATTCAGATTGGTGGGATTGCAGTATTAGCTCCAAACAAAAGAAAAGATTTAGCTAAATTAGGTATAAAAGCATTAATTGCTGGAACAGCAGCATCATTATTAACAGCAGTAATAGTAGGTATATTAGTATGAGAAATTATTTACAACTTATGGAACATGTATTAAATCATGGTACAAAAAAAATTGACAGAACTGGTGTTGGGACAATAAGTGTTTTTGGTGCTCAAATAAGGTTTAATCTTGAAGAAGGATTTCCATTATTAACAACAAAAAAACTTCATTTAAGATCAATTATACATGAACTTCTATGGTTTTTAAAAGGAGAAACTAATATAAAATATTTAAAAGAAAATAATGTACGAATTTGGGACGAATGGGCAGATGAAAATGGGAACTTAGGACCTGTGTATGGTCATCAATGGAGAAGTTGGGAGACAAATAATGGAATTAAAATTGATCAAATTAAAGATTTGATAAGTAATATTAAAAAAAATCCAGATTCACGTCGATTAATTGTAAGTGCATGGAATGTAGGAGATTTATCAAAAATGGCCCTTCCTCCCTGTCATTCTTTTTTTCAGTTCTATGTAGCTAACAATAAGCTGTCTTGCCAATTATATCAAAGAAGCGCTGATGTTTTTCTAGGCTTGCCTTTTAATATAGCTTCGTATTCCTTGCTATGCATGATGATAGCTCAAGTATGTAATTTAAAAATAGGTGACTTTGTTCACTCATTAGGTGATACTCACTTATATTTAAACCATATTGATCAAGCAAAAGTCCAATTAAAAAGAATACCAAAAGAACTTCCATTAATGAAAATAAATTCAAAAATTAAAAATATTGATGAATTTAAATTTGATGATTTTAATTTAATTAACTACNATCCTGACCCACANATNAAAGCGTCAGTTGCAATATAAATAGTTTTGAAAGTAAATTTAATTGTTGCGGTAACAGAAAATAATGTNATNGGTCAAGATAATGACNTACCATGGCACCTNCCAAATGATATGANNTTTTTTAAAAANAAAACAAACGGNCANTGNGTAATAATGGGNAGNAAAAATTATTTATCAATTCCAGAAAAATTTAGACCACTTACCNAATAGAACNAATTTAATATTAACNAATAACTCTAGCTTTNAAGCNAANGANTGTAANATTTTCAATTCCCTTGAAAAAGCANTAGAATACTGNAATTTAATAAANGAAAAAAANCCATTTATAATTGGTGGNGGACAAGTGTATAAATATGCAATTGANAAAAANNTAGTTGATNTTATTTATCTTACNAGAATNCACACAAAAATNNAAGGNGATACATTNTTTCCAANTATAAATTTAAATGATTGGAGAATAAGNTATNANAAATTTAACCCAANNGANTCGAAACATAAATTTGATTNCACNTTTTANAAACTAGAAAAAAACTAANTTTTTTTTCTGTANAANACNTCATCAATCATACCATAATTTTTTGCTTCATTAGAAGTCATCCAATAATCTCTATCTGAATCNTTGGNNACNTGTTCAAAACTTTGANTNGAATGATCTGCNATNATATCATANAACTCNTTTTTTAGTTTTTGAATTTCTTTNGCTGTTATCTCAATNTCAGAGGCNTGACCTTGNACNCCTCCAAGNGGTTGNTGTATCATAACTCTTGAATGTTTTAANGCNGATCTTTTACCTTTTTCACCTGCGCANAATAAAACAGCNGCCATAGANGCAGCCATACCNGTACAAATAGTAGAAATNGNTGGNGTNACTAACTGCATAGTATCNTATATACCAAGNCCAGCATANACTTGNCCACCNGGTGAATTAATATATAAATTAATTTCTTGATTTTTNTCNGTNGATTCTAAAAAAAGNAATTGAGCTTGAATAATATTTGCNACATAATCNTTNATGGGNACACCTAAAAAAATTATTCTATCCATCATAAGTCTTGAAAAAACATCCATNGTNGCAACATTCATTTTNCTTTCNTCNGTAATNGTTGGAGAAATATAATTNGANTACATNGATGAATAAGTNTCNAATGTTAAACTATTNATNCCTAAATGCTTNGTNGCAAANTTTTTAAATTCNTTNCTTTTTTTCATGTGNNAACTTTTAAGCTAATTTAGTAAAATCATCCATAGTAACTTCTTTTTCTTCAATCTTGATTTTACTTTTTAANTAGNTTATAACNTTTTTATTNATTATNTGATCNATAATTCGTTGNTTTTCTTCNTTATTTTGNAATAANGNATTNGCAAACTTGTCTAACTCTTCATCATTTTTAACCATACCATATTGTTGAAANTGCATAGATAAAGTAGATTTTGANTCCTGTAAAATTAAATCTTCTGTAATTTCTATTTTTTCCTCNTCCATTATTTTTTCTTTAACTAACTCCCAATTAAAAGANTTTTTNTATGAATCATANTGTTTATCTANNTCATCNNTNTCNATTTTCTTTTCAATATTNTGATTAAGCCATTTTTTTAAAAAGTTATCAGGTANACTAATTTTAGATTTATCAATTATATAATCNATNGCATCTTTGAAAAATTTATTATCGGAATAAGTTTTATAGATTTCACCAAAATTATTNGANAGTTCNATTCTTAATTCTTTTTCATTTTTAATTTGCTTNTCAGGGAAAGCTTTTTTNAAAAACTCCTTATTTATTTCACACAACTCAACTCTTTTTATAGAATCAATTTTGCAAGAAAATTTATCATTTATGTCATTTAGATTAGACTTNTCGATTCCAAGAAATGATGCTAAATCAACATCATTTGTAAACGCTTTTTTTGGCTCGAAATTTAAAACATCTCCCTTTTTAGCTTTTAAAATATTTTTCTTGAATTTAGCATCTTCAATTTTTGAAACAAGGAGTGATGAATTATGAGAAATTAATTTTTTTTCATCTGAATTTTTTAATTTTTTATCAATCAATTCGTCGATTTTAACATAAAGCATATCATCCTTTTTTATGTCTTCAGGAAATACATTAGTACCGAATTTCAATCTTAAATCTTCAATATTTTTATTTATTTGTTTTTTATCAGGCTTAATTCTATAGTATTTAACATTCTTTGACGTTGGAAGAGATAACTTAAATTTAGGTTTGTAACCTAGATCATATTCAAAAATATAATCATCATCTTTTGACCAATCTACTTTTGATTCTTTAGGAATTGGATAACCGAAAATAGGTAATTTATTTTTTTCCAAAAAAGTTGTGATTTCTTTAGAAATAATTTTATTAATTTCTTCGACCTTTATACTAACTCCATACTTATTTTTAATTAAAGAAATAGGAACGTTTCCGGACCTAAATCCAGGCATATTTATTTTCTTTTTGTAAGATTTTAACGCATCATCAATTTGAGGTTTATATTCACTAGATTTTATATGTACTTTTAAAGTACCATATAAGCTATCTTTTTTTTCTTCTACTACCTTCATTTTTTTTTTTTGAATGCCAAATATACACACTTTAAAGAAAATATATTAACTATCTTTGATAATAAATTATTCTATAAAATGAAACTGAAAAATTTACTCACATTTTTACTTGTTACAAATATTTGTTATTCTCAAAATATTACGTGGGAAACAGAATTTGATTTTATTAAAAGTAACTCCTCACCAAGAAGCGTAGATCTAAATAATGATGGCGTTAAAGACATTGTTTTAAGTGGTGGTGTAGATGGAGTACCAAGTCCATATGGAGCTATTGCCATAAATGGAGTTAATGGTGATATAATTTGGACTAAAGATAATGGAAATGAGTGGTTTATAAGTGCTCAAATGTATGATCAAAACAACGATCAGGTTCCAGATTTATTATTTGGAGGAAGAGATGCAGAACTTCATTTAATTGACGGAAGTAATGGAAATTTAATTTGGGAATTCTGGGATAGTGATGAAAATCCTAACGACTATGGTTGGTATAACTTTTATAATACACAATTAATTAATGATATAAATAATGATGGATTTGAAGATATTCTTTGCGCAAATGGTGGTGATCATTCTTTAGACGCAATTATTTCGGATAGACCTCCAGGTCATATCATGATAATTGACGCAATTTCTGGAAATATTTTAAAGAGTGCCGTTGTACCTGATTCAAATGAAACTTACATGTCTCCATTATTTTTTAATAACAAAATACTATTTGGAACAGGGGGAGAGACAATTGAAGGTAATTTATGGATTGCTGATTTCAATGATTTATTAAATGAGGATCTTTCTAATTCAATTCCTTTAATTTCCAACTTAGACCTAGGTATGATTGCACCTCCTTCACTTGCTTTATTAAATGATGATAATATATTAGATATTGTAGCTCAGAGTTTTGATGGAAAGATTACAGCAATTGACGGTGAGTCATATGAAACAATATGGCAAATCGACATACCAGGTACAGAAAGCGCCGCCTCTCCGATTATAGGAAACTTTACTAAAAATGATCACAGCGCAGATGTTTTCGCTACACTTTATGTTGGAGCAGAATCCTCATACTCTGACTATTATCAATTAATGATTAATGGTAAAACCGGAGAAATTGAATATATGGATAGCATTGGTGATTTTAATTTTGCAACACCGATTTCTTTTGACTCAAACCAAAATGGAAAAGATGAGGTTCTTATAACTGTAACTAAAAATATTAATGGGGAATGGCTTCATGAATTATTGCTAATTGATTTCATAAATAATTCAACTAATTCAATATACAGTACTAATGGAGGAGATGTTTGGTCTTCCCCTTATATAAATGATATTGATAATAATGGATTAATGGATGTAATTTTTACAACTCAAATTGATAACCCTTTTGTAACATCTGGTATAAAAGTAACTAGACTAGAAACTGAATTTAACCCTCCCCCATTAGGTTTAGCATGGAGTAGTTATATGGGGAATAATTGGGATGGAATTTATTCATTTAACCCTGGTGATTGTTATGTAGACATGAATCTTTTTGCTTTTCCAAGCACTGCATGTCCAAGTGAAAACAATGGATCTGTAAATTTATTTTTAGGANCAAACGGAGAGGGTTCTCCACCTTACAGTTTTTTTTGGTCTAATGGNGAAACATCAGANGATTTAGAAAATGTTCCAGCNGGAGAGTATAGTGTAATTATTACCGACGGTAATGGTTGCGTTGATACAATTTCAACAATTATCCCAGAGTATGAAATAATATCCTTTTCTCAAGCACCTTCATGTCCAGGTGGAAATGATGGATGGGCNTATGTTAGTTCTACCGGATGCTCATGTAATTCTAGTAATTGTCAGTTTAGCTGGTCAATTGGTGACTCTATNATTGTACAGGGAGATGGTAGTACGTCTGAGGAAACATATAAGTACCTATTCAATTTATCAGCAGGTACATATACCTCAACTATTACGCATCCAGATGGATGTATTATTCAAGAAGACATTGTTGTACCTGAATCAAACTCATTAATTTCAGATGTTATAATTAATACTGATTGTGAAAACTCAGGCACAGGAAGTATTGAAATTACACCNGTAAATTTTGAATTTCAATCAATTATTTGGAATACTGGCGAAACAGAATTCGTAATTGANAACTTATCTTCAGGANTCTACTCNGCTATCATTTCTGATTCTATCTGTTCTGATACATTATCATTTGAAGTTCCACTAGGATTTTTAGATGATTGTGATTATTGTGATGAACTACNAGAAAACGACTGTATTATTGGATGTNTCGATTCNAGCGCCTGTAACTTTAATCCAAATGCAACCGATGATGATGGTTCATGTGTTTTTGTTGATGGTATTTGTGAAACATGTGAAAATGGAGAAATTATTGACAACGATATCGATAATGATGGCNTCTGTGACTTAGATGAAATTTCCGGATGTCAAGACTCAAACGCNTGTAACTTTAATCCAAATGCAACTGATGATGATGNCTCATGTATTTTTATTGATGGTATTTGTGAATCATGTGAAGAAGGAGAAATTATTGACAACGACATTGATGATGATGATGTTTGTGACGAAGTTGATAATTGCCCTGAAACATTTAACCCTAATCAAGATGATTTTAACTTTGATAATATTGGAGACGCATGTGATGGTATTGGAATANATGAAGAAAAAAATAATAAAAATTTAATCACAGTTGTCGATATTCTTGGTAAAGAAAATTATAATAAAAATAACGAACACAAACTATTATTGATGATTTTCGATGATGGGAGTGTCGAAAAAATTATTAAAAAATAAATGAAAAAACTTATATTTTTTTTTTCTATCTCATTAATAGNTGTGTGCCAAAATTGGTCTTTCTTAGGATATTATGAGGGTGAATCAAGACATCATCCAATTACTTTTTCAAACGATAGATATGGNTTCGTTATTGCAGGACAAAATGGTCAGGGAGAATACTTAGATGATGTTTATAAATACGACTCACAATTAAATACCTGGGAACAATTAAATAATTTTCCTGGTGGCCCTAGAGGTTATGCTTATGGGGTGTCAAATGATCAATATGGATATGTTGGTTTTGGAAGCAACGAAAATAATTATCCAAATGACTGGTGGAGATACGATATGTCAACGAATACATGGCTGCAACTTGCAGATTTTCCCGATCTAGGTAGAAATCACCCTGCNATGATACTTACAGAAGAAAAAATTTATGTCGGTTTAGGAAGTGCTGATGGAGAAAATTTTGGAGACTGGTGGGAGTACGATATTAATAATGATAACTGGACTCAAAAAGCTAATTTTATTTTTGGAAACAGACATCATCCATTTTACTTTTCAATTAATGACATACCATATGTTGGGTTTGGACATGGAGATTACATTAACAATGATATTACTATATACAATGACTTCTATAAATTCAATTCAATTTCAAATGAATGGATACAGTTAAATGACTTTCCCTCTGAAGGAAGGGTAGCGGGTACACAATTTTCATTTGNTGGAAAAGGNTATATTTTAAGNGGNGACGGTGATGATCATGGACCATTAGANTCTGGTGAAATTTGGGAATATGATCCANATTTTGATAATTGGACTCANTTAACTTCACACCCNGGNGGTGCTAGATGGGCACCAGGTTCATTTGTAATNGATTGTGATGTTTATCTTACATCTGGTTACGANGCNGAAACTGATACTTACTATAATGATTTGTTTAANTTTAAAATATCTAGTTTATGTGGATGCACAAACGAAGATGCTTTAAATTTTAATATTAATGCTGAAATNNATGATAANAGCTGTTGTTTTNTCTCTGGATGCACNGATTTTGAGGCATTAAATTTTGATCCTGAAGCTTGTTTTGATGACAANAGTTGTATTGATATAGTNCTNGGATGTAATGATCAAAATTCATCAAATTATAANCCTGATGCAAATANATCTTTANCATATGCTGGACCAAATTATTTAGAACTTGGTACTGGCGGCTATCATTATAATGATATGTGGGATATGACTTTTAATTGTTATGAAGATGTAACCATAAAAACAATAGATTTAATTTCCGAAACTGAATTNACNACTCAAATTGAAATTTTAGATNGCGACAATAATCAAATTTTTTTGCAAAGTGTACAATTAANTCAAGGATTAAATGAAGTAAATATAAATTTTGAATTAAANCNNGGTANNAATTATAAAATTGGAATTAANGGAGATAACCAGGGATTATTTAGNAATAATAATTTAGAAGAAAATNCATTTCCTATTAATTTATATNATNTNATTGAGATTACTTCAAATACTACAGATAGCCCTTANGATTNCTACTATTATTTTTANAACTGGCAATTAGAAATTAATTGNGATGAAATTGANNNATGTCAGGACGANACAGCTTGNAACTATAACAACCTNNATCCCTTNAATTTAAATACAACTTGCNTNTATCNATTTGATGAGTGNGTAANTNGAANTNAANACTGANACTNNTAGCACATTTNATCTATGGNATATANNATNAAAATTGTAACTGNATAANNAANNATTCAAATTATACTGAACAAAAAAATCCATTAAAAAAAGTNATAAAAAAAATTAATGTTTTNGGNAANGAAAACGANANTGGNANTNTANTAATTTACATTTATGATGATGGNAATATTAAAAAANTNATTANTNNTAATTAGAAATTACTGAAACAGGGATTGTATTAAAATTATCGCAATGCTCAATTATTATATTGTAAAACCCAGATTTTAAATCTAAATTAAANTCTAGACTATGCCTNCCCATCTCTAANTTTTTTTNGAAAATATTTTTTCTTTTACCCAAATTATCAATCAAATAAATATCAACCATACAGTTATTAACTAATTCAAAGTTTAAATTAATATTTGAATTAATAATAGGATTTGGATTTAATGATATTCCTAAAATATTTTCATTTTTTATTTTTACTTCTTTGGCAATATTTATTCCATTTGATAAATAATAATTATNACCTTGTTCCCAATTAACAATATCCAAATTATATTCTTTATTTGAATTGTTGTCCCAAATTTTAAATTTCATTAATTCAAAATCANTCATTCCGTCTTTATTATTTGTATATGGATCATCTCCCCAAACTGTTATAGCTAAATTTTGATTTTCAAAAACTTCAACACCAACTATATTATTGTTTTTATCAAATACTGCTATTTCATCTCCACTGTTCATTATTTGGCTTAATAAATTTTTCGAAAAACCTATTGTCATATTGTTATTTGTAAATTTAGGTGCTAGAAAGTGAAATGGTTGATTTCTTGAATTATCATAAAAATATCTATTGTTCTCCTCATTTATATTTTGAAATGTAAAATTAAAATCTGAGTTTGATTTTACTGCATAAGCTTCACCTGGCTCAAAATACTGAATAGTATTGATTGATAAAAATGGCCAAAATACATTAGCATTCTCATCCTTGACTAGAATAATATTTTCTATAACAGGAGAGAAATTTTCTTCGATCAGTTTTGGCTCATGATACAAACAACCTAAAATATTCCAATCCTCATATATTGTAACTGTAGGATTTATTTGTTTGTATCCTTGAATATTTAAAGTTTGACTTGAGTTCATTTTAATTTGATAACCTTCTCCAAGTGTGTGGGTATTAACTCCGTTTATGCCGAAATAAGGCCAATATACTTCTCCATATTGATCCTTTAAAATTATAACTTCGTTATTAATGGCTTCAAAAATCTCTTCCATCTCAGAGTTTTTTGGTGATAGATATGTTGACCAATAACTCCATCCCTCTGGAAGGTCTATTTGTTGATTAAATAATACACAATCATAATGACAATATAATTCTGATGCAATATTTTGAAATCCTTGATATAAAAAATGGTTTTGTTGTTCATATGGATATACAATAACTTCTCCAATTGTATATGAAACTGATTTATCATTTAAAAAAAAATTTCCAGAAGATCCCAAAACATTAGCATCAAGAGTTTGTGAGAAAATAAATAAAGGAAAAGAAAGGAAACCTATAATTAGGTTAGTATATAATTTCATTGTTGTGAAATTGTTTCCTGAATTTGCGAAATTAAATTAGTAAGATTTATAATTTGATTTTGCATTGATTCTAATTGAGTTTGCAAACTTATATTTTCATATATGGTTTCTTCAAGTGCTGATAATACAGTATTAATTATATCAATTTGATTTTGCATATTTCCGTTACTTGTATTCACAATATCTTGTAGAACATAATAAGCATCAGAGTTTAAATTGACATTACTTTGTAAGTTTGAAATGTCAGTTAATATATTATCAACTTCAGATTGAAAATAATTTATATTTTCAGTAAATGCTGAATTCATTTGAAGAACAACATCATCATCTCTTGAATCTACATAATTTTTAGTTGTTAGATTTGATGGTTCGTTTGGCTCAAGACTATTTATTCTACCTTGAATATTTAACTGATCTGAAGTCATTTCTAAGAATAAATTCTGATTATTATAAAACTTTAAATCTTGATAATTGAATTGAACAATACTATTTTGGGTCCCAATTTCAATATCATCTGACGATAAATCAATTTCACTAGATGTTATATTTATTCTATTTTGAGGGTTTGCAGGAGATATACTATTATTTTCTTCCACCCACCTATTATCTGCTGACGAATTAGAATATAAAGCATAAGGAACACTCAATAATTGAGACTCACCAAAATCTATTGGAGGCTGAGGTCCGTCGTTATCAAAATCAATATCAACTGTCACAAAAATAGTTCCTTCGCCCCAATTAATATCTGAAAATAAATTATCACCTAATGATTGACCTTGACCAATAATAGAATTAAATAGTCCAAATTCATTAGTTTGAACCATATGACTCTCTTCCCAAGTGACATTTCCAGTTTCTAAAACTATCAATTTAAAAATAACTGTTAATTCTTGGTTGTCATACAACTGACCACCAGCATCTCTAACAACAGCTTGATAATTTATACCCTGAGGGGCTTGTGAAAATATGAGAGAAGAAACAAAAAAAAATATTAATATTATTTTATTCATATCTAATTATTCAAAGTGCAAAAATATCTCATAAATAGTTTTTAATTTTGTTTACCGATCTTAAGTTTTTAACATTTGATTATGAACAAATTTGATTTAATTATCTATTTGGAGTAACTTAAAAAAATATTATATATCAACATGAAGCATCTTAAGTATATTGTTTATTTATTTTTAATTTTTATATCATCATCTTGTGATAAAGAAAAAGAAGAAAAAATTAAACCAAATATAATCGTTGA
The DNA here is from genome assembly GCA_002718035.1 of Flavobacteriales bacterium. GTDB lineage: Bacteria > Bacteroidota > Bacteroidia > Flavobacteriales > TMED113. Next base: position 144,292 of record PBCX01000011.1, read on the forward strand.
AAATCCATCAAATGATTATTATTTAATTGGAGAAAGTATCCCTGTATCAATTACAATTAACCATGAAGAAAATATAGATAACATAACCTATTATGAAATATTAAATTGTTCTGATGATAAATTTGATAGCTTCAATTTACTTGAATGGAAAAATGTTTACGAAACTAATTGGAGCTACTCTAAGACAATAGAAACAAATAAAATGTCAGAAAATATTGCTTGTTCTTGTAGAATACAAATTGAAGCAACTGCATTAAATAATACTGAAAGTAAAATTGATGTAAATTTTGAAATTTCTGTGTTGTAAAACTGAATTAATTAATTGAAAACTAGATTGTATTTCATGATAATTTTCTAGGCCTAACATGAACTTTTAAAATCCGATTTGACTCCTCTTTTACATATTTATACTTACGAAATGACCAAAGGTTCTTAACCGTTTGCGTTCGCTTCAATTCAGGAGAGATGATTGGGTTAATGTAATGTTTAGGTATTTTTTCTCCACTTAAATCAATTTTTGTTAATTTCCATGGCTCATGTAATAAACTATTATTAATTTTCGCTAACTCTGGAACCCATTTTTTAATAAAAATTGAATCTGGATCTTTTTCTTTAGACTGCTTAATTGGATTATACACTCTAATTGAATTTATTCCTGTAACACCGGCCTGCATTTGGAATTGCGTAAAATGAATGCCCGGCTCATAATCTAAAAAAAACTTAGATAAATGATGAACTCCTCTCCTCCAATCTTGTTCTAAATAATGACATAAAAAGGAAACTAGCATTGCCCTCATTCTAAAATTTAACCAACCTGTTTTTTTCAAGCAATTCATACAAGCATCAATAATTGGAAAACCTGTTTTTGCAGAAATCCACGACTCTAAATATATATCATTATTTGGATAAATTAGTTTTTCATATCCGCTATTAATACAAGTATGTTCATATGAACAATCAACCTCAAATTTTTGAATAAAATGTGAACGCCATTTAAGTCTAGCTAAAAAAGAATCAAAAGGCCTTTTATTTAGAAGGTAATTTCTTGAATTTTTAATTGATTGATAGACGTACCTCATGCTCAAGTTCCCCCATGACAGATATGTAGATAGTCTACTACAAGAATATCTACTTTTTTCAGGAATAGAAATGTGATTATTATAATTAATAAATCTTTTATTAATAAAAGAAGACAAATATTTCTTTGCAAACAATTCTCCGGCAGGCTGATAATAAGTGTTGTAATTCTTGTAGTTTGAAAAATCATCAATACAGAATTGAAATTTTTTATAATCTAAATCAAAATTATTTACAGTAAAGACATTATTTATTACTTGAGAATTAACATATGTAAACCAATTTTTATCCCAATTAATTCTATTGTCAATTCCCCTACAAACTCCTTGATTTTCAAATTCGACCCATTTAATATTTTTACTAATTAATGTTTTATGTAATTTTTTATCTCTATACCAAGTAATGTTAATTCCTGTTTCCTGATAAGAAAAAATAATATTAATTTGATATATAGAAGTGATATGTTCAAAAAAAGCATTTGCATCGCTTTTAAAAATATGTACTTTTCTTCTATACTTTTTTAAAGACCTGTTGATTTCTAAAATTGAATGATAAATAAACTGTTGATGCCTCAGGCTAGAGTCAGAAAAATTAATAATCTTTGGCTCAAATAAATATACAATGATATAGTCTGTTTTCGCCTTTTCAGCTTCAAATAAAGGTTGATGATCAGTTGTTCTTAAATCTCTTTTTAACCAAACTATATTTAACTTTTTTTTCATTTAAAATAAAAACCTCACAATTTGTGAGGCTAATTTTGGTGGACCATACTGGATTCGAACCAGTGACTTCTACCCTGTCAAGGTAACACTCTAAACCAACTGAGTTAATGGTCCTCTAATTTCTAAATTCACTTAATATATTTTCTTTTTTTTGCCTTTTTTTCCATCTTTCTTTAGCATACTCTTGCATATCAACAATCTCATCATTTTCATCAGTAATTTCCAAACCTAGCAAAGTCTCAACTACATCTTCCATTGTAACAACACCATCTAGTCCGCCATATTCATCAAGAACAATAGCAATATGCTCTTTATTTTCAACAAGTTGGTCCCAAAGATTTAATAATGTTACGTTATTTGGAATCTTTAAAACTTCACGCTTAAAACTTTTAATTAATAAATTATTTTTTTCTTTTTTTGACAATTCTTCTAAAATATCTTGTAGGAGAATATACCCAGTAATTTTTTCATTTTGAATTGAAAATGTTGGAATTCTAGAGAAATTTAAATACTTACTTTGATTTTTAAAATCTTCTAAAGAAATATTTTCATCAACAGATTTAACAACAACTCTAGGTGTCATAATTTGAGTAACTTTTATTTTCTGAAGCTTTAATATATTTTGTATTATTTTATTTTCTTTTTCTGAAAAAACACCTTCATCTACACCAATATTCGCCAATGCTGCTATTTCTTCTCTACTTGTTGTATCCTCTTTTTTTTCCTTAGAAATAATATCCATTATTTTTGTAGAAAATATGACTAGTGGGTAAGTTAAAAATAACATTATTTTAATTATATGATATGTTACTTTCGACAAAGTCCTCCAATATCTCGCCCCCATTGTTTTGGGAATTATTTCTGTAATTACAAGAATTAAAATTGTTAGTATAACCGAAACAAGACCCAAAGAAGTATCTCCCCAAATCTTTACAGCTTGAGCGCCAACTCCTGCTGCACCAATTGTATGAGCTATTGTATTTAAAGAAAGTATAGCAGATAACGGCTTATCAATATTTGATTTTAGATCTAAAAAAGAATTTGCCCAATTTTCTTTTTCTTTAATTGTTGTTAAATATGTCTGAGGAGTAGATAATAAAACAGACTCTGTTAAAGAACATAAAAAAGAAACAATTAATGCAAGAAACAAATATGCTAATAATACACCCATGTTCTATAAAATTACAATTTCTTTGAAACTAATTACAATTATAAACTTAAGCAAACTCATGATTATGAATTAAACCAATATTTTATTGGGAAAAATAACATACCAAAATTTTCACCATTTTTTTTACCAATATTTTTATGATGAATTTTGTGCGCTCTTCTCAAACCATTTAAATACTTGGATTTAGTATTTCTAAATATTTTTGATCTTTGATGAATAAATAAATCATGTATAACAAAGTATGCAAATCCATACAAAGTAATACCTAACCCAACCCAAAACTCCCAACTGTAATCTGGCAAACCCAATATAATTGTAGTTATACCTGGGACAGCAAATATGAAAAAAAAGCTATCATTTTTTTCAAATATTCGATTTTTCATAGGAAGATGGTGGTCTTTATGTAAATACCATAGAAAACCATGCATTATATATTTGTGGGTAAACCATGCAACGAACTCCATAAACAAAAACGAAATGATAGTTATAATTATATTTAATAAAAAATCAGGCATCAATTATTTTAATACTTTTTTTTGAAAATCATCTCCATACTTACTTATATATAAACTATCCTTAATTAAGTTTCGATTATAATTTAAAAAAACAGGTGCATTCTTCTGTAAACTATAACGCAACCACCTACATTCAACAAAGTTAGGATTTTTATTAATAACATCATCTAACTTTTTACGTCCCTTTCTAAAAAAAGAAATCTTAGAAATTGGAGAATTAGCATATTTGGCCTTCAAAATTAAAGCTGCCCCTGAGTAAGCCTCACACTTTTTACTAATCTTTCCTTCACAAAAATCAATTAAAGAATCACACGAAACTTCTTGAATTACAGCTCTTTCAAAAATTTTTCTAAATTCGGTTTCTTGGGAATATATTAATGTAGATAAAATCGAAAAAAATAAAAGCCTCATATTGCACCAAATTTATTTAAAACAAAGGCCTTAATCATTAAAACAATTTTTTTAAAATTAGAAATTCTAATACGTTTTTCTAATATAACTTTAAAATCTAAAGATTTAATTTTATTAAATAAATTAAGGTAATATATATAAGCTATAAAAACTCCTAACTTAGAGCCTTCTGGCAACATTTTGATTCCTAAATAACCTTTATCAAAATCTTTTTTAATGTCAGACTCAATTTCTTTTTTTTGACTGGTTGTGAAATTACTTAAATCAATATTTGGAAAATATGTTCTTCCTAAATCTTTATAGTCAGCTCTTATATCTCTTAAAAAATTTATTTTTTGAAAAGCTGATCCTAAACTTTTAGCATATGGGTAAAGTTTCATGTAAAGATTTTTATCCCCTTCAACAAAAACTTTAAGACACATTAACCCAATTACCTCAGCAGAACCTAAAATATATTTTTCGTACTCTTTTTGATCATATATTTTGTTTACTTCTAAGTCCATTTTCATACTATGAATAAATTGATGTATTAAAATATGATCAATTTCATACTTATTTACAACATTTTGAAAACTATTTAAAATAGGATTCATGCTTACTCCTTCTTCAATGGAATCAAAACAATTTTTTTCAAATCTATTTAAAATTTTAGATTTATTATATCCATGAAAACCATCAACAATTTCATCAGCAAATCTTACAAATCCGTAAATACTATAAATAGGTGAATGGAATTTTTTTGATAACATTTTTATACCAAATGAAAAGCTAGTACTATAACTTTTAGTTGTTAACTCACTACACTTTTTAGAAAGATTATCGAATTTTGATTTCATGATAACGGAAAATTTTCACTAATATGTTTTGCAACAATTTGACCTGAAATTAAAGACGGAGGCACACCTGGTCCAGGGACAGTTAATTGCCCAGTATAAAATAAATTAGGAAGTTTTTTATTTATAATACTTGGTTTAAAATTAGCAGTTTGAAAAAGTGTATTTGCTAGTCCATATGCATTTCCTTTATAAGCATTATAGTCATGTATAAAATCATTTATACAATAATCTTTTTTATACTCAATAAAATCTGAAATATTTTCTCCGCAATAATCCTCCAACCTCTTAAGAATTATATTAAAGTAATGATCTCTTAAATCTTTACTATCATCTAATCCAGGGGTTATTGGTATGAGTAAGAAAATATTTTCCTTATTTTGAGGTGCAGTAAATGGATCGGTCTTTGACGGGCAACAAGCATAAAATAAAGGATTTTTTGGCCAAATTTTTTTGGAATAAACTTCATCAATATGTTGTTCTATATTTGCATCAAAGAATAAATTATGGTGTATTATTTTTTTTAACTTTTTATTTATTCCTAAATAAAACAATAAACATGAAGGCGAGAAAGTTTTTTTTGACCAATAATTTTCTGAGTAATTTCTAAAATTTTTAGGTAATAAATTATTCTCAATGTGATGATAATCAGCCGATCCAATTAGAATATCTGTTAAATATGATTTTGTTTTTGTTTTCACTCCATAAACCTTACTGTCCTTAATTTCAATTTCTTCAACATTTTGTCCTAAATTAAAAGAAACACCCAAATCAACACATAATTTTCCCATTCCTTTTATTACCTGATGAAAACCTCCCATTGGATAAAAAGTTCCTTGAATTAAACCAGAATACGCCATTAAACTATAAAGTGCTGGAGTATCTTTAGGCGCTGTCCCTAAAAATAAAACTGGAAACTCTAATAAGGCTCTTAACTTAGGATGTTTAAAATACTTTGCAACGTGTGATTTATATGATGATAAAATTTGAAGTCTAAATACATTTTTAAATAAATCTAGTTTACAGAACTCCATCCACGAAATTCCAGGTTGAAAAACGACTGAGCTCATTCCAAAACTATACTTAAATTCAGCTTCTTTCATGAATTTTTTGAGCATTTTTGATGAACCAGGTTCTATTTCATTGAATAAAGATTCTAACTTTTCAAATTGAGCTGGAACAACTAAATTTTTTTGATCTTCGAAAATTATTTGAAAACCAGGATCTAATTTTAACAATTCATAATAATCTTTTGTTGATTTTTGAAATTGATTGAAAAATTGATCAAAAACATCCGGCATCCAATACCAACTTGGGCCCATATCAAAGTTATAGCCTTTCTTGTTAAATTGTCTAGCCCTTCCACCTATTTGATTATGCTTTTCTATAACACGGACATTATAACCTTTACTAGCTAAAATAGCCGCAGAACTTAAACCTGCAAATCCGCTTCCAATAATTATTACGTTCATATTAAAAATATATACATATTTAGTTTCAAAAAAAAAACCTCACTATCTGCAAGGTTTTTTTGTGGGCGATACTGGATTCGAACCAGTGACCCCCTGCTTGTAAGGCAGGTGCTCTGAACCAACTGAGCTAATCGCCCGTAAGAGTATGCAAATATAAAAATCTTTATCTTTTTATCTAAAAATAGACAAAACATCTGCAACTATAAATGTACTCCCAGCCACAAAAACCATCTCATCTTTAGAAATCTTATCTGTTATTGACCTTACAGCATCAACAGAACTATTAAAAATAAAAAAATTTCTATTTAAAGATTTTATTAAAGAAATATAATTTTCTGGCTCTAACACCCTTTGATTTGTGCTTGAACAAAAATAATATGTTGCATCTAAATTTATAATTTTAAATATTTCGTTTAAATTTTTATCAGCTGAAAAGCCTAAAACAATATGTTTTTTTCTTTTTTCTTTTTTAAGTTGTAAAAAAACTGATTTTAATCCTTGAAAATTATGAGCAATATCACAAATAATTAAAGGCTTATCATAAATTTTAGTCCATCTTCCTAAAAAAGATGTTTTATTATAATAACTTTCTATTATTTTTTCCGATTTTCTTGATGATAATTTATATCCTATTTCAGATAATATTTTCTTTGCAGATTTAACTAATTCAATATTAAATAATTGATATACTGGTGAATTCAAATTGCTTATTTCTTGCGTTATTTTATTCGAAATATATAAAGATGATGATAATTCGTTGGCTTTTTTAGAGAAATAATTTATTGTATCATCATTGTTTTGAGAAGAAATTAATACAGGTATATTTTTTTTTATAATTCCTGCTTTTTCTTTTGCAATTGACATAATACTATCACCTAAAATATTACTATGGTCAAGTGAAATACTTGTAATTATAGAAAGTAATGGTTTAATTATATTCGTTGAATCTAACCTTCCACCTAATCCACATTCAATAATCGCAATATCAACTTTTTTTTTAGCAAAAAACCAAAACGCCATAGCTGTTATAAATTCAAAAAAAGAAAAATTTATTAACCTATTTAATGATTTATATTTTTTGACAAAATACACAACAGATTCTTTATCTATATAATTATTATTTATCTGTATTCTTTCTCTAAAAGTTAATAAATGAGGGGAAGTAAAAAGACCAACATTATAACCTTCATTTTTTAATAAATTGGATAACATAAATGAAACAGAACCTTTTCCATTAGTGCCAGCAACATGAATAAATTTTAAATTATTTTGAGGGTTTTTAAGTTTTTTTAATAAAACTTTAATATTATCTAAATCTTCTTTATAAGCTTTTGAACCTTGATTTTGAAAGAAAGGTAACTCATTACATAACCAGTTTTCTACTTTTTCATATTTCATTTATACATTTAAACAAGCTAAAATTTACAAGTGAACAAATTGTCCTTTTTTGAACACTTTTTATATAATCTAGATTTTAATTTTACATCAGATTCATTTTTATTTAAAATCCAATAAGTAAACGCACCAGAGAGATATCCGATAAATGCTAAAAAAGTAATTCTTCTCAAATACCAGAAAAAATCAATTTTTAATATACCCATAATTGCAACACCAGCAGCTGAACCAATTATTAAAACACTCCCACCTGTACCTGCGCAATAAGCCAAAAATTCCCAAAATGAAGAATCTATGATTTCTTTTGGATACATCTCTATAGCACCTGCAACTAAGGGAACATTATCAACAATAGCAGATAAAAGTCCAATAATAAAATTAATAATAAAAATGTCACCATTAAAAGTTGACCTTAGGTAATTAGCAACATTATCCAAAGTTCCTATAGTTTGCAGACCGTGGACTGATAGTAAAATACCCAGGAAGAAAAATATTGTTAGTATATCAATTTTTTTAACTGCACCTATAACAGTTAGTTTTTTTCTTTTATCATAACTTTTTTTTCTGTGTAAAAGTTCTGTTGTAATCCAAATAATACCTAAACTAAATAACATACCCATATAAGGGGGAAGGTCAGTTATTAATTTAAAGACAGGTACAAATAATAGACCTAAAACACCTATTAAAAAAATGAAATTTCTTTCAGAGGAAGAAGTGATATCTTCATCTGATTGAGAAGAATTATTATTTATTGAAATATTTCCTTTTAACTTGAAAGAAACATACAGCAAAGGTATTAACATACAAATTATACTAGGTATAATTGTAGATTGAATAATATTAATCGCTGAAACTTTTCCCTTGATCCACAACATTATTGTAGTCACATCACCAATTGGAGACCATGCACCTCCGGCATTAGCTGCAATTATTATCATTCCACCAAAAAACCACAAATCATTTTTATCCTTCATAATTTTACTTAATAGAGCCCCCATGACAATAGCAGCTGTTAAATTATCCAAAACAGCTGAAAAGAAAAATGCTATAATTGATAGAATCCATAATAACTTTACACGATTTCTAGTTTTAATACTATCAGTAATTATTTTAAATCCTTTATGATTATCAACCAACTCAACAATTGTCATTGCACCAAGCAGAAAAAATAAAATTTCTGAGATGTGACCTACGTGTTCATGTAATTGGTACTTAAAGTCTGGTATGTTCATACCTAAGGCTATTAAAGCCCAACAAATAACTCCGGTCACTAGTGCGGTAGAAGCCTTATCAACACTTACAACATGTTCTAACGTTATAAAAACGTAACCAATTATAAATACACCTATAATAAAAATTTCCATAATTTTATTTTAATAATTTTTTCAAAGCTAATTCAAGCGCAAAAGAGTTAATTTTTGTTTTTTTTGAGCTTAAATTATAACAATCTTTCAGAGCTTTTTTAATAGTGAGAGAACAATCTTTAAATACAGAGTCATCGGTTATTTCTTTTTTTCCAGACATGAAATAATCAAATGCTCTTGCCATTCCGCAATTGGAGATAAAATCTGGGATAACACTTATTTTTTTATCACAATAATCTGTTGTGGGACCATAAAAGACCTCATCATCAGCGAATGGAATATTTGCTCCAGCAGAAACTAGCTCAAGACCAGATTCAATTAGTCTTGATATTTGATTTTTAGTCACAATTCTAGATGCAGCTCCAGGAATAAATATATCAGCTTTCAAATCCCATATATTTTTATTTATTGACTGAAAAGACTTCATATCATTACTAAAAAACTTATTTCCTTTTTTATCTAAAAAAAACTTTCTAATTTCTTCAAATGAAAAACCATTTTCATTTATTTGACCAGAATTTTTGTCAATAATGCCAATAATTGAAGCACCCATTTGAGATAAATAATATGCTGCTGAAGATGCTACATTCCCCCATCCTTGAATTACTACTTTTTTTTGCATCAAATCACCCCCCCAAATATTATAATAATGCTTTACAGATTCAGCAACACCATATCCTGTAATCATATCAGCAATTACATAATTTTTATTTAAATCAGGTGAATATTTCTTATTATCAATTCTTTTTTTTACTCCATACCTTAATTGACCAATTCTATTAATTTTTTCAGCAGAATTAGGTGAATAATGGCCTGAAAAAACCCCTTCTTGTGGGTGCCAAACTCCGCAATCTTCAGTCATAGGAATAACCTCATGTACCTCATCAACATTTAAATCACCTCCTGTTCCATAATAAGATTTTAATAATGGAGAAACTGCCTTAAACCATCTTTTTAATACATCTTTTTTTCTCTTATCTAACGGATCAAAATTTATACCAGATTTAGCTCCACCAATTTGTGGTCCACAAACTGAAAACTTAACTTCCATAATTTTTGCTAGCGAAAGCACTTCATACTTATTTAACCCCTTTCTCATTCTTGTTCCACCACCACACGCTCCTCCTCTCAAAGAATTAATTACAACCCAACCTTCTGCGTCTGTCTCTTTATCCTTCCATTCGAAGACAATTTCAGGTGGATTATTTTCATATTTTTTTAATAAATTCTTCATTTAAAAATTTTGACAAAAATAATAAGATTATTATTTAAGATTATGTAATAATTGTTTTTTTTTAATTAAGGATATATTTCTCCCGTACTATGATCGGTTGAAGAACCTGTAATTTCAGACAAGCAATTAATTTCATTTCTAACTCTTAACAATCCTAGAAAAGCAAAAATAATTGCTTCTTTAAAATTAACAATATCTTTGGATGGAATAATTATTTTAGTTTCAGTTTTACTTTTAATTTGTGAAATTAAAAATTTATTAAATACACCTCCGCCAGTTACAAGACAATTGCTAATTTCAAAATCAGAAAATATATTTGAAATTTGTAAAGAAAAATGCTCTACACAAGTTCTCAATAAATCATCAACACTTAATTGAAAACTATTTAATTCACATAAAAAATATTGATCCAACCATTCTTTAGCTAAAGATTTTGGTGGAGGAAGTTTGTAATAATGAATTGAATTTAATTTTTTTAATAAATAATGATCTATTTTTCCTTTAGAAGAAAAATAGCCATCTCTATCAAAAGTCATATTTTTTTTCTCAGCTAAATAATTTAAAACAATATTTAAAGGACAAATATCAAATGCTGTTATTTTGTTATTTTTTTTAAACGAAATATTTGAAAAACCACCTAAGTTTAAACAAGAATCATAATTACTAAATAAAACAGAATCACCATAAGGAACTAATGGTGCCCCCTCACCTCCTAATTTTACATCTTGTTCTCTAAAATTATAAATTACAGGAATTTTAGTTCTTTCAAAAATTATATCTCCTCTTCCAATTTGTTTTGTAATTCCTTTATTGGGTTCATGAAATATAGTGTGTCCATGAGAAGATATGTAATCTACGTTCAGGTTATTATTTTTAATAAATTTATTAATAGATTTTGAAATAAATTCAGAGTATTCTAAATCAATTTTTTGAAAATCTTGATTACCATAAAACAAATCTGTAATTTTCTTTTTCCACAACAAGTTATACTCAATAAACTCCATGAACTTTAATTCAAATATCCATGAATTGTTTTTTTTTATAAAAATACAATATACTAAATCAAGACCATCTAATGATGTGCCAGACATTAAACCTAAAACACAATATTTTTTAACATTCATTAATTTAAAATAGAAAAAAAGAATTAATTTTATTACGAAAAAATAAACAAATGAAATTCAATTTTTCTGAAGAACATCTTATGATACAGAAGTCTGCTCGAGACTTTGCACAACAGGAACTTTTACCTGGAGTAATTGAAAGAGACGAGTTACAAAAATTTCCAAAGGAAGAAATAAGTAAAATGGGACAAATGGGATTTATGGGTATGATGACATCTCCAAAATACGGAGGAGGAGGTATGGATACTGTTTCTTACATTCTCGCTATGGAAGAAATTTCAAAAATAGACGCATCATCATCTGTTATAATGTCCGTAAATAACTCATTAGTTTGTTGGGGTATTGAAAAATATGGTACTGAAGACCAAAAGCAAAAATACTTACCTAAGCTAACCTCAGGAGAAAATATTGGAGCCTTTTGCTTATCAGAACCCGAAGCTGGTTCAGATGCAACATCACAAAGAACAACAGCAATAGAAAATAAAGACCACTATGTTCTGAATGGAACTAAGAATTGGATAACAAATGGAAATTCTGCTTCTATTTACCTAGTAATTGCTCAAAGCGATGTTGAAAAAAAACATAAAGGAATTAATGTATTCATTTTAGAAAGAGATTGGGATGGGATTTCTATTGGAGCCAAAGAAAACAAGCTAGGAATAAGAGGTTCTGATACCCACTCAGTTATGTTTTCAGATGTTAAAATTCCTAAAGAAAATAAAATTGGAGAAGATGGTTTTGGATTTAAATTTGCAATGCAAACACTTTCTGGTGGAAGGATTGGAATTGCCGCGCAAGCACTGGGTATTGCTTCTGGGGCCTATGAACTTGCATTAAAGTATTCTAAAGAAAGAAAAGCATTTGGAAAACCAATTTGTCATCATCAGGCAATTGCATTTAAATTAGCAGATATGGCTACAGAAATTGAAGCTGCTAGATTATTATGCCTTAAAGCAGCCTGGGATAAAGATAATGGTCGTGACTACAGTCTTTCTGGTGCGATGGCAAAACTATATTGTGCTGAAAGAGCTATGCAAATATCTATTGAAGCCGTTCAAATTCATGGTGGCTATGGTTATGTCAAAGAATATCACGTTGAAAGATTAATGAGAGATGCAAAAATCACGCAGATATATGAAGGAACATCAGAGATTCAAAAAATTGTAATTTCAAGATCTATTATAAGTTAAAGTTTATCTCTTTAGTAAAAGATCCATCCTCATATAATTTAATATAAAAATATTCATTTGTAACAGTTTCTATGGACCTGCCCAATAAGTCAAATAAACCAATTAATTTTTTGTCAAAATAATTTTCATTTAAATTAGTGTTATGAATATTAATATTAATTTCTACCGAAGGACTAGAACAAGTTTCATTTAAAGTTTCTATCTGCCAATCGTAAAAATAATAATAATATTGAGTACTAAAACCAGCACTATTTTCATTTTCATAGTCATTAAAATATGCTTGATTTATACTCAAAATTTGATCAACTAAATAAGGATAATTTGTAATGCCCCCAGTTGTTCTTTTAAACATTGGATTATTACCTCCAAAATTATTATTATTTAAATTTTCATCAGTTGTGATTATATATTCACCTGTTGGAATAATCCAATTAAGTTCTATATTAAATCCATTTTCATCACTTTGAGGGACATCAATAGTATAAGATTGTAATAAATTATCAAAATTTGAGTCATATAATTGAATGGTTCTTGCTCCAGATTCACTTGCGTATACTTTAACTGATTTTAAAGTAAATTCTTCAAATGACTGAAATTGTAAACCACCATTATAATTAATTCCACTATAATCACAGTATGAACCACCATCGCAAATATGATTTTCTTCACCTAAAGAAAATATTTCTCCTTCACTAACTACTTGTTCTTGAAAAACATAAAAAGTACTATTTTGTTCGATTGGGTCAGTGATAAAAACCGGACCATTGTAAATTATATTTTGGTTTTCGTTAATCCAAAAAATATCACCATCACCTAATGCTTCAATAGTTAATATCTCTCCAAAATTTACAACTAGATCGGTTTGTACCGTAGGTGGGGTAATAAAGAATTGATCGCATAAATATTCACAACTCTCATTATATTCCACATTAGCTTCCGGATTGTAGTTTTCGGCTACTGGATCTGTACAACCAACAATTAAACATGATCCATCATCTTGATTTGCATCAGGATTATAATTCGAAGCATCTTCATTAGTACATCCTAAAATTGGACCAGCAATTTCTAAAATATGTAAACCAGTTTGTTGATCACTAGCTAAAATTAGTCCTGATGGAAGATAGGGATAGGCTCCCCAGCAACCTTCAAATTCAGAACCACTATAGTTTGGTGATGTATCAAAAAAAGCAACTTCTTGTAAATTATAAGGATTTGATGCATCAATGACCGTAACACCAGAGGTGTAATAGGAAGTAACTAAATAACTAGATGTTGTTGGATTTAAATACTCATAAGTGGTGGAAATAAAATGGGTATTATGAGGAATAACACCATCTTGACTATCATCATTCCATGATTGGATTTGATCAGTTTGCTGAATATCTGAAATATTTGACACATCATAAGCTCCAATATAACAATTTGCTTGTTCATCAGTTGTAAATACATAATTACCATCATCAGAAACCCAAGAATTATGTGTAAAATTACATGATGTAGGTGTTGAGCCTAGAATAACAGGGTTTGATTTATCAGAAACATCAATTGCCGACATTACTCCCTCATAAACGGCTGATCCCCACAAAGTATCACCTCTAACCATACCATCATGTAAATAATAATCATCAAATAAACCTGCAATAGATGGATTCATTGGATCATTATTTAAGTCTAGGATTATGGCACCGTTTGCAGGACCATCTTGAGATCCAAAAATATAAGCAAATCCATTTTCATCAATATAAATATTGTGAGCTCTCAAAAAATAATCAGTCCAATATGTATAACTTTGGCCACTCAAATCATTCAAATCAACAATTAGCAACCCATCTTCAGCCTCTGTTGTTATATATGCATAATTATTCCATGTTTTAAGATCTCTCCATATAGAATTAGAGCCTGGAATAAAAAATACTTCTTGTGGATTAGATGGAATAGAAATGTCTACATAAGAAAATCCATTAGCACAACCAACTAAAGCATGTTCTTTTCCTTCATGGTCAACATATCCCCAAATATCATTTAAATCCTGATTATATGTTAAGTTTCCTACTTGAACCATATTTAAAATTTCTTGAGCTTGAAATAGATTGGAAATAAAAAGAAAAAGAAAAAATAAAATATTTTTTTTCATAACTGTGAATTTAAATGTTTGTTTTTTAAAGTATACAAAAATTGTTCCCAATAAAATAAATTTTGCTACAAATTTAACTTTTGTTCAATACTAGAAACAATAGAATGAATTATTATTATATGTAATTCCTGACACCTTTCTGTAATATTAGTGTCAACACATATAGAAACATCAGAGTGATTTAATAAATCGCTCTTATTTGATGAAGTCAATGCTATAACATTCATATTCTTTTTTTTTGCTTCTTTAGCTGCATTGATAATATTAACTGATTTTCCACTTGTGCTAATTGCTAGAAGAACATCATTTTCACTTGCATTAGCCTCTAAATATCTTGAATAAATATAATCAAACTTTGTATCATTTGAAACACAAGTAATATAAGAGGAATCTGAAATACATATAGAAGGTAAAGGCCTTCTTTTTTTATTAAAATAACCTGATAGTTCCTGAGAAAAATGCATAGCGTCACACATTGAACCACCGTTACCACAACTAAATATTTTTCCACCTAAATTCATTGATTTAATAATAATTTCTACCGCATGATTAATTTTTTTAATGTTTTCATCATTATTTATAAATGAATTAACAATTTTTTGATGAGTAGAGAAATGATTTTTAATATTCATTATTATTATTTATTCTGAGTAAAAGTCATTTAAGCCTTGTTCCAACCATTTTTTATAACTATTGATGTCATTAGCATCTTTATACGCTTTAGGTTGAAAATATTTTCCTTTCTCATCTTTCAAAAGCTCTTCTTGAAAATCAGGATCAGAGCTAGGCTTAAGAATTATATGTAAAGGTTGTGTGTTTTTTTCAAATGTTAAAGTTTGTAACGTACTCCATTGTTTCCCTGTTGTATTGATAATCTTAGATTTCTTCCAAGTACCATCTACATAACATTCATCTATTGAATGCTCTTCAACTTCTTTTCTAACATCAACATATAATTGAGTAAGTATATACTTACCTATTAACCTATCAACTTCTTTATCATTCCATACTTGATTTTCTAATTTTCTACAGTTAACACAAGCCATACCAGTAAAGTCCACTAATATCGGCTTATTAAACTTTATTGATAAATCAATTGCTTCAAAATAATCTTTAGTTACAATCCTATCAATATTCTTATCAGAAAGTTCTGCCGGATCTTCATTACAGTATGAATATGTTTTGGGAGGGGGAAGTCCAAATAAAGTATGAGTAAAAACATCTTGATATTTACATGTAACTCCTGGAATTAAGTATACAACAAAAAAAAGAGTTAAAATACCAAAAGCAATTCTTGATTTACCTATTTTTTTTCCTTTTGAATCATGCGGAAATCTAATAACTCCAAATAAGTACAAAGCAAGAGCTAAAAAGGTAATAGTCCATAAAATAAAAAATATTTCATACTTTATTATTCCTAGCTTATAAACCATATCAGCGTTAGATAAAAACTTAATTGCTAATGCTATTTCTAAAAATCCAATGAAAACTTTAAAAGTATTCATCCATCCTCCGGACCTGGGAAGAGATTTCAACCACGTTGGAAATACAGCAAATAACGTGAAAGGTATTCCCAAGGCTAACCCAAAACCTAGCATAGCTGAACTTAATTGAAATGCAACTGCTGATCCAGAACCTGATGCAGTCAATCCGGTCTTAGCTAAAGCCGCGCCTAAGACGGGACCTGTACAAGAAAAAGATACTAGAGCCAAAGTTAGTGCCATGAAAAAAATTCCTAATATACCACCTACATTAGAAGCAGAATCCACTTTATTTAACAATCTGCTAGGAAGGCGTATCTCAAAATATCCAAAAAATGATATTGCAAAAACAGTAAACACAATAAAAAATATCAAGTTTAACCAAACATTTGTAGAAATTTGATTTAATATCTCTGCATCAAGTGAAAAAAAATGAAAAGGTAAACTAAGTAACAAATAAATTAAAACAATAAAACCGCCGTATAAGGATGCTCTAAAAATTGCTTTTCTTCTAACTTCAGAGCCTTTTAAAAAAAAACTAACTGTTAAGGGAATCATAGGGAAAACACATGGCGTAACCAACGCTATCAAACCAGCAATAATACCAGCGATTAAAGCCTCTATAAGCTTAAATGTTAAAGAACTTTCTTCTTCAATAATCAAGGACTCTAATCCTTTAATACTTCTTTTGTATTCATTTGAACAGTTGAAATCATCATTAGAGCTAATTTTATCAACATCTTGTTCAATTAAGTCTTTTTTTTTTAAGTAAAAAACAATATCAATAATTTCGGGAGGCAAACATTGTTGATCATCACAAACCATAAACTCATACATTGCTTCAATTTTTTCAACTCCTTCATCGACAATTATTAACTGATTGAAATTAGCTTTTTCTTCAAAATACCTTGCAATTTCTTCTTGGATTGGAACATATTTTTCAATCGGCTTATCTTCTTTAAATAAAACCTTAAATCCATCAACAAAATCTACTCTTTCAGGCTTAGCATCAATAAAATCCAAACCATCTATATTTTTAAAATAAAAACTTGTGGATACAATAAAACTTTCTGGATTTTTATACTGAGAATAAATATGCCAACCATCTTCTATTAGAACATTAGCAGATAATTCATATTTACCTTTACCCAATTCATCTACGTCAAAAGACCAAGTAGTTGGATCTTCAATTTGTGACAAACCCAAAAAAGGAAAAATCAAACAAAAAATAGAAAGAATTATTTTTTTCATACCTTAATTTATTCGGCAAATATATGCCTTTTCTTCACCCTCAACAAATTTATATCGCTCATCAACTCTATGACCTACTATCCAAACTATGCTTTTATTTGAACACAATACATAGCATTTTTGTTTTTCTATTAAGGAAAATTTATTGTCAATAAAATAATCACTTAACTTTTTTTTTCCTTTCATTCCAGACGGAATAAACCAATCACCACTTTCCCAATTTCTTAAAGTAAGTGGAAATTTTAATTTATTATAACTTAAAATCGCTGAACTCTTAATCTTTTCATCTTTCAAATTAAATTTATGAGCCAACTGTAAAGTCATTTTAACAGGGTGATTAATAAATATACATGAATCGGTTATATTAATACTTTGTTTTGAAAATAATTTTGAAATACAAATACTATCTCTGTCTCTAATTAGTACATAATTTTTAGAGTAAAATGATTTACCTGGCTGTGAATCAATTACATTGTATACACTATCAATATCTTTAAATCCATAATCATTAATTATTTCAAATAAAAGAGTTTTAGGTTCAATTGAAATCATTAGTGCTTTAATATTAATAATAAGAGTATCATCATTGTGATTACAACATCTTATCTTTTCATTATTTATGAAATTAGAATAGATGTTTTCAGCACTTTGAAAATTATTTATTGTGGATTTAATTGATTCGAAAAAACCAGGATTTAAATTTTCAAACTCTGGAATAATAAAATTTCTCACTCTGTTTCTTCTATATTTTACATCATTATTAGAATTGTCATTTCTAAATTTTATTCTATTTTTTTTAGCAAAGTCAGAAATTTCATTCTTAGTAAATTTAAGAAGTGGTCTAATTATCTTATTTTCTTTAGTTGGAATTCCTTTTAAACCAGAAACACCAGTTCCCCTTGCAATATTTAACAAAATTGTTTCTACAGAGTCATTAAAATGATGAGCTGTAACTAAATAATCAAATTTATACTTTTTAAGAATATTCTTGAACCAATTATATCTTAATTTTCTTGCGGCCATTTGAATTGAAACAGAGCTCTCTGATGCTATTTTTTTTGTCTCAAATTTTTTTAAATAAAATTTATGATTAAATCTTTCACAAACTTCTTTAACAAATATTTCATCCTCATCAGATTCATTTCCTCTTAATAAAAAATTACAATGAGCAACCGAAAAATTTAAAGAATATTCTTGAAATAATTTAAATAAAACCATACTATCAACTCCTCCACTAACTGCCAATAAAAAAGAAGAATTTTTATAATCAACAATTTCTTCAAGATATTTTATAAACTTATTTTTCATTGCTTAATACATTAAGAATTGATTTTGCTTTAATTAAACATTCTTCGTATTCTTTATTTGGGTCAGAGTCAATTGTTATAGCACCTCCAACAATAAAGGAAAGATAATTACTTTTTTGATTAAATAACAAAGATCGAATAACAACATTGAAATCAAAATCTAAATCTGGGTTAAAAAAACCAATAGAACCCGAATACAAACCTCTTTTAATATTTTCATACTTTTCAATTAATTCCATTGACCTTAATTTTGGAGCACCCGTCATTGAGCCCATTGGAAATGAATTTTTTATTACATCTAAAGGATGGTATTCATCTTTGATTCTAGAAGATATAGTAGAAATTAAATGATGAACATTCTTGTAACTATATAACTTAGCAAGCTCTTCAACTTTTACAGAATTTTTCTTGGCCGTAATTGAAAGATCATTTCTTACCAAATCAACAATCATAACATTTTCTGAAAAATCCTTTTCACTTTTTAATAAATTTTTTTTACTGTCATCATCAATACGTAAATTAGTAGTCCGTAGAGCTGTTCCTTTTATAGGTTGGGAAATAACCTTATTGTTCTTATGTCTGATATATCTTTCTGGACTTGAACACAAACAATATTTATGATTTACTTTATAGAATGAAGCAAACGGTGATTGAGAATAATTGTTAAGAATAAAAAATAAATTTGAGGGACTAAAATCATTAAACTCCACCTTAAATTCTTGGCAAAAATTCATTTCATATATATCACCTTTTTGAATATGATTTTTTATTAAATTAATAATAGATAAATATTTTTTTTTTGAAATATTAGGTTTAACTGAAAATTTACCTTTAACGATTTTTGAATGATTTTGATTTAATATTTTGTTGTAAATTGAAACAGTATCCTTTTTTGAATCATCATAAATTATCGTAAGAGTTTTATTTTTAACTTTAAAAATGTAAAATGGAATGAAAAAATTTAATTTATCAAATTCAAAAAAATCCATATTCTCTGATTTTAAATCTTCTATTTCATTTTTCAAATCATAACTAAAATGACCAAAAACCCAATCTTTATTATCATCTAAAAATTTTTGAAAGGATTTAAAAATATTTTTTTTGGGACAACAATTTTTTTTAACTCCAAATGCAGCTAAATAATCAAAAGAATTTCTGGAACTATTATTACTATCCAGAAAACAAAATCTTGATTTTTTTTCAAGAAAAAAAATTAATTTTTTTTTAAAAGAATTAGGACAATCAAGAATAAATGTTTTTTTCTTTCTCATAAACATTGTTAAATTAGTGAATTATTAATCAAAAAAATAATGATGGAAAATTTAATTAAAACAGTTGTTTCGATGCTAATTATATTAATATTAGTAACTGTTATTTGGGTTATGATGTGTGGTAAATCAGGAAATAGGACACTTGAATTATATAATCATAATGTAAAAAATTTAAAAAAATTTTGGATGCATTATGAAAATGAAGACTTAGAAAAGATTGAAGATATGATGGCTGAAAATTATGAAAGTTATTTTTATCCAATTAACAAACCAAAAGGAGTTAAATCCAGTAAATATGAAGAATTGGAACGAATGAAAAGATTTTTTGAAATAGTTGATAACATTTCTTTAGATCACATTATTATGTTACCAGGAATAGACACCACCAATCTCATGTTAGATGGAAGTGTAAGAATGTATTCAGGTTGGTCATTTGATGTAAATGATATAAAAATCAAGTTATCAAGTTATGGTTTTTATGATTTTATTGAAAATAAAATACAATTATCACATGAGTGGTATGATAGAAGTGGTGTTGGTCTAGAAATAAGAAAGGCCTTTCAAATAAATGAAAATTTTTCTGAAGGAAAACCTAATGAATAATTATTAAAAATTTAATGATCTTTTTTCTGTTGCATCTAAGGCTGCTTCTTTAAATGCTTCAGAAAATGTTGGATGAGCATGACAAATTCTTGCAATATCCTCAGCAGAAGCTTTATATTCCATTGCGACAACTGCCTCAGATATTAAATCAGCACACCTAGGCCCGATCATATGAACGCCTAAGATCTCATCAGATTCAGAATCGCATATTACTTTTATAAAACCATCCAAATCCATTGAAATTCTTGCTCTACCATTTGCCTTAAATGGAAATTTACCAACTTTGATTGATCTACCCTCATTTCTCAATTCTTTTTCTGTCTTTCCAACAGAAGATACTTCAGGCCAAGTATAAATTACACTAGGGACTAAATTGTAATCTATATGTGGGATTTGACCAGCTATAGTTTCAGCTACAAAAACACCTTCTTCCTCAGCTTTGTGAGCTAACATTGGACCTTGAATAACATCACCTATAGCATATATATTAGGGATGGAAGTTTGTAACTTTTTATTTACTTTAATTCTTCCTCTCTCATCAAGATCAATAGAAAGGTTCTCTAAACCTAAACCTTCTGTGAAAGGTTTTCTTCCAACTGAAACTAAACAATAATCAGAAACATCTTTAATTTCAGCGCCTGTCTTGTCGCGTGAGATAACTTCAACTTTTTCTCCAACTTTTTTTACTGATTGAACTTCATTTGATAAATTAAATTCAAAATTTAAGTGATTTGTGAGTACTTTTTTTAATTCATCGCTTAAGCTTTTATCCATAAAAGATATAATTGAATCTGAATAATCAAAAACTTTGACCTTAGTTCCTAACCTTGCAAAAACAGAGCCTAATTCTAAACCAATAACACCTGCACCTACGATAGATAATGTTTTTGGACACTCTTTTAACGATAGAGCTTCAGTAGAAGAAATAACTCTTTTTTTATCAAAATTAATAAAGCTTGGTATAATTGGTTTTGATCCAGTTGCAATAACAACATTTTTTGATTTCAATATTTTTTTATTTTCATCACTTAAAATTTCAATATCTCCTGCTTTTGTTAATCTACCCAAGCCATGAAAAACAGAAATTTTGTTTTTTTTCATTAAAAAATTTAAGCCATCAGAATTCTCTTTAACTACTTTTGATTTTCTAGTTACCATTTTAGGAAAATCAAACTTTGGCGTAGCTTTTATGCCATGTTCCAAAAACTCAGTATTAGCTTTGTGATAAAGCTCAGAAGATTCTAATAATGATTTAGAGGGAATACAGCCAACATTTAAACATGTTCCGCCAAGGTTACTATATTTCTCAATTATCGCTACTTTCATTCCAAGTTGAGAAGCCCTAATAGCACAAACATAGCCCCCTGGACCAGAGCCAATAACAACCAAATCAAATGAAACCATAATCTTTATTTTTTCTATTTATTATTATACTTAAAACTAAAACGATAGCAAGATAAATGAAAATTAAAATATTTCCATGTTTAACATAAAATGTTTTAGAAGACAATAAAATAATTGAATTTATAAAACTTTCTGTTTTATTTGGATCAATAATTTTTTCAAAGTATCCTAAAGGGTTAATCACACTAGATATACCTGTATTTGCTGATCTAACTACGTATCTTCTATTCTCTATTGCTCTGATGCGTGCATAAGAATTATGTTGTTTTCTACCTTGAGAATCACCCCACCAACCATCATTTGTAATAATAAAAATAGCTTGAGCACCTTTGTCAATAAATTCTCTTACGTGATTTGGAAAAACAGACTCGTAACAAACTAATGATGCAATTTTATTATCATTAAATTCAAGTAGTGATATTGAATCTAGAACTGATAAATTACCCGCACCACCTGCAAGACTCAAAAAATTATCTTTAAAAAAATATTTCAAGTAATCTCTAAATGGCAGTTGTTCAGCTCCCGGAACCAATTTTGATTTATGGTGAAAACTTAAAGATTTTGAATTTAACTGTAAAACAGAGTTATACTTTTTGATTTTTTGATCATCTAAGTACTGATCAATTGTCGCTCCTAAAATTATATTGAGATTTTTATACTTTTCAACTACTCTAAGAATATGGGCAATTTGATTTCTATTATATTGAATAGGATTATCATTTATTAATGTAAACTGAGTTGATAAATAAGTTTCTGGAAAAATAACATAATCAATACTATCAGAAATATTATTTGTTAAATCATAAAATAACTTTTTTTCAAATTTCCAAGACTGATTCTCAAATTTAGCATTTGGATCCAGATTAGTTTGAGCAACCAAAACATTAATTTTCTTTCCAGAGTATTTATAACTATATGATAAAATCAAAGAACATGTGATTGGAATAAGTATTGTAAATGAAATAAAAATTAATTTCTTTATTTGAATGTAATTAAAATTTAAATAAAATATACAAACATTATAAATACAATAATTAATCAATATAATCCATAAACTCCCACCTAACACGCCAGTAAAAGAAAACCACTGTATCCAACTTGGAAGTTCTGAAAAAACATTTCCTAGTGTTAACCAAGGCCAATTTAAATCCCAATTAAAATGAAGAATTTCAAATAAAACCCAAAAAAATGACAAGAAAAATAAAGGACTAATAAATTTTATATTTTTTTTACATATGTGAAAAAAATATAAAACTATAGACATAAATAAAGAATTACAAAGAACTGCAAAAAGACCTTCCCCAAAAGCAGGAGAAGCCTTTTCAACCCAAAATGTTGTAGTGAAATTGAAAATCAAAAAAGAAATGTAACAACAAATAAAAAAAATAATGCTACCATTTTTTTTTGTTTCAACTTCTTTTTGAATCAGTAATAAAGGAACAAAGGCAATAAATATAAGTGGAGTTAAAATAGTAAACTTTGTTGGCCAACTAAAATAAAATAATAGTCCAGAAATAAAGGATTTAGAAATAAACTTAAACATTACCATTTATATTTAATTGTAAATACATTGGAGTATAATACGGCAGAAGCGTTCCCTAGGTCAGTAAGAGAATAATCAATGATGAAAGACCAAATATTGACACCAATTCCAAAATTAGGTTGGAATGATATTTTTTCATCAATAGAATCAATTAATTGTTCTTGTTGAAAATTCCCAATACCAAGTCTTAAAAAACCAATTTTTTTATAATCAAACTCTAATCCAAGCGAAGGATCAATACTAAATAAATTTGTAGAAATAACTGTATTTCTTTTCCCATCCCAAGTGACATTGAAATCAGCCTCAGATAAGAGAGAAAAATCCTTATATAATGAAAAAGTTCTAGAAACACCGATTTTTACTTTTGGAGTAGTAAGTTCTATTCCATCTTCAGGTATATAGTTTCCAGACTCTAAATATTGTTCAGAATATTCATCTTGATTTATGTTCCAAAAATTTAAAGTACTTGTAAAATCATTTAAAAACAATCCTAAATTCCAATTTTTAATTGAGTATTGTAAACCTAAATCTAATCCAAAGCCCCATGAACTTGCAAAAGGACCAATTTTTCTATGAATTATTTTTGTACTTAAACCATATTTAAGATTAAAAATTGTAGAGTTAGCAAAACTAAAAATAGCGGCAAAATCAGAGGATGAAAAAGTTGAGATATTATTATAATTTATATTACCATTTTGATCCAACAGCTCAGTGGTATTTAGAATATCATCTACTCCGAATCTAATCAAAGCAACACCCAAAACAAAAGAAGAATCAACAGGCATTGCAAAGCCAACATAATCAAAATCAGCAATTCCAGCAAAATAGGATGAATGCATTATTCCAAATTCATATTTTGAAACATTATTTAAACCTGCAGGATTATAAAATACAGATGTTAAATCATTAGTACTTGAAACTACAGAATTGGACATAGATATTGATCTTGAATCTAAACCAATTGATAAAAAGTCATTACTATATTTTGACTGAGAATAAGTAATTAAAACACCAAATAAAAAAAACTTAAAAACCTTCATTAATTAATACCTTCATTAAAGATAAGCTAAATGTTATTATTTGGTAAACGATTTTTTAAATAATATATTACCGTAATTATAAGATACTATGTACTTTAAAAAACATTTAGCTAATATATTAACGTTAATAAATTTATCATTAGGGTTGACTGCTATATTCATTGGCTTAATATCGTCCAACGTTATATTATCATCAATACTAATTTTGACTGGAGTTTTATTTGATTTTTTAGATGGAAAAGTTGCAAGATTTTTTCAAATTAATAATGAATATGGGAAACAACTTGACAGTTTCGCAGATATGATTACATTTGGCATTGGTCCATCAGTAATAATTTTTTTATTAATTAGTGAGCACGATATTTATCTTGCCTGCATTGCATTTATTATTCCAATATTTTCTGCTTTAAGATTATCAAAATATAATATAGACAATAGACAAGGTGATTATTTTATTGGACTCACAACCACTACAAATGCTATTTTATTTAGCTCCATTCCTCTTATTAGAAAATATAGCAATATTGAAATAATTAATAGTCTAATTGACAATAAATATTTTTTGTCATTAATAACAATTTTTTTTTCTTTTTTATTAGTCTGTAAAATAAAAACATTTTCTCTTAAATTTAATAACTCCAGCAAGTTTGAAAAAAAAATCAAAACTTCATTTTTAATAATTAGTTTTATTTTAATTATTGTCTTAAAATTTTTATCAATACCAATAATTATTTTTTTTTATATGCTTTTATCTATTATATTTAAAACAAAATAAATTTTATGAATTTTATTGCAAAAATAAACATACTCCCAAAAGAAGCGTTGCTTGATCCACAAGGTAACGCTGTAAAAAAAGCCATGAATAATCTAAATTTGTCAAGTCAAAAAGTTAGAATAGGAAAACACATTATCATAGAGCTTTCATGTAACGATAAAAAGGAGGCTTCCCAAATTATTGAACAGTCTTGTAAAAAGTTATTAGCAAATCAAATAACTGAGGAATATTCTTATAAAATTGAAGAAGTTACAGATTAAAATTCTTTCCTAAGTATAGTTTTTTAACTTCTTCATCTTTTGCTAACTCATTCGATGTTCCTGCTTTTAAAATTTTACCATCATATAATAAATATGATCTATCAGTTATTGATAAAGTTTCTCTTACGTTATGATCAGTTATTAATACCCCTATGCCTTTACTCTTCAATTTATAAATCATTTGTTGTAGTTCTTGAATTGCAATTGGATCTACACCAGCAAAAGGCTCATCTAATAAAATAAAACTCGGGTTAACAGCTATTGATCTTGCAATCTCAACTCTTCGTCGTTCTCCCCCTGAAAGTAAATCACCTCTATTTTTTCTAATTTTATTTAATCCAAACTCATTAATAAGTTGATTTAAAATTACTTCATTTTCTTTTTTATTATTATTTAAATACTCAAGAATACATAAAATATTATCTTCTACTGACATTTTTCTGAAAATTGATGGTTCTTGAGCTAAATAACTAATACCTTTTCTTGCTCTTATATACATCGGATTCTTAGAAATATCTTCTCCATTCAACAAAACTTTACCCTCGTTGGGATTAACTAATCCAACTAAGATATAGAATGAAGTAGTCTTACCAGCACCATTTGGACCCAACAAACCAATTATCTCCCCTTTATTAATCTCAAATGATACATCATTCACAACTTTACGTTGATTGTATTTTTTTGTAATATTTAAAACTTCTAATTTCATCACCTTTTATTTTTCTGAACAAATTGGACAACCAGTACTGAAAACTCATATAAAATAATTAACGGAAGAGAAATTAATAGTTGACTTAAAACATCTGGGGGTGTAATTATTGAAGCCAGAATTAACACCAATACAAATGCATGCTTTCTATGATTTTTTAAAAACTTACCTGTAACCAAATTGAATTTTGCTAAAAAAAATATTATGAGTGGAAATTGAAAAGTCAACCCACAAAGAATTATAAATTTTGTTATTGTTTTAACAAATGAAATAAAATTTATATCATTTACAATTATATCACTCACATTAAAACTAGAAAGAAAATTTAAGGATAAAGGAGTTATAAAAAAATAGCCAAATAAAATTCCTAAAACAAACAAAATTACAGAGATGGAAATTAAAAGCTTAGCATATTTTCTTTCATCAATATACATAGCAGGTTTAATAAACATCCAAAATTCCCACATTAAATATGGAAAAGAAAAAATTATACCAGAGATTACTGAAACTAATAAAGACATATTGAATTGCCCTGCTAAGTCTATATTTTGAAACTGCAGAGTAATAGGATTTAAACATAAATTTTCAGAAATTGAACAAAATAATTTATATGTTGGAAAATCAGGATCTATAAAAGAAAATATAAATTTATCGAAAATAATCTTAATGTTTACGAAGGAAATAACAGTGAATAAACATATAGCTAAAAAACTATACGCTAAATGCCACCTAAGCTGTTCAATATGACTTAGAAAGTTTGTTTTTTTTAACTGCTCTTCTTTCATTTATTACTATATTATTTTTTCATTTAAAATATCATGTAAATGAATAATGCCTGAATACTCATTATTACTTAAAACTAATAATTGGGTTATATTATTTTTTTTCATTTTATTAAGTGCACTAAAAGCTAGTTCATTTTTATCAATTGTTTTTGGTTTTCTTGTCATCAAGTTTTCTGCAATAGTATTTGAAATATCCTGATTTTTTTGAAGATATCGTCTTAAATCACCATCTGTAATAATACCTAAAATTTTACTATTCTCCACTACACAAACAGCACCCATTCTTTTAGATGAAATTTCTATTATTACCTTTTGAAAGGAATCAAGCTTACTGACTTTGGGATTTAATTTTTCATTATAAATATCCGATACTTTCATAGTTATTTTTTTTCCTAAGATTCCTCCAGGATGATATCTTGCAAAGTCATTCTTTGAAAATCCTTTTAGCTTTAATAAACAAATTGCCAAAGCATCCCCCATAACTAATTGAGCAGTTGAGCTTGTTGTAGGGGCTAGATTGTTTGGACACGCTTCTTTTTTTACAAAAGTGTTGAGGAAAAAATCAGAATTTTTTGACAAATATGAATCTTTATTTGCAGTCATGGCAATTGTTTTATTTTTCTGACTCTTAATAACAGAAAAAATTTTTTTTAATTCATTTGTATTTCCACTTTTTGAAATAAATAAAATAACATCATCCTTCTTTATACTACCTAAGTCTCCATGGATAGCCTCTACACCATGAATAAATATTGAAGGTGTACCTGTAGAATTTAAAGTTGCTACAATTTTTTTTCCAATTATTGCACTTTTACCTATTCCAATTACTATTAAATGACCATTAATGTTCTTCAATAAATTAACAACGTTTTGAAAATTTTTGTCAATAAATTTTTCTAGGTTAGCAATAGTGTTAGATTGTAATTCTATTACTTCTTTAGCAGTCTTAATAATATCAACCTTTTTCATCAAAAAAAAATAAAATATCAATAGGGGAATACAAAAATAGTCTAATTATTGTTATTTATATTATATAAAAAATAAAAGTTGTCATAATTCAAATGCAAAGTATGACATTAAATTCAAACCTATTCTAATTGATTCTTGATCAATATCAAAATTAGATGTATGAACTAAACTATTAATTCCTTTACTTGTATTTGAAACTCCAATTCTAAAAAAAGAAGATGGACAACTTTGACTAAAAAAAGAAAAGTCTTCCGAAGCCATTCTTATTGGCAGTTTGTGAACATTTTTTTTGTTTAAAATATCGTAACTCAAATTAATACATTTTTTAGTTACATCTGGGTTATTAATTAATGAAGGATAGCCCTTTATAATTTCAAAATCACAACTTACTTTATACTTTTTTTCTATTTTTTTTACCTCGTCTAGTAATATAATATGAACCTTATTTCTAAACTCTTCATTGATTGTTCTCAGAGTGCCTTCAACATAAGATTTTTCCGGAATAACGTTTGAAGCTCCAAAAGATCTAAAATCACCATACTCTAATATGTACTGAGTCTTTGTGTTGATTTCTGAAACTTTTTTTCTAGTGTTTAATATTAATTCTGATGCTACTATAATTGGGTTTTTAGTTTTTTCTGGTAAAGCAGCATGCCCTCCTTTACCATTAATTACAAATTTCAAATCATCACAAGCAGCCATGTATTGACCACTTTTAAATCCTATATTTCCTACCTCCATCTCAGGATAGACATGCAAAGCTATCATTTTATTTACTTTTGGATTTTCTAAAACCCCGTTTTCAATCATTAATGATGCACCACCTGGTAATTTTTCTTCTGCGGGTTGAAAAATAAATTTAATTGTTCCTTTTAAGTTATTTTTTAACTTATTAACAATTATTGCAGTTCCTAATAATATTGAACTATGTACATCATGCCCACATGCATGCATAACTCCATCGTGTACGGATTTATAACTTACATCATTTTCTTCTTGAATTGGTAAAGCATCCATATCTGCTCTCAATCCAATTACTCTAACCCCTGGGTCTTGCCCTTTAATCATTGCTATAACTCCAAAACCAGCTATATTTTTTTTATAATTAATTTTGTTTTTATCTAAAATCGAGCAAATGAATTTAGAAGTTTTTTCTTCCTTGTAAGAAAGTTCAGGATACTTATGGATTATATTTCTAAATGAGACTACATCATCAAATATGATGTTTACCAGAGATTCGATTTCTTTTATAATCTTTTTTTTTTCAAATTTTTACTGATTTAATTTTTAAATTTATAACAAAGAATTATTTATAACAATGAAAATAAAAAAATTTACATTTAACAGTTTCCAAGAGAACACATACATAGTTCAATCTGATAAAAAATGTATGATAATAGATCCAGGATGTAATAACGAATTTGAGGAAAAAATCCTTGATGAATATATAAATAGTAATAATTTAAAACCAATTCATTTAATTAACACTCATTGTCATTTAGATCATATTTTTGGGAACCGATACATTTCTGAAAAATATAACTTAAAAGCAAAAATGCATAAACTTGATTACCCATTGTTAACTAACTCAATGATGATTGCAAATAATTACGGAGTTAATTTAAAAGAACCTTCGTTTGAAGTTGATTTTATTGATGAAAATACTTTAATTTCACTTGGATCAACTAAATGGAATATCATTTTTACTCCTGGTCATGCTCCTGGTCATATTTGTCTATGGAATAAAAATGAAAAAAAAATTATTTCTGGAGATGTATTATTTAAAATGAGCATTGGTAGAACTGACTTACCAATGTGTAATTATAATGATTTAATAGATAGTATAAAAAATAAATTATTTTGTCTTGAAGATGAAACAGAGGTTTTCTGTGGTCATGGAGAAAATACTACCATAGGATTTGAGAAAAAAAATAATCCATTTTTACAATCATCATAATAAAGAAAGAATTTTATCTTGTATTTTTTGACTATCCCATATAAGGTCAATATTTTTAATTTCCATAATTTCCCTCATTATTTTTTCTTGTTTTTTTCCTATTATTAATGCATCATTATAGTCAATATGACTAAATGTAACCATTGAATAAAGAGGTGTCCATTTAGTTGGATTTTTTTCAGCAAATAATGCTTCAATTTTTTTTTGTAATAAAAATTTATCATCACCTGTTTTATCTCTCATAACAATAAAATTATGCATAGATAAATCTTGCATAGCAGTTGTATTGAGTCTTCTTTTATTTAGAAATTCATTAACTGGTGTTTTAAATAAACTTGATTTTGATGAATCATTAATGATTTCATTAATTAAGTTACAGTCTTCAAAACCCGCATTCATTCCTTGACCATAAAAAGGTACCGTAGCATGGCAAGAATCTCCAATTAACATAAAATTATTGACCTTCCAAGAATCGCATCTAATTATACCCAAAGATGAAACTGGATTATTAAAATACTGATCGGAAAGATTAGGTATTAAAGGAACTAGATCTGGAAATTTTGTTGAAAAAAAGTCATTAACATCACTATTTGTTTTAAGGTTTTCAAAGGAGTTTTTTCCTTTTAATGGAAAAAATAATGTAATTGTAAATGAGCCATCTTGATTTGGTAGCGCCATAACCATGTAGGATTCTCTTGGCCAAATATGTAATGCATCTGAATCAATTATCCATGCACCTTTATTGGATGGAGGAATTGTTAGTTCTTTATACCCACAATCTATTATATTAGTATAAACATTTAAATCAGAAAATAAATTCATTTTTTTTCTAACAATAGAACCAGCCCCATCAGATCCAAAGACAAAATCAAATTTTTTTCTTTCTGAATTTTTAAATTTTAATTCGGTGTTTTCGAAGTCGATATCAATACATTTGTTAGAAAAATTTATTTTAACTCCATTTTCCTCGGCTAAATCCATTAACATACAATTAAGCTCTTTCCTTGGTACCGAATATATTGCTTGATTTTTTTTTCCGTAATACTGCTCAGTTAAATCTCCAGAAATTGAATGCATTAACCTCTTGTGAACTGGCACTGAAATAGACATAATTTTATTTTCTATACCTACCTCTCTCAAAGCCTTTCTTCCCCTGTTGGAGAGAGCAAGATTAATTGACCTACCTGCACTAAAAGCTTCTTTTCTCATATCATCCCTACTTTCAAATATTTCAACTATGTAACCCTTTTTAGAAAGATAAATTGATAATAAACTTCCTACTAAACCGCTACCAACAATAGCTATTTTTTTCCTTTTTATAAACATTTTTTTAATATTAAACTGAGATTATAAATATCTAAGTATGAGTTATATAAAGGCACTGGAGCAAATCTTATGACATCAGGCTCCCTCCAATCAACAATTACCCCATTCTCATTTAATGTTTCATAAACTTTTTTTCCAGAATGATTTACTAAGACAGAGAGTTGACAACCTCTTTCTTTAGGAGTGATGATATTAAATTTTATATCATTAGAATTATTATTGAAATTAATTAAAATATATTCTAATGCACATACTAAATTTTTAGATTTTTCAAATAAATTTGTAATTCCGGCTTGAGAAAATATATCAAGAGAGGCCTTATGTGCTGCCATTCCAATTACTGGAGCATTAGAAAGTTGCCAACCTTCAGCACCATTAACAGCTTTGAATTTCTTGTTTTTATCGTATACAAACCGATTATTTTCATCATGGCCCCACCATCCTTTTAATCTAAATGGATTTTTTTTACTTTGATTTTCATGAATAAAAACTCCTGAAACATTACCTGGTCCTGAATTTAAATACTTGTAAGAACACCATGCAGCAAAATCTACGTTCCAATCGTGTAAACTTAAACTTATATTTCCAACTGCATGCGCTAAATCAAATCCAACAATAGAACCAACTTCTTTACCCTTTTTGGTTATTTCATACATATCAAAAACTTGACCAGAATAATAATTTACACCTCCTATAAAAACTAGCGCCAGCTCTTCACCAATTTGCTCAATTTTATTTAAAATTTCTTGTTTTTTTATTATACCATTTGGTCCTGTTGGAATTTGAACAACAGCATCTTCAAAACTATAGCCATGTAGTTCAACTTGTGATTGCAAGACATATAGATCTGAAGGAAAAGCGTTAGATTCACATAAAATTTTATAACGTTTTTTAGTAGGTCTATAAAATGACATGAGTAACAAATGAATATTGGTAGTTAATCCATTCATAATTACAACTTCATTGTCATTAGCGCCAACTAATTCAGCAGATTGTTTTGTTAAAATTTTGTGATATTCATACCAAGGATTATTGGCTTGAAAATGACCATTAACTGCCAAACTAGCCCAATCATTTAACTCATCATTAATATAATCTTTTGTGGTCTTTGGCTGTAAACCTAAAGAATTACCACAAAAATATAGACACCTTTTATTCTTATGTTCTGGAAACAAAAAAAGGTCTCTAAATTTAGATAATTTATCTTCTTTATCTAATCTTTCCGCAGTATCAAGGTTAAACTTTTCAAACATAAAAAATAATATTTTCTAAAAAATAATAGTTGCAATATAAACTAATATAAACATCAAAATTGATAAACTTTCAATATAGAAACTAAAATACAACTCTTTACTGTTTTTATTAATAAAATAAGTTAAAATTAAACCTATTTCAAAAGTTAGATACAAAGCTAAGAAACACAAAAAATTTAAGGAATGAAATATAAATAAATAAAGGGCTAAAAGCTCACAAATTAATAATAAGGAACAAGATAATATTTTGGATTTTTTCTGGCCTAAAAAAGTAGGAATTGTTACAATCAAATCACTTTCTTTATCCCTGATGTCAAAATTAATTGCAATAGAAAACAAAAAAAGAGATCTAATTATTAAATGAATTATTACATTAACATCAAAATTTAAATCATTGTAAAATATTGGAAATAAATAAGTGAGATAAGTCCAGCAAAAAACAATAATAAAAATTTTTAAAAATGGAATCTTCCTTAAATTTTTTTTAAAATTTAACAACTCAATTATTGGATAATTATAAAAAAGAGATAGAAAAATAACAGGGGATAATAAAGTAAATAAATTTAATTTTATTATTAAAAGGATTGAGATAATTGCAGTTAACAAAGTACTCATTTTAATAAAATTAAAATTATTTAAAATCCATTCCCTCTTTATATCTATCATATTATTTACAGATTTTAAACTGATTAAATTATAGAATGAAAATGTAGAACAAAAAACAATCAATATCAACTCATTTAAAATTTTCAAATCAAAAAATAAACATGATATTGAATATAAAAAAGAAGCACTTAATGACACTAATAGATTGCTGAAAACAATATTTTTAATCACTTAAATTTCAAGTTTAATTATTTTAAATATAAATGTAAATTTTTCCATTAAAACATTAAATAATTTGATAGTAAAATGATAAATTAGATGTATTATTTTTTAACTATGAATTACTCAAATGATTTTATAAATCGACATGTTGGAATCAACAAGCAAGATGCTAAGGAAATGCTAGAATATTTGGATGAAAAAAATCTTTCAGCTCTAATTGATAAAACTATTCCTGAAAAAATTAGATTAAAAAAAGATCTTGATTTAAGTGATGGAATCAGTGAGCCTAGATATTTAGAACTTATTCAAACTTTAGGTAAAAAAAACAAAAACTATAGAAGTTATATTGGACTAGGTTATTATAATACTGTTCTTCCAAGTGTTATTAAAAGAAATATTTTGGAAAATCCAAATTGGTATACAGCCTATACTCCTTACCAACCAGAAATTGCGCAAGGAAGATTAGAGGCTTTATTTAATTTTCAAACTGTAATTACAGAACTTACTGGTATGCCAATTGCAAACGCATCACTGTTAGATGAAGGGACAGCTGCGGCAGAAGCAATGATTCTTAGCTATAATAATAGATCAAATAAAAAAGAAAATCAACAAATCACTTTTTTAGTTTCAAAAGATTGTTTTCCTCAAACAATCGAAGTTCTAAAAGTTCGAGCTAATCCAATTGGTATAAAAATTAAAATTGTAGATGAGTTTAATTTAACTGATGATGTTTTCGGTATTATTTGTCAATATCCATCAAAATATGGTTCAATTAATAATATTGAAGAAATTATAAAAAAAGCAAGTGAAAAAAATATAATTTCAACAATTGCCGCCGATTTACTAAGCCTTACTCTTTTAAAGCCGCCTGGAGAATTCAATGCGGATATAGTTGTAGGATCATCACAAAGATTTGGAATCCCCATGGGTTATGGCGGGCCTCATGCTGCTTATTTTTCCACAAAAGAAAAATATAAAAGAAGTGTTCCAGGTAGAATAATTGGAGCATCAAAAGATATAAATGGAAAATTAGCATATAGAATGGCCTTACAAACAAGAGAGCAACATATAAGAAGAGAGCGTGCAACATCCAATATATGTACCTCTCAGGTGTTATTAGCTGTAATGGCTTCAATGTACGCAGTATATCACGGACCCAAAAAATTGAAAAATATTGCTAAAACTATTCATCAAAAAACCTCAATATTATCATTTGGATTAAAAGAGTTAGGATTTAAACAATTAAATGAATTCTTTTTTGACACTCTACTAGTTGATTTAGGAGATTTTTCTATGGATGCTTTAAAAGTTTTTGCTCATGACGCAAAAATGAACTTCAATTTTATTAATAATAAATTATTATCAATTAGTATCGACGAAAAAGACGATAATAAAAACATCTTAGACATCTTAACGGTTTTTGCTAAAATTCAAAATAAGGATCTTGGCGATGAGCTTACTAAAAAAGTAAATCAACCAAATTTAGATTTAAATAATATTCCTAAATCTCTTTATAGAAATTCTAGCTTTTTAGAATATGAAACTTTCAAATCTTATCATACTGAAACTGAATTGATGAGGTATATAAAAAAACTTGAAAAAAAAGATTTATCATTAACATATTCAATGATTCCTCTCGGCTCATGTACTATGAAATTAAACGCAGCTGTCCAATTATTACCACTTAGTTGGTCAGAATTCTCTAACATGCATCCCTTTGCTCCTCTTGATCAAGCCAGAGGTTATCAAATTATGTTTAGAGAGCTCGAAGAAGATCTTTGTGAAATCACCGGTTTTGATGCCGTTTCTTTGCAACCCAACTCAGGTGCACAAGGTGAATTTGCCGGATTAATGGTAATTAAAAAATTTCATGAAACTAACGATGAAAGTCATAGAAATATTTGTTTAATTCCTTCATCTGCTCATGGGACTAATCCTGCTAGCGCTAAAATGGCAGGTATGAAAATAATTATAATTAAATGCGATGAACAGGGCAATATTGATTATGAAGACTTAAAAATTAAAGTTCTTGAGCACTCTCGTTTTTTAAGTGCATTAATGATAACCTACCCCTCTACTCACGGAGTGTTTGAAAGTAATATTCAAGAAATTACAAATTTAATTCATCAACATGGAGGTCAAGTATATATGGATGGTGCTAATTTAAACGCTCAAGTAGGGTTAACAAGCCCAAGTATCATTGGCTGTGATGTTTGTCATTTAAATTTACATAAAACATTCGCAATTCCTCATGGCGGAGGTGGCCCTGGAATGGGACCGATAGGCGTAAAAAAACATCTCAAAGAATTTTTACCAGGAAATCCTGTTATAAACTGTGGCGGAAATAATCCTATATCTTCTATATCATCAGCTCCCTGGGGAAGTGGATTAATTCTAACTATTTCTTACGCATATATTAAAATGTTGGGTAAAGAAGGATTGAAAAAAAGTACAGAAATTGCAATTCTTAATGCTAATTACATGAAAAAAAGATTAGAAAAAGATTTTAAAATACTCTACACTGGAGAAAATAATACAGTCGCTCATGAAATGATTATTGACTGTAGGGTGTTTAAAGAACAAAATATTGAAGTCACTGATATTGCAAAAAGATTAATGGATTATGGATTCCATGCTCCTACTGTAAATTGGCCAGTCGTTGGTACAGTCATGATAGAGCCAACTGAAAGCGAAAGTAAAAAAGCTCTAGATCTTTTTTGCGACTCATTAATAATGATCAAAAATGAAATTGAAAAATATAAAGATCAAGAAAATAATATTTTAAAAAACGCACCTCACAATCACGAAATGCTAGTTATTGATAAATGGGATTATCCATACAGTAGAAAAGAAGCATTTTTCCCAACTGATTTTGTGAAGCAAAATAAATTTTGGCCCACTGTCAGAAGAATTGATGAAGCAGGCGGAGATAGAAACCTGGTTTGTTCTTGTGCTTCAACTGATGAATATATTTAAAAATTATAAATTGTATCATAAATTTTTGTAAATTACTTCTTCAAAATTTAATGAATACTAATATAATTATATGAATATGAAAAATTTTACTATTTCTATGGTTATTATTTGTCTTTGCATTAGTTTTTCTTTTGCTCAGACAAGTAATAAAATCAATTTTAAAAAAGCTAAACAAGAAAATTCAGTAAAGAGTTTTGAGGTTTCTAATGAAATTCAACCTAGATCAGGTGGGGATTGTATATTTTCAGATGATTTTTCTAATCCATCAACATGGACTACGGGTTACGATCCAAGTGCTTGCACTCTTGAGTGGGAAATAGGAACTGGACTATCTACCGGAGGATTTTTCCCTATTTCTACTATTGAATCTACAACTGCGGATAATGGTTTTGCAATGATAGACTCTGATGAATATGGGGGAGAAGAAGGTGGAACAGAAGTTGAAGACTCATGGTTCACAACTGCATCACCAATCAATATGGCTAACTACCCAAACGTAGTACTAGAATTTGAAACGTGGTACAGAAGCTATAATTCTGAAAAATGTTGGGTTGTCGTTAGTACAGATGGTGTTACTTGGCCAGAATTAACCCCTAACGATGAAGCAAACCCTTCTGAAGGTATTTATGAAGTATTTCCAAATATTTCAAGTGACGTAGGAGCTGATGTTGGGAACAATCCAACAACTTGGAGAATAAATATTTCTGAGTCTGCTGGTGGTCAAGAGAATGTTTGGATTAGGTTTCATTGGACAGGTACTTGGGGTTATGCTTGGTTTGTTGACGATGTGTGCGTTATTGAACAACCTGCAGATGACTTAGTTCTTAACTACGGTGTAGTTTCTCACACTGGAACTGGTGAAGAATATGGAATGGTCCCCAAAGATCAAGTAGGTGGAACAATGGCATACGGAGGAGATGTCTTCAATTTTGGTATTAACAACCAAAGCGATGTTGAATTAAGCATGGATTTATCAAAAGATGGTAATGTTATAATGTCCGGAGAAACTGATTTTACAATGTATTCGGCAGATGCTGATGGTTTTTACAGTGTAGTAGAAACAGACGGAATGATTGATAATGACGAATCAGTATACTTTGAAATGATGGATGAAAATCCATCTACTGAAATTGGTATGTATACAGCTGACTTTACAGTTAACTCAATGGCTGAAATGGATGGATCCGCTAACTTTAGTAACAATATTTCTTCTAGAGAGTTTATGATTTCTGAAGATCTATACTCATTAGATGGAATTGATGTTTATACTGATTCTGATGTTACCAGAATTGGAACTGGCTCATTTACCGATGGAACAGATGGTTTTATGATGATGGCTTATTATGAGATTGCTCAGGAAACAGATGTTGCAGGCTTACAAATTATGCTTGATTCATATTTATATGGAGAAAATGCATTAACTGTTAGTGGTGGAGAGATGATAATTTCTTTGAGAGATACAGCGGCAGTTTTTGCAGAAACTTTCTCACCAAGTGAAACTATAGTAGAATCTGATTTCTATATGCTTACTGAGCAAGATGTTAGTAATGGTTATGTGGAAATTGCTTTTGATTCTCCATATACTCTTTCCGCAGGCGGATATTATGCATGTGTAGAAATGTATAGTAACAACAACGATACGGACATGTATATATTAGATGATGAAACTGTACCTCAACCTGCTGGCGCAAGTGTAATCTTTATCCCAGGCGATCAAGTATATACTAATGGTACTGCCGCAGGTATAAGAATGAAATTAGGTAGTGGACAAGGATTTAATGTTGCAGAAGATTTAGTTAGTGAAATTTCTGTATACCCTAATCCTTCAACAGGAATATTAAATATTGATTTTGAAACTAACGATAGTTTCTCAGTTGAAGTTACCAATATTATTGGTGAAATAGTTCTTGTGAAAGAAGTAGAATCAAACACTTCTATTGATTTATCTAACTTTGATAAAGGAACATACCTTGTAAAGGTTTCTAATTCAAACTTAAGTAAAACAGAAAGAATTGTTATTGAGTAATTAATAACATATTTTCATAAAAAAGCCCGATTTAATCGGGCTTTTTTTATGAAAGACTTTTTAATCTTTTGAAAACTTCTGAGGCAAAAATAAATTTATTCAAATCTTTATTTTCAGAATCCATAATTTCATTTTTTGAACCCTCCCATTTTTTTACCCCTTCTTTGATAAATATAATATGGTCACCTATTTGCATAACTGAATTCATATCATGAGTATTTATAACAGTAGTTATTTTATATTCATAGGTTATCTCCTTCAACAACTCATCAATAACTGTTGCAGTATAAGGATCTAGTCCAGAGTTGGGCTCATCACAAAATAAGTACTTAGGCTTCAGCACTATTGCTCTAGCAATAGCAACTCGTTTTTGCATACCACCACTTAAATCTGATGGATACAAATGATTTACATTTTCTAAATTGACTCTTTTTAAACAAAAATTTATTCTGTACTTCATTTTTTCTTTACTCATATTAGAAAACATAATTAAAGGTACCATTAGATTATCTTCAATTGATTTTGAGTCAAACAAAGCACCTCCCTGAAAAACCATCCCAATTTCCTTTCTGATTATCTGGCGATCTTTGTTTTTCATACTAGAAAAATCTCTTTGATCATAAAAAATAGTACCTGAATCAATTTCATGTAAACCTAACATAGACTTAATAGCTACAGTTTTTCCAGAACCACTTTGACCAATTATTAAATTAACTTTTCCAGATAAAAAAGTTGCCGATATATTATTCAAAACCAAGGTTGAACCAAATTTTTTAGTTATGTTTTTAACTTCAATCATAAAATCAATTTAAGAGTAATTGAGTAATTAAATAATTAAAAATAATAATCAAAATACTAGAATTTACAACTCCCTTAGTGCTAGCTTGCCCAACTTCTAAAGCTCCACCTTTAGTGAAATAACCATAAAAAGCTGGTAAAGTAGCGATAATTAGTGCAAAAAAAATAGTCTTAATATATGCATATATTACATTAAATGGAATGAAAAAATACTGAACTCCATCTAAAAACTCTGTTGTACTACATAAACCTGTAAATTCTCCAAAAAACCACCCCCCTATTATTGCCAAGAACATACTAAATGTAATTAAAATTGGATTAAAAAAAACTAAGGCGAATATCTTTGGTAAAACTAAGTAAGAGGCAGAATTTATTCCCATCATTTCTAAAGCATCAATTTGTTCAGTTACTCTCATAGTACCAATAGTTGAAGCAATATTAGATCCCATTTTTCCAGCAAGAATTAAACTAACCATAGTAGGTGAAAACTCTAGAATAATTGAATCCCTAGTTGCCAAACCAATTAAATAACTTGGTAATAAAGGATTTTCTAAATTATAGGCTATTTGTAATGTAACTACAGCTCCTACAAATAATGAAATAAATGCAACGAAACCAATAGAAGAAACACCTAATGAAAATACTTCATCAATAAAGCTTTTATAAAAAACTGAAAAGCTAGATGGTCTTGAAAAAACCTTCCTTATAAAAATAAAATATTTTCCAATTAGAATAAAAATCTTCATATTGTGGTTTAAAAATAATTATATTTATTTAATAGTATGAAAAAAAAATTAATAACTATACTTTTATTCATTTTATTTACATGTTGTTTAAGTTCGTGTAAATTATTAAAAAAAGACTGTGACTGCCCTCCAACTCCAGCAAAGATTCCATTAAAAATAATTAAATGAAAGACTTTTTTTGCATCATTTTAGCAGGCGGGGTTGGAAGCAGATTCTACCCTCTCAGTAATAATAGGGAACCAAAACAATTTTTAGATTTCTTTAATGAAAAAGAATCATTAATTCAAAAAACCTATCTTAGGGTCTCTAAATTCATAAAAGACGAAAATATATATATTCTTACAAATAAAAATTATTTAAAACTTACAATTAAGCATTTAAAAAAAATTCCAAAAAAAAACATTCTTTGTGAGCCTCAAAAAAAAAATACTGCTGCCTCAATTGCATACGGCTCATTTACTATTCATAAAAAAAACAAACATGCAAAAATTTTAGTTTGCCCATCCGATCATTTAATTGAAGAACATAAAAAATTTCAAAGCACTTGTATTAATGGTTTTGATTATTTAAATAAAAATAAACAGATTTTAACAATTGGAATAAAACCTACAAAAGCTCACACAGGATACGGATACATAAAAACAAAAGAAAGTATCTCAAAAAAAATTACAATTGTTGAAGATTTTAAAGAGAAGCCTGATGAAAAAAGAGCTGCTGAATTTTTTGAAAGTAAAAATTACCTATGGAATTCAGGTATGTTTATTTTCACTTCAAATCAAATAATTAATGAGTTTAAAATCCTTCAGAAAAAAACACATGATCTATTTAACAAAATATTAACCGATGAAAATTTTGATATTAACACGTGTTTTTCAAATTTAAAAAACATCTCTTTTGATTATGCAATCTTAGAAAAATCAAAAAATATTTCTGTAATACGCTCAAATATAAAATGGAACGACCTTGGCAGTTATTCTTCACTTTATAGTGAAATGAAAAAAAATAAGTTAAAAAATGCAGCTAATTCAAAGGATGTAAAAACAATTAATTCAAAAAATAATTTAATTATTCTTCCAACCGGTAAAAAATTAATTGTAAATGGATTAAATAATTATATAATTGCTGAAAAAAATAATACTCTGCTAATCTACCCTATGGAAAAAGATCAAGAAATTGGTAATTTATAAACTTAATTTAAAAAAACTTTTCGCACTATAACTTTTTCACCATCTAATAAATATATTTGATAAATACCTTTTCCAAAACTTGCTATATCAACAGAGTAGTTAATGTATGAATCAATAGTATTGAGTTCTACTACTTCAATTATTTGCCCAATAGTATTCATAATTTTTAATATTAAAACATCATTTCTTTTAGATAGATACTCAATATTAACTATGTCATTTGT
The DNA here is from genome assembly GCA_002718035.1 of Flavobacteriales bacterium. Lineage (GTDB taxonomy): Bacteria > Bacteroidota > Bacteroidia > Flavobacteriales > TMED113. The sequence goes on from PBCX01000011.1 coordinate 185,653, forward strand.
TGGGTTTGGAAATACTAGTAGTGAATGCTCTACTTGTTCATTTAAGGAAAGACCATCATCAGAATCACAAACATCACCTTCATCATCTCCATCTAAATCTTCTTGTCCAGGGTTAAAATCATAAAAACAATTATCGATATAATCACAAATACCATCTCCATCAAAGTCATCAGGCAAACCATCTGCATCATCATCAGAACAATTACCATCACAATCAAAACCAGTTTCAGGATAAGTACATAAGTCATCGTCCTCTGTTGCATTCGGGTCATAGTTACATGCTGTATCTTCTGTACATCCAGCAATTTCTTGTTCATCACAAACCCCATCTCCATCAGTATCATTTATACAAGTCCAATCACAATTTAAATAGGTTTCATAAGGATACGTACATGAACCATCATCAACATTCGCATTTGAATCATAATTACACGCTGTTTCATCAGTACAGCCTAAATAAAAACATGATCCATCTTCTTGAGTAGATTCTAAGTTAAAATTATCTGCTTGTGGATCAGTACAGCCAAAAATCTCCAATTCATCGCAAATTGCATCACTGTCTAAATCGTTAATACAATCACCATCACAATCTAAATATGTTTCATCTGGAAAAACACAAGAACCATCGTCTATATCAGCTGATAAATCATAATTACAAGCTGTAATTTCAATACAACCTAAATATAAACAAGAGCCATCATCTTCATCAGCTAGTGAATCATAATTATATGCTAATGGGTCTGTGCAAGCACCAACCTCATCTTCATCGCAAATACCGTCTCCATCTAAGTCATTAATACATTCACAATAACAGTCTTCTGTTGTTGTACAAGTACTTTGATCCAATTCAGTTGTAAATACAACATTTTCATTTTCTAAACATAGACATTCAACAACAATTGTAAATGTTTCTAAACAGTTTCCGTTACAATCATAACCTTCTTCGGCAAATTCACATGAACCATCATCAAATGAGGCATCTGAGTCATAGTTACATGCGATTTCATCTGTACATCCAAAATCATTACCTATACAATTTATTGACCATGTAATACCATAACCATAATCTGCTGCAATAGAACCATCTGAAATAATTTGAATAACTATAACATCGTCTGAAACTATTGTTTCATTAATAGTGCCAGCATATGAACCTAAAAGATCACCAGAACCATTAAAGACATTAATATCATCACAACAAGATTCAGCAGAACCACCTAATATAAGTTCTAA
>PBCX01000002.1 GCA_002718035.1 Flavobacteriales bacterium
GTTTGGAACTCATTAAAAGTTGCTGAAAATTTAACAAATGGTATTATTGTTTTTTCATGTTGGGAAGAAACAGGCGGTGGATCTGTTGGATATTTAGCAAAATATATATATGAAAAGTATAATGTTAGACAAGCTCTTATTTCTGATATAACGTGGGTTACGAAAGGAATAAAATTTAGTTATGGAACAGTTGTCTCAGCAAGAGATTCTGCAATACCTAATAGAACGTTTATTAAAAAAATTATAAATATTTTAAAGGAACATAAAATAAAATTTCAAATAGAAGTTGAAAGCTCCGGTGGAAGTGATGGAAATCAATTACAAAAAAGCCCATTTCCTTTTGATTGGTGTTTTATTGGACCACCAGAAGAAAACGTCCATTCTCCTGATGAAAAAGTTAATAAATTAGATATAATTGAAAATGTAAAAGCATATGAAATATTAATGAAAAATCTTTAGAATTAGTTTTTATTAATTTTTTATAACATAACACTAAAAAAAATAAAAAACAATAGCTTAAGAATTTTTTTTTAAACTTTTTTATTTACATATTTGAATGTTCAAAATTAAATATATCCCTTTTTGATTTTGATGATGGTTTAACCCCAATAAATTGAATTTTTTTAATGAAGAAAAGTGCCCAGGAGGTATGGAATAATTGTCTTTCTTACATAAAAGACAACATTAATGAAGAAAGCTTCAAAACTTGGTTCATTCCCATTAAAGTAATTAAATTAAAAGATAAAACTCTGACAATTGAGGTTCCTAGTAAATTTTTTTATGAATGGATAGAAGAAAATTATATAGATTTATTAACGAGCGCTATTAAAAAAGAATTAGGAAATGATTCTAAGTTAGTATATAGTATAATGATGGAAAATATTTATGGAAATGACAGACCATATACCATTAAAGTACCGAGCATTAAGCGTAAATCGATAAATAACCAAAATATTAATTTACCATCAGAAGTTATTAATAATGAAATTAAAAATCCATTTATTGTTCCGGGTTTACAAAAACTAAAAATTGACTCTCAACTTAGCCCAAATTATACATTTAATAACTTTATTGAAGGTGACTGTAACAGATTGGCAAGATCAGCTGGATATGCAGTTTCAAAAAATCCTGCAGGAACATCATTTAATCCTTTATTAATTTATGGTGGTGTAGGTTTAGGAAAAACTCACTTAGCTAATGCAATTGGAGTTGAAATTAAAGAAAGATTTCCTGAAAAAACTGTTCTATATGTATCTGCAGAAAAATTCACACAACAATTTATAGAATCAATTAGAAATAATACTAGAAATGATTTTGTTCATTTTTATCAACTAATTGACGTTCTAATTATTGATGATATTCAATTTTTTGCAGCTAAAGAAAAAACTCAAGACATATTCTTTCATATTTTTAACCACTTACACCAACATAATAAACAAATAATCTTGACTTCTGATAGAGCTCCAGTTGATATGAGTGGTGTTGAACAAAGGCTATTATCAAGATTTAAATGGGGGCTTTCAGCTGATTTACAACAACCAGAATTAGAAACAAGGATAGCTATATTAAAAAACAAATTATATAAAGATGGTATTGAAATACCAAATGACGTAATTGAATATTTAGCATATAGTATTTCATCAAATATAAGAGAACTTGAAGGGGCATTAATTTCTCTTTTAGCACAATCTTCTTTAAATAAAAAAGATATAAGCATTAATCTTGCTAGAGATATGATTGATCGTTTTGTTAGAACTACAACAAGAGAAGTATCAATTGATTACATTCAAAAAATAGTATGTGATTATTTCGATTTAAGTATAGATTCATTTAAATCCAAAACTAGAAAAAGAAATATTGTTCAAGCAAGACAACTTGCCATGTACTTCTCAAAACAATTAACAAAATCTTCACTTGCGAATATAGGAGCACAATGCGGAGGAAAAGATCATGCAACTGTTCTACATGCATGTAAAACTGTCAACAATTTAGCTGAAACTGATAAGACATTTAGAACTTACATTGAAGAAATCGAAAAAAAATTTAATTTAATGTAAAAAAAAAAGAGGTTTATTAAACCTCTTTTTTTTATTTACTTTTTAGATTTCTTTTTATCATCAACCTCCTCAAAATCAACATCAGTTACATCTTCAGATGATTCTTTCTTATTGTTTTGATTATTTGGAGGTTTTTGTTCTGTGTTTTTATACATTTCTTGAGAAACTGATTGCCACATGTTATTTAAGGCCTCAATTGATTTATCGATACCTTCAATATTTTTTTCACTGTGAGCCTTTTTTAAAGAGTCTAAAAGATTTTCAATTTCTTTTTTCTTATCAGCTGGAATTTTTTCACCGTTCTCTTTTAATTGTTTTTCGGTTGTAAAAATTAGCGCATCAGCTGAATTAATTTTATCTGCAAATTCTTTGGCCTTCTTATCTGTTTCTGCATTAGCTTCTGCTTCTTTTTTCATTTTTTCAATTTCATCTTCAGATAATTTATTTCCGGATTCAATTTTTATATTTTGCTCTTTTCCTGTTCCTTTATCTTTTGCCTTTACATTTATTATTCCATTTGCATCAATATCAAACGTAACCTCAATTTGAGGAACGCCTCTTGGAGCAGGTGGAATATCAGTTAATTGGAACCTACCAATGGTTTTATTATCCTTTGCCATTGGTCTTTCACCCTGTAAAACATGAATATCAACAGCAGGTTGATTATCAGCAGCAGTTGAAAAAACCTCAGATTTTTTAGTTGGAATTGTAGTATTAGCTTCAATTAATTTTGTACAAACATTACCCATTGTTTCAATACCTAATGATAAAGGAGTAACATCTAATAATAATACATCTTTAACATCTCCACTAAAAACACCTCCTTGAATTGCGGCACCTACTGCCACAACTTCATCCGGATTAACTCCTTTTGACGGCTTTTTTTCAAAATAAGATTCAACAATATTTTGAACAGAAGGAATTCTAGTTGATCCACCAACTAATATTACCTCATCAATTTCGCTAATAGATAAACCAGCATCAGATACGGCTTTTTTACAAGGCTCTAAACACCTTTGGATTAAAGAGTCGGCTATTTTTTCAAACTGTGCTCTAGTTAACTTTTCAACTAAGTGTTTTGGCCCAGATGAGGTTGCTGTAACATATGGTAAATTGATTTCTGTTTCAGTACTAGATGACAATTCGATTTTTGCTTTTTCAGCTGCTTCTTTTAATCTTGCTAATGCTGCAGAATCTTCTCTTAAATCAATGCCTTCTTTTTCTTTAAAACCTTCTGCCATCCAATCAATAATAACTTGATCAAAATCATCTCCACCTAAATGAGTGTCTCCGTTTGTAGATTTAACTTCAAAAACGCCATCACCTAATTCTAAAATAGAAATATCAAATGTACCTCCTCCTAAATCAAAAACTGCAATTTTAATATCTTGGTCTTTTTTATCAAGACCATAAGCGAGTGCTGCGGCAGTTGGTTCATTAATAATTCTTTTAACATTTAAACCAGCTATTTCTCCTGCCTCCTTTGTTGCTTGTCTTTGTGAATCATTGAAATACGCAGGAACAGTAATAACAGCTTCTTTAACCTCAGTACCAAGATGATCTTCGGCAGTTTTTTTCATTTTTTGTAAAACCATAGCTGAAATTTCTTGAGGAGTATATTTTCTATCGCCAATATCAATCCTTGGTGTTTTATTTTCACCTTCAACTACTTTGTATGAAATTTTATTTAAGCCAGATTTAATGTTTTCAAAACTTTCACCCATAAATCTTTTTACTGATGAAATTGTCTTTTCTGGATTTGTTATTGCCTGTCTTTTTGCAGGCTGACCAATTAATCTTTCTCCATTTTCTAGGAATGCAACAACAGATGGTGTTGTTCTTGTTCCTTCACTATTTTGAATTACTATAGGTTCATTACCCTCCATTACAGAAACGCAAGAATTTGTTGTTCCTAAATCTATTCCAATTACTTTGCTCATAATTTTTTTTTTATTGTTTACAGAATTTATATGTCAATTACTATGCCAAAAGCAATATTTAGACAAAATTGACAATTTTTAAAAGAAAAAGATGACAATTTGACATATTACTGACAATCGTAACCTAGATTACTTATGTCATTGATGCCATCGAAACATCTAAAATTTAATTTTTTTGTTAATATGTTTGTTGCGATATTATTATTAGTGGTTCTACTCATTTTAACATCAACAATAGATTCCTTACTAATTGATGCTATTAAACCAAAACCATTATCAATATTACTGTATAGAGGCCTACTTTGTGTCAGACCAGAGGGTAACTGAGAATTTAAATAGTTAAATAAATCTAAATCTAAAACCTCAAAATGAAATTCTAAGCATGGGAAATATACTGCGGGGTCAATTTGACCATGAGGAGTAGTTCCATTGTCAAAATAAATTCCTTTTGGGTATCTGTAGACGTTATCATTTTCTGGTATTGAGGATGCAAGGAAACTAAAAAAATCAAATGGCCTAAAGTCTAAATCAACCCAAGTACCTCCACTAGTGTATTGAGACTCAGTTGCAGTAATTGGACTAAAATTCCAATCAACATATAAACTTTTTTCTTCACCGGTACTTATATCTACTTCAACATAATTAAACCTTAGAAAAAATTTATATAATTTACCATTTTCAGATGGACGAATTCTCAATCCACTAATTGGACTATCATTAGCTACATGATCTGGAATTTCTTTTAAAACTCCATGACGAGAACCACTTAATGATGTTGGGATTTTTGTGTCAATTGGTTTTACAATCTGAACTTTTCCGCTGGTTCTTTTCCCGGAGAGCGGATTCAGAAAAACTACTTTATATTGGCATTTAGGCCCAGATTCGCCATTTTCGTATAGTTTTAAAGGATTAGAAAATTTGAAATAATAGTGATTCTCTGATGAAAAATAACCATCATCTGGTTTTTCATCTGATTGAATTAGTTCAACAGAAATTGTATCGGTATTATTATTACACATTTCTTCCACCCAGACTAAAATATCATTCGGGGAATAATATATAGAGTCACTTTCTTGAGCCATTTGGTCAGCTGGAAATTCACCTAAAAAAGATTTTTGAATTCTAATATATTGATCGTTACAAGGAAGATTGTCATTTTGATCTAATATGCCGTTTCCATTACAATCATCTTTGGCGCCACCGTCTAAAATAGCATATAAAACTGGAATCTCTTCCCAATCACTGTTTATATCTATTTCATTTTCACAATTATAGAAAGTTATAGAAATAAAGAAAAAGTAAATTAATCGCNTCACAGTGCAAATATATAATTTTCGTAGATTTGATNTTAGTTTTANTNAAATTGATATGAAAAAATATTCNAGAATAACAACNCACACCTTAAAAGAAATGAAGGTTAATAATGAAAAAATTTCTATGCTCACAGCATATGATTACACAACTGCAAAAATTATAGACCAATCATTAATTGATATTATTCTAGTTGGAGATTCTGCTTCAAATGTTATTGCTGGACACGAAACAACACTTCCAATTACTTTAGATGAAATGATTTATCACGCAAAATGCGTAATTAGAGCAACAAAAAGAGCTCTTGTTGTTGTTGACTTACCTTTTGGCTCATATCAAGGTAACTCTAAAAAAGCACTTGATTCAGCCATTAAAATTATGAAAGAATCTGAGGCGCATGCTGTTAAAATGGAAGGTGGTGAAGAAATTTCTGAGTCAGTTGAAAGAATTATAAAGTCTGGGATCCCAGTAATGGGGCATCTTGGGTTAACACCCCAATCCATTTATAATTTCGGAACATATTCTGTAAGAGCAAAAGAAAAGGAAGAAGCAAAAAAATTAATCAATGATGCTAAAATTTTAGAAAAAAAAGGATGCTTTTCAATAGTCTTAGAAAAAGTACCAAGTAAACTAGCAAAAGAAGTTTCTAGTAAATTACAAATCCCAACAATTGGAATTGGAGCAGGAAAACATGTAAATGGTCAAGTTTTAGTTACCCATGATATGTTAGGAATGACTCAAGACTTTAACCCAAGATTCATCAGAAGATATGCAGATCTTAACAAAGAAATTTCATCTGCATGTAAAAATTACATTCGTGATGTAAAAGAAAATACATTTCCTAATGAAAATGAGTCATACTAACCCCAAATCAATTGATGTTGTTTATGAAGACAATCACATAATTGCTATAAATAAAAAATCAGGAATTCTTGCGCAAGGAGATAAAACAAATGATAAATCTTTAATTGAAATAACTAAACATTTTTTAAAAAAAAAATATAACAAACCTGGGAATGTATTTGTAGGACTTCCTCACAGAATAGACAGACCGGTTAGTGGATTAATTGTTCTTTCTAAAACAAGCAAATCATTAACTAGAATGTCTGAATTATTTAGAGAAAAAAAAATTGAAAAAATATATTGGGTAATTGTAAAAAATAAACTTGAAAAAAAATCTGGTAAACTAATTCATTTTTTAAAAAAAAATAAAAAACAAAATAAATCTTATGTTTCAGAAAAGGAAAAAAAAGATTATTTAAGATCTGAACTTCATTATGGTTTTTTAAAAAATTTAAAAAACTATTATTTATATGAAATTAAACTTATTACAGGAAGGCACCATCAAATAAGAACTCAACTTGCTTACATAAAATCCCCAATAAAAGGAGATATTAAATATGGCGCAAAAAGAACAAATAAATATGGTGGTATTTGTTTACATTCAAGAAAAATTTCTTTTGTACATCCGATTAAAAAAGAAATTATTTCACTTCAAGCTCCTTTGCCAAAAAAAGACCTTTGGGTTCATTGTAAATAATTTTAGAAAATATATATTTAATAAAGAAACAAATAAAACCTTAATACATTTGAAATTATGAGTATTTCTAAAAATTTATTTTCAAGCGAAGGTTATTATATAATAAACAAGATTGTTTTAAAAAAAATTGGAATTGATTCAACTTTAATTTTATCAGAATTAATTAAAGTTGAAGAATATTCAAAAAATACAGACTATGATTTCACGGTTAATAATTTAATATCTCTTTCAGAAAACACCACGCTTAACAAATCAAAAATTAAAGATGCAATTAACAAGCTATATAAATTAAAACTAATAGATGTTATTGTTAAAAAAAAAGATGTTTTTTATGTAAAAATACTACATAAAAACATATCACAATTTATCTTAGAAGATTACTCCACAAAAAGAGAAAAACAAAGAAAAAGAAACACTAATTCAATTATCAAAAAGAAAAAATTTAAAAAACCCAATATTGATGAATTAAAAGATTATTTTTTAAAAATTAAAGCAGAAGATGAGAGTGAAGTTATGTACGATTTTTATGAATCTAAAGGCTGGAAAATAGGCAAAAACTCAATGAAATGTTGGAAAAGTTCAGCTAGAAATTGGGCTAGAAGATCTAAAAATGATAAATTAAATTTACCTGACATCTATGATCAAAATTTTGAAAAAGAAATATCAAGAAATCAAAAAAAATTAAATGAATATCATAATCATTTAAAAAAAATGGGATACAAACCATCATACTCCCCTACTTCTGGAACAACATGGAAAATTAAAAAATAATGACTAGCTGGTATAAAAATTGGTTCGATTCAAAATATTATCATATTCTTTATAATAAAAGAAATCATGATGAGGCAGAATTATTTATTAATAATCTTTTAAAATTTTTATCACCAACTAAAAAATCATACTTTTTAGATTTATGTTGTGGAAAAGGAAGGCATTCAATTTTATTGAATAAAATGGGATATAGAGTTGACGGAATAGATTTATCAAAAAATAGTATTAAACAAGCTTTAAGAGAAAAAAAAAATAATTTGAATTTCTTTGTAAGAGACATGAGATTAATAAGAGAGCAAAATAAGTATAATTTTATTTTAAATTTATTTACAAGTTTTGGTTATTTTAATGACTCAAAAGATAATCATTTGGTAATCAACGGTGTTTCAAAAGCATTAAAAAAGAATGGCATATTTATTATCGACTTTTTAAATATCGAAAAGACACTAAAAGACTTAAATAAATCTGAAACAATAAAAATTAATGAAATTAATTTTTATATAAAAAGATGGAGTGATTTGAATTTTTTATACAAAAAAATTGAATTTAAAGAAAAAAACAAAAAATTTGAATTCACAGAAAGGATCCAACTTTTAAATAAAGAACAAATTGTTAATTTATGCAGTAAATCAAACTTAAAAAATATGAGCATTTTTGGTGATTATCAACTCAATGATTTTAATGAAAATTCTGAAAGATTAATTCTTTTGTTTAAAAAATAATAAATTAGAAACTTAAATAAAGCAATATGAATTTAAATCTTATGTTTTTGGACTATGTTTTCCTAGGAAACTCAATTGAAAAATATTTAATTTCAGTAATAATAATTTCCGTGGGATTATTATTAAAGAAAAATGTATCGAAGTTTTTAAGTAAATTTTTATTTGATTTTTTAATAAAAGTAAAAAACCTAAAAGGAGAACATTTTTATTTAACCGTAAAAAAACCTTTAGATTACCTTTTTATTCTTATAATTTTTTCTTTAAGCTTTAAAAATATTGAAACTGACATTATTTTAAGAAAAATTTCAATTTTAGGAGATTTAAATTTTAACAAAGTATTTTCTTTTTTTTTATTTGTTTTTTTTATTTGGCTTCTTTTAAAAATTACAGATTTCTTTAAAATAATTTTTATTAAAAAAGCTGAAAAAACTAAATCTAAACTTGATGATCAACTTATTCCTTTTTTCACATCATTGGTTAAAATTTTAATTATAATTTTTGGAATATTCACTATTGCAAGCAATATATTTAACATTAATATTACTGCTCTAGCAGCTGGATTAGGTGTTGGAGGTATTGCAATAGCAATGGCAGCAAAAGAAAGTCTAGAAAATTTATTTGGATCATTTGTAATTTTTCTTGACAGACCATTTGTTGTAGGAGATATTGTTACTGTCAGTAATGTGACTGGAATAATTGAAAGCGTAGGATTTAGAAGTACAAGAGTAAGGACATTCGACAAAAGTTTAGTCACAGTTCCTAATAAAAAAATGGTAGATGCAGAGGTTGATAATTTAGGTATGAGATCATCTAGAAGAACCAAGTTTAATATTGGAGTTACTTATGAAACTAGTAAAGCTCAAATAAAAAAAAATAACAAGAGATATTAAAAAAATAATTGATCAACATCCTAAAACAGACAAAAATTTTGGTAGAGTAAAGTTTTTAAATTTTGGATCAAGTTCACTAGATATTATGGTTATGTATTATGTTAAAGGGACAGACTGGGACACATATTTAGACACAACTGAAGAAATTAATTTTAAAATAATGGACATAGTAAAAAAACATAAGAGTGATTTTGCTTTCCCTTCAACTACAGTATATCTTAATAAATGAAAAATATTGAGATAAAGTTAATTAACTCTAAGTTAACACATAATATAAGAAGTCAAGTTTTATGGCCTCATAAAAAATTAAAAGATTGTATACTTAGTGATGATAACCTAAAAACTACTTTTCATTTAGGAGTTTTTTTAAAATCAGATATTGTAAGTATTGGAACTTTTATAAAGGAAAAAAATAACATATTTAATAATATAGATAATCAATACCGACTAAGAGCAATGGCAACATCAAAAAATCATCAAGGGAAGTCAATGGGGCAAATCCTAATTAATTTTGCAATCAAATACTTGAGAGAAAAAAAAATAAAATTAATTTGGTGCGATGCTAGAAAAATTGCAATTACATTTTATAAAAAAAGTGGATTTAAAACTCATGGAGAATATTATATTATTCCTAAAATTGGACTTCATAAATTAATGTATATTTATCTTTAAAATGGAGAAAAAAAAAACATCAATTAAAGATTTATTTATTATTGAAGAAAATAAAATTTTTCAAGATGATAGAGGAGTTTTTTTTGAATCTTGGAATCTCAATAAATTTAACTCATTGTCTCTCAGTGAGACATTTAACCAAGATAACATTTCAATTTCAAAAAAAAATGTTCTAAGAGGGTTACATCTACAATTAAAACCTTTCAGTCAATTAAAATTAGTACAAGTTTTACAAGGAAAAGTTTTAGATGTAATAGTAGATTTAAGAAAAGAATCTAAAACTTTTGGTAAACATGAAAAGATTTGTTTAAATTCTAATGATCGAAAGATTTTATGGATTCCTGAAGGTTGCGCACATGGTTTCTTATCTCTTGAAAATAACAGTATATTTTCTTATAAGTGCAATAAAAATTATAATCAAAAATCAGAAATTACAATTAATTGGAACGACCCTGATTTAAATATTAATTGGGGGATAGAAAAACCTTTCCTTTCAGCAAAGGATAAAAAAGGAATTAGTTTTGATGAATATTTAAAATTAACAGAAAAGTGATGAATTTTTTTATTTTTATTTTATTTTTTTTCTTTTGTGATTCTCAAGAGAATAATAAGAACTATATAAATTTCAAAACAGAAAATTATAAAGTTCATTCTCCTTACATCCCTAAAAATCTAGACTTCTGTAATGAAAAAGTACCAATTGAATATCAAGATATTTTAGAAAGATTTGACAAAGAAATAATTGTAAATACTTACTTTCACTCTAAAGGAATATTAATTCTTAAAAGAGCAAATAAATACTTCCCAATAATTGAAAAATATTTAAGAAAACATAATATTCCTGAAGATTTTAAATATCTAGCTATTGCTGAAAGTGGATTAGAAAATGTAACTTCTCCGGCTGGCGCCAAAGGTTTTTGGCAATTTATGTCAAAAACAGGTAAATCTTATAATTTAGAAATTAACGATTTAATTGATGAAAGATATCATTTAGAAAAGTCAACTGAAGCTGCATGTAGTTACTTAAAAAAATTATATACTCAATTTGGAAGCTGGACACTCGCTGCCGCAGCTTATAATATGGGACCATTTGCTTTAGAAAAACAATTAAAAAAACAAAAAGTTCAAAACTACTATGATTTAAAATTAAATAATGAAACCTCAAGGTATGTATTTAGAATCGTTGCGTATAAAATAATTCATCAAAATCCTGAATTATATGGATTTAATTTAAATGAAAAGGATCTATATAAAGTTGTTAAGACCTATGAAATCCCAGTTGAAAATTCAATTGATGACTTAGCAAGTTACGCTATAAGTATAAATCAAAATTACAAAGTAATTAAATACCTGAATCCATGGATATTAAAAAATAATATTAATGAAAACGGAAAGAAGTATATGATAAAATTACCTCTGGAAAATTCACTAATTATTAAATAAATCAAGTTTTTTAAAAATGAACAAAATTGAAATTTTTGGTGCTAAGGAAAATAATTTAAAAGATATTTCAATCGAAATACCTAAAAAAAAACTTGTTGTTATTACAGGTTTGAGTGGTAGTGGGAAAACATCTTTGGCGCACAAAACAATTTACAGGGAGGGTCAAAGAAGGTACATGGATACATTTTCATCCTATGCTAGACAATTCATTGATAACTACGAAAAACCAGATGTTGATAAAATTACTGGCCTAAGTCCAGTAATTTCAATTAGTCAAAAATCCGTATCAAAAAACCCAAGATCCACTGTTGGCACAGTTACAGAAATATATGATTATTTAAGATTATTATATTCAAAATCATCTACGGCATTCTCCTATGTGACAGGAAAAAAAATGGAAACATTTTCATTAAAAAAAATTATACAAAAAATTGAAAAAAAACACAAAGACAAAAAAATTCTTATTCTAGCACCATTAGTAAGAGGAAGAAAAGGAAATTATAAACAATTTTTTATTGATCTAATGAAAAAAGGATTTTTAAAGGTAAGAGTAGATGGAAAAATAAAAAATATTTTAGATGACTCATATTTATCTATTAATAGTTTAGAATTAGATAGAAATAAACATCATGATATTGAATTACTTATTGATGATTTATTAATTAAAGAGGAAAATAAATCTAGAATTAAATCTTCTTGTGAGCTTGCAATTAATCATGGTAATGGATCAATATTAATAATTGAAGAAAATAACACTGAATCATTTTTTTATAGCACAAAACTAATGTGCCCAAAATCTGGAATATCTTATACGGAACCCGAACCAAATACATTTTCCTTTAATTCTCCTCAAGGCTATTGCGCAAATTGCAAAGGATTAGGAAATAGTTATTTAGTTGATGAAAAAAAAATAATTATTAACGAAAATTTAAGCATTAATAACGGGGCTATTGAACTTCTACATAATATTGAAGAACCTTGGATTTTAAACGAACTAAAAATTATTTTAGAAAAATTCAATTTTAATCTTGACACACCAGTAAAGAAAATTAGCAGAGCATGTATAGATTCAATTCTATACGGAATCAAAGGAAATTTTAAAATTCAAAAAAAAGAGTTGGGTTTAACCAAACATTATGAAATGGACTTTCCTGGAATTTCAGAATTTATTCTAAGTGAATTTAAAAATTCAAATTCAAAAAGAATTCAAAGATGGGCCAAAAATTATATAACCGAATCAAAATGCCCCAAATGTCAAGGAAAAAAGTTAAAAAAAGAAAGTCTTTATTTTTTGATTAATAAAAAAAACATAAATGATATTTCAAATATTGAAATAAAGGAATTACACGAATGGCTTAATGGCATTAATAAGGATAATAAAATAACAAAAGAAATTATTAAAGAAATTATTAAAAGAACAAAGATTCTTATTGACCTTGGTTTAGAATACTTGACAATCGATAGGAAATCTAAAACTCTTTCTGGTGGTGAAAGTCAAAGAATTAGACTTGGAACACAAATAGGATCGGAACTTGTAGGAGTAATATATATTTTAGATGAGCCAAGTATTGGGCTTCATCAAAAAGATAATGATTTACTTATTAATTCATTAAAAAAATTGAGAGATTTAGGGAACACAGTAATTGTTGTTGAGCATGATAGAGAATTAATTGAGTCAGCTGATTACATAATAGATATCGGTCCTTTTGCAGGTATTAACGGAGGAAAAGTGATTTTTGAAGGAGACAATAAAAAAATTAAAAAATCTAAAACTTTAACTTCAGAATATATTAATAATAGGAATTTAATTCCTGTACCAAAAAAAATTAGGAATGGCAATGGTTTATTTATTGAGCTTTTAGGAGCTAGAGAAAATAATTTAAAAAATATTAATCTAAAAATTCCGTTAGGAAATTTAGTATTAATAACTGGGGTTTCTGGAAGTGGTAAGTCAACATTAATAAACAAAACATTATTTCCATTAATAAATAATAAAATTAATAAATCTCTAAATGATTACGGAACCTACGAAAAATTAAAAGGTATTGAAAATATAGACAAAGTAATATCGATTAATCAAAGTCCAATTGGAAGAACACCAAGATCTAACCCCGCAACCTACATAGGTTTATTTACTTTAATTAGAGAGTTGTTTTCAAATGTCCCTACAGCAAAAGTAATGGGTTTAAAATCAGGAAATTTTTCATTTAATATACCTGGGGGTAGATGTGAAAAATGTAAAGGTTGTGGTAAAGAATTAATCCAAATGAAATTTTTGCCAGATTTTTATATTGACTGTAAAATCTGTTATGGTAAAAGATTTAACAAAGAAACATTAAAAGTTAAACTAAAGGGAAAGAGTATATATGAAATATTAGAAATGACAGTTGAAGAAGCACTTATCTTCTTTGACAAATTTCCAAAAATTAAAAGAAAATTAGAAACTCTTGTTAGTGTTGGAATGGGTTACGTAAAAATTGGACAACCTTCCACAGAATTATCAGGCGGTGAAGCTCAAAGAGTTAAACTTGCCTTAGAACTTTCAAAAAAAGACACCGGAAAAACATTATATATATTTGATGAACCAACAACTGGATTACACTTCTATGACATAAATATATTAATGAAATCAATACATAAACTTGTAGATCGTGGGAATACATGTATTATAATTGAGCATAATATGGATGTAATTAAACAAGCTGACTATATAATTGATCTTGGCTTAAATGGTGGGTCAGGAGGTGGTTACATTGTTTGCGAAGGTTATCCTAAAGATATTGTTAAAAACAAAAATAGTTATACTGCTAAATTCTTAAAAAAAGAAATAACTTCCTAAAAAATATTTGAAATGAGAAAAAGATGGAAAGAAATTAAAGGAGATAAAACATGGAGCATTTTTAAAATCATGTCAGAATTTGTAGAAGGTTTTGAAAAACTTTCTAATATAGGTCCATGTATCTCAATTTTCGGCTCCGCAAGAACAAATCCAGAAAACAAGTATTACAAATATGCAGTTGAAATTTCAGAAAAATTAACTGAAAGAGGTTATGGTATTATTTCAGGTGGAGGTCCCGGTATAATGGAAGCAGCAAATAAAGGCGCTAAAAATAAAGGTGGAGCATCAGTAGGACTTAATATTGATTTACCGTTTGAGCAAACTCCAAATAAATATATTGATGATGATAAAAATATTGACTTCAACTATTTTTTTGTTAGAAAAGTAATGTTTGTAAAATACGCACAAGGTTTTGTTGTTATGCCTGGAGGTGTTGGAACACTGGATGAATTATTTGAAGCTATAACTCTAATACAAACTGAGAAAATACAAAAAATTCCCATTATTTTATTTGGAAGTGACTTTTGGGATGGTTTATTGGATTGGATGAAAAAAATTGTATTAGAAAAAGAAAGAAATATTTCTGAAAAAGATTTAAAAAACTTTAAATTAGTAGATAGTGTTGATGAGGTAATAGAAATTATTGATGATTTTTACAACAATTACCAACTATCTCCTAACTTTTAAATAATGAATAAAAAAAGTATACTTACTACATTATTCTTAGTAGTTTCTTCTTACTTATTTTCACAGAATATAAAAGGAGTTATAAAGGACAAGAGAACAAAAGAAACTCTTATCGGCGCAAACATTCAAGTAGTAAATGGAACAGGAGTTACTTCAGATATAGATGGAAATTTTGAGTTAAAAAATATATCCAATTTACCAATAACCATCAAATGTTCGTATATAGGTTATAAAACAAAAAATATAGAAATAACAAGTTATAATTTCATAACAATAAATTTACAAACAGATGATGAACAACTTCAAGAAGTTCAAATTAGAGATTCGAGATTAACTGAAAGACTTAAACAATCACCAATAACAATAGAATCTTTAGACATTAATGCCATAAAAGAAACTCCTTCCTCATCTTTTTATGAAGGTCTTTCAAATTTAAAAGGTGTAGACTTAACTTCAGCTAGTCTTGGATTTAAAATAATTAACACTAGAGGATTTAACAGTACATCCCCTGTCAGATCTCTTCAATTAATTGATGGTGTTGATAATCAATCTCCTGGTTTAAATTTTAGTTTAGGTAATTTTATGGGAAGTCCTGAACTAGACACTAAGGGAGTTGAAATAATTGTTGGAGCTAGCTCAGCTTTATATGGACCAAATGCTTTTAACGGAGTAATATACATGGAATCGAAAGATCCATTTATGTTTCCTGGCACTCAATATCAAATTAAAATTGGAGAAAGAGCATTAGTGGAAAATGGATTCAGGTTTGCTAAATCTTATAAAGACAATGAAGGAAATGATAGATTTGGATTTAAAATTAATTTACAACATTTTAAAGCCAATGATTGGGAGGCTGATAATACTAATGCAACCGATGATAGTGATGCTCAAACAAATAACTTAGGTGGCTGGGATGCTGTTAATGTATATGGTGATGAAAGAGGTTTTGAAAATACAAATTTTGGAATCTATCCAGGACTAGGGACAATACACAGAACAGGTTACAGTGAAGTTGATTTAGTTGATTATGATACAGAAAACTTAAAGTTTAATACTGCACTTCATTACAAAACAAAAAAAGAAAATGAATTAATCTATTCGTTTAATTACGGTGAAGGAACAACAGTTTATCAAGGTGATAACAGATACAGTTTAAAAGACATTAAATTTTATCAAAATAGATTAGAATTTAGAAAAAAAGATAAGTTTTTTATTAGATTCTACACAACCCATGAAGACGCTGGCAACTCATATGATGCAGTAGCAACCGCAACATCATTATTGTCTGACAGTAAAGATGATATTATATGGAAGAATGACTACATTTATTATTGGCAACAATATATTTTAGATTCAATTAAAAGTATACCAGGATGGTATGATTGGGATATAAATACATCTTATGGATTATGGCAAGAAAATATGCAAAATCTGCTAGGTGAAAATCAAGACCTTTTAGAATATTATCACGAATTAGCTAGAAATTATGCCGATAGTGAATTAACAGAAAGTAATACAGTTGCCAACGCATTAATTCAACCCGGTACAGATGAATTTAACAACTTATTAAATGAAATAACAACATCATCTAGATACGACCCTATCACTGGAAACCTAATTAATGGTACAAGATTTTTTGATAAATCAGCATTATACCACCTTCAAGGAGAATACATACATGATATTAACTTGAACACAAAACTAATTATTGGTGCTAATGCCAGACTTTACAAGCCTGATTCTCAAGGTTCAATATTTGATGATGGATTTGAACAAACTATAAACACATACTACTTAATTGATGAAATCGGAGATATTGTAGAGAATTACTTGGTAACTGATTCAAATTTTGTTTTAGACTTTGAAAATTTTGAAAATTCCTATTGGGAATATGAATATGATACAATTCCGGTTATAGATTACATAGACACGACAATTACAAGGAAAAGATTTACAAATTTTGAATATGGAATATACGCTGGAATAGATAAAAAGTTTTTTAACGAAACTTTACTTTTAAATACAACTGCAAGAATTGATAAAAATCAAAATTTTGATTATTTAATATCTCCAGCTGCCTCTATTGTCTGGAAAGCTAGTGAAAAGGATTTATTTAGGTTTTCTTTTTCATCAGCATTAAGAAATCCAACTCTAACTGATCAATATCTAAATTATGACTATGGAACTGGAATTTTACTTGGTAATTTAAATGGTTTTGGCTATGATCAAATTTTTGTTGATGCAGATTCACTAAGAAAATATTTTAATTTAAATGGCACTAATGCTTTTGCTCAAGGTAGGAGAGCTTTAACCCAGGGTAAATTAACAGCTGATCCTCTAAAACCTGAAAAAGTAAACTCATTAGAACTTGGATTTAGAACCACACTTTGGGAAAAATTATATATTGATGCTAGTTTTTATTACTCAATTTATAGAGATTTTATTGGCTATCAAATTGGAGCGTCTTATACAATTGACCAATCAAGTCCAACAAGAATTGCCACAGATCTAGATGTTGAAAACGGTTGGGCTAATGAAGAAGGTGAAGAAATACCTAATTATTTATCAATATCATCTCCTTCAATTCAAGGATATAGACTTGCCGTAAATGCCAAAGGAAGAGTTAAAACTCAAGGTTTTTCGATTGGGATGAATTATTTTTTACCTAGATCTATGACATTAAATTTTAATTACTCATGGAACAAATTAATAAATGAAGATGAGAAAGACCCAATTATACCAGCTTATAATACCCCTGAACATAAATTTAACTTAGGATTGAGTGGAAATATTAAAGAATTATTCAATTTTCAAATTAATTATAAATGGGTAGATGGATTTATTTTTGAAGGATCACCACAATTTACGGGATATGTCGACTCATATGGCTTATTAGATTTACAAGTAAATAAAAAAATTGATATTTTTAAAAATGATAACCCATTCGTATTAAAGCTTGGAGCTTCAAATGTTTTGAATAACCAAGTTTATCAAGCTTATGGAGGACCTAAAGTCGGAAGATTATCTTATCTTGCGTTATTATTTGAATTTAACTAATTAAAAACATTACTTATGAAAATAAAATTACAATCATTATTATTAATATTTTTCTTGATTGCATCATTTTCTTTTTCTCAAACAAGATACATGGATGAAGTATTTTGTGATATTGAAATTGAATCTGATATAGTTTATGGAAATAATATTACAGTACTCCCACTTTTACAAGGAGGAGCACCTGCACCTGAAGATCTAGAAATGGATATTTATATGCCATCAGGTGACAGTGCAACTGACAGACCTGTTGTTATGATACTACATACAGGTAGTTTCTTACCTGCTGTTGCAAATGGACAAGCTACCGGTGACAAAACTGACAACGCTACAATTGAGCAATGTAAAGCATTTGCAAAAAAAGGATATGTAGCTGTTGCTTTAAACTATAGACTAGGTTGGAACCCAATTTCTGAAAACGAAGACGTTAGGAGAAGTACTCTTATACAAGCTGCTTATAGAGGTCTTCAAGACGTAAGAACTGGAGTCCGTTTTTTAAGAAAAACTATAGCTGA
Organism: Flavobacteriales bacterium; assembly: GCA_002718035.1. GTDB lineage: Bacteria > Bacteroidota > Bacteroidia > Flavobacteriales > TMED113. Next base: position 18,442 of record PBCX01000002.1, read on the forward strand.
AGATGGAAACCCTTATGGAATAACTGATAAGTTTGCTGTAGGAGGTCTTGGAACAGGAGGTTATCTCTCATTATGCGCTGCATCCCTCTGGGATTATGATGAAGAACTTTTATTAGCAAAGTTTATGGATACAAGTCAGGATATTGATGGTGATGGATTAAATGATGCTGTACCTTATATTATACCTGAATACTTTGGTAATTTAGAAGGTACTGACTCTGGTATTTTACCTGGATTAGATTCAGATGGAGATGGGGAATTTGATGTAACAAACGTTCCATTTTGTCTTCCAAACCATCCTGGATATAGTTCAGATATTGATATGGCATTCAATGTTGGAGGAGCTATCCCTGATAGTAGCTGGGTTGATCAAGGAGAAGTTCCTATTGCAAGCATGCAGTGCTGGAATGAAGTATTTGCGCCATACGGTGTAGGAAATATTATGGTACCAACTACTGGAGCTATAGTTGTTGAAGGAATGGGATCCTTAGTAGTTCAACAAATGGCAACTGAATTTGGAAACAATGATGTATTTGAAGAAATGTCAATAGAACTAAACGACACGTGGTATGGAAACGGAAATGGAAATGATAACTCTGCAACTGCAGGACATGATTCTTACCCAGGATTATTTCCAATTGTTACACCTGAACCCTCAATTGATATGACACCATGTGGACCATATGAAATTCAAGGTTCGCCTTGGGATTGGTGGGATAATGAATTATATGGAGCAATAGCTGATGCATATCAAGGTACTGACCCTGGAACCATGGGATGCTTAGCCCTTCTTGATAGTCCTGATATGTCAGAAGATAAAGGTATGGCATATGTTGATTTAATTCAACAGTTTATGGTACCAAGAGTATACGCTGCATTAGAACTTGAAGGTGAAACTATAAATACAATGTTCGATGAAGCAACTTCAAATGAAAATGTAAATCAATATGTTGCTATGGGATTAACTATTTCTGCTACTGATCTATCTGCTTTAGATCAATGTGTAGAGCCAGGTTTTACAATGTTTGCACCAAGTTCGGAGCTAGATGACGCAGCATTAGCTGAAATTGTAGAAAATGGAGATACTCCATTGCTAGACATATTAACTCATCATGTATACGGAGGTGGTAAAGTATTTGCTAGTGATCTTGAAGACGGTATGGAGATTGAAATGTTAGATGGAAATAGCGTTACAATTAACATCGGCGACAATGTTATGGTTAATGACGCAATGGTTACAACAGCTGACATAGTATGTTCAAACGGTGTAATTCATATAATTGATGGACTATTGTTTGCTAACAATTCAAGTATCAATGAAGATAACATTGACTTTACAGTATTCCCTAACCCATCAAACGGTGAAATAACAATTAGTAATTTAAAAAATGAAAGTTATAAACTAAATATTATGAGTGCTTTAGGTCAGGTTATCTTAACCGAAAAAGTAAACTCAAACTTCACTTTTGATTTAAATCAATTTGGTAAAGGTGTTTACTTTATTGAATTATCAAATAAAAATTCATTAATAACTCAGAAAGTAATTATTGAATAATTTTTAATTTGATCAAATAAAAAAGGGAAAGTAGTACTTTCCCTTTTTTTTTATATCAATAACTATTTATTAGTATAGAAAACTAATATTTTAATTCATCTTCATGAATTTTTTTAACAAAAAGAACTTCTCCTTTCTCATTAAAAGTTTCAATAACACAAATCCTTTTATCTAGTTCACCTTCAACCTTAATTCTAGAAAAGTTTTGTGGTCCAAGACCAGCAATAGAACCTAAATTAAATTCATAAATAGGACTCCAATACTTAGATTCAATTAAATTAGAAGATTTATCTAGTTTGACAAAAGAAGTTTTTAAGCCTTGAGAACTTAATAAAACTACACCTTCAACATTAGATGTTTTTAATCTATTTAAAAATTCATTAAAATGGTCACTGTAATTAATCATCGATTCATTTCCATTTGATAAAAAAGGTGTAGGTGACACTAAAAATGTAAAAGTAGCTCCATTTTTATTTATCTCTTCAAATAACCTTTCCATTTGATTATTTCCAAGTAACGAAGAGTTTGAAGAAGGCTCTTCTCTGAAAGACCTTGTATCTAAAAGGAAAACATCAATATCATTATATGAATACTTTTGATACAAACCATAATCCATAAATGTATAATTATATGTTTTTTTCAGTGAATTAGGCCAAAAAAGATCAAATACATGGTAGGTGGAATCGTTAAGATTTTCGGAAGAATTAAAATTTGGAAAATCTAAATTTCCCCAAGTAGCTATTTGAGGTGTAGATTGTAAAAAATTGTTTAATGAACTATTTAATCTGGTTGAAATATAATCATGGGATAAAGACTTAAAAGAAAATTTACTATTAGATAAATATGATGATAAATTATTTCCAGTCCAAATCATAAAATCTGATTTCATTTTAGTCATTGAATTAAAAATTTCATCAGACTTTGAACTTAAATTTGAAATATCACCACCAATTAAAAAATGTGTATCATCTAAATATGGCCTTGCAGTATAAATGTCAAAACTTTTCTCGTATTCATTACCATCAATAGAAATAGTTAAAATATATTCAGTATTAGGCCTTAAGGATTCTAATGGTATAGTTACAGGAATAAAATCCTGAAAAAAATAAGGGTTTTCAACATTGTGTGTAAAATCTAATGTTTTATTATTATCATAATCCACAAGATCAATTTGAATTTTTTTTACACTTTGATCAACTAACATCCAAATTTGGGTTGTTCTGGCATCAATATAAGACACCATTGGACCCGAAATAATTTTACTTGATTGAGAAAATAAACAGATGGAGAAAAAAATTGAAATAAAAAATAATTTAATTTTCATATTAAATATTATTTAATATCAACAAGCTCAACTTCAAATATTAAAATAGAATTTGCAGGAATTGGGCCCATCGCTCTACTTCCATAAGCTAAATCAGGAGGAATAATAAATGTTGCCTTTGACCCAATATTCAACAAAGAAATACCTTCATCCCAACCTTTAATAACCCTACCTTGTCCTAATGGGAATTCTATAGGTTGTCCTCTATCTAAGGAAGAGTCAAATTTTGTACCATCAACAAGATAACCAGTATAATGAACACTTACATTATCTCCAGCTTGAGCATTCTTTCCTGTTCCTTTTTTTTCAAACTTATACATTAAACCACTTGAAGTTTTTTTTGCCCCTTTTGATACTTTATTTAATTGATCTTGTAGTGCTTGTTGTTTTTCAAGTTGTTCTTTTTTAAATTCTTTTTGTCCATTTTCAAAAGAAGAGAGAACATCAAATTTTTCAGCAACTTTTCCTACTCTAATAATCTCAACACTTTCTAAAAAATCATCCTGAGCAATTTTATCGACTACATCTTGACCTTCTACTACAAATCCAAAAACTGAATGCTTATTATCCAACCATGGAGTTTCTTTATGAGTAATAAAAAATTGTGATCCATTTGTATTTGGTCCAGAATTTGCCATGGATAGAACACCAGGCCTATCATGTTTTAAATTTGGATGGAATTCATCAGGAAATTTATACCCAGGATCACCAGTACCAGTACCAAGAGGACATCCGCCTTGAATCATAAAGTCAGCAATAACTCTATGGAACTTTAAACCATCATAAAAGGGCTCGTTTTTTGTTTTTTTATCATTCTGTATTTTACCCTCAGCCAAGCCAACAAAATTAGCAACTGTCATTGGAGTTTTTTCATATTCAAGTAAAATGATTATATCTCCCCTACTTGTTTTAATTTTCGCATATAAACCTTCTTTATCCATAATATTTGTTGAGTTTTCTTTTTTTTCGTTTGAATTTAAATTATCCATATTATTAACTTGATTTGCATTTGATGAACAAGATATAGAAAATATCGAACTCATCATAAATAAAAATAAATATACCGTTTTCATGTTTTAGGAATTATGTTAATTGATGGCAAATTTAATATATCTTTTGTAATTAAGTTGATGAATTCAATTCATTTTTATAATTATCTAAAATAGTTTTAAAGAATTCTAAGGTTTTTTCAAGAGATATATTATCAACTTTTCCACCTGCAGCATTCTTATGACCACCTCCACTAAAATGATTTCTAGAAAATTTATTTACATCAAAATTACTTTTTGATCTAAAAGATATTTTAATTCCATCTAAATGTTCTATAAAAAGTGCAGAGAAAACTATACCTTTTAATGATAATGGCATATTTACAAACCCCTCTGTATCACCTTTTTTAAATTCACAATCCTCTAAATCTTTTTTTGTTAAATAAAATATAGCTGTATTAAAATCTTGAAATATTTTAAAATTTGAATTCAAGCACCTTCCTAATAATTTCATTCGAGATATTGAGTTATTATCATATAAATTTTTATGAATTTCTGAATGATTGATATTATATGATAATAGTTTAGAAATTATCAAATGAGTTCTTGAGCTAACTAAATTATATTTAAAAGATCCGCTATCTGTTACTATTCCAGTGTAAAGAGCAATAGCTGCATTTAAAGATAAATTAAAATCAAGTTCATTTAAAAATTCATATACTAATTCAGCAGTAGAACAAATGGTTGTGTCGGAAAGAACCTGATTTGCAAGAATTGAGGGAGATTGATGGTGATCAATCATAATTTTGTAACCATTATTTTTTAAAATATAAGACTCCATTAAATCAATCCTACAATAATCATTGAAATCTAAAAAGAAAAATGTATCTGCCTTATTAATTTCATAAATAGCTTTATTTTCATCTTGATCAAAAATAATTACTTCATTAGAGTTAGGGATAAAATTAAGATAATCTGGAAAACTATTTGGAACTATTATGCAAACTTCATGACCTTGGTTTTTAAATGCCTCAAAAATAGCAACTGATGAACCAAGTGCATCACCATCAGGGGATCTATGAGTAGTGATAACAATCCTTCTTTTTTCAGAAAAATATTCTATTAAAATTTTATAATTTGGATTAATCATAATCCTTCAAAAATAATAAAAAACATGTTATAAGTATGATATATTGGAAAATGATAATATTTTAGCACACTAAATAAATAAAAATGGAAAACAACATAACTTTTACAATGATTAAACCAGATGCCGTAAACAAGGGCTACATTGGTGCTATTCTGAATCAAATAAACAATGCTGGGTTTGAAATAATAGCTATGAAGTTAACAAAGCTATCCAAGGAGGAAGCATCAAAATTTTATCAAATCCATGAAGAAAAACCTTTTTTCAATGATTTAATAAAATATATGACATCAGGTTGTATTGTTGCTGCAATTTTAAAAAAAGACAATGCAGTAGAAAGTTTCAGAAAGTTAATTGGATCAACTAATCCAGCAGAGGCAGATGAAGGAACAATTAGAAAACTATATGCTGAATCAATATCTGCTAATGCGATACATGGATCTGATAGTGATGAAAATGCTATAGTTGAATCAAAATTTCACTTTGAAGATATCGAAATATTTAATCACTAGATTATAATAATATCCTTGATATTTTTAATTTTATCAGATAAATTATCTTTGATTGAAGGTAATTGAGCTAATAATTCATTTTTAATTATTTTATCTTCTATCTCTATATAAATATAATTTTTTTTAAAAAAAATTTTTTTAGTTTTAGAGAATACATATTTACCAATTACTTCCCTCCAAATATCATTTAAAGATTCATCTGAATTATTTTTTACTAATCTATTATCCTTATAAAAAGAATTTATCAAATCCCCTATTTTTGTTGTTTTAGAATATCTCTTCATCTACTTTATTATTTTTAATTGTAAAAAATTTAAAATCTAAGTCAGTATTTCTAATTATTAGCTTTATTCTTTCTAAGTCAGTATCTGTAATAAATATCTGCCCAAAATCATTAGTTGAAATAAATGATATAATACTTGAAACTCTATTTTTATCTAATTTATCAAATAAATCATCGATTAAAAATAGAGGTTTAAATCCAATCATTTTTTTCAATAATTCAAATTCGGCAAATTTAAGAGATAAAGTAAATGATTTTTGCTGACCCTGTGAGCCTGTTTTTTTCATTGAAAGACCATTAATAAAAAAATCAATATCATCTCTATGAATTCCGCTAGATGTGTAACATAAAATTTTATCTTTTTCAATACTTTTATTTAATAAATCAGAAAATGAATTTTCTGATAATTGAGACTTGTAAACAATATCAATATTCTCATTGTAAGACAAAAGTGAGTTATAATAACCCAATATTTTATCCTTCAATAGATTGATTATTTCTTTCCTTTTATTGAAAATATAATTCCCTGAAACAACTAATTGATCATTATAAATTTCAATATCGTCATTTGAAAAGTATTTTTTTTTAAAAAATTGTTTTAATAAAATATTCCTTTGCTTAATTAATCTTTTATAATTAATGAGATGATTTAAGTAAAGCTTATCAAATTGACAAATTAAAATATCAATGAATTTTCTTCTTATTTCGGCAGAACCTAAAATTAAATTAGAATCCAATGGTGTTGATATTATTATCGGAAATTTACCAATATGAGAAGAAAATCTTTCACATATTTCGTCATTAACTCTTATAACTTTTGATTTATTTTTTTCATATGCCAAATAAGTTTTATAACTCAATTTATTTATTAAAAATTTGGAGTTAATTGAAAAAAACGACTCACCATATTTGATATTTAAAGAGTCTATATGATTAAAATAACTTTTAGAAAAGCTTAAATAATGAATAGAATCTAATATGTTAGTTTTTCCCACGCCATTATTACCAAGAAAAAAATTTATTTTATCTGAAAAGTTAAAATCAACCTCAAGATAATTTTTGAAATTAACTAAATTTAAAGACTCTAATTTCATTGAATAACTCTATTTTTTTTTTTTAAAAGAAAAATATTTAGAAAAATAGTTACTTTTGCTTTCAAATTCAAAACTATGAATAAACTATTAAATAAACTAAACACAACTTTCAATGAAAGAAAAAATTCATTTTACTTTCTTGGAATTCTGATTATTGTAGTAATTAGCTTAGTTATATTGAAGAAGTCTGTGTGGGAAGAACCAATTAAAGCAGAGATATTAACTCATATTGCAAAAACTCATATGAAAAATTCAAATTTCACTTTTGCTCTATTTGGTGATACTATTCAAACTTTTTATGATATTCCTGAGGAACTACCAGGTGATTCTATTGAGTTTTTGGGATTGAAAAATATACTTGAAAATTCTAAACTAAAAAATACCGTAGCTGGAAAATCTTGTAATTATTTAGCTGGAATTTGTTACTATAATTTAGCTCTAAATGAATCAGATGAAAATATAAAAAGTGAATATTTTTCACAAGCCATAAGTAACTTTGATAATTTTAAATCTAAAAATAAGGCTTTTAATAGTAGAGTAAAAGAAAATATCGGAGATGTTTTTGCAGAACTAAATCAACCTGAAACAGCTTTAGATTATTATAAAAAATCATTAAAAATAATTAATCATTCTTCAAACAAGAATACTAGTTCTAAATTATTTTTATTAAAAAAGGCCGCTCAAATGGCAAAATTAACTAATAATCAAGGATTAGCCTTGAAGTATTATAAGGAAATAAAAAAAGATTTTTCTGATAGCAGATCAATAAAAGATATTGATAAATTCATTAACGAATTATCATCCACTGAAAAATAAATGAGCGATTTTAATCTTAAAATTAATGAAGACTCAAAAATGGGCAATAATAATTTAAAAATTGCCATAGTCGTTTCAAAATGGAATAGTACTATAACATCTAGTTTATATAATGAAACAAAAAAAACTCTTCAAACATTTGGTGTTAATGAAAGCAATATATTTAAAAACGAAGTTCCGGGAAGTTTTGAATTAATTTATGCAGCAAAAAAAATAGGAATTAATCAAGATGTTGATGCGATCATTGCTATTGGCTGCATAATTAAAGGAGAAACTCCTCACTTTGATTATATTTCCCAAAATGTAACTTCAGGAATTAAGGATTTAAATATATCACTAAATAAGCCTGTTATTTTTGGTGTTTTAACAACAAATAATTTAGATGAAGCAATAAAAAGGTCATCAGGTGAAAAAAATAAAGGAAAAGAATTTGCTATCTCAGCAATTGAAATGACTAAAATTTAAATAAATTCTTCGCCTCATTATAAGCTGATTCTAAATTCAATAAATTTAAAGAGTGTTTAATTTTATTTGTTTGAACAAAATTTAAAAGTGTTTGAGTAGAAATATTACCAACTAAATCATCTTTCGCAAAAGGACATCCTCCTATTCCACTTATTGTAGAGTCGAACCTGTTACAGCCGTATTTATATGCCATTTCTATTTTTGAATAAGATAAATCTGATGTGGAGTGAAAATGAGCTCCAAAATTAAGTTTAATTTTACTTAGTTCCTCAAAAATTAATTTTATCAAATCATTATTAGCAACTCCAACTGTATCAGCTAAAGTAAAGTATTTTACACCCATATTTGATAGAACATTTATGTAATTAAAGACAATTTCTGGTGAATATTTCTCATTATATGGGTTACCAAAAGCCATAGAAATATAAACCAAAAGTTTTTTATTTTTTTTNNAGCAAATATTTATTAATTCATCNANTAAATACAAAGAATCATCAATNGTTTTATTACTATTTTTCTTTTGAAAAATATTTGATATTGAAAATGGGTAGCCTATANAAGAAATTTCATCAAAGGATGNTGCCTCNATNNCNCCTCTCTTATTTANANCAANAGATAATAATGATGNGTCATTATTNAGNTNTAATTGANTAATTAATTTTGCTGTATCACGCATTTGAGGAACAGCTTTTGGAGAAACAAAACTNCCAAAATCAANAACATCAAAACCAACTTTTAANAATGAATTAATATAGTTNNCTTTNTTTTCNGTAGGNATNAANTTAGATATACCTTGCATNGCATCTCTNGGACATTCNATTATCTTAAATTTTTTATTNTTTTTAATCATAAATAATTTCAGTTCTTCTATTTTTAGACCTNCCAAATTCAGTTTNATTATNNTNTATTGGTCTTGAAAAACCANAACCAATATAACTTAATTGATTCTTACNTACACCAAATTCNATAAGTTTATTATATACGGATCTNGCTCTTTTAAATGAAAGNTCTTGNTTATATTGTTCAGTNCCTAAATTATCTGTGTGACCAGCNATCATTATTTTGGTTTTNTTATTTCTTTTTAANTGATTNGCAAGTCTTTTAATTTCNAAAAAAGATGAAGATTTNAGAGAAAANTCATTTGTCTCANATAAAATATTNTCTANNACAACTTTACTNCCTTTAATTTTNCTATCTAATATAAANTTTAGATTTTTATTTGTNTTTTTATTNAGATGTAAATTTTGTGTATAAAAAATATGNTCTTTNGAATCAATNTGTACNATTAAACTATCTAATTCNAANAAATTATACAAAAAAGNACCATCTGANTTNGAAAATGTNTTACCNANATTNTTTCCATNATGATCAAAAAANGANATTTTAGAATTNGAAATNTTATTATAACTAATTTTGTCAATAATNTGACCACCAANTTCAATAATTTTATTTGTTTTAAAAACATCTGGAAAATCAAAAAAATATAAATCNAAATTAGGTAGNTCANTATTTCCNCNATCTGAAGCAAAAAATCCATGGGAATAATTTTTTGATACTATTAAACTACTTTCATCNGACCAAGTATTAATTGGATAACCTAAATTTTTTGTTTCAGAAAAATATCCATCTTTATNTAAAGNTGANATATAAAGATCAAAACCTCCCATTCCAATATGTCCTTTTGANGCAAAATATAAAGTTTTAGTNTCATAAAAAATAAANGGTGTAATTTCNTCCATTTCTGTATTTANATNANNACCTAAATTATATGGTGAAGACCATTCNTACCTTCCTAATCTCTTACAAACCCAAATATCTCTNTTTCCTACACCACCNTCNCNATTAGANGAGAAAAACANAAGATCTTTATTTGATGAAATAGANGGTTGNGATTCCCAATATTTAGAATTTACAGTCTCNCCTAAATTAATTGGATCAGACCAAGTATTATTTATTAGTTCAGAAAAATAAATATCACAACCACCATAACCATCAAGTCTATTACATGAAGCAAAATATANCTCTGTTCCATCTTCGGAAAGTGAATANGCNCCTTCATTATATAANGTNTTAGTTGGATANTCCATTTNTTTNGGTTCGGTCCANTTATTANTTACAAAAGNNGNAGAATAAAAATTTTCATCTTCATTNTCTTTTTTNANAGTGTAAATAAGAGACNNNGAATCGGTTGAAAANGAAGGNAAATATTCATCANATNNTGAACAAAATGGTAATTTTTTCACANTAATTTGTAAAGAATCAATTAATTGNAGTATTGAGAAATCAATTTTTTCATAAATATTTTTAAAATGAGGATTTAACGAAATNTTNATATGTTCATTTTCAATGATAATATTTTTTGCTAAGTTATAATTACCAGTCAANAANCAAGANCTCAATAAATTTTCTATTACATCAAAAGAATACATTGAATTCCAGTCCTTTAAGTATAAGTTAATTGCATCGNTNTATCTNTTATATTCAAAATATATATCTGCCAACACAATATTAAATTCAGNATTGTTACATAAATTTTCTATTTTTTTTAATTCATTAACATNAAANTCATTTTGATCAAAATNTTGTTTTAATTTAATTGCCTTTTCAATGGCTTTATCACATTTTTTTTGNGNAAANACNNNTGTGAAAAAAAAAATAAAAAAAATNAAAAACCTCATTGTAANCCTAAATATTTATGTTTTTGAATAGATAATTTANANCGAGGATTNAGCTTAATAAAATTAATAATTTNTTCAACCATGTAATCTTTCTTACTCCACTCTGGCTGNAGATATAATAAACAATNTTTTGAAACTTTTTTAGATTCATTAATTGCAAATTCAAAATCAGAATNATTATAAATAATNCATTTTAATTCGTTTGTTTTTTTATAAATTTCTGGCNAAGGNAGTTTTCTTTTTTTNGGNGATAATGTAATCCAATCCCAATCNCCNGTTAAATTATAAGCACCTGANGTTTCTAAATGAACTCTTTTATGTTTTTTAAGCTCAATTGTTAATTCATNAAGNTTATGCATTAAGGGNTCNCCTCCAGTNACAACTACAATATNAGACGGGCTTTTTATAACTAAATCTATAATTTCATTTATAGATGATTTTGGATNTTTAGACTCATCCCAACTTTTTTTTTCATCACACCAACCACATCCAATATCACAACCACCGAGTCTTAAAAAAAAACANAGNGANCCNTTATATAGACCTTCACCTTGTATTGAGTCNAAAGTTTCAACTAAAGAATACATAAATCATCTAAGTTAAAATTAAACAATNATTATAAATATAATGTAAATTAGCTTATATGAAATTAAAAAAAGTAATAATAACNGGNGGACCTGGAACTGGAAAAACTTCAATTATTAAAGAATTAAAAAAGAGGGGCTACTTTTGCTACGATGAAATTTGGGATAAAAAATATGAAAANCCAAGTAAAAATTCAAATTCTGATAACATAGTTTTTTTTAGTGAANATCTTTTTTTTGAAAGATTAAAAAATCTAGAAAATAANCAGAATNTTCAAACTAAAAACAATTTAATTTTTTTTGACAGAAGCATTATTGACACAATTTCATACTTNATTACNTACAAAAAAAATNTTGAAAAAAAATGGATTAAAATTTCAAATGAAAAAAGATATTATAAAAATGTATTTTTGTGTCCTAGTTGGAAAAATATTTTTNAGAGTACTGATCGAAGAAAAGAAACTTTTGATGAATCTATNTTAATAGAAAAATATTTAAAATCAACTTACAAAGATTTTGGTTATGAAACAATTGAAATACCAAAGGATGANATTAAAAAAAGAGTTGACTTTATACTAAAAACNTTATGAAAAAAATCATTTTTTTTGGCACCTCTGATTTCGGAATTNAATCAATGAATGAAATAAATAAAAAATATAATCTTNTTTCNGTTGTTACAAATCCAGATAAGAAGATAGGNAGAGGTATGAAAATAACNAAAACTAAAATTAAAATTATAGCTGAAAAACATAATATAAAAGTGTTTCAACCATNAGANCTAAATAACACAGATTTTATAAACTCATTAAAAAAACTTAATCCTGANTTATTTGTTGTCATAGCATTNAAAAAACTTCCAGAAGAGATATGGANAATACCANTATATGGTACTTTCAACTTACACGCATCATTACTTCCAAAATATAGAGGTGCAGCTCCAATTAACTGGGCNATAATTAATGGAGAAAAAGAAACAGGACTTACTACATTTTTTATNAACAATAAAATTGATGCAGGTGATATAATAATGAAGAAAAAATNTAAAATAGAACTTAATGATTCATTTGAAAATGTTTATAATAAAATGATTAAAATAAGCCCTGATATTATCTCNGAGACAATAGNAAAAATATTTAAAGGTAATCTTAAAACTNTTAACCAATTTTATGAAAATAATGAATTTAAAGCACCTAAATTTTTTAAAAATGATTTAATCATTGATTGGAACAAAAAGTGTAAAGAAATATACGACTTCATTAGAGCTTTTTCTCCCAGACCTGGATCAAGAACTACTTTGCTTGTTAAAAAGAAAAACAATTTAATATTTGAACAACCATTAATAATTACAAAAGTTTCAAATTTTTGTTTTACAAATAATAAAAAAATTGATGAAAAATATAAATTATATTTTGATCATGAAAAAAATAATATTTTTATTCAAAATAACTCTGGAAAATTTATAGTTGAAAAAATAAAGCTACCTAATAAAAATGAAATTGACTCAATCTCATTTTTTAATGGATTTTTAAATAAAAAAGAAAATATTGGTGATTATTATTTTAATTAGTTAATAACTATATATATATTTATAATATGGGAAAAGGTGATATCAAAACTAAAAAAGGAAAAAGATTTGCAAAGTCTAAAGGTAAAGTAAATAAAAAATCAAGGAAATAATCTTTTTACTAACCAATCTTTATTCTTTTTGTAAACAAATCTGTCATGTTGACGGCTATTTCTACCACTCCAAAATTCAATTTTATTTGGTATGACTATGTAACCTCCCCAGTTATTTGGTCTTTTTACAACTTTATCTTTAAAATTATTTTTAAATTCCTCAAATTCCTTTTCTAAATCATAATTCTTATCAACCTCAGAACTTTGTTTAGAAAAAAGGGCACTAATTCTTGAATTCAATGGTCTTGAGTTCCAATAATTATCAGATGTTTCATCAGAAGTTTTTTCTACATAACCATTTATTCTTATTTGCCTTTCCATTTTTGACCAAAAAAAACATAATGAAATATTATTATTATTTAAAATCTGAGAAGCTTTAACACTGTTATAATTTGTATAAAAAACTAAACCTAAATTGGTAATTTCTTTTATCAACACAACTCTAGACTGGACTCCATTAAGTTTATCAAAAGTTGATAAAATTACAGCGTTAGCATCTTTAATATTTAACTCTATAGCTTCATTTAACCACAACTTTAATTGGTGAATTGGATTGGGTAATAAATTATTATAGTTCAATGGTTTTGACTTATATTCAACTCTTATTGACTCTAATTCTTTTTTCATCACAAAATTATTTAAAACAAAATTGTAATTAATTTATTATATATTGGTTAAAAATGAAAAAAAATAAATTAAAAGAAGGAACTTTATTATTATCAATTCCATTAATTGAAGATGAAAGATTTGATAAAACAGTCATAATTATAACTAAAACAACTGAAAAAGAAAAAATCGGTTTTATTATAAATAAAAAAACAAACATAAAGTTACATAAATTAATTCCTCATATAGAAGATAAAAAAATAACTACCTACTCTGGAGGACCAGTTTCAAAAGATAATTTATTTTTTTTTCATAAAAACAAATCAATTGAAAAATGTCAAAAAGTTTCAAAAGACATTTATTTTGGAGGAAATTTTAATCAAATTATTGAATATATTAATTGTAATTTAATTAGCGTAAACGAAATATTTTTTTGTTTAGGTTATTGTGGATGGGGAAAGAATCAACTTGAACAAGAAATAAAAGAAAAATCATGGATCATTATAGATGAAAAAGTTGATTTTATTTCAGATAGAGTTAATTGGAAAAAGAAAATTATCGATTTTGATAAAAAATATGAATTATGGACAAATTCAAATAGAAATTTTCATATGAATTAAATAATTTTATTAAGTCTTTCAATCATTAATTTCGAATAATAGTTGTCATATTTTTTATTTCTAAAATTTGAAAACCACTTAACTCCATTAATAACGTTTGTAGAAAACAACTCTTGGGCATTAAATAAATCTTTAGTTTTAATATTAGATTCTTCTATTTTCATATCAAATAAAGACTCTAACTCAATAATTTTTTTTCTTAAAACTCCATTAATACAACCTGATTCAAGAGGAGGAGTAATTATTTTACTATCAAGGATTATAAATAAATTACCAGAAGTAAATTCAACGATAAAATTTTTTTCATTAATTAAAATTGAATCACCTAAATTATTTTCATTATAATACATTGAAGCTAAAACATTTATCAATCTATTAGTTGACTTTAAATTATTTAACTCTGAAGTGCCTAGTTTATATTGAGTGAATAAATCTACATTTAATCCTTCAGTATTAATAGTGTAGACAGAATTATCTATTGGATCTGATGATATTAAAAAAGAAAACATATTTGTTTTTGGTAAATAAAATCCTTTAGAGTTTCTAAAAAAAATAATTTTTAACCTGCAAGAACTATTTAATAAATTATTAGAAATCAAAAGTTCATTAATATTTTTTAAAAGAAAATTTGAGTTAAAAAAAGAAGGAATTGGAATCCTTAACATACATAAAGAACCTATTATTCTAAAATAGTGATCATTCCAAAATTTTGGCTTTCCATTAATAATTTTTATGGTTTCGAAAAAACCATCTCCGTATGTAAGATATCTATTGTTGTGATCTATAAAAAATTCATTTTCTTCAATAATATTGCCATTAAAATTAATCATACTTATTTTTTTATCATTTTAACGTGAGGTATACCAGCGTCTAAATAATTATCTCCCTCAACTTTAAAATTAAACTTTTTGTAAAAACTAATTAAATAAGTTTGTGCAGACATTTCAATTTTAAAATTTTCATTATCATTTTCTAAATATGAAATAACATTCTTAATTAAATTTATACCTAATCCTAACTTTCTATTTTTTTTTGAAACTAATATCCTTCCCAAAACAAAAGTTTTCAATTTTTCATTTTTTAAAACCCTCATATATGCAACTAATTCTTCTTTTTCATAACCTAAAAAATGTATTGCATCTTCATCAAAACCATCACAATCAAGATAAAAACACTTTTGTTCTACTATAAAAACCTCTTGTCTGATTTTTAGGATAGAATATAGCTGTTCTAATTTTAATTCTTTAAATTCTTTTTTTTCTATAATCATATTTAATTAAATCATTATAAATAATTGAGTAACATTTTTTATTTAATGACATTACATCTTCATTTGATGATGTAAGACCTTCTGGATCAATAGGATCATGAATATTTAAAACTACTTTACCCGGGCTAAACATCATAGAATCAGATGAATGAATTTTTTTAATATTTGAAAGACTAATAGGAACAATTTTCTTGTTAGTTTCTATTGATAATCTAAATGCTCCATTTCGAAATTGATTTAAAGTAGAATTAGGTTTTATATCATATGGATGTTTTTGATGATCATCTTTCCAACCACCTTCTGGATATAGAACAATTGAGTATCCGTTAAATAATGTTTCTTTCATTAAATCCATTGAATTTGATCTAGATTTCTTTTCTTCTCTCTTAACAGGAATTAAATATTTTTTAATAACATAACCAAAAATTGGCCAACTTAAAATTTCAGCTTTAGCTAAATATTTATGTTTTTTTTTAATCAAATAAGTTGTAAAAACTGGATCTAAATATGATGAATGATTTGATATATATATATATGTATCATCTTCTTTAGGAAAATTTCCGTTAATAATAGTTCTCACCCCTAGACAAAAAGCAATTAAACGAGCTAAATAAAAAGTAAAAAAGAAAAATAAAGAAGGGGAAATAAGAGTCAAGAAAAGACCTATTGGCGCAGAAATTAAAAAAATCAACGTCACCAATATATAAGAAACAATTGTCCATACATATAAAAAAACTACTTTCATTGTAATTTATATACTAACAAATATAATCTTTCAATACTTATATATCTTTTTTTTTTTTTTAATATTTATGTTATGATTTATGTATTTTCGCAATATGAAAATTGCTTTTCACACACTTGGATGTAAATTAAATTTTTCTGAAACATCGTTTATTGCAAATGATCTTAAGAACGAAGAAATTGAAATTACAAATTTTTCTGATAAATCTGATGTATATGTTATTAACACATGTTCAGTTACAGAAAATGCTAATAAAGAATGTAGACAATTAATAAGAAAAGTAAAAAAAATATCTCCAAATTCTATAATTACAATTATGGGTTGTTATGCACAGTTAAAACCTGATGAATTAAAACAAATTGAAGGCGTTAATTTAGTTCTAGGTGCAAATGAAAAATTTAAATTAAAAGAGTATTTAAAAAAAGTAACTAACAAAGATTCTATTATTAATGTTAAACCAATTCATAAAATAAAATCTTTTAAACAATCATTTTCTGAAAAACAAAGAACTCGTACATTTTTAAAAATTCAAGATGGATGTAATTACAAATGTTCATTTTGTACTATTCCATTAGCTAGAGGAAAAAGCAGGAGTGATACTATTCAAAATGTTAAAAAACAAATAAAGAAATTAGAAATAAAAGGAATAAAAGAAATTGTTTTAACAGGAGTCAATATCGGGGATTTTGGAATTAATGAAAAAAATGAAAATTTTCATGATTTAATTAAAGAAATAACCAAAATAAAAACACCTAGAATAAGAATTTCTTCTATTGAACCAAATTTATTAACCGATGAAATTTTAAATTTAATAATGAATTCGAAAAATATCGTCCCTCATTTCCATATTCCTTTACAATCAGGAAGTGACAAAATTTTAAAATTAATGAGAAGAAGATATAATACAACTTATTACAGAAAATTAATTAATAAAATTAAAAGTTTTAACCAATCAACATGTATTGGAGCAGATGTTATAGTTGGATTTCCCGGCGAACAAGAATCTGATTTTAATGATACTGTTGAATTCATCAAATCTTTACCTGTTTCATACTTACATGTTTTTTCCTACTCTGAAAGAGAAAACACTGTAGCAAAAAATATGGATGGTTTAGTCGAAATCAAAACAAGAAAAAAAAGAAGTCAAATTTTAAGAAATTTATCTTCAAAAAAGAAAAATAAATTTTATTTAGAGAATTTAAAAACATCAAGACCAACACTCATTGAAAGTGGAAATGAAAAAGAAACACTAAACGGATATACAGACAATTATATTAAAGTTGAAATTCCTTATAAAAAAGGTTTAGAAAACAAAATTGTAGAAATTAATATGGACACATTAAATAGAAATGGTAACATTAAAGGTTTTTTAAATTAATATGAAAAAAGCAAAAAAATTCTTTTACCTATTTTTCTTTATACTATTTGTAATTTATTTATATAGTCAAGAAAAATGCTACCCAAAATTTGGAGATATCTTTGGNCTAAGTAACCTTCCTCTTCAAACCTATGGCTTCTTCATTGCAATGGCATTTCTTTTTGGAGCAATTTTTCTTAAAGATGAATTAAATAGACTTTATCTAACNGGNAAAATNAANCCNATTAAAAGAAAAAANGAAAGNAAAATTGAACATNTATTTAATTTATTTTTTTCTTTCTTTATAGGATATCAATTATTTTACATAGTAAATGGTAATTATGATATTTTCGTTAGTAATCCACAAANAATTCTCTCATTTCATTTAGATGAAAAATTTCATAAAATATGTTTTTATTTAACAGGTGGAATAAGTTTTGCNGTNGTAAGTTACTTTCTNAATAAANAAAATAAACCAAATGANAAAGAANATGTAACACCNCCTGANTTAGTTGGAACATTACTCGGAGTCACTCTAGTTAGTGGAATTCTTGGAGCAAAGTTATTTTATCTTTTTGAAACAGAAATCTCATGGCAAAANCTTATTTCNTTTGGAGGATTAACATTTTACGGTGGATTAATTTGTGGAACTCTCGGTGTTATTANATTTGCAAAAAAAAATAAAATATCAATTCCTCATATTGCTGATGCATTTGCGCCAATTTTAATGCTNTCTTATTCAATTGGTAGAGTTGCATGTCAAGTTTCAGGAGATGGGTGTTGGGGAATAGAAAANACAAATGAAAAACCTAGTTTCTTNCCAAATTGGATTTGGCATTCCCAGTATATAAATGGAAGTAGTAGTGGAACAAANTTTCTTGAAAATGCATATTATGTTTGGCCAACACCTATTTATGAGTCTATTTTATGTTTTATAATTTTTTTATTTCTGTGGTNCATTAGAAAAAAAATAAAAATAGGCGGATTACTTTTTTCAATATATTTAATTCTGAATGGAATTGAAAGNTTTTTNATTGAAAAAATNAGAGTAAATGAAGAACTNATTTTTAGCTTAACNCAAGGACAAATAATTGCTATNTTTTTNTTTCTTACAGGATCATTATTATCTATCTACCTTCTGAAAAAGAANAGAAATGTCATTTACTAATAAACAAAGTCTTCTGATTTTACATTTAATAATATTTGTATGGGGNTTTACAGGTATTTTGGGAGAATTAATAATAATGGAGTCAATTCCTTTAGTATTCAATAGAATGCTAATAGCCTTTATAAGTTTATATTGTTTTAGGTTATTTTTTTTAAAAAAAAANTATATTTCTGTNATTGATAAAATTAAATTTGCGGCAACNGGTGTATTAATTTCAATTCATTGGGTATTTTTTTTTGAGGCTATTAATATTTACAATGTGTCTNTNGCTGTAACGTGTCTATCNTCNACTTCTTTTTTTACATCAATTNTTGATCCTATTTTAAAAGGAAAAAAAATAAAANCTCATGAAATAATTTTATCACTTTTAGTAATATTCGGTNTTTTAATAATATTCATATCCCCAGAAAAAACAAACATGGATTTTAGAAATAAAGCNATTTTATTGGCAGTAGTTTCAGCATTTTTTGCCTCAGTATTTACTACTATTAATTCTATTTTTATNAATAAAGGTCACTCCTCATTTTATATTACAAAATATGAAATGCTTGGCGGATCAATTTTTNCTCTTCTATATCTTTNTTTNGATAANAATATTGATTCAAATATAATTCCAAAGGGAAATGATATTCTATACTTGATGATATTGGGAATTGTTTGTACATCATTNGCATATTTAATTAGTGTTGAAATTATGAAAAAAATNAAACCGTTTACAATGAATATAAGTGTAAATTTAGANCCAATTTATGCTATAATTTTAGCAATTCTCTTTTTTAAAGATCAAGAAATAATGTCAGTTGGTTTTTATATTGGTGGATTTATAATCATAATTTCAATTATTTTAAATTCATTCTTCAAAAAACATCTCAAAAAATAATTATATTTAAAANAAATCTTTTTTAATCANATGAAAAAANTAAAATCTTTAAGCTTTTTTTTAATANTAAGTACAATNACATTTTCACAATGTATTTCNGGTAATTGTAAAAATGGTAATGGAACATATAAATATGAAAATGGAAGTNTTTACATAGGTCAATGGTGGAATGATGAGATGAACGGNAACGGAACTTTAATTTGGCCNGATGGAAGTATTTATGTTGGGGAATTTAAACATGGGTTATATAATGGAAATGGAACTCAATTAAATTTAAATGAAANAAACATTCTTTACGTTGGAGAGTACAAAGAAGAAATGGAAAACGGCACAGGAACTATGNTTTTTCAAAATAAAGAAATTTATGTTGGAGAGATGAAAGAAGGAAAAATGAATGGTTACGGAACNTTATTTAAAAATAATGGAAAAATTAAACAAGGNTACTGGAAAAATAACAAACCTGTGAATCAGTTCTAGTCACTACTTNGCAANAACTATATTTTTCTTCATTCTATTATTTTCTGATTCTAACAAAATTGTGTAAATACCATTTGGNAAATCTTTAATAGAAAAATTTTGATAAGAANCCTCTTTNTCNTTAATCATTTCTTTAATTACCTTNCCATTGATATCAATAACTTTTAATATTACTTTATTANTAAAATTTGNTTCAACAAAAACATTAAAATTACCATTNGAAGGNTTAGGGAAAANNTCAAATAAAATATCTTCTATTTCTGTATTNGACATAAAATAATTACCTACTCTAAAATAATCNGTTAATTCAGTNCCAAAATCAGCTTGNTAATATTTAAAAAAACCACCGGGAACTTCTCTTAGCCTCGCATATCCTGATCCATCATCATTAGCCCACCANGATAAACCATCTTCATTCGAATATTGATTTCCCCCNGTATCTAAAATTTGTATTTTATAACANCCGGGTGCAAGGTTAAAAGTATCTTTATATAGTGTATTAGCTTCCATTNCTGTTTTAGAAAAAATTAACTCATTTTCATTGTTTCTTATTTCATATGAACTTTCATTTGGATAACTATTAGTCTTAAACCACATAGCGAAAGAACTTGGNTATTCTTCTACATATTCATAATTTGATTTTAACATGTTATTAACTTCATATTCNTCTTCAATATTATTAGCNGCTACAATATTAGCGTAAAATGCAGTTTGATTATCCCAATTCCAAGAAATTGGTGGTAATTCAATTATTTCANTTTCTCCAAANTTTAAATTCCCTGNCCAATAAAAAATATTATTAGAAAATTGATCGAAACCATANTNGATTTCTGCAGAATTTAATGTTTGAGAACCNTGATTTTTAATTTTAATTATNGGATTAGAACAAGATGGNTTAAATCTAAAATATTCATCNTTATTNGATGGNGAAATTATNTCTTCCATAACAGCATCCAAATTAAAGTTAGGTTCTTCAAAAGTAATTAGTTGAGCATCATAAATATAACTAGCCTCAGCAGGATTCCAATTTNGTCTATAAATATNAAAATCTAATAAATTTTCTTGANCAGTTTGAATAAATGAAGTTAATTCATGNTCTCTTGTAGTTGCTTTGTCACCAGGNCACCAATTTGCTCTATCNTAAANCCANGTNCCTCCTTGAGGNTACANAGCTACTTCACCACAATCATCTCTCCAAATTTCTTGAGTATATAAATTTTCACCATTTAAACTCACTGAATAATCAACACCTGGTGTAAATTCTCCATCTTGACCATGACCACTTATTGTTACTCTCATAATCGAATTTTTAGCTTCTTGAGGAATAAAAACAAGTGTATCTGATAATAAATTTTGAATATCTGAGTATGAGTTACTACCAGACCAAAGATTTTGAATATCTATTACATTACGTGGTGGTGTACCTTCAATAAACTCAAAATTTAGAGTTACATTAAATCCTGTGCTCCAACCACCATAAAAAGCTCTAATTAAAACTGAATCTTTTAATAAAGGAGCAAAATCTGTTATATCATAAGTGTATCGTTGAACCCAGTTAGGAGAAAAACCATTTGAACCACTACCCTGCATATATGTTCCATAAGGTGTTATTACATTAGCTAAAGTTTGATCATGAATAAAAATAGGATTTCCATTTTCATCAACTTCACCATTTTCTTTCATTAAACTAATTTTTGTAGTATAATCCCATCCACTGCAACCACTAGAAGAACAACGCATGTCATAATGCATCAAAATTTTTCTGTAAGTATTTTCATTGGATGGAAAATTTGCCCAAGCATCATAATTACCATACCAATCCATATCTACGTAATCGTGAGCCTGTATAAAAATAGTATCTTCCTGAGAGTAAATAATTTGAAAAGAGATAAAAAAAAAGATAATCGAGAGTTTTTTCATGTTATTTTAATTAATTTAACTTCAATAAATTTAAGTTTTTATTATTATAGAATGCAAAATAATAAACAATATTTCTCCGCTTTATTTACATTAATTTCAGTTTTTTTCTTTTGGGGATTTATTGCCGCATCCAATGGAATATTTATTCCTTTTTGTAAATCATATTTTTCATTAGATCAATTTCAATCTCAGTTAATTGACTTTGCATTTTATGGTGCATATTACATTGGGGCTTTGATTCTGTTTATCTATTCAAGTAAAAAGAAAAGAGACTTGATTAATATTTGGGGTTATAAAAATAGTATTATTTATGGCCTAATCATTTCTGCTATTGGAGCAAAAATTATGATGTATGCAGTAAGCGATCAAAATACAAGCGATGTATTTTCTATAATATTATTGGCCTTATTTATTATTGGTATAGGATTTTCAGTTCAACAAACAGCGGCAAATCCTTTTGTTATAAATTTAGGCAGTATTGAAAAAGGATCAAATAGACTAAATTTAGCAGGTGGCATAAACTCTCTGGGTACTGTAATAGGCCCAATAATATTGGGATTAATATTATTTAACCCGATTGATGACAAAAATTTATATTCACTATATAAAATAATAGGGATTTTATTTTTATTAGCTGGAAGTATTTTTATTTTTTCTAAAAAACTTCCCAATTACACAAACAATGAAAAATTTAAAACAGCACCAAAAGCTTTAAAATTTTTTATAATTATAACTATTTTTCTTACAATTTGTTTTTATTTTATATTCAATGAATATAAAGGATTAAATGTAAATGAAAATCTTTCTATTAAATCTGAAAAAATAGTTTTATACTTAACACTACTATCGTTTATTATAATTTGTATAAGTCTTTTAATTGTTAACAAACTGTCAAATAAAAACCCCAAAGGATGGGGAGCAATGAAATACCCTCAGTTAGTCTTAGGGATGTTGGCAATATTTATATATGTTGGTGTGGAGGTTACTATCGGAAGTAATTTAGGAGAATTACTTAAAAGTGATGTTTTAGAGCTAGGAATTTTAACTGAAAAAGAAATTACACCATACATCTCAATGTACTGGGGCGGCTTGATGATTGGAAGATGGACGGGAGCAATAGCTGTATTTAATAATTCTAAAATCTTTGAAAAATTATTATACATTTTAATTCCATATTTTGCTTTTGGAATAATTTTATATGCCAATAAACTTTCAGGATTTAATGTAAAAAGTCTTCTACCGTTTATAATTTGTGTCTCAATTCAAGTAACTGCATTTTTTAAGGTTAAGGATGACCCACAAAAAACCTTAAAAATATTCAGTATTTTAGGGGCAATTGCTATGATTTTTGGTGTTTTTTTCTCAGGTAGAATTGCATTATTTTCTTTTTTAAGCGGAGGTCTTTGTTGTTCAATTATGTGGCCCTGTATATTTACTTTAAGCATTAAAGGACTAGGAAAACACACTTCTCAAGGATCTTCTTTTTTAATCATGATGATCTTGGGAGGTGCAATTATCCCTCCGTTACAAGGTAAAATTGCAGACTTAATAGGTATTCAAAACTCTTATTTAATTACTATATTTTGTTTTATTTATTTGATATATTTTTCTGTTAAAATGAAAAGATTATTTCAATAAACAATTTAAAAAATAAAACATATAAACAATTGATTGTAAAAAAAATATACATTTTTTTGTAGTTCAAGAGTAAATAATATTTATAAATTTGATTTTAAATCAAAAAAAATAAACATTATGGACTCATTAATTAAAATCTTAACAACGATTGGTATTATTGCTGCACTTGGATTTGTAGGGAAAGAATACTACGAATTATTAACTGATCTCAAAACCCAAAAAGAATTAATAAAAACACAAGCCGATGAAGTTGGTGAAGTTGTTGCAATGTGGGTACGTAACAGCGCCTCAATGGAAGATTTAAAAAATTACTCTTCACAATTAGCTTCAAAACAAAATTTAATTGATGAGGAAGAAGAAAGAAGAATGGCTGAAGAAAGAGAAAAAATAACATTCAGAGAAAAAATCAATCATGATGGTAAGCCTGGAGGCTCAATTAATATTACTTTAGATGCTTCTAAAAGCACTCCTACTGAACAAGGAGATGAGATGACATGGAACTGGACTAGTATTGATGGTAAAATTAATATTGCTGACAAAGGGGCAAAGGAAATATCATTTGATGCTGAAGCAGGTCAATACAACTTTCAATTAACTGTTACTGATAGTTATGGAGCATCATCTAGTGAGATTAGAATTATTGATATCGAAGAAGAAAATAATGAGGCACCTAAAATTGTAATTGAAAAAAAATAAATTCCAGCAAAGTTTACATAAAAAAAGCAGGTTTATTTTAACCTGCTTTTTTTGTGATCGCGACAGGATTCGAACCTGTGACCGTCTGCTTAGAAGGCAGATGCTCTATCCAGCTGAGCTACGCGACCCAAAAATTCTATGCGAATTTAAAAAAGAAATTTAAATAAAATAATTATTATTTATTTATTAATTTTTTTTAAAAGAGTTATTAAAACAAAATTAAAGCAAATATGAAAATTAAATACAAACACAAAACTTTAATTACAGATCTTAAATTAATACTTTTAGTATAAAAAATATAAGAAACACTTAAAGTAAAAATAAATAAAGTAATTAGTGACCAAATAATTAAGTTACCATCTAAAAAATAATTACCTAAATAGCCAATTCTTTTTACTGGAACATCTATTTCAATTGGGCCATAAATTAGAGAATAAAAAAATACTGGCAAACCAATACCAATACAAATATCGAAAACATTTGATCCATATGCGTTAGAAAAAGAATCAGAAAACCTCTTGTTTTTAGCATCCTGAACAGAAAGGATTGTATCTGGAATACTTGATGCTATAGCTGCTATAAAAAAAGCACCGAAAAAAATATTAATATTAAAAATGTGCGAAATTTTTTCTGTGGCTAAAACCAAATAATAACAACTAATTCCTATAATCAAAACAGATGAAAATAAAACAAAAATCGATGAAGTTTTAGAAATATTACCTTTAAAAAAAAGATCAAAAAAATTTAAATTATAAATACTTGTTATATAATTTGTTTTTTTGTAATTATTAATAATGTTTTCTGAATCTTCATATTTAACTATTTTAGTTCTTTTTTTTATTAAAAAATATATGTATGAGAAATAAAAAAAGATTAATGTAATTGAAAAGAAAATATTAACTCCAAAAATAATGGAAATCAACATGATTATAATTGAAGTTAAAAGAAAAATTGTGTCTTGTTTAACTATTACTTTATTTAATTCAAATTTGATTTTTTTATCAATGAAATAAATCGATAAAAAGGAAACAACAGGTATAACAGCAATATTAAATGCTGAGCTTCCAATAATAGTAGCAAAACCTCCAACAAAACCTTCTATGTCTTTGAAATAAAAAAGAAACATTGATGAAATCATTAATTCAGGTAATGATGAAGCTATCGCATTAATAGTTGGCCCTTTAAGACCCTCCCCCATTCTTCTTGACAAAAAATTTGAAGCAATATCAAAAGTAAAAGAAGATTTTCTCATCACAAAAATGCATAAAATAACAATTAAAAAATTGAGAATTAGTTCCATTAATTAATAAAATGTTAATTAATTAAAGATAAGTATATATTAAAAACAGGACAAAAAAAAAGCGAGAATTACTTCTCGCTTTTTCAAACAGCTTCCTGTTTTAATAATTAAGAGAGTTAGATTCTTTTCAGAAAACTGACCGTTATTCTAACTTCTTTCATCTTAATTGAGCATCGCTACTCTGTAATTGAATTAAGCTTATAAAGCAAAGTAACCGAAATTACCTTTCAAAAACACTACTAAAAAACACAAGTGATTTTAAGCAGTACTAAGTATTACTACCTAGATATAGATGAACTTGAATTTAATTCAAGCAACTTATTTTTTGTTAATTTACGCCGAAGCGCTATCAGTTCTAAAATCTACCTTTTAAAAGAATTTAAATTAACCTTTGAGCAAATTTAAATTATAACGAATTATATAGCTTTTAGACTCAATATTCAAAGAACTCAAAATAAAAAGAGAGTAGACATACATTTATGACTTTCTCATAATTATTTAATTAAATATATAATTTTCAGTGTTTAATTAACTATTTAACTATCATTTAGTTATTAAAACAATATCAACACAGTTTATCAACAATTGTTAATAACTGATTTTTATTGAAAAAATTTAATGTTTTATTTTTTTAGTAAATTTACAGATAATCCCCTTTTCATTTATTAAAATATAAATTATGAGATACCTATATATACTGTTATTGTTTATTAGTACAAACATTTATTCTCAACAAGCTAATTTCGAAGGAACCGGTACTGCGCCAAATTTTTTTGGATATGACTTAAATGAAAACTATCACGAATTAAATACATATTTAGAAAGTGGAAAAATTGTAGTTTTAGAATTCATGAATATTTATTGTGGAGCATGTCAAGCATACGCCCCATTTGTTGAGGATTTATATTCAGATTATGGACCAAGTGGAACAAATCAAATAGAATTAATTGCAATTGAAATAAACTCTTCTACTGATGATACTGAATGTGAACAATACATGTCACAATATGACTCAAACTACCCTTTAATTAATGGTCAAAATTCTTATTATTATGGTTACGAAGCATATTACACACCAACTTTTTACATTATTTTTCCGGATGGCACATACACTAATTATTGTTCAAATATTTGCTTAAATAATACTTCAACAAGTGAATTGGTAAATGATTTTGGAAATATCATTAATGAATATTATTCTTTAAATTCTCCGTGGGGAAATGACCCAGATACAGATTGTAACAGTACGATCTTAATTCAACCAACTACAAATATTACATTAAATAATGAAGAAATTCCATTTGGTAGTTGGATAGGTGTATTCTTTAACAACGAAAATGATGAATTAATTTACGGCGGAGGAGTTCAATGGAACGGAGAAGTTACATCGATTGCTGCCTGGGGATCAGAAGCAGGTTTAGATAATGGTTTTGCTTCTGGTGAGGAGTTTACATTTGGAATCTATAACTATGAAACAAATCAAACTATATTTTCAAATAATTCAGAATATAGTTTTGGAGAAAATTCATACTCATGTAATGGGTTGTCTGGACTAACTTCAATTTCATTTGAAACTAACTCTGAAAATAATAATTGCTCAGATGATAATAACCAGATGAGTGCATTTGGAGGCTGTTCTGAAGCTATTTCATTACTTGGGTGTAATTTTAATTTTGGCGGTACATTAATTGAAGACATATGCCCTAGTAGCTGTAATAATTGCGAAAATTCTAATGAACAACAAATAGAAGGTTGTACCGAAGAAAATGCACTTAATTATGACCCAAATGCAAACATAGATGATGGTTCATGTTTAGTTCTGGGTTGTGCTGATATTAATGCTATTAACTTTAATCCTTTTTCCAATCTTGATGATGGAAGCTGTGAATATGAAATTTTTGGCTGTACCGAAGAAACTGCAATTAATTATAATGAAAATGCAACTACAGATGATGGCTCATGTACAGTTCTAGGTTGCACAGATAGTAATGCTACCAACTATTCTCCCCAAGCTAATACTGATGATGCAAGTTGTAATTATGATTCAAATAATGATATTTCACCATCTGATTGGGTAACACCAGATACAGATTGTAATGCAACCATATTAATATCATCATTGACTTATATGGGAATTAATATTAATGATGGCCCTATTACTAATGGTGATTTATTGGGAGTTTTTTATACAAATGACAGTGGTGGATTAAGTTGTGGAGGATATGCTGAGTGGACTGGTGAAACAACTTCAATAGCAGCCTGGGGTGCAGAAGCAGGAATGGATAATGGATTTCAAGCTGGTGAAGAATACATTTGGTACATATTTGATGTTGAAACACAACAATCTATAGCAGCAACAAACGTTACAATGATGTTTGGTGAAAATTTTTATATATGTAATGGTCTCTCTGGTCTATCAACTTTAGATGCTTTTGGAACAATACAAGGTTGTACAGACAATAATGCCTATAATTTTATTGAAAACGCAGAGGAGGATGATGATTCATGTTGTTACATAGCAGGATGTCTGGATGAAACAGCATTTAACTATGATGTTAATGCTTGCTTTGATGATGACTCTTGTGTTGCAGTAGTTGAAGGTTGTACAGATACTAGCGCCAACAATTTTAATCCTCAAGCAAATATAGATGATGAAAGTTGTGAGTTTTTTGGCTGCACAGATTTAGAAGCGTGGAATTACAACTCAAATGCTAATATTAATGATGGATCTTGTTTCTTTAATCCATTTGGACCTGAACCTGATACAGATTGTAATGCAACAATTCTAATTCCTGCCGATGTAAATATTATAATCGATGAACAACCTATCCCCTTAGGAACTTGGATTGGAGTTTTTTACACAGGTTTGAATAATGAATTAAATTACGGAGGAGGTGTAGAGTGGAATGGTGAAGTAACTTCAATTGCTGCATGGGGAACTGAAGGAGGTGAAGACAATGGCTTTCAAAGTGGAGAAACATATACGTGGGGTGTATATAATTTAGAAATAAATGAAATAATATTTATGGATTATGTGAATTATTCTTTTGGAGACGCAACATACTCATGTAATGGTTTAAGTGGAGTTACTGATCTAGAAAATATCATTATTAATGGATGCACAAATGATCAAGCCGGTAACTATGACCCACTTGCTAATACTGATGATAATTCTTGCCAATTTATAGGTTGTATGGAAGAATGGGCTGATAACTATGACCCTCTTGCTACAACAGATGACGGATCATGTGATAGACTAGGTTGTATGGAAGAATGGGCTGATAACTATGACCCTCTTGCTACAACAGATGATGGATCATGTGATAGACTAGGTTGTATG
>PBCX01000018.1 GCA_002718035.1 Flavobacteriales bacterium
AACAAGTAGAATCATCACCATTTGGAACACCACATTCATCCAAACAAGTAGAATTATCTCCGTTTGGAATACCACATTCATCTAAACAAGTAGAATTATCTCCGTTTGGAACACCGCATTCATCTAAACAAGTAGAATTGTCTCCGTTTGGAATACCACATTGATCTAAACAAGTAGAATTATCTCCATTTGGAACACCGCATTCATCTAAACAAGTAGAGTTGTCTCCGTTTGGAACACCACACTCATCTAAACAAGATATATATTCACAAGAAGCATCATCATCAGTTGCTTCAGAGTCATAGTTACAAGCATTTAACTCAGTACAACCATTGATTTCATCACTTTCACAAATACCATCTCCATCTGCATCATTTTCAGAATCATTTGGACATGGGTCATTAATATTATTTACAAATTCTGGTCCAGGTTGAGAACAAGAATCAATAGTAAAAGTATCATCACCTAAACCATCTCCATCTGAATCATAATACCATGTGATTGGTTGAATACAAGTTCCATTATCTTCTGTTGCAGTAGAGTCATAATTACAAGCATTTAAATCAGTACAACCATTGATTTCATCACTCTCACAAACTCCATCTCCATCTGCATCATTTTCAGCGTCATTTGGACAGTTATCTTCTTCATCACAAATCGTATCACCATCTGAATCATTATAACAAACTCCATCACAATCATAAAGACCATCAGCATAAGTACAAGAACCATCATCTACCGTAGCAGTCAAATCATAATTACAAGCTGCATCATCCATACAACCTGGTGTTGATGTAATTTCACCTTCGAAAGTAGCACTAAGAATATTTCCAAAACCATTTAAAGAATAAGTATTGGTAAATGGAGGTGTAGTTAACCACTCTACATTAGTCGCTATAAAAGATTGACCATAAATTTGTGCAAAAAGAGTAAATTCTTCACCAATAGCAAATCCATTATCTAGTCCTTCTTCTGAACCCCATGCAGCAATCGCTATATTGCCACCTGTCCACTCTTCAAGTCCCCCACATACGTATTGACCATTATCATTAGTAAAAAAAACTCCTAAATAAGATCCAACTGGAATTTCATTACCATTAAAAGTTAAAATACTAAAATTTTCCCCTTGCATATTTCCATCCGGAGTAACTCCGATTGTAAAATTTGAACCAGTATTAGTCTCTTCCCAAACTAAAGAATAGCATGAACCATCATCTATTGTTGCATCCGAATTAAAATTAAATGCGGAAGGATCAGTACAACCAATAACTGCTGTTAATTCGCCAGAAAAATCAGCACTTAATAATTGGCCAAATCCATTGGAGATAAAAGTTTCTGAAAAGGGAGGAGAAGAATTCATAGTTGAAGTGGAAGCAGCAAAAGACTGCCCCCCAATAAAAAGTCCCCAGGTGATTGACTCACCTGCAGCAAATCCGTTATCTAAACCTGACTCTGAAGCCCATACAGCAATCGCTAATTGATCACCAGACCATGTTTGATAACCTGCACATTGTAATTCACCAGCGTCATTAGTAAAAAAAGCACCTATAAGTGATCCTATTGGAGGTTCTTCACCATTAAAGAGCACCACATCAGCACCAACTTGGACCGTCATATTAGCATCAGTTACGGTAAAATCAAATTCTCCCAATTCAACAGATCCAAATTGACAATCCTCAGCCAAAAACGTCGAACTAGAACACTGATCTCCCGAATAGTTTTCTGCAGTAGAATCAGAACAACCCCCATCCATAACTACACAAGAACCATCATCTATAAAGGCATTAGGATCATAATTTAAAGCAAGTTCACATGTACAGCCAGATGAACCACAATATTCATTTGTAAAAGCTGTTGCTTCAGCCACACAATCATCACCAGAATATAATGGTGAAGAGGATTCACTACATCCTCCATCTATAATACATAATCCCATACTTACATACGCTGGGTTACATTCTGTACATTGAGAATAAGTAAATTGAGCTAAAAAAGTTAATAAAATAAAATATATTGAATTCTTCATAATTTTTTTTTAGTTATTATTTTCTTCAGTATTTATATAAATATTTCCTTGATATCTTTCTTTTGCTTGGCTTGCATTATTGTAAAGATCAAGAGTGTAAAAATATACACCATCACAAACATATTCATTATTTAAGTCTGCGATTTTTCCATCCCAAATAATTTTATCAAAATTAAAATTTACTTGTGTATAAACAACCTCACCCCATCTGTTATATACATAAAATAATACATTTGAATGTAATGAATTATCTAACCCACTAATTGTAAAAAAATCATTAAGACCATCATTGTTTGGTGTAAAAGCATTAGGAATTGAAATTGGACAAGAGAAACCAACATTTGCAATAACTTCAGTATCACATAACTCATAAGAAACCTGATAGATTCCCCACTGATCAACATTAAAAATAATTGTATTTGACGTCTGAGATTCAATTACAACATTTCCGGGACCATTTATTGAAATAAAATTTCCATCATCTATTCCTTCTGGAATATCAACAAAAAGTAATGCGTTTTGTTCACACTCATTGTAAGTAGCTACAAAATTAACATTTGGATCTCTTATAAATTCAATTTCTACTTCATCGTATCCACCACATGAATTATATGCAAAAGTATATGCTCCATAGTTAGAAACAGTAACAGCTGTGTTTTGAGATTCAAAATTATCAAATACGGCATTTTCCCCAATAGGGGCAGAAATTAATGACCAATAACCTTGATCAGAGACAGAACTTGAATATAAATAAGAAGAAAAATTACAATATGAGTCGGGTGTATCAAAAACTTGAGGATTGTCTGACTGCATAGTAAATTGAATTGAGCCTACGGTACCACATTCATCAGTATACATCAGCTCATAAATGCCATATTCAGAACAACTTACAAAAGTTGAAAAATTATTTGGATCACTAAACTGTATATTTCCAGGGCCACTATATGACCAAGAGCCGGTACCAATTCCCCCAAAAGCAAAAGCCTCAAAATCATTTAAACAATAAATTTCATCATAAATGAGCAAACTCAGGGGATCAGGCTCTGGGCTTAAAACATTAAAAGTTTCAATTGTTTGACAATTAAACTGATCCGTCACGGTCAACTGATATTGACCTGGTAACAAAGTATTAGGATTTACTATATTTCCAAAGTTATCGGTCCATGATTGACTATACGGGGGGGAACCACCAAAAATATTTACAGTAGCTTGACCGGAATTGTCATTTGGACATAAAGCATTAGAAATAGACAAATCAATATTTAACAGAGTGGGTTGATTAATCTCAATCTGCTCCTCAACTTCACATCCGTTAATGTCTGTTACACTAATTGTATATGTTCCAGCATAAATTTGATTTAAATTATTTATGTTTCCTTGATTGATTTCATATGGGGGCGTACCTCCATTAATATCTATATTTGCTGTTCCAGAAGCATCACCGTAGCAAAATAAAACATCAGTTGTTTGAATATTCATAGTCAATTGTTGAGGTTGATTTATTGTAAAACTGTCCTCGTAATAACAACCGTTTAAATCAGTAACTGACACAACATAATCACCCGCATTGAGCGCATTTGGATTAAAACCAAACCAATTTGCTGTATATGGAGGGGTTCCACCATTTATTTCTAAATATGCTGACCCAGTTGGATCACCAAAACAAGTAGTAACATCAAATGTATTAATTTCAAAAGTAAGAGTTTGAGGTTCTTGAATTAATATTTCAATTTCTTGAAAACAACTATTATCATCTGTTACTATTAAAGAATAATTTCCAGGGGATAGGTTGTTAATATTTGGTGTGTTTAAACCATTGCTCCATATAAAATTATATGGAGGTGTACCTCCAGAGACACCAATATTTATAGAACCATCATCTGCACCAAAACAACTAATATTGTTATAAAATTCATCTAATACAATTGAATCTTCTTCATTAACAAAGAAAGAAAAATCATATGAACAATTTAAATCATCCGTAACGGTAAGGTTATAACTATCGGAATTTAAATTAAATATATCTTCATTTGAACTAAAATATCCGGAACTAGAAGTCCATGAAAAAGAGTAAGGAGGAACACCGCCCGTTAGATCTATATCAATTGAACCATCATTAATTCCAGAACACGAAACCGTAGAAATATTTGCATTCAAAATTTCAACGGATGTAGGTTCATTAATATTAATTTCTATGGACTCTGAACAGCCATTTTGATCAGTAACAATAAGGGAGTAAGTTCCAGCCCCAATACTGTTAAGATCCTCAGTAGTTAATCCATTGGACCATTCATAGTTGTAAAATCCGGCACCTCCATTTACAGTTATATCAATAAATCCATCTGAACCATTATTGCATGAAACTCCATAACCGTTGTAATCTGAATGATTTTCAGTAATAATTAATTCACTATCAGGCTCAGAAATAAAGAAACTAAATGATGAAGTGCAACCATTACAATCAGTTGAAATTAAATTATATGTACCGGGGCAAAGATTATATATGTTTTGATTAGATGATAAATATTCGTCAATTCCATCATTATTTAAATCAGCTGTCCATTCAAAAGAAACACAATCATCATCGAATTCAGGATTTAATTCAAAACCTGTTCCACCAATAACATCAACTTCTATGTAGCCGTCACAAGCACCATAGCAACTCACACCATACTGAGAAAATTCTGATAATTCTGCATCTACAAATATTTCAACAGGTTCAGAAACAGTAATTATTTGTGTAGAAGAACAAAAATTATCAGAGTTGTATATATCAAGAATATACTCACCTTGAGCTAAATTATTTAAATCTTCAGAGTTAGAAAAAGTTCCATCTGGTAAAGTCCATATGTATTCATAAACACCCTCACCTATTTGAGTAATATTAATTGACCCATCAGATGAACCATAGCAAGAGGTGGGAAAAACCTGAATATCAACTATTGGATCTTCAGGAACTTCTACAGTAAATGGTATTGTAAATAAACATCCATCAAATGTGTCTTCTACAATAACATAATAATCATTTGGTGAAAGATCTGTCAAACTAAATGGGCCATTAATGTTATTATTAACAGAAGCAATATTACCAAATGGATCTAATAAAGTTATGTTCCAAGGACCTTCACCGTCAGGACTAACAAATGCTAAACCCTCAGTAACTTTACAATTTGGCTGAACAACTGTAACCTCTGTCTCATCACAAGTTGGGCAATTTAAATTTGCGTAGAAAAATAATGATGGATCATCTTCGCAACCCTCAAAATCATAACTGCCCATCTCACCATCAGCATAGTTAGTTACTTCAACTACTAAACTAGCTCCATTATCAGCAGGTGGACATTCCAAAGTAGATATTTGCCAACAAAAAGTCCATGAGCCAGAACCTCCATCCCCATAATTATCACCTGGGTCTCCATTTAATGCACCACCACCAGAGTTATCATCATACCACCAACCTGGTTCATTGACAATGTTTCCAGTACTCGTGCCAATTACATTTCCAGTCCAAATCCATTCACCATTTTCGTTAACAGATTGAGGTTGATCTATTGGAACTAGTGTAGATTGATCCCAACCAGGGCCAAATATTGGAACAATACCGTGCATCCAATTATCATTGGCAGAACCTCCATTGTAACTTTCAATAGTATAGCAAAATTCTATAACCTGACCAGGGAAATAAGTTGGATTTCCACCAGTAAAAGGATCAGATAAAGGACTAGGAGAAACGACTAATGCATCTTCTTGAATACATTGCGATTCAGTTTTAAGAATAAAACTAAAAAAAGTAAAAAATAATAATAATGTTTTTAAATTTTTCATATTAAACTCATCTCTTTATAGTTACTCTACCTGTAATTGCGTTCCCTTGCATTGGTTCAATGATATAATAATAATCGGCTATTGGTAAAGGTTTATTATTATATGTACCATCCCAATATTCATTATTTTTCTGAGAATAAAATACTTTCTGCCCCCATCTGTTATAAACTTGAACATTTGCATCAACTAAATATTGAGCACCAGCTACTACCCATGTATCATTAAAACCATCACCATTAGGAGTAAAGCCGGAAGGTATTTCAAAACAATCTTCTTCCATTACACCCAAGTCAATAGTAACCTCTCCCTGACAACCTTCATAATCAGTAACTGTTAAATCATAAATACCAGTTTGTATTGATTCAATTTCGGTCCCAAATTCTTCATCAAAAATAGTAGAAGAAACTACGTAAGGCTCTAAACCTCCAAATATTGACAAAGTAATAGAACCATCAAAGGAATAAGAACAACTAGGCTCGATAATGTCATAATTAATACTAAAAGAATCTGGTCCCCCAACTTCAAAAACAAAACTATTGTTACATAACGTTGAATCTATAACTTCAAACAAATATTCACCTTGAAACAAACTATCAATAAAAATATTATTTGAATTCTCTACAGAACTCAGTAAAGAATCCTCAAGATTATATAATAATATATCATATGGAGGGACCCCTCCGTTTATATTCAATTCAATTGAACCATCATTATTACTAAAACATGTAGTTTCTATAATAACAACATCTGAAACTATTTCACTTGGACTATCAATAATTATATCATACTCAAATTCACAATTATTAAAATCAATAAACATTAAAGAGTAATTATCAGAAAATAAATTATCTAAATTAATATTTGTTTCAGATGTATTGGACACATCAAATATAACATCCCCCGAACTTGATGTTATTGAATATGAATAAGGAGCTAATCCTCCGTCTATGTCTACACTGAAAGAACCATCAGAATGTCCATAACATGTAACATCTGATATTTCAAGAGACTCAACAAATATTTCATCTGGTTGCAATAAATTTATATCTGAAGTTAATACTGGACAAGAATTGAAATCTTGGACAGATATATAATAATCTCCAGCAAC
The DNA here is from genome assembly GCA_002718035.1 of Flavobacteriales bacterium. Lineage (GTDB taxonomy): Bacteria > Bacteroidota > Bacteroidia > Flavobacteriales > TMED113. Next base: position 6,960 of record PBCX01000018.1, read on the forward strand.
TAAATCTTCAAAAACATATGATACTTCTGGAAGAACATTAATTGGATCCCCTGTAAAAAAAACATTTTCATTTAATTGTTGTCCTGTAATTATATTATTTAATGTAAATATATAAGAACCTGAACCTCCTGAAATATAAACACCAATTGATCCATCATTAGAACCATTACAACTAATACTAAAACCATTGTAATCATTACTAAAACCATCTAAGTTATTATCAGAGATTGTGTAAAAAATGTTTAATGGCTCAGGATTAGGTAAAAAAACATTTTCGTATGCAACACATGAATTATTAATATCTGTTATTTCAATAAAATAATTACCTGGTTCTAATTCATCAATTGCAGGATTAGTACTTGAAAAACCATTTGGACCTGTCCAAGAATAAAAATAATCATTTGTTCCACCTGAGACAGATATATTAATCCATCCATCCGTAGCATTATTGCAAGAAACTCCAAACCCTCCAAATTGAGTTACTGAGGATGATGGTGAGATTATAATTGGGTCAGGTTGAGTTAATTCTAAAGTAATTTCTTCGAAACATCCATTTTCATCAGTAACAGTTAAAGTATAAGTTCCAGCAATTAAATTTTCAATAAAAGAATCGTTAGATGAAAAACCATTAGGGCCTGCCCATAAATAAGAAAATGGTAGAAATTGACCTGATACAACAGGGTTAATAAAACCATCTGAAGCACCGTTGCATGAAACACCAAATCCATTATAATCGGAGAGAATTTGGGAAATTTCTATTTCTTCTGGTTCATTTATTGTGTATTCAATTAACACTTCGCATCCATTTGAATCTGAAATTATTTCACTGTAATTACCAGCAACTAAGTTTAATATTTGAGTGGTACCGATTGAAAAAGGTGATACTCCACCAGTTATATTTAATGAAGCAGATCCATCTGAGGACCCAAAACAAGATGCATCAGTTGTAATTACTAAAATTTCAAATAAATCAGGCTCTATAATATCAATAGTAATCTGCTCTGAGCAACCATTTTGGTCTGTTACAATAACAGTGTAAGTCCCAGCACCGATATTAGTTAAATCTTCAGTTGTATCTCCATTAGACCAATCGAATGTATATACTCCAGTACCACCATCTACTGTTAAGTCAATAAAACCATCAGTGTATCCATTACATGAAACTCCATAGCTGTTGTAATCAGAGTGTGTTTCAGTAATAACAATGGGTTGTGGTTCGATTATATCTACAGTTATTTCTTCAAAACAACCGTTTTCGTCAGTTACAACAACAGTATAGGTCCCAGTACCTATATCAGATAAATCTTCAGTTGTATCACCATTAGACCAAACATAACTGAAGGATCCAACACCTCCGGTTACAGTCAAATCAATAAACCCATCTGTAGCTCCATTACATGAAACACCAAAACCATTATAATTTGAAATTTCAGAATTTATTTCAATTTGAGGTGGTTCTAATAAAGTAATAGTTTGTGAAATAAAACAACCATCATCTAAATTAGATCCAGAATCATCATAATTAGAATCAGTTACTAATACAGTAAAAGTACCGAAACTTAAGCCAGGGAGATTTGGAACTGAAGGAACATTAATTTGAGTGTTATTTTCATCAAACCAAGAATAATTATATGGAGGAGTCCCACCATTTACAATTACTGAAATAAATCCATCTAGTGATCCAAAACATGAAACTCCAAAACCATTATAATCAGATGTAATTATTTGATCAAATGTTAATGGTAAAATTTCAGGAATTTCAACTGTTAAACTTGCCTCACTACAAAATGTAAGAATATCTCCTTGATCAAAATTTTCGTCAGTAACAGTTATAAGGTAGGTTCCAGACGACACATTATCTAGTAAAACATCTGAGGAAACTATATCACCCTCTTCATTTGTCCATATAATTGAATATTCTCCTACCCCTCCATTAATATCTATTTCCACAGATGCATTAGATGAAAAAGAACAAGAAGGTGAGTTTAATTCAATTACTGAAATCTCAATAGGTTCTGGTTCATTAATTACAAATATTGTATCAAAAGAACAACCTAAGCTATCTGTTAGAGTTAAACTGTAATCTCCAGCAGATAAAAAAGTTAAATTTTGTTCATTACTGCTAAACTCATTGGGGCCAGACCAGGAATAATTATATGGACCAATTCCACCAATAAATTCTGTATAAATTTCACCATTAAAAGTACCATTACAACTAACTGCATATCCATCAAAATCACTTATTTCTGTACCTTCAACAGCTGTTATTGGATTAGATGGAACAATACATTCGAACTCAGTAGAATAAACACAATTAGCATTAGATAAATTAAAAGTATATGTAGTATTTATAGGATCTGTTATAATAATTTGAGTTGGATCAGCCTGAGAATAAACAGATGAAAATTCAATTGAACTTATTGCAGATAACCCATTGGGTTGATAAACAGAATCAAATCCATCAATCTCTAAATATGTGACTTCAAGATTATAGATGGTTCCATCTTGAGTAAGAGCAAGAAAAATTAATTCATCCCCACTTTGAAAGCCTTCTAAAATACCAGGTGTCAATGCATCATCACCACATCCAACCATTGAGTCAGTTTCACCGTTCCAATTTATAACGCTAGAGCAAATATAAGAACCAGTCTCATTCACATAAAAGAGCCCGATTTGATCCCCAAAAGTTAACTGAGGATTTGTACCACTTGGTATGGAAACATCAGATGGAATAGCTATAGAATTGGTAGTAGCGCATGCTTGAGAGGGATTAGAAAACTCTAATAAACCAGCATCAGCGTTAACAACAGTCTCTTCATAAATTAACTCTGAACCATTGTCAATTACAATATCAAAAATACCTTCTCCTGTAATTAAATACTCGATAATTGCTTCATCACCAAAACATACTACATTTTCAACTACGTTTATATCAACACTAATTCCATCTAAAGAGGAGATTGTATAGGTTTCCTCAAAGAATAAGCATCCACTGTCATCAATTAAAGTAAGAGTATAATCACCTGGATTTAATCCTGATAAATCTTGATTTGATTGTTGCCCCTCTGGAATTTGACCACCATTTGAAGCAGTCCAAACATAAACGTAATTTCCGTCTGGGAATGGAATACCACCAACTGGTTCAATATCAATAGCACCAATAGGATCATCAGAACAAACACCAACTACACTATTATCAGTATTAATAGTGGCAAATAAATTTGAAATATTACCAACAGTAATAGAAGATGAAATTACTTCACAATCATTTGAATCAGTAATTATTACAAAATAATCACCAGAAGATAACCCATTGACAGTAGATAAGCCACCTGGGACAAATTGATCTGTTTCGTTATCAAATAATTGATTTCCATTAGAATCTTCAAACCATTCATAAGTATATACTCCATCTCCACCACTTACGTCAACAAAAATAGATCCAGTGTTTGTTAATTCACAAGAGTTATTTACAATTATTTCATTGATGTTTAAACCATCTGATGAATTAATAGCATATATAGACTCAAATTGTGGACTATCACAAGAATTATTATTAGAGTCAAAAACTGATAATGTATATTCATTAGAGCTTAGTCCTGTAAATTGAATAAAATTTGTATTTGAATCTCCTTGAGAAATAATAGAGTTTTCAGAATCAATTAAAGTAAAGGAGTATGGAGGAGATCCATTAAATTCTAATTCAATAGATCCATTATTCAAATTACATGAGGTATTTAAAATTTGTTCAGATGCAATATCAATTGTAGGTATATTAGTTACTTCAAAGCTGTACTCTTGAGAACAATATCCAGGATTTTCCCCTGTAGCAATATGAGCTACTAAAAGAGTATAAGTTCCATCCCCATATAAAGACGAATCAAATTCAAAAGTTAATGGAAGTTCATTATTGAACGCATAACCAATTAAACTATTTTCATTATCATCAAAATATATTGAAAAATAATAATACCAACCATTTGCATTCGGATCTTCAAAATTTTCATCATTAGAGGGGTCAGTTGAGCCATTAACATCAAAAATTGTCAATTGGTCTAGATCGTCTCCACAAGAAGGAGTGAAAGTATAGTTAACTGTGAATGCTTCTGGTTCTGTAATTTCAATAGGACTAGAAACAATAGAATTAAAATTTTGATCAGTTACTTCAACCGTATAAAATCCAGATGGAATGTTTTCTAAATTTTGTCCAACACCTACAACTGAACTATTTTGATTAATCCATGAAAAACTATATGGGGGAACACCACCTGAAACTGTTAATGAAATTGAAGCATCGGATAGACCATTACAACTAACATTTGTTTCAAAACCATTATTAAAATCCCAACCCAAAAGAGGTGAATCAAAATCTAAATTTATTTGTTCTGGTTCAGTAATTTCAAAATCTGCAGAAGAGATAAAACAATTATTTTCATCAGAAACAACGACACTGTAAATGCCGGTGGTTAAATTTATAATATCTTCTGTAGTCTCACCATTTGACCAATTGTAATTAAAAATACCTGATCCACCAATAACAGAAATATCAATCGATCCATCAGATGCCCCATATGAACTAACTCCAAAATCATTATATGAACTAACATTTGAAGTAATTTCTATAGATTCTGGTTCAGTTAAAATAAATTCAAATTGTTGAGAACAGTTATTTGTATCGGAAACAATGACTGAATATGTGCCCGCAGAAATATTAGATAAATTTTGTGTTGTAGAACCGTTAGACCAGTCAAAACTATAACTTCCAGTTCCCCCAGAAACATCTAAATTTATGTAACCATCATTAGCCTCAAAACAAGAAACACCAAAACCTGAGAAGTTAGACGATGATGTTTCAATATTAAGTAACTGTGGTTCAATAATATTAAATTCTTGTGTAATTGAACAGTTATTTTCATCCGTTACAATAACAGAATATGTTCCAGCACCTATAGCGCTAAGATCCTCACTACTAGCTCCATTTGACCAAACAAAATTATAGTTCCCTGCACCTCCATCAACAGTGATATCTATATAAGCATCAAATTCACCATAACAAGAAACATCAAAACCTGAGTTTAAAGTAGAATTGCTTGGAGTTAAGAAGGATGATAAAACTAAAGGTTCAGACTCATCAACAAAAAAAGCTTCTGACTGAGAAGGAAAACAACCATTTGCCGTAATAACTTCAAGGGAATATAACCCTGTTGGCAAACTATTAACTGAAATAGTATTTTGGTTGGATGAAAAAGATGTAATAGCTTGATTCGTAAAAAAATCAATAACAGTAACTGAAAGTGGAAAGCTTAAATTTTGTCCACTTAGATCAAAAGTATTTTCAAATGATTGTGTTTGACAATCAAATTCCTGATTTAATAAGGTAGATTGAACAGTTTCATTTGAATTAACTTGAAATGTTTGTGGATCAAATGAAATACCACAGGAACTGTCAGTTAAAATTAAAAAATAATCACCGGGCTCAAGAGAATTAAATGATTGGTCTGGTGTATTAACAATTGCAAAGCCAGAGGGACCATAAATACTAGACAAATAGTTACCTGATCCACCAGAAAAATTAAAATTAATAGATCCATCTTGAGAAAATTCACATGTAGTGTCAATTATATCAGCTGAAATTGAAATTTGCTCAGGCTCGGAAATAAAAATATTTGAATTATCATAAACTAAACATCCAGAAGAATCAAAGATTTCCAAATTGTAATTTCCAGGGGAAAGATTAGTATCAAATGATTCAGCAAATGGTTGTAAAACTTCAAAATTTGTTATTACAGAAATACCATTTTCGTCAAAATCACTAGTGTTTGTTGCGGTCATAGTACCAGCAGAAGCATATTCTAAACCCACATCGAAAACTGTACCATTATTTTTCTTTACTAAAAAAATAAATTCATCTCCCTCTTGGAAACCATCTTGTATAGAATTAGTACTAGGATCATCTCCCCATGCGGCAATCGCAAAAGTAGGAGAAGAAAGTTCAAATTCAGTAATGGTTTTAAGGGCAGAACAAACAAAACCATCAGCAGAAGTGAAAAAAATCCCTATTTGATCTCCAACTTCTAGATTTGAAAAATTACTTACAGCTATTGTATGACTACTTGGGGTTGGAAAACTAAATGGAATTTCAAAATTGATTTCATCAATACCTAAACTTGTTTGTAAAACAAACTCATCATTAAAAAAAATATCATAAATACCACTTGGCCCATCAAGAGAACCTGAAAAAAAACCATCTGCATTTGGACATAAAGGATCAGTTGTAGAGTATGTAAGAAATAACTCTGATATTTCTGCAATATTAAAAGTTACATCTGGTATTGTACAAATATTTGATAAACTTTGAGGAGTTGTGATTGAAAATGTATATTCACCAGGAGTAGAAATATTTAATACATTATTTTGATCTGAGAAGTCATCTAAATTAATTGTCCCAGTGGGTCCAATTAAATAAAATAAGGCTCCATCAAGGGAACTACTGGTTGAACTTTCAACAGAAACAGTTACGTTGTATTCCCCATCACAGTTAGAAGAAACCAATGGAGAAATACTTATTCCACAACTAGTCAAATCAGGATCAGATTGTGAATACCCTGAATAAAAAAAGACAATAATTAAAGTAAATAAAATTTTTCTAAACAAAACAACCAAATAACATTAAATTAAATAAAGGGTACTACTAGAGGATAAAGTTACGATTTTTGATGCTATTTAAAGAATATTATCCAATAAAATTATCTAATTAAAAAGTTTTTCATTTCATGATCAAAAACTACTAATTTGTTTTTTAAAATTTTTCTTTTGCTTTTTTTTTTATACGGAATTATATTAGCTACAAACGGGCTCAAATAGCCAAGAGAATTTATTTCTATTAAATCATTGGATGGAATAATATAATTATCACTTGATTTTATTTTTTCATTCAAAGAAAATTGAGATGTGTCACTAATGTAATCATATGATAATTTATTTATGGAGCATTCAAAATTATTTTTCAAATTTAAATTAGAAATTTTACCATAGATTTCATTCTCAAATTGGATTAAATTTTTATTTAAATCTATATCGGCATAGTCAAAATTTAAATACACTTGGATTTTAGGAAGAAAAAAATCTAAATTACCACGGTATACTATTAAGGAGTTATTGTTCTTTTCCCATTCAATACTCCCTCCATTGCAAATAAATTTATTTACCCCATCCGTACCCTCAATTGAGACAAAGGCATTTCCAGATATAAAAGAATCTTTTAAAAAAGAAAAATAATTAGAATTAATCTTTAAGAAATTTTTAGACAATTTTCCTTTTCCAAAAAAATTATCATTTTTTTTAGTAAAATCAAATTTTAGATCACCGAAAAAATTAAAATCATTATAAGAGAAAGGGTTAGCAGAGGAAAATGAAATTATTGAGTCAGAATAAACATATTTGAAGCCACATCCAGAAGAAATAATTCCAGAATCAAATTCAGCCATATTTATAGTTTCAGAAAAAACAGACTTTGAATTAATGAAAATATTATCAGCCTGAAAATTAAATCTTGAATTATTTAAATTAGCAGGTTGTAATATAAACATGGAGTTATTTAAAATAGCATTACCAGAACAAAATAATATTTCATTAATCTTTAAATTTTCAACATAACCATTGAATGACAAACCATTTTGAGGATCAAGAAATATATTACCTCTAATATTATTTAAAGTTTCATTAAAAAACATAGAGCCAGAAAATTTTAAATTTTGAATAGCCATTTCATCTAAAAATGTAATTTCAAGAGGATCTAAAGTTAATTTTGGGTCTTGATTTTTAAAAAGAACATAGTTATTTTCACTTAATGAAAATCTAGGGAAATTATATATAGTTTCTAGCCCAGATTTATTATTTACACTATCCAATTGAATAGAACTTTCTTTAAAGTATATTTTTTGTATTAATTTATTTTTTCTTTGCAATTTATTATTGTAAATATTAAGAGTAGATTTTTCAGGAAAATGAAATGAAAAATCATTGTAATTAAAATTTATTTTTTTTGCAGAAAATAAAAAGTTACCAAAACGTAAATTTCCGTTCATAAAAAAACTTCGATCATCATACAAACAAATACTGTTATTTATTAATTCAATTTGATAATTATGTTGATTGGTGATTTTTATTTCTTTAATATTAGAAATTTTCATTTCTAGATTATTGAAATCAATTAATGAAACTGTATCTTCTAATAAACACGAAGATTCAATTTGGAATGAGTCAAAATCAAATTTTTCATTTTTTGAGTCAAAAAAATCAAAGGCTCTTTTATTTATATCAAAATTGTTATAGTAATTATTCAAACTTATAAAGCCAAATATTTCTAAAGTGTTTAAAACATCAATTACAGATTGAGGGTTAAGATTTAACTTGTTTGTAAAAAAAACAACTGGAATGTTATTTACTAAATTATAATCTTTAGAAAATTTAATTAAAATTGACAACAAATTTTCAGACTCAGTATAATTTAAATCATTGAATCTTTTGTCACTAAAATAATCTATTGATTCAAATAAAACTTTATTATCAATTTTATTTGGATAATGTACAAATGCCGCTGTGTTACTTTCAAAATTAATTCTTAAAAAATCTGAATAAATATTCAGGCCATGATATGAGTTTAAAATTGGAGCATGTTTAAAATATGTGTAATCATATTTTCTTAAATAAACATTTTTATATTTCTCATCGAATCTAAATTTCATTTGAGGATGATATAGTGAATCATTGTCGTTAAAAAAAATTTTTGTTTTTACATAATTTGAAGTAAATAAAGAATCTTTAATTTTTAAATCACCTGATTGAAAAGACAATTTTAAATATTCATTATCATAAAAAAAATTTAAAGGCTTCAATGGATCTTTGATTACAAACTCATCTTTATTAATTACAATACCTGCAACACAGTAAAATCCATTGAAAAAATTTATTTGTAAATTATTTTGTTTAGATTCAATTATTGGGAATTTTTTTTGTTTAGGAAGCCTAGATAAATAATCAGAATAATTACAAGCAAAATCCAAATCAAAGTATCGTTTATTTTTAACAATAGCATTTTCAACGTTTATTAACCTAGAGTTTAAATCAATATTATAATCAAATAATTTAATTAATATTTTATCATCATCAATGCGGAATCTAGAACCATCAATAAAACCGTTTTCAGCATAAAAGTAATTTTTTCTTAGATCAAAAATACCTTTAACATTTTTAATAACAATTTCATGATAATCATTTGATAAAATTAAAGAGTCCAAATCTAAATTAAATTTTAAAGTATCACCTCTTAATGACTCAAAACTACCAACAAAAGACCACTTAAACTTTTCGCTTTCACTTAAAGTAGATTTTAAAATAAAATTATTACTATTAGATAAAATTTTTTCTAAATCCGATTCACTAAAATCAGAAACTACATTGGTTAAAGAGTGGAGCCAGTTAATTAGAAAGTCTGATTTATCATTGACTAATGAATTTGAAAACTGAAAAAAATCTAAATAAACATCATAATCATTAAAATCTCTAGAGTCAAAGTCTGAAATTAAAGATGTTATTAATAAACGTTCATCTTTTGTAAATTTTTTCTTTTTAAAATATTTATTAAATGTTTTACAAATTTTTTTGTTTTTGTAACCATATATGTACTTTATATCTTTAAAAATCTGATTATTTGGTTTTTTTTGTGAATTAGCAAACCCAAACATAAATAAAAAAAACACTATGAATTTCGATAAACTATACATTGCCAATCATTGTTTTCAAATTTATTAATTATTGATAAACCAAGACGTGTTGTTTTGTTATTTATTTTTTCAAAATCTTGAAAGTAAAAACCACTTATTATTAACCAACCCTCTTGTTGTAATAATTTCTTAATTTTGGCCATAGACTTAATTAAGGTATTTGTATTAATATTAGCTAAAATTAAATCAAAGTGATTATCAAAATTTAACATATCAATATCTGAGTTCGCAACCTCAATTCTTTTACATGAGTTGTATTTAATATTTTCAATTGAATTAGTATAGGCCCATTCATCAATATCTAAAGCTAAAATATTTGCATTCCATTTTTTTTCTGAAAAAATAGATAAGACACCTGACCCACATCCAAAATCTAAAATTTTATTTGGGGAAACTTTTAATTTAGACATTGACTTAAGCATTAGCCTTGTAGTCTCATGGTGACCTGTTCCGAAAGACATTTTAGGATTAATAACTATATCAAAATTTGACTTTTTATCTACTTTGTGAAAAGGAGCTCTAATTATTATATCATCAAAAATAACAGGTTCATAATTTGATTCCCATATATTGTTCCAATTTTTATTTTCCAAATTATTAATGTTAAAACTGATTTTTTTCAAAATATCATTTTCATTAATTTTTTTTATTAAATGGTCATTATATTTATCAAAAGAAATGTATGCTTTCAATACTTTATTAGTTTCCTCAAAACTATCAAAATCTAAAACGTATAACTGAGAAATGATTATTTCGATTTCACTTAAAGAACAAGACTTTGTTTTAAATAAAAATTCTAAAAACTTCATTTAATTGAACGAATAATTGACGAAAAGGAATATGGGTCCAAGGACGCTCCACCTATTAAGCCTCCATCAATATTATTTAATGATAGTATATCATTCGCATTATTCAAATTTAGACTACCACCGTATAATATTTTTAGTTTCGGGAATTTATTTTTTACAAATAAATGAACTTCGTTAATTTCATCTAATGAAGGGGTCAAACCAGAACCAATAGCCCAAACAGGCTCATAGGCTAGAATAATTTCATGATCTATTTTTTTAAATGAATTTAAAATATTGACTTGACTTTCAATTACATTTAAATAATTACCCTTTTTTCTTTCATTCAGATTTTCACCAAAGCATAAAATAGGTATCATATCATATTTAATGCAATTTGATATTTTCTTTTCAATTATGTCATTTGTTTCATTAAAATAGTTTCTTCTTTCAGAATGACCAATTATAACAGAGCTAACACCCAAAGAATCTAAAACTTTTACTGAGACCTCCCCAGTAAAAGCTCCATCAATTTCATGATGACAATTCTGAGCGCAAATTCTTATTTTGGAATTCAATGAATTATAATTTATAATATTCCTAACTTCATTAATTAGAGGAAAAGAAGGAGAAAAAAAAATTTTCAAATCAGAAATAGCCTCCCAGGATTGCAAAGAAATGAAAGAATCCATAAATCTCTCCAAATCCTTAAAATCTTTATTCATTTTCCAATTAGCAATAATTATCATTTTATTGAATTTTAACTCTGGGGTCTAACCAAGAATATATAATATCTACTAATATATTAATAAAAACAAAACAGACTCCAATAAATAAAATTAATCCCATTACTAAAGGAAAATCCATATTATTAATAGAGTCAACTAATAACTTACCTATACCATTCCAACCAAAAATATATTCAACAAAAACAGCTCCAGATAACATTGAAGCAAACCAACCAGATGAAGCAGTTAAAACTGAAGACAAGGAATTACGTAAGGCATGAATTAATACTACTCTAGACTCTGATAACCCCTTAGACCTTGCAGTTCTTACATAGTTTGAAGATAATGATTCTAGTAAAGAATTTCTTGTTAAATTAATAATAACAGCAATAGGTCTTATTCCTAATGTAATTGCAGGCAGTATTATATTTTTAAATTCTAAGTATTCACCCCTACCTAAATCATCAACTTCATATAAACTTCCTACTACATTCAAATTTGTTAACCAATTTAATTTGTACGCAAAAATCCACATAATAATTATGGCCGAAAAAAACGAAGGCAAAGACATTCCAAAAGAGCCAAAAATCCAAAAAAACCTATCAAAAAAACTATCTTTTTTTACAGCAGAAATAACTCCTATAGGTATTGCAAGAAAAATTGCAAAAACAATTGAAACAAAAGCTAATACAAAAGTATTTGGAAATACGGATAAAATTAAATCTAACACTTTCTTTTCTTTATAAAAAAACGATTCCCCCAAAAATGGTTTCTTTATTACAATTTGTTTTTTTTTCAAAGGAAAACTTAAGATATCAATACTATTTATTTTGTCATCATTTTTATCATAAACAGAAATCACAGAGAGATCATTTAAGTATAAAAAATATCTACTTAATATAGGTTTATCTAAATTATACTTCTTCCTTATCTTTTCTAACTGACGAGCATCATCTCTCTCACCTAACATCATTTTAGCGGGATCTGCTGGAATTATATTAAATAGTACAAAAACAATAGTTATAATACCAAGAATGACAAAAAGACTATAAATTGTTTTTCTTAGTAAGAAACTTATCAAATTAATTATTTTAAAAGATTTTTTAACTCTTTTATTTCTGGAATGTTATTGTAATGCCACTTTTTGATTATAACTCCATTTTTAAACAATATAAGACCAGGATCTGAACGAATTATAATTTTTCCAATATCACTATCATCATAATAATATATAACATCTTCACCAATAAATTCTTTTATTTGATTCATATATTGCCAATCAGAAATTTGCATTACCCCAATCCCAGCTTGTTTTGCATTAGTAAATAGATCTTTTATCTGATTAAAAGAATTTTTATTTGTTTTATCAAAATTGTATGATGTAGAAACAAGAATTGATGAAGCATTAATGAACTCAGCTGTAACATTTTTATCAAATCCACCTTCTCTTAAAGAAAAAGAAGTTGTTTCATTAATTTTAACCTCTGAATATTCACCATTTTCCTGATAGTTTTCCTTCATATCAAAACCAACCTTATAAGGTCTGTAGTCCTTTAAAGGTAAATTATTAAATGTGTAGGAAACAAAAATCGCAGATAATAAAGCAGAAGAAAAAATAATTAACATACTACTACTATAATATTTTTTTATTATTAAATAAACTATAAATAGACTAATCAAAAATAAAACAGGAAAATACCAGGAAAAAATAAAGCTCCAAATTAATGTAATAATCATTGAAAAAACAAAAGAAGGAATATCTTGAAACAAAGAATTTAAGCTTTTTCTTCTATCTAAAATTATTATTGGAATTGTAAAAACAATTAACAAAATATCTTTAATAAATGATTCCCAGGGAGTTAAACTTCTACCAATTGAATCTTTCATTGCATCACCAAAACAACCACAATCATCTACACATTGAATTGGTATTCCAGATAAAGTTTCTCCTGGAATACAAGTTGCAGTATGTAAAGTGAGAAATGTAAAAAAAATCAGCATTGAAAAAATGAAAAATAATGATGTCTTAATTTTTGCTTTAACAATTAAGGTAAATCCTAATACAATTTCAAAAACAGAAATAAAAACTGCCAATAATATAGTATAATCAATTAACCACTCTAAAGAAAAAGAGTTCCAACCAAAAATCTCATGAAATCTGTAAGCAAGGGCTCCATCTTGAAAATACTCCTCTAATTTATAGGAGAAACCTATTGAATCATTTCCTTTAACAATACCTGAAACAACAAGAGTTGCGCCAACAATACTTCTAAAGAATGAAGATAATAATGCTTTCATAATAATTTTTTTAATCATTTTTTTCTTTTAATTGTATTAGTGCAAAAATAGAATAATTAACAATATCATGATAGTTTGCATCAATGCCTTCGGACATTATAGTTTCACCATCGTTGTCTTCAATTTGTTTAATTCTGTGTAATTTTTGAAGAATTAAATCTGTAAATGAACTTATTCTCATTTCTTTCCACGCTTCGCCATAATCATGATTTTTTTGTTCCATTAGATTTTTAATTGCGGTTGCATGCTCTTTGTACTCTAAAACTGATTCATCAAGAGTCATGTCCGGTTGCAAAGTGGATTTTTTATTTAATTGAATTAAAGCAATAATTGAATAATTTAATATCCCCATAAATTCCGCATCAATTCCTTCTTTTATTTTTTGAACTCCTTTATCATCAATGCTTCTAATCCTTTGAGCTTTAATAAATATTTGATCCGTTAAAGATTTTAATCTCAATATTCTCCATGCACTTCCATAATCATGCATTTTCTTTCTAAAAATATCAAGACAATCATTTATAATAATATCAAAATAGTCTGAAGTAGCTATCATTCATTTAATTTTTATTAAAAGTATTTATAAATTTAAACTTATTAATGAAAAAAATATGTCAAAAAAGTTAAAAAATATATCTTTTCCAATTCAAAAGCCTTTGGTAATGGGAATTTTAAATGTGACACCTGACTCATTTTACGACGGTGGAAAATTTTGCTCTATTGAAAAAGCTTTAGATCAAGTAAATAAAATGCAAAATGAAGGTGTAGACATAATAGATATCGGTGCATTTAGCTCTAAACCCAATGCAAGCGAGATTTCAATTGAAGAAGAAAAAAAAAGAATTATCCCTGTTGTAAAAGAAATTATAAAATCTTATCCAAATTTATATTTATCTGTTGACACTTACAGAACAGAGATTGCTGAAACTTGTGTTAACCTAGGAGTAAAGATGATAAATGATATATATGGCGGAAGATATGACAAGTCAATGATTAAATTCATAACCAATAATAAAATTCCATATGTGTTAATGCATATGAAAGGAAATCCTAAGACTATGCAAAAAAACATTAATTACGATAATTTTAAACAAGAAATAATTGAATTTTTTAATAAAAAAAATAAAGAATTTATAAAATTGGGTCACGAAAAATTAATTATTGATCCTGGATTTGGTTTTGGGAAAACAATTGAACAAAATTATAAACTAATAAATATGATTCCTGATTTAAAGAAAATAAACAAAAATATTTTAATAGGTTTATCAAGAAAATCTATGATTTATAAAGTTATAAATTCTAATGCTGAAAATTCTTTAAATAGCACATCAATTTTAAATACTTTATGCCTAAAGTATGGAGCAAAAATATTAAGGGTTCATGATGTGAAAGAAGCCAAAGAGGTAATAAAAATGCTTAATTTAGTTGAAAATAATAAATAATGTTTTTTTTAGATTTTAACATATTTGATTTTATAGATATTACGCTTGTAAGTATTTTAATTTTTCAATTATACAAACTGGTTAAAGGAAGTGCGGCAATAAATATTTTTATTGGTATGACACTTGTTTACATTATGTGGAAAATATTTTCCGCTCTAGAAATGAGTTTATTGTCAGAAATATTGGGTCAATTTATTAGTGTTGGAGTTTTGGCTTTAATTATTGTTTTCCAACAAGAGATAAGACGTTTTTTAATAATCATTGGTAAAAATATTTTCAAGAACAAAAACTTATTTTTTAAAACAAAAAACTCAAATAACTTACTTGAAGATAATAGTATAGATGATATATGTAATGCATGTAAAAATATGTCAAAATCAAAAACTGGAGCAATTATAGTTATCGAAAAAAATGACAATTTAGACTTAATATTAAAAACTGGTAGAACAATTAATAGTAATTTATCACAGATTATGATAGAAAGTATTTTTTATAAAAACGCTCCTTTACATGATGGGGCAATTATAATTATAAATCAAAAGATTATCGGATCAAGATGTGTTTTACCAATTAGCGAATCAACAAAAATACCTTCTGAAATGGGCATGAGACACAAAGCCGCTATGGGAGTTACAGAGCAATACGATTGTTTAGCTGTAACCGTTTCTGAACAAAATGGCAATATTAGTAGTTTTGAAAATGGAGTAATGAAAACTAATTTAAACATCAACACATTAAAAGAAATTGTTATTAAATTCTCCAATGTTAAATGAAAAATATAAAAATAATTTTTCTGTTAAAATTATTACTAATCTATCTTAACAGCTGTGTTTTTTTTAATAATGAAAATAATTTTTTGAAAATTTTAGATGAAAAAAAAATTAATTATTCCAAGTTTAACCCAACTGTAGTTTTTGCCTTGGACACCGAGTGCCCACTTTCAATCCAGTATGTTGAAAAAATTAATGAATTAGCAAAGAAATATTCTAAAAAAGTAAATTTTATAATTTTTTTTCCTGGTCCATATTATTCTATTGAAGAAATAGAGTTATTTATTAAAGAGAATAAAATTGAAATTGATTTTATTTATGATGTTGATTTTAGAATTACAAACTCGTTAAAAGCAACTATTGTCCCAGAATCTTTTATTATTGACACGAAATCAAAGATTATATACCAAGGCTTAATTGACAATTGGGCAAGTGAATTAGGAAGAACAAGGCAGTACACAAGTAAAAATTATTTGGAAGATGGAATTAACTCAGCCCTTGATAGTAAAAAAATAATTATAAAAAAAACAAATGCTATTGGATGTATAATTGAAAATAGTGATTACATAAAAAAGAGTCTCAATAATTCAAATCAAGCAATAAGTATTATTTATGAAAAATGCGCCACATGTCATTATAGTAAAGGGCCCGCTCCTTTTTCCTTAACATCATATCGAGATATAGCAAAAAGAAAAAAAATGATATACCATGTAATTAGTAGTGACTATATGCCTCCTTGGCCTGCAGATCCAAATTATTCTAACTTTATTGATGAAAAATTTCTTTCTGAAAAAGAAAAAAACTTAATTCAAAAATGGATAAAGAGTAGTGATAATTTTAAGTATTATAAAAAAGAAAATAACAAAATAAAAATTAAAAAAAAGAAACCAGACAAAATTGTATCAATGGAAAGTTCATTTATAATTAAAGGTGATAACAAAGATAAATTTTTGATGATGAAATTTCCATTCGAGTTACCTAAAGACACATTTATAGAATCAATTGTTTTTGTTCCAGGTAATAATCAAGTTGTACACCATGTAAATGCTCACCTTATAAGTTACGATACCAAAAAGACAAATATCTATGATGGTGATAGATATGTTGATACTGAATTATACCCGGATTCAATTTGTTTTGAAAAATTAAATTTATTTAATGATGATGGCAGTATCCCTCCTCTAAGTAGGTCAGTTTCAAATTATTTACCAGGGTCAAGACAAAACTCATATCCAAATGGTATAGGAGTTTTAAGGGCAAAGAAAAAAAATGTAATACTTGTAAATGACTTTCATTATGGCCCCTCTAGCGTTGAAACTTCTGACAGTTCATATTTTGAAATTTATTTTTCAGAGCGCAAACCAACAAGGAAATTAAATGAAATCACTCTTGGATCGTTAGGGTTAAGGCAAAACTACTTTTCTAATGACACTACTTTCTATTGTCTACAAGAAATAACTCCAAAATTGATTGTCGCACCAAATAAAATATTAAAATGTTCAATAAGAACAAAAGTATTGAAAGATATATCTATTTTAACTATCAATCCACATATGCATTTATTAGGAAAATCATTTAAATCTTATGCTATTACTGAAAAACTAGACACTATTCCATTAATTAAAATCGATAACTGGAACTTTAGGTGGCAATATTTTTACACATTTAATAAAATACTTAAAATTCCTAAAAACTCTGAAATTATTGTCGAAGCAACTTTTGATAATACAATTGATAATTTAGACAATCCATACGACCCACCAAAACTAGTTACAGAAAAAATTGATTGGAATGGAAAAGGAAGTATGAAAACATCAGATGAAATGTTGCAATTTATAATTACATATCTCCCTTACAAAAAAAATGATGAAAATATCAATTTAAAAAACTAACGATACCGTTTAAGAATTTCCTGATTTATTTTTTTTACAAGTAAAGGTCCCTGGTAAATAAAACCAGTATATAGCTGAATTAATGAAGCTCCAGCATCAATCTTTTCAATAGCATCCTCAACACTATTTATTCCTCCTACACCAATTATTGGAATAGTTCCTGAAGATTTTTGATGAATATATTTAATCACATCAGTAGACTTGTTTTTTATTGGACGGCCAGTTAATCCACCAGCTCCAATTTTTCTTACTAAATTTTCTTTTGTTTTAAGATTCTCTCTTTTATTGGTACTATTTGTAGCAACAATACCATTAATTTTATATTTTTTAACTAGCTCAATGATTGAATCTAATTCATTATAATTTAAATCAGGAGAAATTTTAATTAATATTGGTTTAGGTAATAATTTAGTATTATTGATTGATTGAATAGATGAAATTAAAACTTCCAACTTTTCTTTCTTTTGCAATTCTCTTAACTTAGGGGTATTTGGAGAACTTACATTAAGCACAAAATAATCAACATAATTAAATAATTGATTGAAAGATTTTTTATAATCTTGAACAGAATCCTCAATAGGTGTATTTTTATTTTTTCCTATATTACCACCAATAATAGTGTTTGTTTTTTTATTTTTTAATCTCTTTATTATCTTTTCTAACCCTTCATTATTGAAACCCAACCTATTAATTAGTGCTTCATCTTTTTTAAGTCTGAATACTCTTGGTTTTTCATTACCAAATTGAGGTTCTGGAGTTACCGTTCCTATTTCTATAAAAGAAAAACCAAATGCATCTATCTCGTTTATTAAATCTGCATTCTTATCAAACCCAGCTGCTAACCCTACAGGGTTGGCAAATTTAAGACCAAAAAGATTTCTTTCAAGGCTGTTATTTTTAATAATATACCTTGATTTTTCAATAGATTTAGTAAGTGGTAGCTTAAAAAATAATTTAATAAACTTAAAGGTATATTTATGAGAAAATTCAGGTGGAAATAAAAAAAGTATCGATCTTATAAGACGCCATACAATTTTATAAAAAAAATCAAACATAAATCACAAATAATTAAACAAAAATAATAATTAATTAAATATTTTATCTAATGTAAAGTTTTTAATGAAATTTAATTTTTAAATTTATCGTATATTCTACATAAGTTATGAAGTCATTTTTTCAACTTAAAATTTTTTTATCTACCTTAATTTTATTGTTCAGCGGTATTACATTAGCTTGTGATACTTCCCCATCAATAATAATTAATCAAAACATAAATAATGGAGATGGAACATTCACACTAGATTTAAGTATATGTATTGGAAGTGGTGGATCAGCAGATGGTTTTGATCTTTACTTTGAAAATGGAATAAATGTAATTTCAACAAATGTGACTGAAATCGCCTCCCCTGTTGGAAGTAATATTGCTAATGTAAGTATTGATAATGGAGTTTGGTTAGCTGTTTATGATGGGTTTAATGGGGCATCAAATAGTTGGTTTGAACTTGAAAATGCAGGATTTGGATTAGATTGTATGAATTTTCAAATTGTGGTTGACGGAGACCCAAATGGCACTACCATATGCAGTCTTGGAATTAATGAAAATTGCTTAGGTTTTACTCAGCAAGAAGAATTTATTACCTGTCAAAATATTCCTGGACCTTGTTTTCCAAATTACTTCATTGAAGCACCTGGCAGTGCAGACGGTAACGTTGAAAATGCAGGTGAAAACTGTTCTTGGATTGACGGAGAAGATGAAATAATTGAAATTACCATACCTTGTCAAGGAGAATACACATTTAATTTGAGTCAAAATTTTAATGGCAACTTCTGGGGAAATACAATTTGGGCAACTTTAGGTGAGTCATGTTGTGATAATCAAATAAATCAAATAACAGCATGGGAAGAATCCACTTCATGGACCCAATCTCTTGATGCGGGAGTATATTATTTAGTAATTGACATGTTTATTGATACTTGGTCAGGTTTATCTGGTGAATGGAGTTTAAACATTACTTCAGATAGTAGCGTATCTTCATCAACAATTGCTGACGCAGGTGAAAATCAAGAAATATGTAATAATTCAACTACCTTGAATGCAAATAATTTTCTTAGTGATGAAATTGGTCAATGGAGTATAATTAGTGGAAACGGTGTTTTTTCTGACATTAATGACTCTGAAGCTAGTGTTAGTAATTTATCATTTGGGGAAAATATATTTGAATGGAGTATAATTGGTGAGTGCGGTGAAACAACAGATCAGGTTATCATAAATGCCATTAACGGAAATCCTGAAATTAATGTTCAAGATATTGTTTATTGCTTAGAACCTATATTATTAAATGTTAATGTTGAAGGAGAAGGTGTATGGTCGGTTGAACCTTCAACAAATATTTCAATTGAAAATCCAAATAATCCAAATACTATAGCAATACCCACAGCTTATGGAACATATACATTTACCTTTGAAGGATGCAGTGGTCAAACTTCTCAAGAGGTAATAGTAAACGCATCAACTCCCTCAATAATTGAATATCCTGATCAAGTATATTGTCTTTCATCATTTAATCTAGAAGCAGAAGTAGATGGGGACCCTGGTTATTGGGGTTTTGAGGGCCCAGGTTCAATCATATTTAGCAATCCCCTTTCATTAAATACATCTGCAACTGCTGATGAATATGGTTTATATACAATTACTTATTATGGGTGTGGTTCCTCAACAAGTCAAATTGTAAATATTCAAGGTGTTTCTCCTCAAATTGTTAACTCTCCCAACGAACCCATATATTGTAACTTCAGTGCTGATCTTGAAGTGTTTGTTGTTGGCGACCCTCAGGGTTGGACATCAAATGGACCAGGAAATGTTAATTTTTCTTCTCAAGGTACTTCAACTACTGCAACTGTAGATGAATATGGTCTTTACGAATTTATTTACGATGGTTGTAATGAAACAACATCAGTTTTTGTAGATTTTTCTCCATCTCCTCCATCAATAATTGAACAAGACACAATTTTTTGTGATTTATCAACAAGTTTAGAAGCTTTTGGAGCAGGAGACCCTAATGGATGGTCAGTAATTACCTCACCCTCAGGCTCAAATGTAAATTTTAGCAATCAAAACGAATATATAACTAACGTTTCTGTTAATGAATATGGAACA
Source organism: Flavobacteriales bacterium (assembly GCA_002718035.1). GTDB lineage: Bacteria > Bacteroidota > Bacteroidia > Flavobacteriales > TMED113. The sequence continues at coordinate 27,820 of PBCX01000018.1, forward strand.
TATCAGTTTGAATTTACTGGTTGTGGAGATGCAGCCCAAACATTCGTAACATTTAAACCAGAAGCACCTTATTTACTTTCACCAGATCACCCAGATTGTCTTTTTGAAGCCGAATTAATTGCTTACACCAACGATCAAAACGCAGGACCATGGACACTAATTTCCGGTGAACAAAATGTTATAATTGAGGATAATTGGAATACATCAACTAAAATCACAGTACCAGACTATGGTCTATATACATTTGAATTTGAAGCTTGTGATACTTCTTCAGTTATCTCTGTTGGTTTTTCATGTGAATTGAATATTCCCAATACAATTACTCCTAATGGTGATGGAAATAATGACTTGTTTTATATTCCTAACATGAGCTATGAAGTATATTCTGAAAGTTATTTAACTATTATAAATCGTTGGGGAAATGAAGTTTACTCAATCAAAAATTATGGTATAAGTGCTGAAGATAATTGGTGGGATGGTACAACAAGTTATAAAGAAGAAAAGTTAAGATCAGGGGTCTATTACTACATACTTGATGTATACAATGCAGTTCGTAAACAAAAAGAAAGTTATTCAGGTTATGTAACAATTTTTAATGATGAAAACTAATCTAATTATTATTATTTTTTTTCATATAAGTCAATTTTCATATTCTCAAAATTTAACTGTACAAAACCCTTCTTTTGAAGGGAATCCTGGAATTGCTATTACCCCTGCTCCATGGGAAATCTGTATGAATGGTCAAACACCTGACACTCAACCTGGCTGGTTTGATGTTAATATAGCACCAACAGATGGAGCAACTTATCTGGGTTTTGCTTGTGATCATTTTACTGATTGGCAAGAAGGAGCTTCTCAGGAACTTTTAAATGCAACAACACTGAATCCTGAACCAATGCAGGCAGGAGAAACTTATAATTTATCAATTGATCTCAGAGGATTTCCAGTTGTTAGCGGAACATACACAGATGAAGCAGAATTGCTTATATATGGTGGGTTTATGACTTGTCCTCAAAATGAATTACTATGGAGCTCTGGTGACACACCAGATGATGATTGGAACACTTATAATATTTCATTAAACCCAAGTAATAATTATACATACATAATGTTACAAATTCAATCAACTAATCCAAGTTTAAAATTTTCAGGAGCATATCTTTTAGTTGATAATATGTCAACTATTCAAAAAGGCTGCCCTGAACCTGTAGCAAATGCGGGACTAAATCAAGAAACTTGTGATAATTTTATTGATCTTTCTGCAAATCCACCAACTAACTCAAACGATGGCGGAATTATGACTGGGGAATGGTCAATAATTAGCGGCTTTGGTCAGTTTAGTTCAATAAATGATCCAAATACATTGGTTACAAATTTATCAAATGGTGAAAATATTTTTGAATGGACATTAACAAATGATTGTGGTTCCTCAAGTAGTCAAGTTATAATAAATTATGACATAGAATTTGAAGTACAAATTCCAAGTAATATTTATTGTTTAAATAGTTTTGAATTGTTTTCATCCGGATTAGGAAATTGGATAGTAAATGATCCATTAAATTTAATTATTGATGATTCAAGTTCGCCAAATACATTTGTAACACCACAGAGTTATGGAACATATATAATTAGCTTTGAGGCATGCGGAAATATTGTTTATTCTCAAGAAGTAAGTATCATAGGATCAATTCCTATTATTTCTGGCCCAACAACATCAACCTGTCTTGACCCAATTTCATTAAACGTTTCGGTACCTGGAGATCCTGGATTTTGGTCTTATGATGGGCCCGGGCAAGCAACATTTGATAATATTTTATCTCTCAATCCAACAATAAGTGTTGATACATATGGAATATATAATTTTACTTATTATGGTTGTGGGTTAAGTAATAGTTTCGTAGTTAATTTTTTAACAGAAAATCCAATAATTGAAACTCCAGATATTACGTACTGCTCTTTTGAGACAACCTTGACTGCTTTCAGCCAAAACCCTGAAGGTTGGTCATTATATTCTTCACCAAATAACTCTAATGTTCAAATTTTAAACCCACAATCTGAAACAACTGAAATTGAAGTAAGTAATTATGGTTTATATCAATTTGTATTTGAAGGGTGTGGTGGATCTGAAATAATTGATGTTTTATTCGAAGAAATAGAACCCTATATAATTTACCCTGTATATGAAGATTGTTCAAAAGAAACTACATTGACTGCTTATACACAAACTAATGAAATTGGTGGTCCATGGGAACAAATAGGTGGCCCTGCGGACGCAATAATAGAAAATCCATTTGAATTAACTACTAATGTTATTGTACCAGAATATGGTGTTTATGAATTTATTTACTCATCATGTGACACATACTCAACTATTCAAATTGGATTTTCTTGTACACCAAATTTCCCAAATGTAATATCACCAAATAGTGACCAAAACAACGATGAGTTCGTAATTGAGAATCTTAGCAACGGTAATTATGAAGAAAGTTTACTGACTATTATTAATAGATGGGGGAGAGTTGTTTATTTAGAAAAAAATTATGGACTAAGTGAAGAAAGTAAATGGTGGGATGGTAAAACTACTTATAACGTAAAACAATTTTCAGGAATTTCATCTGACAGAAATATTGAAAGTATTACAAAAAAAGAAGTAAGTGAAGGCGTTTATTACTATGTATTTGAAGTATTTAATAAAGCACGAAAAAAAAATGAAAAATTCACAGGTTACATAACAATAATTAGATAAAAAAAAAGATCTCAAAAGAGATCTTTTTTTTTGATAAAATTAAAAAATTACTTCTTTAACTCTTTAATTTTTAAAGTAAAAGGATGAATAGATCTTGAAGACTTTCTATATTTTTCTAAATCTCTAGTAGAATATCCTTTAGTTGCTTCTTGATCTCTAAGTTTTAAAAAATTATTCATCATTTTAAATTTTGCTTTTTTATTAGCAACTAACGCTTCAGAATTACCAGCAGCAGATTTATCTTTTAAAGATATTTTTTCTTCCATAGTTGCAATATTCTCTGCATACTTTTTAAAAGCATTTTGAACGGCGGTTAGTTTAGAGCCTCTCAATTTTAATTCTTTCTTTAGAAAATCAACTGCTAACATTGAATTTTTAGTAAGTTCTTTTTTAGAAAATTTTTTCATATTTGCTTTAGCATCTACTTGAGCAAATGAAAAAGAAAAGAACATAAGAGCTATAAAGCTTAAGATTAATTTTTTCATAATTATGGGTTTTTAAGAATTATATATATAACAAAATTATTGTTTTTTTATTGTATAATAAAATATTTTAATACAAAAGCCCCTTTACGGGGCCTTTGTTTTAACTGTTGTAAATCGTATTGAAATACTCTTTATTAAGTTACTATCCTCCTACTTATTTAGTTTCAGGAGCTTCTTCTGTAGCAGGAGCTTCTTCAGTAGCGGGAGCTTCATCAGTAGCAGGAGCTTCATCAGTAGCAGGAGCTTCTTCTGTAGCAGGAGCTTCATCAGTAGCAGGAGCTTCATCAGAGTGCGAATGTTTCACATCACCACCCTCATGCGAGTGAACCAATCCATCTTCATGCGTATGTTCAGTACCTACACTCTCATTTGAAGTAGCAGGGTTTGAATCTTTTTTCATAAATGTCATAACACCAAATGCTATTGCAATTACTGCTAATAACATAACTATTTTTTTTGCGTCCATTAGATTTAATTTTAGTTAATACTTGACGAATTTAATAAAATAATTAAAGATATATAGAGAAAATTACTTTTTTTTAGATGTTCATTTTTAAAATTAAAGAATCAATCAAAAGATAATTATCACATTTTTTTAAATCAATGTCCCAATAATTTAAACCAACATGAAAATCTATTTCATCATTTTTTTGCCATAACTTCATGAGTCTTGAAAAATCTACCATATCTAGCTCTTGATAATTATCAAACTCTGAGTATTTATCATAAAGTTTATTAATCTCAAATAAAACTTCAATTTTTAGATTAACAAAATCACATGGAAACTTTAAATTATTCAAGTTTTTATTTTCTAGTGAATAATTACATGATATAAGTAAAAAAAAAAAGAATATTTTATACATAAAGTTCGTTTTTTTTAGATGTATAAATATATTATTTTTAATATTAACTATATATAAAATTAAATATATAGTTAAAGTAAGAGTAACAATCAATCCATATTATCGGTTAAACAACTTTATTAATTATTTAATTATAAATTATTTTGTAATAGTTATTTTTTTAGTTTCAGAATAATTTTCTGTTTGCATATTAATAAAATAAGTCCCAGGGCTTAACTCATTTGAATGTAAAATAATTTTGTTATTTCCTGATTTAAATAGTCTATTTTCAATGGTTTTTATTTTCTCCCCAGTAATATTATGTAATGAAAAATTAACTATACTTTTTTTAGGGATATAAAAATTAATTGTAGTTAGTCCATTAAATGGATTAGGATTATTTTGATATAAAATTGATGACTCATTATTATTTGAATAATCAATAAGTATATTTGAAGCAATATTAATATTATTTGTTTTATATAAATTTCCTCCGACTTCCCAATCCTTGATTTTCATAGAAAACACCTTATTTTCAAGTGAATTCCAAATTTGAAATGTTAAAATTTCGTGTTGACTAAGACCATCTTTCATGCTTGTTGTAGGATCATCACCCCAAACTGTTAAAGCAATATGATTTCCATTAAATGTTGTACTACCAACTAAATTCCCACCTTCATCATATGCTGCAATTTCATCACCAAAATTTGGTAAAATATCCCAAGATTCTATTGGTAAACCAATGGTCATATTATTCCCAGTATTAATTGGTTTATTATAATATACTAATTTATCAATTTCATCAATTTGTGAATAACCATACCTTGCAGAGGTTGGATAATTAAAATTAAACTCATTCATCATTTTAATTTGATAACCTTTATCAGGACACATATTTCCGATGGTATTTAAACCAAATGTGGGCCAGAAAACAAGACCGAGCTCATCCTTTAAAATAATAATTTGGTCAGTCAAAGGAAACATCATTTCAGTTGCGTCATAACATGTTGTGTGTAAATAACCTATCATACTCCATCCTGAAGGTATATTTTGATTGAAATTTGAAGGAACTAGGTCCCCTTCAATCATTAAAATGTCATCATTTGCCATTTTTGTTTGATAGCCTTTTCCTTTCGTTAAATTACCAATAGTATTTAAGCCAAATAATGGCCAATAAACAGAACCACTTTCATCTTTTACAATTAACAGATTATTACTAACTCCAGAAAATACATTTTCAATATTAGTATTTTGAGGATGAATATATGTGGACCACATATTCCAACCTGTCAAAAGTTCAATTTCCTGCATGTAATTTTCTAAACCAAAATCAATTGAACTAATTCCAGCTAAAGCATTACATTCATACTCATTACTTCCAAAGGAAAATATTGCATTTCCAAATATATCACCATCATTAGTGGAAATAACCCAATTCATGGTTTCACCAACATCAAATCCAAACTCATCATCATCTTCTCCCCATGCAGCGATAGCAACAGTTTCACCATATGACCAAAAGGTATTTCCACAAATATTTCCATCAGAATCCGATACCCCAATCCATGCTTCTAAAATTTGTTCACCATCCAAAATAATATTAGCATCTCCTGGAATTAAAATGGTCATATTACAATCTGTATTTGAAATTTCATCCCAAGGACCATAATAACAAGAATCATCATCAATCACAGCTAAATTGTTAAAATTAAATGCTTCAGGGTCAGTACAGCCTGTAATATACTCACAGCTTGCATCATCAAAATTTGACTCAGGATTATAATTTTCTGCTATTGGGTCAGTACATCCAAGGAAATCAGCAGAAAGAGACTCTAGTATGGCCAAACCACCACAAGAAAAAATTCCATTAGCAAATCCAAAAGAAGGTGAAGCAGAAATATCATTATTATCAAAAGAAAAAATCCAATTTAACAGCTCTCCATTTTCCATTCCTTCATAATCTAAATTTGACCCCGATATCATAATAGAGTTAGGTTGACCCTGAGTCCACAAAGATGATCCATAAATATTACCGTTCGCATCAGTGACTGCAATCCAGATTTCCGTGAAAGATTGATTTCCATAATTTATAGTAAAGTTCTCAGAAAAAACAACTGTCATAACACAGTTGGATTCAGAATTTTCGCCCCATGGACCAAAATCACATAAATTATTATCTTCTGTAGCTAAATTGTCAAAATTAATAGCATTTGGATTTGTACA
>PBCX01000019.1 GCA_002718035.1 Flavobacteriales bacterium
ACAACAGATGAAAAGAGTAAGATTCTTCTAAATGGTTCGAACTGAGGACGAGAGGGGGAGCAACAGATAAAGCATCTACGAAAGTAGGTGCTTTTATTTTATAAGATATTTTTTCTCAACTGTTCCATCTTCATAGATGTATAATTGGAATCCTTTATTAGTGGTTTCTCTTCCAAAGATGTCCATTGTAGTGATTAGGTTTTCAGGACTGATACTATAAGGCTCTAAATCAGTTGTAGTATTACAACCAATCAAGCCATCTATGTTAAATTTAGACACAAAGTTCCACACCTCCGCAGTTGCGTTAAAATCTTGATTTCCCCATGAAGCTAGTGGCGAAGGCCAATCATGCCCTCCATTTATAATTTTTAATTCTTCCACTGAAACACATCCATCTCCATTCATCCACAAATAACGCTCTACTGTACTTCCATCAAAACTATTTAAATCAGGGAGTGACTCAATAACTGGATTAATATCGGTATTATTGAAGGTTGACCAATAATTATTAATCTCACTAACTGGATGATACCAACCGTCAAGATCATTATATGGATGAATATCATCATCTGTACCAACAATACTTTGAACCGCAGTTGGATGAACAAGATTGCAATTATAAAATGCACCTACAAATGCTGCGCCTGCCACTGAACTTATTGCAGCAATTCTATTGTTAAGCCTACATGCTAAATCATAAGTAAACATACCACCTAAAGAATATCCACACGCATAAATTCTCTGTTGATCTATATTATAATTTAATGACACGTCATCTATTATAGCCTCAATAAAAAAAATATCATCGTGCTCAGTGGGCTCTTTATGTATCCAACTAGTATATCCGGTCTCTGGGTCTTCAAGTGCCTGGGGATAAATCAATATAAACCCAGAACTGTCGGCAATAGAACGAAAATCAGCTTCATAATTCATAAAATCTAAAGCATATCCTGAGCCTCCATGAAGAGCAAGTAAAATTGGGACAGAATTACTATTAGAGTAGTTCTCAGAAACATAAATTAAGTATTCTCGGTTGTTGTTATCAAAATTTAAATTTTCTGTTTGTAATTGCCCAAAGCTCAATATTGGTATAATCAGTAGGAGTAGTAGTTTGTTCATATTATAAATATAGTGGTTTAATTAAAGAAATGGAATAGTAACACATAATGATAGTGAATTAAGTTTCTAATTGAAATTCTGGAATCTCTAAAGATAACAGATATAACTGATGTGCATCTTTCCTTAATTGGTTCGATAATAGCTCAGTAGGGGGAGCAGGCGAAACTGCTACACGTCACATTAACTAAAGCCCACCTTAATTGGTGGGTTTTTAATTAAAATTTTTAATAAAAGTGATTATTTCATCATTTAAATTACTTTTCCCATTCCATGGACTATTTATTTGGGACTCAATACTTACAACGTCAGGATAAGCATCAAAGTAAAATTTTTTTAATGGTAATTCATTTTCTAAAATCACATTTATTATTAAATCTAAATCATTAAAATCTTTAATTGGAAAATCAAAAAAAACTAAATATTTTTTCAACTCTCTAAATGCTAAGTCAGTAACTTCCAAATCTTTGTAAATCAAAAATTTGATTAATGCAGAATATCCCTCGAATTCGTTTAGAAAATCAAGTTTATATAGATCTTCCAAAGCAAAATACAACTTACCATTTGAATAATTAAAAATTGCCCTTCTTAATAAAGGTAAATGAGCATACCCTACCCTGTTTTTATCTAAATCAATAGATAAATTGAAAAATTTTAGTGCTTCATCATAATTTTTAATATAATTATATAACTTCCCTAATTGCATATAAACATAACCTTCATCTGGCATCTTTTCAACTGAAACTTTATAATATTTTAATGCCTTTTTTATATCTCCTTTCATCTCAAATAAAGATGCTTTTTGATAATATGACCAACCACTAACAGAACTACTAGAATGTTTTTTATCATATTTCAATGCCATATCAACTGATTTTAGAGCTAAATCAATTTCACTTAAAGATTCATAAATATAAGATTGATTGATGTAAATTGTGCCAAATAGATAATTGCCATTTATTATATCTTTTTCGAAAGTAATATAATTGATTTCAGAATTTATAAAATTACGACTATCATCTAAAACATCTAATGCTTTACTAATTATATCAACAGATTCTCTCGTTTTATTTAATTCCCAATTATAATATCTTGCTTGTTCTTGAAAAGCAATTGCATTTAATGAATCTAATTTAACCCATTGATTAAGATAATTTTCCTTCAAAGTAGAAATAGCTGATGTATTAATAATTCCACAATCTTCTAAATTATTTTCAAAAACAATTTGAGTAAAATAAGCATCAAATTGATATGGATTAATTTCTATTGCTGTTGAATAGTCAATTAAAGCATTAAATTGGTCATCCAATAAAAGATGTAAATGAGCTCTTTTGGTTAAAATTTTTGAGCTATTTGGATAAAATTTTAAGAGTGTATTGCAATAATCTAAGCCTTTCTTAAAATCTTTATTCAAAATAAATTTATCAATTGTTTTTAATGATGCAGTGATTTTAGGTTTTTTAAAATAAAAGGTCCCGTTTGTTAATTTTGAATTTTCAACTGGACTTTGTTCTCCTTTAGAAATTTCCTCAACCTCTTTTCTAACGTTTTTAAACACCTGTTCTAGGGAAATATCCTCTTTTAATAGATTTTTAGATAAACTTTTACAATAAATACTATTCTCTCTATCTCCATCAGCTGCAGTATCTCCTGCATCTGTTGAAAAAGCAATTAATGAACCCGATGGCGGTGATATTTTAGCGAGTCCTGACCCTTTTCCAATTGACCTAGCCTTATTCCAATTACCTTCAAATGGATTGTCCCTACAAGCATCTAAAACAAGAATATTTACTTGATCTGTGAAGGAATTCAAAAAAATTAATATATCATTTACATTTAGTCCAAAGAATTTAACTTTTTTTTCAGTATCAAAATTTACCTTTGTTGGTAGTAAATAGTTTTGTGAACCAATTTGAATTCCATGGCCAGCATAATAAACTAAAGCAACATCATAAAATTCTCTTTTGTCTCCAAATTCAAAAACAGCATTTTTAAATTCCGCAAACGTTTCTATATTTTCTTTTAAAATAACATCAAAGTCAAGTTTTTCTAAAGTAGAAGCAATGAGCCTTGCATCATTAACTGGGTTATTTAATGGCCCTTTATCATAATTAGCATTTCCTATTACTAAAGCTAATCTCTTTTCGTCTTGCTGACATAAAAGAGTTAATGGTATAATCAACAATAATAGAAATTTCTTCATAATGATAGTATTTAGGTACATAAATATAGATTAAAAATCAAATTTTTCATCTCTTTTACTCATTGATAGAGCTAAAGATTTCATAGGCTCTTTTTTATTTTTCTGAATATAATTATGAAATTGAGACTCTGTTTTGTGCCCTGTAATTGAGATTATATCATAAGTATGGGTTTCTGTTTCCATATAATAATTAGTGGCAAAGCTTCTTCTTGCAGTATGAGAGCTTACCCACTTATATTTTGGTTTAGAGACATCAACAATAGAGCCATTAACATCCTTTTTTAGCATTGTCATATCATCAATACCAGCCCTTTTACATATTTCCTTAATCTTCTTGTTGAATATAGGATTACTATTGAAGTTTGGTAAATCCCCATTGTATTTATTTAAAATTTTATGCACCAATTTTGAAATAGGTATTGTTACTCTATGTTTTGTTTTTCTTGTCACAAGTGATAAAATTCCATTTTGAAAATCATCCTTTTTTAAACTTGTATAATCTTCAAATCTCAATCCAGTATCACAACCAATTAGAAATAAATCTCTAATTATATCTTCACGCTTATTCTCTATTTTTAATTTCAATATTTTATCATACTCTTCAAAAGTTAGATAAACATCATCGGTTGGTGAACTAGGTTTAGAATACGAATCAAAAATTCTATCTTTTATATATCCTCTTTTATGAGCAAAATTAAGTATTGACTTTAAATGCTTAATTCTATTTCCTATTGTATTATTAGCATAACCCTTTTCATTACGATAATAAGATATTAAGGAATCATATAGCTCCATATTAAATGAACTAAATTGTAATTCTACTCCTAAGTGTTTTTCAAACTCTTTAAAGGTTTTTATGCTAGACTCATATTGTCTTATTGTTGCATCACTTTTATCATTTTTTGAATTTTCAATAAAATAATTTAAAAACTCTTTGAATGATTTTTGACTATGTGAGAGGCCTTTGATATCATCCATAATCATTTTTTTAAATGTGGTTCGATCTGGAATTGAATCAAAGCTTATAATATTAGCATATAACTTCTTTATAGTGTTTTCATATTTATTCAAAACCTCATTATATTCAAAAGCATTTGTTGATGCTGGTTTAAATCTTTGTTTTTGTTTTGAAAAGTCTGTTTTATTAACCCTAATGTTTTGAACTATCATAGTTACTCTTTGCAAATTGTATTGAAATGAGCATCTAATGTATTTATCTTGTTGTCTAAATTTTACATTCATATTAAAAAATTGGGCAAATAGGTGGGCAAATATGCATTATAAATGTTTATATATATTTATATTAATATAAAGAATTTAATATAAACTTATCTGTTAAAAAGGATTTTTTGTAAAAATGAATAAATAAAAGAAAATATCATTGTGACCCCGGCAGGATTCGAACCTGCAACCAACAGAGCCGAAATCTATCATTCTATCCAGTTGAACTACGGGGCCCAAATGAATACACAAAAGTATTAATTTTTTAATCATTACGTTATATCTTTATAATTTGGTAGAAACATGAAATATATTCTTTTTTACATTATAACAATTTGTTCATTTTCATTTGCTCAAAATAGAGTAGGAGAATGGAGTGCGTACTTAAGCTATAATGAAGGAAATTTTGTCTATAACAAAGAAAATGTTATTTACGTAGGAACAAAATCTCAATATTACACATATAATTTATTAGATAATAGTATTGAATCTTTTTCCAAACTAAACAACCTGAACGATATTAATGTTACTGCAATTAACTTTGATAATCAAACAAAAACATTAATTATTGGATATGAAAATGGTAATATTGATCTAGTCAAAAATAGACAAGTTATAAACATTCCATTCATAAAGAATTCAGCTAATATTATAGGTAGTAAAACAATTAAGAACATTCATGTATCAAATGGGTTAGCTTTTCTTTCGTGCTCATTTGGCTTAGTTAAGCTTAATATTAATCAAGCTGAAATATTGGACACTTATTACTTTTGGAACAATGGTAGTTATGGTGAAGTAATTGATTGCTATGTATTTAATGAAATAAAAAACAATGATTTTCTGTCAAACAAAATATTTGTGGCCACCAACTTTGGTCTTTTTTCTTCTAATGTAAATGATCCAAATTTAATTGATCCTAACAGTTGGAATCAAGAATATTTAATTGAGAACGTAGTTAATCAGCAAATAAATACTTCGTTTGAAAATGGTGTTAAAAAAATACTTGGTAGTAATGAAAACTTAGTACTATTTCCTAACGAATATAATGCTCTTGGAGGAGAAAATGGTAGTTGTGAAATTTTAATATATTCTAAAGAAAAGAGCAGATTTATTTCTAGAAATGTGCCAGAAATTTGCAATCAAAATGAAAATATAATTTCCGGACATATAGTAAATAATGAAGTAATGGGTTACAGTTATAGTAAATTATTTCATATTCATTCAATAGAAAACTTAACTAAACAGACACAAATTAACACCTATTCTATTCTTCCATTTAATTCACAAAACAATTTTAGAAATTTAACTTTTAGTAAAAGACAAAATGAAAATTCTCATGATGTGTTTTTCTCTCACTCTAACTTAGGTTTAGTAAAATTTCTTTTAAATGAAAATTTAAATTTTGAGCAAAACATCAGTCCAAACGGTCCAGCAAGCAATACATTTTCTGATATAGAATACAATAATGATCAAATAATTATTTCTCATGGTGGCAAAAATAGCTCCTGGAACAATTTATTTATATCAAAAGAACTTTCTTTTTATAAAAACAATAGTTGGTCAACAACTGATGAAATTAAGGATTTAAATATTTATGACCTTCAATCAATAGTTAATTATAATAACTCATTATTTGTAGGAAGTTGGAATAATGGTCTTCTTGAATTAAATGAACAAGAACTTGTTAACTTATACAATGAAAATAATAGTTCTTTACAGTCTATAACAACAGACGGGTGGATTCGTGTTGGTGGGTGCTGCACAGAAAATAATTTACTTTGGGTAACGAACTCAGAGGCTGAAAAACCAATATCACTTTTCAATAATACTAATTGGGAAAGTCTAAACCTAAACTCTATTTCTACGAACACAATGATTGGTAAAATTTTTTGCTTGAATAATGGTCAAAAATGGGTTCAAACAAGAAATGAGGGCATCGTTGTATTAACAAATAATGGTAAAAATTATATTGACAAAAAAATAACCTCCTCTGTTTCAAATGGTAATCTTCCAAGTAACACAATTAACGCAATAGCAGAGGATGCTAATGGTTATGTCTGGGTTGGGAGTACTAATGGTGTAGGAGTTTTTTATTCTGCAGAAAATATTTTTTCTAACAGCAATTACGATTGTGAAACTCCATTATTGGAAGTAGATGGATACGTTGAAAGGCTTCTATTTAATACAAATATCTTAGATTTAAAAATAGATGGTGGAAATAGAAAATGGATAGCAACTGAGGGCAAGGGAGTTTTTTTAATTTCGGAAGATGGAACTGAAGAAATATTTCACTTTACAGCTGAAAATAGTCCTCTATTAAATAATACAGTATTTAATTTAGAAATTGACTCTAAAACTGGATCTGTGTATTTTGGAACAGAATCGGGATTATGCTCGTACAGATCAACTGCAACGGATGAGGCAGAAAATTTTGAAAACGTAAAAATTTTTCCAAATCCAGTTAAAAGAAATTATTCGGGATTAATTACGATTTATGGACTAACAAACGATACAAATATAAAAATTACAGACATCTCAGGGAACCTTGTCCATGAAACACAAACTGAGGGCGGCTCCGCTTCATGGAACGGGCGGTCCTTTAATGGAAAAAAAGTTAAAACGGGAGTGTATTTATTTTTTTGTACCAATAAAGATTTTACAGAGAGTTTAGTTAAAAAAGTTCTAATTTATAATTAATGATTATTAACTCTAGTTGCATAATTTTAAATAATATTAGTTATGGTGAAAGTGACCTAATTGTTAAAATTCTAACACGAAAAAAGGGTCTCCTTTCTTTTTTAATAAAAGGTGGTCAAAAAAAGAAAAAAAAATATCTACAGCCTTTAATGAATGTTAATATTTCATTTAATTATAAAAGTAAAACAGAACTATTCTTTATAAAAAGTATTGAGTTTAAAAGCATTATAAATAATATTTTAACTAATTATCGAAAGAGAAATATGGCGCTTTTTTTATGTAAAATAATTAGTAACTCTATTTCAATAAACCAAGAGGATTCAAAAACATATGATTTCATCGACAATAGTATTAGTTGGTTGAATTCAAAGCACTGCTCAGGAAAATACTTTGAACTTTGGTTTTTAATTAACCTAACTAAATTCCTTGGCTTTGCTCCTGATTACTTAAACTTAAAGTTAACTGCTAACTATAAATTTAACCCACAAAACGGTGAATTTTATTTAGAAAAAGCCAGCAATAATATAGAGCTTTGGAATTCAAAAATTAGTGAATACTTATATAATTTTTTAATAAAAAATGTTGAAGAATTAGATAATTTTTCTTTAAGTTATGATGATTATAAATCTTTAATTGTAAAAGTGCTAAATTATTACGAATTACATATTTCTGAATATAACTATAAAAAGCTAATAGCAGTTTACACTGAATTACTATGACAAAAAAAATAATCTACATATGTTTTTTTTTACTGTACCTATCTGTAAGTGCTCAAAAAGTAACTATAGTTGACTTAAATAATAACCCGGTAACTAATGCAGCTATATTTAATGGGGAAAAAACTATATATGTATTATCTGATTTAGATGGTGTAGTTAATCTTTCAAGATTTAAAGAGAATGAATTAATATATTTTCAACACCCAAAATATACTACCAACCCAATTCAAAAAAATTATCTAAAAGGTAGTTACTGGTTTGTAGAGGAAATGTTGTATGAAATTAATGAAGTAACATTACTACAAAACCAAAATCAGAACAACATTAAAAATAGCGCTGAAAAAAAAATATTTATTTCAAAAAAAGAAATAGAAAAATTAAATACTGAAAATCTAGCTGACCTATTAGAAAAAAAGGGTGGAATCAGTGTACAAAAAAGCCAATTTGGAGGTGGAAGTCCAAATATTCGAGGATTTGAAGCCAATAAAATTTTATTAGTACTTGACGGTGTTAGGTTAAATAATGCAATTTATAGGTCGGGGCATTTACAAAATATTATTACTATTGATGAATCGATTCTAGAAAACACAGAAGTTGTGTTTGGTCCTAGCTCAGTTCTCTATGGTAGTGATGCTCTTGGTGGAACAATCAATATGCTAACAAAAAAATTATATTTCTCAAATGAACCCAACATTGAAAGTTCTTTTTTCACTAGATATGCAAGTGCGTATAACGGTTTTTCAACACACCAATCGCTTTTATATGAATCTAAAAAGCTTTCAATTTTTAATGCAATCACTCTGAAAGATTATGGCGATGTTATAATGGGGCGAAATAGACTTCATGGCTATAGTGATTGGGGTTTAATGCATTTCTATACAGACAAAAGTGGTGAGGTAGTAATGAACAATAATCCAAATATTCAAAGAAATACAGGTTTTCAACAAATGGATCTTATAAATAAGATGCTATTTAAGATAAATAACAACTGGAGATTGACTTCAAATATTCAATTATCTACTTCATCAAATGTTCCAAGATTTGACAAATTAAATGACGTGACAGATGAAATATGTAAACTGTGCGGTAATAATAAACCCAAATTTAGATATTGGTTTTACGGTCCTCAAAACAGATTTTTTAGCAGTCTGGGTTTGGAGGGATATGAAGATAGGTTGTTGTTTGATAAATCAGAATTTATATTGGGTTTTCAAAAAATTGAAGAATCTAGAAACTTTCAAAAAATTAATGTAGATAGTTTGACAAAACGAAAAGAAATTGTCAATGTGCTAAGTTTAAATATGAACTTCAAAAAAGGTAATATTTCTTACGGTATTGAAACAATACATAACGCAGTTTCCTCATCATCGAATGCCCAAGAAATTGCTTTAGGTTCAACGAGGTATCCAGCGGGCGGATCTAGCACATTTTCTTCAGCATTTTATATTAACTATCTGAAAAATCTAAACGAGAAATTATTTATAGAAACTGGTTTAAGAAATACATTCTCTTATTTGTCTGCCAATTTTGATATAGACTCTATACCGCCAAGATCACTTGGAATTAGTGATCAAAATGTAACTGCTAGCTGGACAATATTATCTGGTAATGCAAAACTTACTTATTACCCATCAGACTCTTGGAAAATTAGTACAGTATTTTCAAAGGGCTTTCACACACCAAATATAGATGATATGGCAAAGATTTTTGTCAAAAGTGGAAATCTAACTGTTCCTAATATAAATCTCGGAGCTGAAACTGTTTTCTCTCAAGAAATATTTATTTCGAATGAAAATAAATTTGGTGTCTTTTATTTTAATGGTTTTAGATCTCAAGTAAATAATGCAATAATAAAAGATACTATTTTAGTTAACTTGAATGCTTCTGCGCCACCAGGAACACCTGAGCTTTTGACAAATCAAGCACCTTATCAGGGTGAACTATTAACAACATTTGCTAATCAAAATTTAAGTAGAGTAGATATTTTGGGCTTTACACTTGGGTTTGATTCAAAATTAATTAATAAATTTAATCTAAGAGGTGATATTAACTACACTAAAGGCATTAACCTTGAAACTTCAATTCCAGTTGCGCACATCCCACCAGTTTTTGGTAAAGTTTCTATAAATCGGCTAGGAAATAGAGCATCTTATTTTTTAGACTTTCAATATTCATTTAAAAAAGAGGCAGGTGAATTTGATGTGGCGGGAACAGACAACTTAGACGAAACACCATTTGAAATAACCAACCCCAATACTCAATCAGAAATAATTACATATTATGGTCTCCCATCCTGGTCTACATTAAACTTTTCTCTCTCTTATAAATTTTCTGAAAAAATTAATGCACAATTTTCTTTAAATAATATTTATGATGTTCATTACAAAAGCTTTGGTTCAGGAGTTAGTGCCGCTGGAAGAAATTTTATTTCAACAATAAGAATTAATTATTAATTAAACTAAACCCATTTGTTATTGCCTCAAAATCCAACAGTTGGCTGGCTTTATTTATTCCGGGTGCATATAAATATAATGAAACTAAAACATGATTTTCATTATATGGGTTATTAATTAAACTAGTGAAAAAACTACCTCCCATAAAATCTCCCTCCATCTTCCAAATGCCTTTTAAGTTTTTTTTATCAATTAGTGTACTTGATAATGAATCCACATAAAGATGAGCCCTATCCTCAATACGCAAGTAAGCGCCCTCTATCTCACTTTTTATATTAAATTTTGCAATTTTATTTTGTTCTAAAATTATATTTTGAACTGTGGGTTTTAAATTAAATGAACTAATAACAATGCGCTGAGTTGAATTTTTTGAATCAGACCTGAGTACTAAATGTGAATTGACCGTATCTGTTATAAAATAACTACTAGGTAAAGGAATATATAAATTAAAATTCTTTTCAGCATAAATTTTAATTTCTTGTGGTGTAGTTTCAAAAAAATTTCTTGTTCTTTTATCAACTTCAGAGTTTTTTATTTTTTCAGCAACTTTAAGAGCGGTGGTCTCTATATTTTTAGCATCTAGCTGTTCAATCGAACAAAAATAAACTGTTTGATTTTTTGACCACAAATCTCTTTTTAATTTTACTTTATTAGTTTCTCCTGAATTAATAATTACAATATTTTTATGAGTTTTAAATATTGTACTAAAATCATTTTCTGAAATTGAAATAAGTGATAAATAATTTTTTTTTTCACCATATAATTCAGTTTCTAAAAGTGGCTTTTGGATAGAAAACAAATTTTTCTTAAATAAATTAAATGAAGCATTTGATAACTCATTGCCTTGAACCAAAATCACTTCTAGAGACTTGCCAGTAGCATTAGAATTTGTGCTGATTTCACAAGAAAAATTAAATAAAAGAACACTAAAAAGTATTAGTAAATATTTATTCGAAGTCTGCATTTACATAAATTTTTAAATATTTTCCCGCAATTATTCTTGTGCTTTTCATATCATTCCAAAGCAATATGTCTTTTATTCTACAATTAAATTTTTGTGCAATTTTTCCAACAGAGTCACCTGACTTTATCTTGTAGTTTATTTTTTTTACCATTTCCTCATAAGCTGGTAAATTTTTTGATTTCTTGTTTCTATCTAGATTCTGATATATAGAATCTTTATTTGCTAAAAAAAATTCAATTGTATTAATTGGTAAATTAATATAAAATTTTCTTTCTTTAACATAAGGAACTACGCCAATTTTAAATGAGGGATTTAAGTCTTTTATTTCCGCTTCACTTAAATCAATTAGTTTAGATAATTCTTCAAAGTCTAATTTTCGCTCAATGTGTACAGAATCAATATCTTTATTAAAAATATTCGATTCATAGTTAGGATAAATACCATATTCTTTAGCATAATTCATTACATAAATTGCGGCAATTAATTTAGGTACATATTCTCTAGTTTCCTTAGGCAAAAATGGGCGAAAATCCCAATAACTTTTTTTGCCTCCTGATCTTTTAATAGCTTTTAAGACACCATATTTTCCAACATTATACGAAGCTATAGATGTGGTCCAATCATTAAATCTAGAATTTGATTCCAAAAGGTATTGACAAGCTGCTTTTGTAGATTTAACTACATCCATTCGTTCATCAACATAGGAGCTTATAATTAAATTATATTCTTTAGCTGTATTAAACATAATTTGCCACATTCCCCTTGCTCCAACTGGTGACTTAGCGGTAGGGTTAAATCTTGATTCAATTACAGGCAAATACTTCAATTCTAAAGGAATATTATAAGAATCTAAAATTGGTTCAATAACAGGGAAATAATAATTTGTAGCCGCAAGCATTGTACTAATACTAGATCTTCCTTTAAATATATATGCCTTAATATGTTTAGCTACAGAAGAATTATATACTAATTCTAAAGGAGTGTTTTTATTAAGAATCTCCAGGCGATTTTTAACTTCATCTTCGTTAAATTTTACTTCTTGAGTAAAAGATAACTGAAAAAAAAACAGTATAATGGCAGTAAATTTATACATAGTTTTTCAAAATAAAATCCCCATATTCTAATAATGTTTGATCAGACAATTTTTTTCCAATTAATTGTGCCCCAACAGGAGCATCATCTTTGTATTGAAAAATAGGAATTGATAAAGATGGGTGGCCAGACAAGTTCGATTGTACAGTAAAGACATCTTGTAAATACAAAACTGTAGGGTCTTTATGCTTTTGATTTAAATTAAAGGGTATCGTAGGGCTGGTTGGTAATAAAATAAAATCAAACTCATTTAAAATTTCATCAGTTTTTTGTTGAACTATTCTCCTAATCTTTTGCGCCTTGGAGTAATAATTATCATAATAACCCTCGCTTAGAACAAAAGTGCCAAGTAATATTCTTCTTTTTACTTCTTTTCCAAATCCTAAAGACCTTGTCTTCTTTATAACTGTTTCCCAATGGTTAATTTCTTTTCTTTGAGTTTCGCCATATTTGATACCATCATATCTTGATAAGTTAGAAGAGGCTTCTGCAGTAGTTAATATATAATATGCAGGAACTAAATAATTAAGTACCGGCATACTAATTTGAGATATTTTATGCCCATCAGAAGAAATTGATTCAATTAATTTTGAAAATGATTTTTTTACATCTGCATGTAATAAATTATGAAAAGAAGCCTCTTTGATTATCGCTATTTTCATTTTACTTAAATCAAGATTAGAGTTTTCATAATCTTTTCTATCAAAAACACAGGTGGTATCATATTCATCTCTTCCTGAAATAATTTTCATAACAATATCAATTTCATATGAAGATTTACTTATTGGGCCAATTTGATCAAAAGATGAAGCATAAGCAATGAGGCCGTGCCTAGAAACCATTCCATAAGTTGGTTTTAAACCTATAACACCACAAAAAGAGGCTGGTTGTCTAATTGAACCCCCTGTATCACTACCTAAAGCAACATGACATAAACTTGCTGCTACAGCAGCCGCACACCCCCCTGATGAACCACCAGGTGTTAAGTTATTATTTAATGGGTTTTTAACTGGACCATAAAAAGAATTCTCATTTGTTGAGCCCATTGCAAACTCATCACAATTTAATCTACCGATAATAATAGCATCCTCTTCAATTAGTCTTTCAATAACAGTGGCTGAAAAAGTGGACTTGAAATTTTTTAAGATTTTAGATGCTGCAGAAACATTGTGATTTTTGTAACAAATATTATCTTTTATGGCAATTATCATACCCGCAAGTTTTCCAGCAGATTTATTAATAATTTTTTTATCTATTTGTTTTGCTCTTGAAATTGATTCTTCTTCAAAAACTTCTACGAAAATATTTAGATTATTTTTCTTTTCTATTCTATCAAGGTAACTTTTAACAACTTCTAAACAAGTGACATTTCTATCAAAAATATTTTTTTGACAATTTATGAAATCTGAATGTTTTTTCACGTAAGTTATTTTTTTTCCTTTTTTTCATTTTCAGAATCATCATCTTTTAGGCCTTTTTTAAATTCTTTTACCCCACTTCCTAAACCTTTCATTAATTCTGGTATTCTTTTGGCACCAAATAATAATAAAATTGCAATTACAATTATTGCAATTTGCCAAGGTCCCATTTGCCCCAAAAATAATAAGCTATATATACTCATAATAAAATGTTTTTATAAAATTAATCTTTTTTTGTAATTATTGATTGTTATGAAGCCAATTCATTGGATTTAATTTTTCCACTCCTTTCCAAATTTGAAATCCTAACACACCCGTATCACTATCATCACTAGAAAAAACAATTCCAATTTTGTCCTGCGCAGAAACTATATCACCAATTTTAACACTTACATCTTTTAAATTGATGTACACGGTTAAGTAATTTCCATGTCGTATAATTATTGATTTTAAACCATTCTGCATAAATAAAATTTTTGAAACAACGCCCTCAAAAACAGATTGTACATTTTCATCTTTTTCTACACCAATTTCTATTCCATTATTAAATATTTTAATACCTGGTAAGTTTTTATGATCAGTGTGGCCAAATTCAGAAAGTAGAACACCCTTTTTTACTGGCCAAGGTATATTTTTTATTTTAGCTTCAAATTTTATATCTAATTTTTGATAATTTTCACTTAACATCATTTGTTTTTGCAATTCAATAATTTCTGATTCTATTTGTTGGGCTTCTTTTTTCTTTAATTTTATAAAATCTGATAGTCTTTTTTCCTGCTTTGTTAAACTAATGGTTAAATTTTCTTTTTTCTTTTTTAAAATTTCTAATGAATCTTTTTCTAAATTAAATTCTTTTAATAATGTATCTTTTGTATTAATGTTTGTATTTAAATTATTATTAAAACTAATTAATTCATTTTGCAGATAATCAAGTTCATTAAGTAAATTCTGTCGATATTGCTCTTTTTCTTTATAATAAACGTATTTGCTAATTTTATCTTTAAAAGTACTTGTTGAAAAAATAAAACTAACTAAATTGATACCAAAATCATTTAAATATATTTCTCTAATAAGGCTTTTATATGACTGTTTAATAGAAGATATCTTTTGATTATTAATTTGTATTTTATTCAAAATTTCTTGTTTATATAATTCAATGCTATCTCTTTGTTGAAGTATTGTGTTTTTTAAATTTGTTCGGACCTTTATATAAGCATTTAAGGCCTGTAGTTCTTTCGTTGAAATAATTTTTTGATTTTTTGCGGAAATTAAAGTTTTTTTAGATAATTCTATTTCCTTTAATAAAATATTCTTTTTATTAATTAAACTTTTCTCATCCTGAGAATAAACAGTAACAGAAAGTAATATTGTAATTAAAAAACGCAAAATAAATGTATTATAAATTATTTATTTTTTCTTTTAAATTTTCGTTTGTAGGATCTTTTTTTATTGATATAAGCCAATTTTTTTTAGCGCCATCTAAATCTTTTAGTTCAAATAAAATGTCCCCATAATGCTCATACATAACAGCCGATTCTCCTCCGTTTTCAAAACATGAAATCATGATTTTTTTTGATGAATTTAATTTTTCATTTTTTTTATTAGAATCTTGCTCGATTATACTTAGCTGAAATAAAACCCAAGCATAGGTATCTAAAAATGAAGACTGTGGGCTTTCTTTTGTTAAAGAAATGCACTTCTCAATCATTTTTTCTGCTTTTAACAAATTATCGCCCCCTCCCCTAAGCGACAAGTAATAACTATAATTATTTAAAACAATAATATAATTAGGATTTATTGACAAAGCTAATTCGTATTGTTCATCAGATAAAATGCCCTTATTCATTCTGTGATATACATCACCTAAAGAAGCGTGGAGTTCCGACTTTAAAGTCAAATCATCAAAAACATATTCAATAGCATTAATGAAGCTTTCAACAGATGATTCATAATTATTTAAATACATAAAAGCTATGCCTTGATAATAATAGAAAATTGGATTATAAGGGAAGTATTCTATCGACTCTTTGCTATACATTAGAACTTTATTAAATTCTTGTTTAACTAAATTTATATTTAAAATTTTTTCATACAACAATTTATCTTTTAAACCAAAGCTATATGCTTTTTCGTAATTATTTAAACTCTCAACAATATTATTATGAAGCAACTCGTAATCACCTAATAAAACATAAAATAACACTTGGTCTGGATAATTAATAATACATTGCCTCAGGACTTGTGGAATGTAGTCTTTATATTTTTCGATTTTTTTATTGTCAGAAAAAATTTCAAATAAAACATTTATTTTTTGATCAACGTTTATTTGATCTGATTTAAATATTTTTAAAAATATTTCTAGTTCCTTTTCAAAATTAGATTGAGTTTGAATAATTTTATAGGAAGTTAATAATGCCGTAGAATTTTCTGGATCAAACTCTAAAATTTTATCGTACACTAAAAGCGCTTGTTTATACTCACTCTTTTGAACATAAATCTCTGATAATTTTTGTAAAAAAATTAAATTTTTTGGATCTTTTATATTAGCATCATTTAATAATTGAATGGCTTTTTCATATTGATTATTTATTAAATACGCTTCAGCTTCTAAAATTATTAGTTCAGGGTTGTTGTTTTCAAATAACTTCTTGGCTTTTATTATTTCTTTTAATGCAAGTTTTATTTGATCGCTAGATAAATAATTTTTAATTAATTCTAAATAATAAATTTTATTTTGCGAATCTAAAGCAATTAATTTTTTCCATGTGTGCGCTTGGTTTTTCTTGTCAGATGTTTGGTAAAAAATTTCTTGTAAAAGAAATAAATACCACTTATTATTGGGGTTTAAGGAAGTGGCCTGGTTTATGAAATCTAGTGACTCTTCAATTAAACCTTGAGAAAAAAAAATCTTTCCCATTTCGAAAAAAACACTTGACTCTTTCGGATTTAGCTTAAGACATTTCTCATATTCTAATATAGCCTTATCATATTCTTCTAGCACTTTATATTTTTCAGCTAAAAAAAAATGGTGAATAAATTTTTTTTCAATTTCACCCACAATAAAATTTTCTTGAGATATAGAAAAACAAATTGATAAAAGATGAAATATTATAATTAAACTAAACTTCATTTTTTTCTAAATTTTGAAAAAGGACCTAATATTATTGATTTGTTCATAGGGTTATAATCAGTAAACTTTCCGACAATAGACTTATTTAAATTGGCATTTTTTATTGTTACATTGCTTTGAACAATTGTATTCTTAAGTGAACTATTTTCAATAACACTATTATCTTCAATAGAAACATATGGTCCAATTTTAGAGTTTTTAATTTTTATATTTTTACCCAGGTAGACCGGCTCAATAATATAATTTTTTTTATTACTAAGGCTACTATTATCTTTTTTTTGTCTTTTAAGTAAGTATTTATTTGTAGCTAATAAATTTTGAGGTGTTCCACAATCTAACCAATTGTCAACATTAACTGTTTTGAATTTGTCACCTAATTTCATTAGATTTCTTAACGCTGTGGTTAATTGATATTCATTTTTTTCTATGATTTTTTTTGAAATTATATTACTTATTTCATCTTTTAAATTTTCTGCATTTTTAAAATAATATACTCCAATTATTGCTAGGTTTGATATAGGTTTATTTGGCTTTTCAATAAAACTTTTTATAATTCCTATTTTATTCAGTTTCACAACACCATATGATGATGGATCTTTTACTTCCTTGACAAAAATCGCACCATCGACATCATCAAATTGTTTAATATAAAAGGGTTTCTTTAAAAAAAACAATGTATCAGAAAACACTATTAATAATTTACCTTTTAATAATTTTTTAGCACAATAAATAGCATGAGCGGTACCTTCAGGTTTTTTTTGGTAAAAAAAATATACCTTAATAGTTGAGTTAAAATCCTTTGATATAGTTTTTTTTAAGCTTGTTTCTAATTCAATATTCTTGTCGTTTAAAATAAAGCCTATTTTTTTTAATTCAGTGTAAGTTGTTAATTCATGGATTATTCTATAAATTATTGTCTTACCCGATAATTTAATTAGAGGTTTAGGTGTAGTCGGTGTAATTGGTCTTAATCTTGACCCCGTGCCCGCCATTGGTATTATTACATTCATAATTTATCCGGTGCTTCCAAATCCCCCATCTCCCCTAATTGTATCATCTAAAGTGTCAACCTGATCCCAGGATATTTTTTCATATCTCGATAATACTAATTGAGCAATTCTATCTCCATTACAAATTTTAAAATTTTTACTTGAGTAATTTACTAATATAACACCAACCTCTCCTCTATAATCACTGTCAATGGTTCCCGGACTATTTAAAACGGTGATTCCTTTTTTCAATGCTAATCCACTCCTGGGTCTCACTTGTGCCTCAAAACCCATTGGTATTGAAATGTGAATTCCCGTTGATATTAACTTGATGTGACCAGGTTCTAATATTAATGGATTACTTAAATGAGCATATAAGTCCACGGCCGAAGAACCTTTTGTTTGATAGCTTGGTAGATTATTACCTGACTTATTTATAATTTTACATACCACATCTTTCATATTAATTTTAATTATTTTATTTTGTTTTAAAAATTAATTTTTCTAAAAATAACACAAAAGATACATATATAGTGATAATTACTATATTATAAATCCAATGGTTCATGTTTAAAAAATTACCAATTAAATAAATTACTAACGTAAAAATAAAATAAAAACTTATTTTAATTTTTTCATATGGAATGAAATAGTACTTATTAGACAAAATAAATGAAACTAAAGCCATAGAAAAATAACAAAAAAAAGTTGCCCACGCAGATCCAAAATAACCAATTCTGGGTATCAATAAAAAGTTTAATACGATAGTAATTAAAGCACCCATTATTGAAATGTATGCACCAAATTTAGTTTGATCTGTTAACTTGTACCATAGAGCTAAAATATAATATATTCCTAAAAATAAATGAGACATTAATATTATGGGTATTATGTTTACCCCTTCCCTATACCCATATTGCTTACCTAATAATAAAATAATATAATCCTTATTAATTGAGACGACCAAAAATATAAACAGTGATATGAATACAAAATATGTCATTATCTTTGAGTAGTTATTTTTGAAATCTTTTTTACTTGAATTATTAAAATAATACGGCTCAACTGTGTACCTATAAGCTTGAATAAATAGTATCATAAAAATAGATAATTTATAACATGCGCCATAAATCCCAACCTCTTTGTTATCTAATAAAAGCCCAAGAATAATTTTATCAGCCACTTCATTAGTTGCATACGCCAATCCCGCTATTATTAACGGTGAAGAATAACTTAACATTTTACTTACTAGAGAAGTGGAAAAATTTTTCCATAACAATAAATTATAAATTGAAGGAAATAATAATAGAAAAGTTACTCCACTAGCTAGAAGATTTGAAATAAAAATATAACCTATTCCAACTTCCTTATTATATAAAACATTAACCCATTCATATCTTAATGGTTCATGTTCAAGCAAATAAGGACAAATAACTAAAAAGAAAATATTAAAAGAAATATTTAATATAATATTAATAGTCTTTATTAAAGCGAATTTTTTTGCTTTCTCTTCTTGTCTTAATTTAGCAAAAGGCAATACACAAAGTGTATCTAAAAAAACAATTAAAAAAATCCATGTTAAATATGGAAAATACTGACTTGTATGTTCAATTGAAAAAATAAATAACTGACCAAAAACTAAAATCAAAAATGAAGAGAAAATTAATAGCCAACCGACAGTTGAGTAAACTTCTTTTTTATTTTCTTCTTTGTTTATAAACCTAAAAAAAGTTGCCTCCATACCTAAGCTAGAAATTATAAATATAAAAACAATCGAAGAGTACATAACAGTAACTAAACCATATTGATCAGCGGGAAATATATTTGTATAAAGGGGGACAAGAAAAAAATTTAGTACCCTTGCAAGAACTGAGCTTATTCCATAAAAAAAGGTTTGTGAAAAAAATGAATAAAAAGACTTCATGTTAAAAATTTGGTTTTCTCTTCTCTAGAAAGGCTGAAACACCCTCCTTAAATTCATTGGTTGCAAACAAAGAACCAAAAGCTTTTTGCTCGAATTGCAATCCCATATTATCAAAATTTTTATTTATACACATTATTGCTTTTTCTAAAGCCTTTGGAGAGTTCTTGACACAAGCATTTGCTAAGTTAATCGCCCCATGCATTAATTGATCAGGATTAAAAATTGAACTAACAAGTCCAATTTTTTCAGCATCTTGTGCATTAACTATTTTAGATGTTAATATCATTTCACTTGCTTTAGATTCCCCAATAATTCGAACTAAGCGCTGGGTTCCACCGTATCCAGGGATTAGTCCTAAAGAACATTCAGGTAAGCCCATTTTAGCATTAATTGAAGCAATACGAATATGACAGGCCAAGGCTAACTCCAATCCCCCACCTAAAGCATAACCATTAATTGCCGCAATTACTGGTTTATTAAAATTTGCAATTTTATCAAATAAATAATCATGGCCATTTTTACTTAATAACTCACCCTCTTCTTTGTTAAAATTGGCAAACTCTTTTATATCTGCTCCAGCAACAAAAGATTTGTTACCTTCTCCACTGATAATTACTACCCTTATTTTTTCATTTGATCGAATTAAATCTAATTTATTTGAAAGCTCTTCTATCAATTTTTGATTGAGTGCATTTAAATATTTTGGCCTACTAATTGTCAATATGGCTATATTAGATTCAATATTTATGTTTATAAATTTCATATTTTTTTAGTTTAAATTGAATTTGGGAATTTGAATAAAAAACGTAGTTCCTTTACCTAACTCTGTCACGAATCGAATATTGCCATTAAAGTCATTTACAATATTTTTTACCATTGCTAAACCAAGACCCATTCCTGAGTTTTTAGTTGTAAAGTTTGGTTCGAAAATTTTCTCTCTGTTTTCTTCAATTATACCTGACCCATTATCTGAAACAGAAATACACCAAAAGTCTTTATCATCAACTATATTGATTTTTACAATAATTTTATCTTGATTTGAAATAGATTGAATTGCATTTTGTATTAAATTATTTAAAATTCTTGTTAAATGGGTCTTGTCTATTTTAACAAAACAATTTTTAGGCTTGTTAATTAAAACAACACCATCTTTTTTATATAATTCTACTATTTTATCAACCTCTTCCTCTAATTGAAACTTTTCCAAAAACTCATTTGTCAAAGAAGCAAAGTTTGAAAAAGAAGAAGCAACAGCAGACATGGTGTCTATTTGTTGAAGCATTGTTGAAGTGAACTCATTAAGCTTTTTTAAGGCTAGATCATCATTTGTTGCGATGGTTTTAGCAAAATGTTGTACACTCAACCTCATTGGTGTTAATGGATTTTTAATTTCATGAGCTATTTGACGTGCCATTTTTTTCCATGCAGATTGCCTTTCACTTTTTGCTAATTTATCCGCCTTATCTTTTAACTCTTCTATTAATTTATTGTACTGCCTAATTAACATTCCTAGTTCATCATTTACAGCCCAAAATATAGGCTCATTTTTTTTTGAAATTTCTACATTTTTTAATTTTTGAGTTACTATTTTAAGTGGTTTGGTAATTTGATTTAATAAAAAAACAGCAACTAAGCCAGCTATTAAAAATAAAAAAGAGTAAATCTTTAATAAGACAAGTACTTCAGTTCTAATCTCTTTATTAACATCATTTAAAGTAGTTGAGTCATAAGGAATGTTAAGTATCCCGTAAGGCTGGTTGTCTAAATACAGTAATCTATATATTTGTAATAACTCCTTTTTATCATCTATCTCTCTTATTATTTTTTCTCCTGAATTTATTTTTCTAGCAATATTTGTAATTACTTTTTTTGATAAGTTACTGGTGTCTGTATTTGATGTAAAAGAAGTTGAAATAAATGATCCATTAAGATCATATATATTTAAATTTAAATTGTGAATATCTGATAACTTATTTAACAACGGGGAATTTAAAAATTGATCTTTTATTGAACGTTTTTTGGGGTTAAACATGTACTCAATTGACTTAACGACAGCCCTATCTTTTCTTTTCAACCTTTCTTTATGATATTCTTTGTTTTTAGTTTGATATCTGAATATTGTTGTTATACCGACAGCTAAAAATGAAAAAAAAATCAACACTAACATAGACATAAAAATTCTATGGCTTAATTTTAATTTTCTCATCCTTAAAAATAAGTTATTTATAATATAAACGGAAAGAGTAATTAATTATTTTTTTAAAGCCTCGGCACCGGCGACAATTTCTAGTATTTCATTTGTTATAGCAGCTTGTCGTTGTCTGTTATAACTTAATTTTAATGATTCTTGTAGATCTTTCGCGTTATCAGTTGCTTTATGCATAGCAGTCATCCTTGATCCATTTTCCGAAGCTATTGACTCTAAAAGGGACTTATATGTTTTAATTTTAACACTTCTAGGAAGAAGTTCTTCTAAAATTTCAAAACTAGATGGCTCAAATTCATAAGAGTTTTTTTGTGCTGACAAATTTTCCCGTTGTATTGGTAATAATTGCTCATGAAACGGAATCTGAACTGCTGCGTTCTTGAATTTATTGTAAATTAAAATAACAGAGTCATATTCCCCTGTAAGAAATTTATTCATTAAAGAATTTGATAAATTTACTGTCTCTTCAAAGTTGGGACTATCAATTATAGCTTCATGAACTTCCTTAACATTAAAACCCTTTCTTTTTAAAATTGGCTCTGCTTTTTTTCCTAAGCATATAATATCACTTTTGATATTTTTAAACTTAATAGAATTTATTTCTTCTAAATATTTTACAAGAGATGTGTTAAAACTTCCACAGAGACCTTTGTTTGAGGATATGAATACAAATAATATTTTTTCTTTAACCCTTTCGTTAGTAAGCCCACCTGAATTTTCATCATTTGAGCTTAAATCCGAAATCAATAGATTCATTTTTTCAGCATATGGTCTCATTTTCTCGATGCTATCTTGTGATTTTTTTAATCTAGCCGCTGAAACCATTTTCATAGCACTAGTAATTTGCATCGATTTTGAAATAGATGAAATTCTGGTTCTAATCTCCTTAAGATTTCCCATTTAAATGTGATTTTTTTTAATTTTTTCGCATGTTTTTTCTAGAGTGTTAACGACATCTTCAGTAAGCAAACCGTTGCGTATTGCTTCTAATACATCTACACTTTCGCTTCTTAAACTAGACAAAAAATCCTCTTCAAAAGATTTTATTTTATCAATTGGTATGTCATTTAACAACCCCTTAGTTCCACAATAAATGATAGCAATTTGATTTTCAACAAGCATGGGTTCATTTAAACCTTGTTTTAAAATTTCCACATTTCTTCTACCTTTTTCAATAATAGAAGTTGTAGCCGCATCCAAGTCTGATCCAAACTTAGCAAATGCTTCAAGTTCTCTATATTGCGCTTGATCTAATTTTAATGTTCCTGCAACTTTTTTCATAGACTTGATTTGCGCGCTTCCACCAACTCTTGAGACAGAAATTCCAACATTTATAGCCGGCCTAACCCCAGAATTAAATAAATCAGACTCCAAAAATATTTGACCATCAGTAATTGAAATTACGTTAGTTGGAATATAAGCAGAAACATCTCCTGCTTGTGTTTCAATAATAGGTAACGCAGTTAACGAACCACCTCCCTTAACCATTCCAGAAATAGATTCTGGTAAGTCATTCATTTTTCCAGCAATTTCATCGGAGTTAATGATTTTTGCCGCTCTTTCAAGAAGCCTTGAGTGTAAATAAAAAACATCTCCAGGGTAAGCCTCTCTTCCTGGTGGTCTCCTTAATAATAACGAAACCTCACGATATGAAACCGCTTGTTTAGACAAATCATCATAAATTACCAGAGCATGGGATCCCGTGTCCCTAAAAAATTCTCCTATTGAAGCGCCAGCAAATGGAGCATAAAATTGTTTAGGCGCTGGGTCTGAAGCGTTTTCCGCAACTATAACAGTGTAATCCATAGCACCATTTTGCTCGAGTGTTTTTTGAATATTTGCAACAGTGGATCCTTTTTGCCCAATAGCAACATAAATACAGAAAACAGGCTTGCCATCTTCATAAAATTTTTTTTGATTTATTATAGTATCGATTGCAACGGATGTTTTTCCAGTTTGCCTGTCTCCAATAATTAATTCTCTTTGGCCTCTACCAATAGGAATCATTGAATCTATTGCCTTAATTCCTGTTTGAAGCGGTTCACTTACGGGCTCTCTAAATAATACCCCAGGTGCTTTTCTCTCAAGTGGCATTTCATGTGTTTTTCCTTCAATTTCACCTTTTCCATCAATTGGTTTTCCTAAACAATCTACCACTCGTCCTAACATTCCCTTCCCAACTTTAATAGATGCTATTTTTCTTGTTCTTTTAACAACATCTCCTTGTTTGATAGATTGTGAAGAGCTCATTAAAACGGCACCCACATGGTCGGACTCTAAGTTTAAGACTATGGCCTGTGTACCGTCCTTAAATTCTATAAGCTCTCCTGATTGAACATCACTTAAGCCATAAATTCTTGCAATTCCATCACCAACCTCTAAAACTACTCCAATTTCCTCAAACTGTGAGGCGTTTTCTAAACCTGCTAATTCTTTTTTTAATATTTCGGTTACTTCTGCTGGTCTAATTTCTGACATAA
Source organism: Flavobacteriales bacterium (assembly GCA_002718035.1). Classification (GTDB taxonomy): domain Bacteria; phylum Bacteroidota; class Bacteroidia; order Flavobacteriales; family TMED113. Next base: position 24,613 of record PBCX01000019.1, read on the forward strand.
CTATTTATTTTAAATTTTAAAACTACTTTTTATTTTATTTATTCTATTTCTAACTGTAGAGTCATATTGTTTATCCTCAATTTGTAATAAAACACCACCCATCAAACTTTTATTTACTTTTTCATCAAGTAATATTTTTTTTTCATTTCCAACCTTAGAAATAATTGCATCTCGCAATTCATCACTTATATTACTTGCAGTTGTCAACTCTACTTTTATGATATTTTTTTCTACATGAAATAAAGAATTAAACTCTTCAAAAATTTGAATTAGTATATTTGTTCTTTTGTTTTTTATTACAAAAAACATTATTGATTTAATAAAGTTCGTACAATTGGAACCAAACATTTTTTCAAAAACATCCCTCTTTTTATTATTAGACAAAACCGGGTTATTTAAAAAATTTAAAACTGACTTTTCTTTTTTAAATATTTCTAAAAAAGAATTTACTTCTTTATAAGTTGTCTCTAAATTATTTTTCTCTTTTGCTAAATCAAAAAAAGACTTTGCATATCTTTTGGCTACAACTACACTCATTTAATATCTAAATTTTCTAAGCTTTTATTTATAATATCTTGTTGAATTGAACTTTCTTCTAATTTTTTTTCTAAAATTTTTTCTGCAATTTCTACTGATAGAACGGCAACGCTCTTCTTTATAGATTCAACCGCACTTTGTTTCTCTCTTTGAATAGCTTCTTGCACGCTTGATAACCTTTTTTCCATCTCTAAATCAATACGTTTTTTTTGTTCAGATTTATAATCTTCAACAAACTTTTTTGACTCTAAGATTAAGGCCTCTCTTTGTGCTCTTGCTTCTTTCTCTAAATGCTCCTGATTTTGCTTAATTGAATTGATTTCCTCTCTGGCTTTTTCTGCTGAATTTAAAGCATCTTGGATACCCTTTTCTCTCTCGTTCAAAGCGGATAAAATTGGACCCCAAGCAAATCTTCTCATAATTATTAATAACATAAAAAAGCAAATTGTCATCCAAAAAAGTAGACCGATATCTGGTTTGACTAATTCCATATTACAATATTAATTTTTTACTTTGTGAAAATTACTAATAGCCCGATAACCATTGCGAAAAATGCAGCACCCTCAATTAATGCGGCCATTAAAATCATGTTAGATCTTAAATCATTAGTTGCCTCAGGTTGTCTTGCCATAGCTTGCATTGCGCCATTTCCGATGTGCCCAATTCCTATACCAGCACCCAAAGCAGCTATACCTGCTGCGATTGCAGCTATACCATATCCCGATATATCAGCTGCAAGTAAAATTGTTAAAATTTCCATTTTTATAAAATTTAAAGTTAGTATTCATATTAAATAATTTAATGCTCTTCTAAAGCTGCGCCAAAATACATGGCCGCCAACAATGTAAAAACATAAGCTTGTAAAAAAGCTACAAGTAATTCTAAGGTCATCATAAACAACACAAACAAGCCGGAAAAAACCGAAACGCCATAACCTGCCGCAGGGTGCATTTCACCAAAAATAAATATCATACTAAAAAATGATAAAATGATGATATGACCAGCTGTTATGTTTGCAAACAACCTTATCATTAAAACTAAAGGTTTTAATAAAACCCCTATTATTTCTATTGGGGTCAAAATTAACAACACGGGTTTTGGTACACCCGGCATTGCAAAAATATGTTTCCAATAATATTTTGTTCCACTTAAAGTGGTTATAATAAAAACTAAAGAAGCAAGTACCATAGGAACTGCTATATTTCCTGTTAAATTTGCCCCACCCGGGAAAAAGGGAACAAGGCCCAGTAAGTTGTTTAAAAAAATAAAGAAGAAAACTGTTAATAAAAAACTAAGATACTTTTCGTGGTGCTTTTCGCCAATAGCTGATTTTGCTATATCATCTCTAACAAATATAATGATTGGTTCCAGCAAAGATTGAATTCCTTTAGGTGGTTGGTTTTTTTTATTTTTATATCTTCTTGAAATTGTAATAAATATTGATAAAAGGATTAAAATACTAAACAATAAACTAAAAACATTTTTAGTAATTGAAAAATCCCAAATCATACTTGTTTGTATATTGTCTACTTGTCCCCCGTCTCCAATAAAAACAATTTTGCCATGATCAAGCTTATAATTATTATACACACTCTTGCCGTGATTAAACTTTGTTGACATAAAAATATCAAGGCCTTTTTCTTCATGAAATATAATTATAGGCAGTGGTATCGAATAAGACTTTCCCTTCCAATCAAAAACGTGCCATTCGTGGGAGTCATAAATATGATGAAGTATCATTTGACCAGCATCAAATCCATCTTTTCCGCTTGGGCCTGCAGAAAAAGCATTTTGAACAAATAAAAACATGAAAACTAAAACAAGAATGTTTGTTCTTTTTTTTAATGACCTTATTGTTTTTAGTTGGCTCAAGTGGATATGTTTTTAAAAACTAAAATATCGAAAACAAAATTAAATTATTTTATCGTTTATAATAGTTTTTTTGAATTTATTTTTCAACCTTTTTTTACTTTTTTATACAATGTGTATAAAGAAACAAGAATTCCACAAAAACTAAAAAGAATACTAAATAGTTTGGTCTGAAGTTTTTCATCTAATTTTAATCCAATTAAAAAAAAAACCAAAACTGTGATTATTATTTCAAAACCAACCCCGATAAATTTAAAAACATTTTTTTTCATTTCTTTTTATTAAACATAAATCCAATAAAAGAAGTGTAAATAAGGTAAAGAATAAAAAACCAAATAAAAAAAGAGGGTTCCGCCCCATCAGCTTTAAGCGTTCCATATGTTATTATAAAAAACGCCGAACAAAAGAGTTTAGCAATCGTTAAAATCAAATATACTTTAACAAAACTGGCACCTTTGTTAATATTTTTTTCTAAAACTTCTAACTTAAAATATGAAAATGAAAAAAAAAACATAATAGCTAAAGAATACCAACCATCATTTTTTAATTCTACTTTAAACAAAGCATCAGATAATGTTAAAATAAAAAACAAAAAGAGGGTTAAAAAAAATATTAACTTAAATTTTCTTTTCATTATCTTTTTTGTTGCTTTCTTTTTTTTGATCTGTTGTGGTTGTTTTTGTTTTATCGTTGCTCATAAAAATATTAGCAGCTTGTTGCTTTAAACCACCTGGAGAGGGGCCCATTTCACACCTACCACTAAACATTGCGCCTGGCTCTATAGATATTTTTTCTGTTTTTATGTCGCCATACAATTGGGCTGTTTCTTTCAAAATTAAAAGATCCTTAGAGGTAATATTAGCCTTAAGTTCTCCTGAAATAACAGCCGACCCACATTGAACGTCGCCCTCAATTTTTCCACTTTTACCTAACACTAAGCGCCCACCTGCAATTAAAGCACCTTTAACCACCCCGTCAATCCTAATGTCCCCAGGTGCATTTATAGAACCATCTAAAACACTTCCTTTTCCAATACTATTAACGGATTCGTTACTGTTTTTTTCTAATATTTTCATTTGTGGGTGGTTTTGGTTATAATCAAATATACAAATCAAAAATTATTACAACGTTTAGTTTAAGTATTTTTCATTAAAATATATTTTATAATCTTTTATTGTTTTTTGATTTAATAAATTAACAAAATTTGATTTGGAAATTATCATTTTATCAACCCCCTTTTGGTCATAAATTTTCATGTAGTTGGCATCCTTTAATGTAGACTCATAATAATTTAGCGCTTCTTTACCATTATTAAAATCACTTATTTTAATAATTTGCGTTTCCTTATTTAATAATAAATTTGTAATCTTTATTTTAGAGGAATTGTAATTTTTATTATTAAATTTTGTTATAATATTTTGAATTTCTGGTATGTCTACCTGAAGACTTGAAACAGTAATAATCATGTGATGTTTAGATTTTGGCTCCATTTTATATAAATCATCTTCGGTTTCATAAAAGGATCCATACAACACATCTAGTATTTCAGAGCTCTTTTTTGCGTGGAGTGTATTAGGGTTGTTTTTTACTATAAGCTCAAGCGCCTCTATATATTTCTTTTTCCCGTAAATCTTTGACAAACAAAACGCCTTTATCATTTCAACATTTAATTTATCCTTTAGTTCAATTTGTTTGGTTTTGCTTATCAACTCTAAAGCTTCGTTATAGTTTTCTTTTTTATATAACTCATATATTAAATCATAATCATCTTTTTTATTACTTTTTTCGTTATTAATTATTTCCCCTGTTTGTGTGTTAATATATTTGTTGTCTGGAAATTCTTTTTGTAAAAAACTTAAAATATCTTTTTTAGCCCCGTTTTCATTAATTATATCATACAATGAGATTAATTGTATATAAACAAGTAATTTATATTCCGTGTCCACAAACCGGTTTAACATTTCTTCAAAAACATCAATCGATGATTGGTAATCATCAAAATTATTTTTAAAATGTGCGCCTAAATTATAGTAAGCGTTTTCTATTTTTTTTAAAGTAGAATCTTGTTGACTCTTCGTAATTGGTATTTTAGAGAGGTAGTAATCGCGACTATACCTTTCTTTAACACTAGGGCCATCATCCCCTTCTTTTTCTTCAAGTTCATCATCGTTTATTTGAGTTTTATTTTTTCTTCTCCAATTATCTTCATTTTTTCTGTTTCCCCACCTAGTAAGAAACTCAGAAAATCCAAAACTCATAGCTGTTGGGTTATAAAAATACCACCCACCACCAACAGGTAAATTATTTTGATTTTTATTATACTCATATAAATTAAAATTACCTGAGTTTCTTTCTTCTTCTTTTTGGGCCCTTTCTTCCATATCTTTTTGTTTTAATGAGGCTATATAATCATCTATTTTCTTATTTCTTTCTTCTTTTGTCATAAGGCCCAAAGACAACAAACTATCTTTTTCATGAATAATGTTCTTGTTATCAACAATATCTTTTAAATTTTTGTGAGTTTTTTTAATACTTACATAATTTGCGTGAGTAACATCAATTAGCATTAAAATTGAATCTTTTTGATTATATGTCTTTTCATATAGTTTTTTTTCAAAATATATTTTCGCTAACCTTTGATGTGTTTGTAGTTTTTGATTAACATCAAATAAAAAACTATTTATTGATCTTTGAAAGTTTAAAATAGCTGAGGTTGTATCTCCGTCATTTAGTTTAATCTCTCCAATAGCATAATATATTTGATCTCTATAATCCTTATTTTTAGCATCTTTTAACATTTTTCCATACTCTTTCAGTAAAATACTTGATTTACCAGATGAATATGTATACGAGTTTGCTTTATTTAATGCAGCCCTGAAGCTCATTTCATACTCTGGGTTTGATTTTATTACATTATTATAGTTTAAAATCGCTTTGTCACCCTGTTTTAACATTTCATTTAATTGGGCCAAAACAAAATAATATCTTGCCTTGTCCTTATTTTTTTTGCTCAACGCTATAGCTTTTTTTATAGAAGTTATTGCTTTTTGATAATTTTTCTCATTTATACTTATTTCGGTAAGCACCAAATTAAAATCAACAGTTTGTTTTTTTGTTAGTTTTTTTTCATTTATATAAGAATTGAGTGTTTTTTTGGCAGCTTGTGCGTTGTCCAACCTTAAGTCGCATTTTGCGGACCAAATGACAGAGTTATTAAACAAGGTGCTTTTGGGAAAGCTTCTGATGAGAAATTTAAATGTGTTTTGAGATGCTAAATATTCTTTTTTATAAAAACGAGCCTTTGCCATTAGATAATAGTTATCATCAATCCACTTGTTTTTTTCCTTATTATTAATTTCCATGGAATGACGAGTTATCATTTTGGTGGTTTTTTCGATAGCCCTGTCCATGTTAGGAAAAACCTGCCCTGGTAAATCTAATCTGTTAATTTTATCGATTGATATTACTTCTTGATAATTATCTTTATGGGCGTCTTTAATTTTCTGAAGCCCCCTTTTCACGCTTTCATTTGCGTTAAAATAACCATTATACTTTGTGGTTGTCTGATGATATGTTCTGCTAAAAAAATTATCTCTCGTTGTTGAACAGCCAGACACGATTAACACTATTATTGCCAAAAAAAAGAAAGTATGTGTTTGTTTTGTGTTCAATTTATTTTTGATAATTATATAAATCTTAACTTGATATTTTTATTTTTATTTTAAAATATAGTTTATTCTTATCTTTAAGAACAGCTAACGTTAAAATAAATTTTTAAAATTGCCATGAAATCATTTTTAGCAAAATTACTAATAAAATACCGAGTTGATATAATTAATAAGAATACTTTAGAAAAAGCCACTAGTTTTTATATGAAAAAAATTTACTTTTTTGTGGTTGGTTTTATTTTATTTTTCATATCATTTTTACTTAGTTTAGTGATTTTATTTTACACACCAATGGGAAACAAAGTCTATGACTACTCAAAAAAAAATGAAATTAATGACTTGTTTTTAACTGTAGATTCACTTGAAAACATCGTCAACCTTCATTTAGATTTCTCAAACAACTTAAGGCTTATTCTTAATGAACAAAAAGAGCCCTTAGAAGCTGGTGATGATGGGGTGGTTTTTTCTATTGATGATATAAAATCAATGAATAAAAATAGAGACTCTCTTTTAGTTGACTATATTAAAGGTTTAGATGAAGTAAGTATTACTAAATACAATAAAAATATATTAAATAAATTGAAAATTTCTGAGCCAACTAAAGGAATTGTAACCTCAAATTTTGACACATCAACTAATCATTTTGGCGTAGATGTTGCCGCTGAAGAAAATAGTGAGGTTTTTTCTGTTCTTGATGGTGTGGTTCTTTTTTCAGGTTATTCTAAAAAATTAGGAAACTTTTTAATTTTACAACACGACCACCGTTTTTCCTCTATTTATTTACACAACGCCCAACTATTTAAAAAAAGAGGTGATCTTGTTTATTCAGGAGAAAAAATCGCCCTAGTTGGTAGCACGGGAGAACTTTCTTCCGCACCTCATCTTCATTTTGAACTTTGGAGCGGCGGGGGACCAATCGATCCAAAAAAATATCTTCAATTCAATTAAATATGTTTTTCAAAAGATTAATTGTTTCTTTTTTAGCTAGAAAAAATAAAAAAGCTGTTGATGCTTGGTCAAAAAAATCAGTAGATAATCAAGAAAAAATTTTCACAAAACTTGTAACAACGTTAGCTGAAACTAAATACGGGAAAAAAATTGGGGCAAATGAAAAAATGTCTCTTTTTGATTTTCAAAAAAAATCACCAATCAACTCGTACGAAGATTTATCGCCATACATAAAATTAATATCTATGGGCGAAAAAAATGTTTTGTGGCCAGGTAGGCCAGCCTATTTTGCAAAAACTTCAGGAACAACAAGTGGTGTTAAGTTTATTCCATTAACTACGGAGATGTTAAAAAACCAAATAAACTCATCAAAAGAGGCTTTATTGTTATATGCTTTTTATCAAAAAAAATTTGAAGCAATTAATGGAAAAATGATGTTCGTACAAGGATCTCCCATTTTAAAAAAATACGGCAAAATTAAAACTGGAAGGTTATCGGGAATTGTGGCCAACCACATTCCTTTTTTTCTACAATCGAACAGGCTTCCTAGTTTTAAAACAAACTCTATTGAAAATTGGGAAAAAAAAACAGAAAATATAATTAATGAAACTATAGGCTGCGATTTAAGGCTTATAGGTGGTATTCCCCCTTGGGTAATTATGTATTTTCAAAGTATCCTAAAAAAAACCCACAAAGAAAACATAAATGTTGTTTTTCCAAATCTTTCACTTTATGTACACGGGGGGGTTAATTTCAAGCCTTATAAAAACACCCTTAGATCACTATTGCCCAATGTTGATTTTTTAGAGCTTTACCCGGCTTCAGAGGGGTTTTTTGCTTATCAAGATGATATTAAAGATGATGCTCTTTTACTCCTTACAAATCATGGTGTTTTTTATGAGTTTATTGAAAGTAATGAGTTTTTAAAAGGGGAAGGACAAAGAATAACACTAAAAGATGTGGTCTTGGGTAAAAATTATGTTTTAATTATAAGCACCTGCTCTGGATTGTGGTCTTATAATATTGGTGACACTGTAATGTTTGTTAATTTAAACCCATACAAGATTGTTATAACAGGGAGAATAAAACATTATATTTCAGCCTTTGGTGAACACGTAATTTCAAAAGAGGTTGAGACGGCGTTGGATTTGTGTTTAACGAAGTTTGGTGGTGAGGTTTTTTCATTCACAGTTTGTCCTAACATCAGTCCTGAAAATGGGTTACCTCACCACGACTGGTTCATTGAGTTTGTAAAAAAACCCACAAATTTTTCTTCATTTTGTGAATATTTAGATGCTAGCTTAAGAAAACAAAACATTTATTATAACGATTTAGTTAAAAACAATATAATTAAACCATTAGTTGTTAATTGTGTAAAAGTTGGTAGTTTTAATA
>PBCX01000012.1 GCA_002718035.1 Flavobacteriales bacterium
AATGGTCAGGTTGTTGGTATTATGATGTGGAATTTAGAGGAGTCTTCAATGACAGTTTACAGTGATAATGATTTAGAAGGAACTGAATTTGAATGGTTTATATGGAATGCAAACGAGGCTAACATTGATGGTCAAGGTTCGGATTCTGAAAACGCGTATTATTCTGCTGAAGCAACTTATGACCAAACCTATCCTAATGAAGCAGATTTTGCATGTAGTGGTTTAAGTAGGGTCCTTGATATTGTTGCTAGAACAGTCTATCTTCAGCAAATAGAAATTCAGGAAGGTTGGGGTTTATACTCAACATTTATATCTCCCGAAGACCCTTCATTGGAATCGGTATTATCAGGAATCAATTTAACTATAGTTAAAGATGAGGAAGGTAATGTTTTCTGGCCATCTCTTGGTATAAACAGTATAGGTTCACTTACTGATGGTGAAGGTTATTCTATTAAAGCTAATGAAGTAAATATGCTTGAAATTGCAGGTGATTTAGTTTCATCTGATTTACAAATGTATATTCCTGCTGGATGGAGTTTTATTGGATATCTACATCAAGAAGCAGCTGATGCATCAGAAATGATGTCTTCTTTAGTTGATGCGGACAATTTTGTGATAATGAAAGATGGATCAGGAAATGTTTATTGGCCACTAATTGGTGTAAATACCATTGGATCAGGGTCAGGAATGATGATGCCAGGCCAGGGTTTTGCCGTAAAAGTTGGTCAGGAAGATCAATTTGTTTATCCCGATTTAACAAATTTAGCAAGAATAGGCACACCTTCAGTATCATATCCTTTACATAATTATAAAAAAGCATTAAATACTGGTGACAATATGGTTATTGGTATACCTTATAATGCTTGGGAAAATATTCCGAATATTGGAGATGAAATCGCTGCATATAATTCAAAAGGAAATTTAGTTGGAAGTGTTACATTTAATGGGGAGTCTACGGCTCTAACCGTTTGGGGTGATGATTCAACTACAGATGAAAAGGATGGTCTTGAAATTGGTGAAAATATAACTTTAGAAATTTGGAAAAAATCTGAGGACTCAATAGAGTCACTAGTTATAGATAGTTGGTCAGAAGGTAGTAATATTTATACTTCAAACGGTGTTTCTGTTGTTGGAAACATTAGAATTGATCAATTTGATGATTCAAGTTTTGAATTATATCCTAATTATCCTAACCCATTTGATGTAGAAACTACTATTAGTTTCTTTGTTCCGAAGACATCAAATGTTAAAATAGCAATTTATGATATAGTTGGTAATATGGTGAATGAATTAACTAATACTAATTTTGAACCAGGAATGTACGAATTACATTATAATGCTTCTAGTATATCACAGGGAACATATTTTGTTAGAATGGAGGCAGGTGAAACTACCTTAACTAATAAAATTGATATTTTAAAATAAAATGAAATGCTTTTAAAAAGCCCCTCAAATAAAGAGGGGCTTTTTTTTGCTAAATAAAAAATTAAGTAATGCAATTAAAAATATTACAAGTATTATTTATTATTTTTTCTAATTTCTTAATAGCTCAAGATCCATGTGATGGGAGGTATTCAGAAGAAATCTTTGAAGATGTTGAAGTTACAACTGTAACTTATTCAGACATTCATAATTTACAAATGGATATTTATAAACCTGTGGGAGACACAGAAACAAATAGACCGTTAATTATTTTTGCTCACGGTGGAACATTTATTTTTGGTAGTAAAAATAATCCAACTGCAGTGGATTTTTGCGAGGCCTTTGCAAAAAGAGGTTTTGTTACTGCTTCTATTAATTATAGGTTAGCAAATGATATAGTTGGTTTTTTTCAACAATTTACATTTTATACAAACACTGATAGTGCATATGAAGTTGTTTTGAATGCTACAATGGACGGCAAGGCAGCAATAAGATACTTTAGAAAAGATTTTTATGAAAATGATAATACTTATGGAATTGATCCTAATCAAATTTGGGCAGGAGGAAACTCTGCTGGAGGTGTTTTGTTTTTACATGCGGCTCACGTTGAAAGTGTTGATGAATTTATTTCACCACTTGACTCTGATCGTGCTGCAATAGCTCAATCAATTTTTGATGAATTAGGTGGCGTCGAAGGAAATAGCGGTAACGATGGGTTTTCTTCATCTGTTTCTGGAGTTATAAGTTTAGCTGGCGCGTTGCACAGATCAGAATATATTGATATGGATGATGTTCCTTCTGTCTTTTGTCACGGAGATGCTGATGGCGTGGTTCCTTATGATTGTAATGGCTTTCAAAATAATCCAAATTATGACCAATTATGTGGAGGAGGTTCTTTATATCCAGAATTCTCATCCCTTAATCTAGAGACAAATTTATTAACTTTTCCTGGTGATGGTCATTGCCCATGGGAGTCAAGTTCTGTAAAAATGAATCAAGTAATTAGTTTCGTTTCTCAATTTGTATATGATAATCTTGAATGTTTTGATTTAACAACAAATTTAAACGAGATTACAAAGAAAAAGAATTTAACTCATAAATTAAATCTGCTTGGTCAAAAAATTAATAACTATAATGAAGGCTTTTTGATTTCAGTTTTTGATGATGGATCAACAGAAAAAAAATATATTTTAAAATATTAATTTAATATGAAATTGTTTTATAAGGATATCTAATTGATTGGGCCTCACAAACTTTTTTATATAACATTTCTTTGAACTTATTTATAGTTTTTTTGTTTATCGCAGAGATAAAAACACTATTATTATTTGTCTTTTTCATCCATGTTTTTTCCCAATATTTGAGGTCATAATTTTCAAATCTCCATTCAGTTAAATCATCATCTTCTTTTTTATTATAAGAAAATAAGTCTATTTTATTAAATACTATTATTAGAGGTTTATTAGAAGCATTAATTTCTTTTAAAGTTTTGTTAACAGACTGCATATGTTTTTCAAAATTTGAGCTTGATATATCGACAACGTGAATTAAGATGTCGGACTCTCTAATTTCATCCAATGTAGATTTAAATGACTCTACAAGTTGAGTAGGTAGTTTTCGTATAAACCCTACAGTGTCAGATAATAAAAAAGGAGTATTATTGATAACAACTTTTTTCATTTTAGTATCTAGAGTTGCGAATAATTTATTTTCTGATAGAACATTAGATTTACTAATTAAATTCATTAATGTTGATTTTCCAACATTTGTATATCCAACTAATGAAACTCTTATCATTTCTTTTCTTTTTTTTCTTTGAGTTTCCATTTGGATATCAATTTTTTTTAGTTGTTTTTTTAATTGGCCAATTTTTTTTCTTATTACTCTTCTATCAGTTTCAATTTCTTTTTCACCAGGTCCCTTCATTCCAATACCACCTTTTTGTTTTGATAAATGTGTCCAAAGATTAGTTAGTCTCGGTAAAAGATATTGATATTGTGCCAATTCAACTTGTGTTCTTGAATACGCAGTTGATGCACGGAATGCAAATATGTCCAGAATTAAATTTGTTCTATCTAGAATTTTACAATTAAGAATTTGCTCAATATTTCTTAATTGAGTTGGGGTCAGTTCGTCATCAAAAATAACAATATCAATTTTTTCTGAATCTATTATTTCTTTTACTTCATATATTTTACCTTTTCCAATAAATGTTTTACTGTTTTGCTTAACAAGCTTTTGTAGAATTTTTTTCTTTGTTTTTGCCCCTGCTGTAAGAGTTAAAAATTCAAGTTCATTGATTGATTCTGTTGCAACTTCTTCAGGCTGCTCATGAGTAATTATTCCAATTAGCAGTGCTTTTTCCAAACAAAAGTTTTATTTATTTTTTCTAGCCTGAATAAAGCTTTTAATAAAGTAAAATAATGAAATTAAGCCAGTTGAAATCATTATCAGCACTCTAAGAATTGAAAGATTTCTTTCATCTGCAATTGCTGATTTCAGAGGCATTGTCAAGCCAATTAATGCTATAAATGTAACTAGGACAGCAATATGCGCAATTATTTTATTTTCTTTTTTTACTCCCCAGTTACACAATAATAAAATTATTCCAAAAATTAATGGTATAAAAGCAGTTATTGAGAGTTCTGGTTTGTCCTCACTTCCGACAAAAGAAAAATAAGCCCAAATAGGCATTAAGATTAAAGTTAAACTATTAAGTAAGTTAGCTTGATATGGTCTCATAAAAAATATATTTTATATTTATTCAAAATTAAGCATTTTAGTTTAAGTTTAACTCAATATAGTCGTGAATAAATTTTTTGTATTAATATTTATCTTTTTAGTAAATTTTGCCTCTTTATCTCAAGAGAACTTTCCGGTCAACGGAGTAAAATTAACTAATCAAGAAACTTATGCATTTGTTAATGTAAATATTTTTTTAAGTTATAATGAGAAGATTGAAGATGCAACTTTAATAATTAAGGATGATATTATTATCGATGTTGGCAAGAATATCAAGATTCCAAAAGAGTCGATTATATTTGATTTAAGCAATTTAACTATATGCCCATCTTTTATTGATATTTTTAGTGAATATGGTCAAAAAAAACATAATAAAAATAACCAAACTTTAGGTTCTTGGAATTCTGCTTTAAATACTGAATATAACGCAGTCAATAATTTTTTTGTAAACGAAAACCAATCGCGAAATTTCATTAATCACGGTTTTGGATTAGTAAACTCTTTGAAAAGAGATGGAATAATTAGAGGGACATCCACATTAGTATCTTTTAATAGTCGACCCGCTAATAATTTAGTTGTGTTAGAAAAATCTGCTCTATGCATGTCTTTTGATAAGGGTAGATCAACTACTTCTTATCCAAATTCTTTAATGGGCTCTATTGCGTTGCTCAGGCAATCTTATTATGATATGTTTTGGTATGAAAATAATAAAACCGACTTTAATAACTCACTTGCTTCATTTGTAAATAATAAAAGATTACCAAAAATATTTGAAGTAGATGAATTACAATCAATATTCAGAGCAAACAAAATACAAAAAGAGTTTGAAGATAATTTTATTATTAAAACAAAAGGAGATGAATACCAAAGAGTTGAAGAATTAAAAGCCATTAATCCTAAATTAATTGTTCCACTAAACTTTCCAGAAATTAATCTACCGAATGATCCTTATGATAATTTAGAATTATCATTGAAAGAACTCAAAAGTTGGGAGATGGCTCCTTATAACTTAAAAATATTATTTGAAAATAATATTGATTTTGCGCTAACTACGCACGGAGAGGAATTAAAAGATTTTTTTAAAAATTTAAATAAATCAATTTCTTTGGGATTTTCAGAAGTTAGTGCTCTTAAGGCTTTAACATATAATCCAGCAAAATTTCTTAATATATATAATAAGGTTGGCTCAATAAGTAAAGGAAAAAAAGCTAATTTTTTAATATTTAGTGGAAGCTTGTTTAGTGAAGAATTTATAATAGTTCAAAACTGGATTAATGGAGTAAGTCATGATGTAAATAATAAAAATATTGTAAAGTTAATTGGAGAACATTCTCTTTTTGTCGATGAAAAGGAAGAAGGCGTAATAAATTTCTTTGCTAAAAAAGGAAAAATTGTTGGTGAATTTTCATCAATTGCACTTAAAAAGAAAAAATTAAGAAACATTAAATTAATTGGAAACAGAATTTCTTTTTCATGGAATAAAAATTTTTTTAATGGAGTTTTTAATAATGATATTACAGGAGAGTTACAAGATTCTCTTTTAGATTGGAAGAAATTTAGTTTAGTAAAAAATAATTTTTATCCAATTAATAAAAACAACTTAAATAAGATCCCTATACATGGAGATATACTATTTCCCAATATGGCATATGGCTTAACAAAAGAACCAGAACAAAAAACAATTTTATTTAAAAATGCGACAGTTTGGACTAATGAGTCTAGGGGTATTATTAAGAATTGTGATGTAGCAATTGAAAACGGAAGAATTCTTACTGTAGGGAAAAATATAAAAAAGAGTATTTTTAGAAACTCAAAAAATTTACAAATTATTGATGCATCAGGTAAACATATAACAAGCGGTATAATTGATGAGCACTCACATATAGCAATTAGTGGCGGGGTAAATGAGTCGACTCAGGCAGTAACATCTGAAGTAAGAATTGGTGATGTTATTAATGCAAATGATATTAACATATATAGACAATTAAGTGGTGGAGTAACTGTTGCTCAGCTTTTGCACGGTTCTGCCAATCCAATTGGAGGACAATCTGCAGTAATAAAATTGAGATGGGGTAAATCAGCAGAAAACTTAAAATTTAATAAGGCAAAACCATTTATCAAATTTGCTCTTGGTGAAAATGTAAAACAATCAAACTGGGGGAATAATCATAAAACTAGATTTCCTCAAACAAGAATGGGGGTAGAACAAATAATGATTGATGCGTTTAGTCGCGCTAAAAACTACGAGTATAATTTGAAAAATTATAAAAGAAATAAAAAACCTAAACCTAGGAAAGATTTAGAGTTAGATGCAATTTTAGAGATAATAAATAAAGATCGATATATTACTTGTCACTCTTACATTCAGTCTGAAATTATCATGTTAATGAACTTAGCTAAATCTTTTAATTTTAGTATTAACACATTCACTCACGTTTTGGAAGGATATAAAATTGCTGACAAATTAAAAGATCATGGTGCAAACGCTTCTACATTTTCTGATTGGTGGGCTTATAAATATGAAGTCAATGATGCCATTCCTCACAATGCTTCTATTTTAAATCAAATGGGTGTAAATACAGCTATAAATTCTGATGATGCAGAAATGGGAAGAAGATTAAATCAAGAGGCTGCAAAAATAGTAAAATATGGAAATACTTCTCAAGAAGATGCATGGAAAATGATTACATTAAATCCTGCAAAAATGTTGCATATAGATACATATGTTGGAAGTTTAAGAAAAAACAAACATGCAGATATTGTTTTATGGTCGGGTAACCCGTTATCAATTTATTCTTACGTTGAGAAAACCTTTATTGATGGAAGGTGTTATTTCTCAATAGAAAATGATCTAATACATCGTTCATATATTAAAAAAGAAAAAAGTAGACTTTTAAATAAATTAATAAATCATGAATAAGTTATTATTTTTTTTATTTTTCACAAGTAATTTAATTTTTTGTCAATCGCAAGAAAAAAGTGAACAAAGGTTTATATTAAGTGGTGGCATTGCTCATATTGGAGATGGTTCAATAATTGAGAATTCAACAATTATAATTGAGAATGGAAAAATAATAGCAATTGGCGATTCAGATTTAGTGATTGTAAATAAAGATCGGGGACTATTTTATGATATAACAGGAAAGCATGTCTATCCATCATTTATTTTACCTAATTCAACTTTAGGACTTGTTGAAATTGATGCAGTTAGAGCAACACGAGATGAGCGGGAGGTTGGAGACTTAAACCCTAATATTAGATCTCAAATTGCATATAACACTGAATCAGTTGTTTCATCGACTGTTAGAACAAATGGTATTTTGTTAGCTCAAATTACTCCAAGAGGGGGGTTAATTGGTGGCATGTCATCAATTATGAAATTAGATGGTTGGAATTGGGAAGATGCAACTTATTTAAAAGACGACGGAATTCATTTGTATTGGCCAGAAAAACATGATTTTAAGTATCATGGTCATTCACATGTTTTCACTTCTTCAGATGCGATAGAACATATTGAAGAAAATGATGAAATACAGGAATCAATCAAAGAGTTGGATGACTTATTTAGAAAGTCAATAAATTATTCAAAGTTAAAAAAGTTAGAGAAAGATTTAAGATTACAATCTTTAGTAGAATTAATCAAAGGCGAAAAAAAATTATATATTCATGTAAATGGAGTTAATGGAATTAAAGAATCAGTTTATTTTGCAAAAAAACATAATATTAACAACATAGTGTTAGTCGGTGCTTCTGAGTCTTGGAGAATTACTAATTTTATATTAGAGCATAATATTCCAATTATTTTAAGTAGAATACACAGTTTACCAAACTTTCCGGAAGATGATATCGACCAACCATTTAAAACTCCAAAGATTTTAGATGATGCGGGAATATTATTTTGCCTTGATTACTCAGGTGATATGCCAAGAATGGGCGCAAGAAATTTACCATTTTTAGCAGGAACTGCGGCTGCTTATGGGCTAGATAAAGAAGAGGCTCTAAAATTAATTACTTATAATACCGCCAAAATTTTAGGTATTGATGATAGTACAGGAACTCTAGAAACCGGAAAAGATGCTAATTTATTTGTTTCAAAAGGTGATGCGTTAGACATGATAACAAACGATGTTGAAATAATTTTTTTAATGGGAAAAGTCTTAAAAGTTGAAAATCATCAAACAAGATTGCACAAAAAATTTTCAAATAAATTTAATTTCAAAAAATAATTTTTAAACGTATTTAACAGAGAAAAATGGAGAGCTTTGCCTCTCCTTTTTTTTTGCAAAAAAAAAGTTTGGCACGCAGTTTGATTTATGTCAACTAAACGAAACCAAAGTTTAATTTAAATATTACAATTATGAAAACTTTACAAAAAACCGCAGTGCTATTTTTATTTGCATTATTAATGACATCTGTTTCAAAATCGCAAGTTGTAGTAGCAAATAAGTTGAATGCACCAGAAACAAATATTCAAAATATTTCAAACAGGACACAAGTTTGGATCAGTGGAGAATGGATCATTTCAAACAACGATTACGTTTGGAGCCCTGGCTCTTGGGTAGACAAAAGGCCTGGTTATATATTTTTACCTGGCTATTGGAAACAGGTTAAAGGAGGATGGATTTGGATTTCTGGATCATGGAAATCAATTGGAATGAAACAATGGAACAATATTTACGCCTAATTATAAACTATATAAAACATACTATTATGAAAACTTTACAAAATATATTAATTATAGTTCTATCATTAAATTTAACAGTCAGATCTCAGTCACCATTAGAAAAAAAAGTAGAAAAAGGGGCGTTTGTTAAGTATGAAATAAATGATAATTCTAGTAACAATAATAAATGGAATAACTTATTTGGAGAAAAAGAAGAGATAAAAGATAAATCCTTGCCAGTAATTATTTCAAGTGATTTTATTGAAAAAGTGTTGGAAAAAAAGGAAGAAAAATTATATGCTGACCTACCCTTTTTTGAAAATGAATTAATTAACATTGAGTTAACAAAAAAGGAAATTGATTTATCGGATTTTAAATTAATAGTGAGAGAAGAGCTTGGTCCAATAGAAAAAAAGTATAATCCTGGCTTTATTGTATATGAAATTTCCGGACAAGATTTAGGGGGTATTATGATTTTTTCTAAATCTGGACTTAGTGGTGTTATTAATAAGTCTGATAATATTTATGAAATTTCTAAGATTGATGAAAAAAGATCCTTAGAAATTAATCAGGATTTATATATCATTTCTGATATTTCTAACAATCTACACTCAAGTAAGTTTACTTGTGGTGTAGATAATTTAAGTTTAATGCAAACTGATCACGTTCATGATCATCACAACATACAGAGAACTAGTTCTGCTTTAAGTTGTATGAATGTTGCAATTGAAATTGATTATTTCACCAGCCAAACATTTGACTCTATTGATGAATCTATTGATTGGGCGCTATCTATTTTAGCTGGTGTTAGTGAGATATATGAAGAAGAACTAAATTTAAAAATAACATCTGATTATGCATATGTTTGGAATACTGTTGATCCATATAATAATTATATAGAAGAATCTTCTGAAATGTTATACGCTATTAAAGATAAATGGAATACAGAGGAAGATTTGTTGGATGTTGATCGACATATTGTTCATTTATTTACTAAAAGACAAAATACTGGAACTGGTGGTATTGCTTTTGTTAACGGAGCCGGTAGTCAAAGTTATGGTTTTGGTTACAGTAGTAATTTAACATCAAACATGGATTATTTTGAAGTACCGGAGCCGTTTTATCACTGGAATTTATTATGTACGGCTCATGAAATAGGTCACAATTTAGGATCTATGCACACTCAGTGGTGCGGATGGCCTGGTGGCCCAATCAATAATTGTGTTGATTTAGAAGAATCAACACCTGGAGAGTGTGATACATTTGTAAATAATCCAACTCCTGAAGTTGGAACAATAATGAGTTATTGTCATACTTGGAGTCAAAATGAAGGTGGTGGTGTAATAATGAAATTTGATCCACTGGTTCAGGAGGTTATGTTGTCAAAAGCAAGCTCTTTAAATCTTCCTATATGTGATGATTCAAATATAGAAGTCATTTTTGGGTGTTTAGATGAAGAAGCATGTAATTATAATAGTCAAGCGACGCAAAATGATGATACTTGTTTTTATTCAGAAATATATTATAATTGCGATGGACATTGTATATTAGATACTGATCAAGATGGGGTTTGCGATGAATTAGATAATTGTCCTGATAATTGGAATGCAGATCAAGTTGATTACAATTCAAATGGTATTGGAGATCGATGCGAATATTTGTTGCCACTTGAAGAAATGGAAAATATTGATTTATTGACAGCTTACCCAAACCCTACGACAGGCATTATAAATATTACTTATAATTCTGAACAAGCTAAAGATTTTTCTTTAGAGTTATATAATATTCTAGGTGATAGAATTGCTTGTGGATATCCAGATTTATATGGTAGGGAGGTTACAGCATCTATAGACTTATCGGACAGGCCCAGAGGAGTTTATACTATAGTTGTTAAAACTAAAGACAATATTATCTCAAAACCCATAATTCTCAAATAATTCTTTTTAAAATTAGAAAAGGTCTCCAAGCGAGACCTTTTCTTTTGGAAGAATAAATAATTGTCATATTTTCGTTGTAAATAATTTTAAAAAAATATAAATATGGGATTAGTAGGTACTTTAGCGCCAAAATTTTCAGCAGATGCTGTAATAAATGGAGAAGACACTGTTAAGGGTTTTTCTTTAGATCAGTTTATTGATAAAAACTATGTTATTTTATTTTTCTATCCGAAAGACTTTACGTTTGTTTGTCCTTCAGAATTGCATGCATTTCAAGAAAAATTAAATGAATTTAAAAAAAGAAATTGTGAAATTGTAGCCTGTTCTACTGATACACCAGAAACTCACTGGGGATGGTTACAATTATCAAAAGATAATGGAGGAATACAAGGAATTACCTATCCATTAATTGCTGATACAAATAAAACTATTTCAGATGCATATGATGTATTGATGGGTGAGTATGATTATGATGAAGATGGATGCTTAATAGCATCTAATACAATGATTGCATATAGGGGATTATTTCTAATTGATAAAAAAGGAATTATTCAACACCAGTTAGTAAATAATTTGCCCCTTGGAAGGAATGTTGACGAAGCTCTAAGGATGTTGGATGCACTTATTTTTCATGAAGAAAATGGGGAGGTTTGCCCTGCTAATTGGGAGCCTGGAAAAGAGGGAATGAAAGAGAGCCATGATGGAGTTGCAGATTATTTATCAAGACACTAGATTCCTAATTTATTTTTAACTCGAAGGAGGACAGAAGAAGCAATTTTTCTAGCTTTTTCTGATCCTTCTTTTAGTTTTTGCTCAATTTTTTCAGGTTTACTCATGAGTTCAAAATAAATCTCTCTCTCTTTTGAAAATTTTTCAATAATAAGTTCAAGCAATTCGTTTTTTGCATGACCATAACCAAATCCACCTCTCATATATTTATTTTCCATTTCTTTTATTTGACCTTCATTCGCAAGCAACTTAAATATTTTAAAAACATTACAGGTGGAAGGATTTTTAACGTCTTCTAATCCTAACGAGTCTGTTACAATACTCATAATTTGTTTTTTTAACAATTTTTTTTCAGTGAAAATGTTAATAGTATTATTATATGATTTACTCATTTTCTTTCCATCGATTCCAGGAACAATCATCATGTTTTCAGAGACTTTAGATTTAGGTAAAGTAAGAGTGTCTCCCATTTGATGATTAAAGCTACCAGCAATATCACGTGTCATTTCTAAATGTTGTAATTGATCTTTACCAACAGGGACTATATCAGCATCATATAGTAGGATATCTGCCGCCATAAGAACAGGGTAATTAAAAAGGCCGGAATTTACATCGGCTAAATTATTAGATTTATCTTTAAAAGAGTGAGCGTTAGCTAACATAGGATATTGAGTAAAGCAATTTAAAATCCACATTAATTCTGTAACCTCTGGAATATCAGATTGTCTATAAAAAATATTTTTATCAGTATTAAAACCAAAAGCTAACCATGTAGCAGCTGTAGCAAACGTATTATGCTTTATTATTTCAGAGTTTTTTATTGTAGTAAGCGAATGTAAATCAGCTATAAAAAAAAGAGACTCATTGTCATCAAATTTAGATAGTTTTATAGCAGGTTGAATAGCCCCTAGGATATTTCCTAGGTGGGGAACACCGGAGCTTTGTATTCCAGTTAATATTCTAGCCATTGTTTTGTTTTAAGTTAAATATAGAAAAATGTTATTATAAATAAACTTTATAAATTTATGAATTCAATAATTAAACTTTTTATTATCTTAAATTAAATTTAAAATATGAAAATAGACAAATCTACAGTTGATCGATTAGCTAAATTATCAAAACTTGAATTTTCGGAAAATGAGAAGGTGGAGATGGTTGAAGATTTTAAAAAAATAGTGGGTTTTGTTGACAAATTAAAAGAAGTTGATACTGAGGGGGTTAAGCCTCTAATATATGTAAACGAGGATGTTACTAATGTAGTAAGAGAAGATGAAGTAAGGGGTATGTTAAGTAGAAAAGAAGCATTACAAAATGCGCCCGAAAAAGACTCCTCGTATATAAAAGTTCCTAAAGTTTTAAAAAAAACTTAACAAAATTCATCATAAGCAGCGCATAAATTTTCTGCTATAGTCTCCTTTACATGACCCTCAATATTATGCCTTTCAACAAAATGTACTAACTCTCCATTTTTAAATAATGCAATTGATGGAGATGAGGGAGGATAAGGTAACATATAAGCACGAGCCCTGTCAGTTGCTTCTTTATCTTGACCCGCAAAAACAGTTGTTAAAAAATCAGGTTTCTTTGTGTTTTCTAGTGATAACAAAGCCCCAGGTCTACATGAACCTGCTGCACAACCGCATATTGAATTGACTAAAACTAATACAGTTCCTTTACTTTTATTTAACATTTCATCAACTTGTTCAGCGGTTCTTAATTCTTGAAAACCTGCTGCAGTTAACTCTTCTCTCATTGGTGTACAAACTTCTTCTGGATACATAGTCATTTTTTTTTATCTAATTTACGTTTTTTTTCAAAAAAAGATGTCAATAAATAACCACATTCTTCTTGCAGCACTCCTCCTTTAATTTTTGTTTTAGGGTGTAATATATTTTTATCTAATAAAAAAACACCATCTTTTTTATCTCTAGCTCCATAAACAACTTTTCCAATTTTAGACCAGAATAAAGCTCCAGCGCACATTACACATGGCTCTAGTGTAACGTACATGGTACATTTGTTTAGATATTTTGATTGTAAATAATTACATGCTGATGTTATTGTAGTCATCTCAGCATGAGCTGTAGGATCTTTTAATCTTTCGCACATATTGTATCCCCTGGCAATAATAGTATCATTATGAATAATAATTGAACCAACAGGAACCTCATCTTCTTGAAATGCTTTTTTGGCTTCCTTCAGCGCCTCTCTCATATAAAAGTCATCCATGTTGATCATACATATAAATTTATGTAAAATAGAAACAAGACCTAATTTATTATCTCATTTTTGTACTTTTACAGCAAATAATATTTTATGTACAGAACAGTAAATAATGGTGAGTTAAGAAAAAATCATGTAGGTCAAAAAGTTACAATGTGTGGTTGGGTTCAAAAATCTAGGGATTTAGGAGGTATGACTTTTGTTGATTTGAGAGATAGATATGGATTAACTCAACTTGTTTTTAATATGGAAACAAATTCTGATTTATGCGAAAAAGCAAGAAGTTTAGGAAGGGAGTTTGTTATTCAAATTAAAGGTAATGTAGTTCATAGATCTTCAATTAATACTGATATGAAAACAGGTGAGATTGAAGTAGTAGTAGATGAAATAATTGTTTTAAATGAGTCCAAAACACCGCCATTCACTATTGAAGATCAAACTGACGGTGGAGATGACCTAAGAATGAAATATAGGTACTTAGATCTTCGTAGAGAACCTGTTAAGAATAATATAATTCTTAGATCAGAGGTTGCATTTCACACAAGATCATATTTAAAAAACCAAGGATTTTTAGAGATTGAAACACCAGTATTAATTAAATCAACACCTGAGGGAGCTAGAGATTTTGTTGTTCCATCTAGATTAAATCAAGGTGAGTTTTATGCACTTCCCCAATCACCACAAACATTCAAACAACTGTTAATGGTTTCAGGTTATGATAAATATTATCAAATTGTAAAGTGTTTTAGAGATGAAGACTTTAGAGCTGATCGTCAACCTGAGTTTACACAAATAGACTGTGAGATGGCCTTTGTTGAAACAGAAGATATTTTAAAAATATTCGAAGGTTTGATAAAAAATATTTTATTTGAAACAAAAGGAATTAAAATTGATGAAGTACCCAGGATAACTTACGCTGATGCAATTAGAGACTATGGGACGGATAAACCTGACTTAAGGTTTGAAATGAAAATAAAAAATTTAGAATCAGTTTGTAAAGATTCAGGATTTAGTGTTTTTGATAGTGCTGAAACAGTACTAGGAGTTGTTGTTCCAGGAGGTGCAGACTTTACTAGAAAGCAAATAGATAGCTTGACTGATTGGGTTAAGAGACCTCAAATAGGGGCAACTGGAATGATTTATTGTAAGTTTAATGAGGGCGGTAAAAACAAGTCATCTGTAGATAAATTTTTTGATGCAAGTGCATTAAAATCATGGAAAGAAATTAGTGGGGCAAGTGATGGTGATATGCTTTTAATTTTAGCTGGAAAAAAATCAGTTACTATAAATGCTATTGGAAATTTAAGATTAGAAGTTGCGAAAAGGTTAAGTCTTAAGGACCCTAATTTATATAAGCCAGTTTGGGTTACAGATTTTCCTTTATTTGAATTTGATGAAGAAACAAAAACATATCATGCTATGCATCACCCGTTTACTTCACCTAACATAGATGATATGGCACTTTTAGAAACTGATCCAAAAATGGTTCGTGCAAATGCATATGATATGGCTTTAAATGGTACAGAAATAGGAGGGGGTTCCATTAGAATTCATAATAAAGAATTACAACAAAAAGTATTTAATTTACTTGGATTTAGTGATGATGAGGCACATGAAAAATTTGGATTTCTTATGGAAGCTTTTGAATATGGGGCTCCACCTCACGGCGGTATAGCATTTGGTCTTGATCGAATTTGCGCAGTTATTGCAGGATCAGATAGTATTAGAGATTTTATTGCATTTCCAAAAAATAATTCAGGAAGAGATGTAATGTTGGATGCTCCTTCCAAAATAGATGATGATCAACTTCATGATTTGGGATTACAAACAAAATAAATCGTAATATGATTCCATTTGGAACACTATTTAATGTTGCTACTGTTTTAATTGGAAGTACAATAGGTCTTGTATTTAAAAAAATGATCAGCTCTGAACTAAACAAAAAAGTTTTTTTTGTGATGGGTTTGTTTACTTTAGTTTTAGGGCTAAGCATGTCTATTAAAAGCTCAAATTTTATATTAATGTTCCTATCTCTTGTTTTTGGAACAACGTATGGAGAGTATTGTAATTTAGATAAATCGATTACAAATTTTACAGAAAAAATTAAAATTAAAATAAATGTTAAGGACTCCAAATTTACTGATGGAATAGTCACAGCATTTTTACTTTTCTGTATAGGATCAATGACTATTGTGGGGGCTATCGATGAGGGTTTGGGAAAAGTGCCCGACATATTATATACTAAGTCTGTGATGGATGGTATTAGCTCAATAATATTAGCATCAGCTTTTGGAATAGGAGTTTTATTTTCTGTTTTTCCAATGTTTATTTTTCAAGGTGGAATAACTATTCTTGTTTTTTATTATAAAGATTTTTTACCAACAGAACTCATCGAACATATAAGTGCAGTTGGGGGTGTTTTAATAATAGCAATTGGATTAAAAATATTAGGTTACAAAAAAGTCAACCCAACTAATATGCTTCCTTCACTTTTAGTTTTAGTTATATTATTTTTTTTAAAAAAAGAATTAGGTATTTAATTAATTTCTTAATTTTGTAATAGCATCATGAGTTACTTAAAAGTATGCCAACCGACCCTAACCAGGGTGGCGGTGGAAAAAAGATGTGAGGTGGTCATCCTAAAATAATATGGTAATCAAATCACTATTTTTAATTGATGCAATAATGTTAAATTTTAAATTATTGTATTATGAAAATTCAAAAAAAATTAAAGAAAATTTAAAGAACTCTTTGAGTAATAAAATCAAAAGAGAAGATTTCTCATTTAATAAAAAAACCACAACGATGAAATTATTGGTGATTTGATCTTTGAGGAATCATTTCTATTAGAAGCATATAAAAGAAATATGATCTTAAGAAAATTAAGAAATAAATAGTTTATAAAAATTTTTTAAAGCCTAATCTTTTCAAAATCTTTTTTTCTTGTTTCCAAAAAAAATCGAATTGTCCAAATAAAAAAGCAACTATTAAAAGAGTGAACTGATAGGCAATAAAAATAATTAAAATTCTAAGTGGG
>PBCX01000013.1 GCA_002718035.1 Flavobacteriales bacterium
GAGACACCTGTTGTTGAAGATGCACCTGTTGTTGAAGATGCACCTGTTGTAGATGATGCACCTGTTGTTGAAGATGCACCTGTTGTAGATGATGCACCTGTTGTTGAAGATGCACCTGTCAACAAAGAATCAACTGTCAATAAAAAAAAATCTGAATAATTTTTTTTAATGCATTTTACATCATTTTTGTTATTAAAAATAAATAAAACAAAAAGAAGAATAGATGTTAATTATATATACTCATAGTTTAACGCCAAGAGTTAAATATGTATTTAAACAAATATTCTCTGAAATTTTGGGTATTGAGATTTCATTTTTCACAGATAAAAAAGAATTTAAAAAAAATAATTTACCAAAAATAAGTTATTCTCATTCACCAATTGATGATGAGCTTTTTTTTCAATGTCATGAACTTCTGTTTGAAAAAGGTATAACAGAAAGAAACATAAGTGTATTTAATTATAATAATATAAGTTGTTTCTTTTCGGTAAATAATTCTATTTTTCCTTTTGATCCCTTTGCTGCATCTTTTTTTATGATTAGTAGATATGAAGAATATTTACCACACATAAAAGATATTCATGGTAGGTTTGAAGCAAAAGAAAGTTTGGCTTTTAAGAATAATTTTTTAGAAAAGCCGATTGTTGATATTTGGATTAACTTGATAAAAGAAGAATTAGAAAAAAAATACCCAACATTATTTTTTCCTAAAAAAAAATTCAAGTTTATTAGTTCAATCGATGTTGACTCTGCCTACCTTTACAAACAGAAAGGAATCGTTAGAACTAGTATTGCTTCAATAGCTGATTTAATTTTATTTAACTATAATAATTTGTCAAAGAGGTTTAAAGTTTTATTTGGCTTTGAGTCTGATCCATTTGATACATTTAATAAAATATTAGCAACTTCAAAAAAATATAATATTAACACAATATTTTTTTTTCTATTAAGTGACTATAGTAAATATGATAAGTCTATTTCATTTTCTAGTAAAATATTTCAATCACTAATCAAGTCAGTTAATGATCATTGTCTTATTGGAATCCACCCCTCATTTAGGTCCTTGTCAAAGAAAAAATTATTAAAAATTGAAATTGAAAGATTACAAAAAATTATTCATAAAAATATTCTTCATAGTCGTCAGCATTATATAAAATTAGATATCCCAAATATGTATAAAAATCTACTAAATTCATCAATTAAGAATGATTATTCAATGGGTTTTGCATCAATGCCTGGCTTTAGAAGTGGTACATGTAATTCATATTTTTTTTATGATTTAGATTTGGAGTTAGAGACCGATTTAAAAATTCATCCTTTTATTGTTATGGATGTAACTCTTAAAAATTATTTAAATTTAAAGCCTAAGGATGCTATTTCAAAGATTTACAATTTAATTAAAGAAGTGAAAAACGTAAACGGTACATTTACTTCAGTTTGGCATAATCAATCTTTGTTTTTTGAAAATGATTGGCAAGATTGGCATTCTGTTTATGAAAATATGATAAAATATGTTTCAGATTTAAAAGATGAGTAATTTTAAATACATAAAAAATAAAAATATTAATAGACTTAAATGGGATAATTGTGTTTCAAGTTCTATAAATTATCGCGTTTATGCTTTATCATGGTATTTAGATGTTGTTTGTGAAAATTGGGATGCAATTGTTTTTGATGAATATGAAGCGGTATTCCCAGTTATTTATAAAAAATTTTTTTTTAGAAAATTTGTTTATCACCCATTGTTTTGCCAACAGTTAGGTCTTTTTTATAAATCTTCATTTATTTCAAAAATAAATGAAGATTTGATTTCAAATTTTCATGAAAAAATACTATTTAAGTTCTTTAAAAAGTTTTCTTATTGCGCAACTTCTGAATTTTCTAGAATTTTAGGTTTTGATCAAAATAAAGTCACAAAACAAAATTCTAATAATAGAAAATTTAATAATGTTATTTACTCTAGTAATAATAACTTTTTGATTGACTTAGATAAAAATTATGAAGATTTAATTTTAAAATTTAATAATAACACCAAAAGAAATTTAAATAAAAGTCAACAATTTCAGTTAAAATATATTGACAACCTAGAAATAGATTTTTTTATCAAGTTATTTAGAACAAATAGTAAAATAAGAAAATCAATCAAAAATTTTTTTTTCTTTAACAACAATTATCTAATTGTAGAGAAATTAATTAATATATCTATAGAAAAAAAAAGAGGTTATTTAGTAGGTGTTTTGGACCCTGATAATAATTTAGTTTCTGCTGCTTTTTTCTTAAATTGTCATAATCGTTATACAATGTTATTTAATGTCACAAGACCTAATAGTAGACATTTTCATTCTATGACATTTCTAATTAATTATTTTATCAAATTAAACTGTAAACAAAAAAAATTTTTGGATTTTGAGGGATCTAATATTCCTGGAGTTAAAACATTTTATGCTGGGTTTGGAGGATTAAATCATCAATACTATAAAGTTCAAAAAAAATTTGATTAAGTACGATCCTATAAATATTTTAACTAATTTATATAAAAATGAAATACAAGGATATTTTTTTTGATTTAGACAATACATTATGGGATTTTGATTATAATTCAAAAATTGTTTTGAATTGTATATATGAAAAATTTGATTTAAAAAAGTATGGTGTAATTTCTAAAAAAAAATTTATAGATGTTTATAAAAATATCAATGCAAGCTTGTGGTATAAATACAGAGAAGGCTTAATTACCAAAGATAATTTAAGGCAACAACGATTTTTAAAAACTCTTATTTTTTTTAATGTCGAAGATAGAAATTTATCAAATAATATTGGAAACTTTTATATTGTTAACTCACCTTCTCAAACTAAACTTATGGATGGCGCCAAGGATGTGCTTTTCAATTTGAGTTTACATTATAATTTACATATTATAACAAATGGTTTTAAAGAAGTTCAATACATAAAACTAAAAAAATCTGGAATTTATGGTTTTTTCAATAAAATAATTGTTTCTGAGGATGTAGGAGTTTTAAAGCCTAATAAAAAAATTTTTCAATATGCTTTAAAAATTTGTAAAACATCTGCGAAAGAATCGTTGATGATTGGAGATGATTTTATTAGTGATGTTAAAGGTGCCAAATCTTTGGGGATTGACCAAGTTTTTTTTGATTATAAACATACAATGAAAAAGTCTGACTCAACCTTTACTATTTTTCACTTAAAAGAGCTCGAAAATATTTTAATTTAGTTTAATTATTATATATAAAATAGGTGCGCAAAATAATATACTGTCTACTCTATCTAAAACGCCACCATGACTCATCAGTAATGTCCCACTATCTTTTTTATTAAATTTTCTTTTGAGATAAGATTCTAATAAATCACCACATATTCCAAATATTGAAATTAATAATGATAAAAGAAAACTATTGATTTCTAAATTTATATTTAGAAAATTAATAAGTAATGGCCCTATAATGACACATGCAATTATACCTCCTAAAAAACCCTCTATTGTTTTGTTTGGTGATATTTTAAAAGCTTTGATTTTACCAATTTTACTTCCTATTAAATATGCAAATACATCGTTAACACTAACTATCAAAAAAAGAAAAGTAAGTAGGTTTTTGCCGTTATTTAGTTCAGTTTTAATTATATAAATTATTAGAATGGGGGCTACAATAAAAATAGTTGAAATCAATAATTTTAAAATAAAATTCTTTAATTTTTTTGTGATATTGAAGAATTCTAAAAGGCTAGTTATTAAAATAAAAATTAGGAATATTGTTATATTAATATTGTTATTTGATAAACTTGATACAATAAAAAAAAAAGAATAAACACAACTGACAAGTAGTCGATTTATTATTTCTTTATTAACTGGTAGCATATTAATATTCAAAATCTTCAACAACAATAACACTTAATTTTTTCTTTCCACTCCCAATGGTTGAAATATTAAATGGGCTATTTGTTTTATATTTTTTGGTAATTGATCTCATTGCATCATTAATTCTTAAAACAATTTGTGATATGTATGCAATAACAATTATTTCACCTGGAAAATTGTCTATTTTTTTATTTTTAATTTGTGAAGATGATAATAACACTTTTCCTTGATCAGCAATCAGATGTTCGCATGTTAAAATGATACCATTATTTTTTTGTGAAGAGTTAGGTTCAAGTGAAATATTTATATCGCTAAATTTTTTTTTTATTTTTTCATCAATACAATAAATTTCATCAATTTTCAAATGAGTTATAAGTTTTTTTAAAATATTTTTAATTTCATCCTCTTTATCACTATAAAAAAATCTACCTCCACTATTATTTAAGTTTTTTGCAAAAATTACATCTTTTGGGTCATTTTCTAAAATTTCGTATTTATTTAGTATTGTAGGTTTATTTTTAGAAAAAAAATTTTCTCCAAAATTTTCAAAAATTTTTTTAATAGTTTTAGAGGTGCTCATAAATCATTTTTTTATTTGATTAACTCTAATTCTTTTGACTTCTTTCCACTGCCTTTTTCCTAATATGCCTTCAACATCTTGTTTAAATATTACTTCTTTATCCAATAATAATTTAGCAATTGATACTAATCCTTTTTTGTTTTCAGAAAGAATTTTTTTTGCTTTTTCATAAGCTTTAGATGTTATTTTTTTTATTTCTTCATCAATTAATTTTGCAGTATATTCACTGTATGGTTTTGTGAATGGTGACTCTTGTCCTGTTGAGTCATAATATGTAACATTTCCAACTTTTTCATTTAAGCCAAAAAATGCAATCATAGCCCTAGCTTGCTTTGTAACTTTTTCTAAATCGGATAATGCGCCCGTTGTTATTTTTTTAAAAATTAGTTCTTCAGCTGCTCTTCCACCCATTGCTACGCACATCTCATCAAATATTTGCTCCTTTGTTGTTAACTGTCTTTCTTCAGGGAGGTACCAAGCTGCTCCCAAAGACCTTCCTCTAGGGACGATCGTAACTTTGATTAAAGGAGCCGCATGTTCTAGTAGCCAACTAACTGTTGCATGCCCTGCCTCATGATATGCAACTGTCTCGCGTTCAGTTTTTGAAACTAATTTATTTTTCTTTTCAAGACCACCAACTATTCGATCAATCGCTTCCAAAAAATCTTCTCTATCAATTTTTTTCTTATTGTGTTTGGCAGCATTTAAGGCAGCCTCGTTACATATATTTGCTATGTCGGCACCGCTAAATCCTGGAGTTTGTTTTGCAAGAAAATCCAGATCTAAATTTTTTGCTATTTTTAATTTCTTTGTGTGAACACCAAATATTTCCTTTCTCTCGTCAAGTTCTGGTAAGTCTATATATATTTGTCTGTCAAATCTTCCGGCTCTTGTGAGGGCTCTATCTAATATATCTGCTCTATTTGTTGCCGCAACAACTATTACATGATGATTAGTTCCAAACCCATCCATCTCAGTTAAAAGTTGATTTAGAGTATTTTCTCTTTCATCATTCGCTCCGGTAATTTGGCTTTTTCCTCTAGCCCTTCCAATAGCGTCAATTTCATCAATAAATATAATTGATGGAGATTTACTTTTGGCCATTTTAAATAAATCTCTAACTCTTGATGCTCCGACACCAACAAACATTTCAACAAAATCTGATCCACTTAAAGAAAAAAACGGAACTTTTGCTTCTCCAGCAACTGCTTTTGCAAGGAGAGTTTTTCCAGTACCTGGAGGACCGACTAGTAAAACACCCTTAGGAATTTTTCCGCCTAAGGCCGTATATTTTTTTGGTGATTTTAGAAAGTTAACAATTTCTACAACTTCATCCTTAGCTCCTTCTAGACCTGCAACATCATTAAAAGTAATTTTTTGCATTTTATCTTTATCAAATAATTGAGCTTTTGATTTACCAATATTAAAAATTTGTCCACCGGCACCACCACCACTCATTCTTTTCATTATAAAAAACCAAATTAAGATCATTATTCCGATTGGGATAATCCATGATAAAAGATCATTAGTCCAATTTGTATTTCTTGTAATATTTGGGTATGAAATCGTGTTTTCAGGGTTCGAATTATTATGTTCAATAATAATTTCCCTAAATGATTTAATATCTAAAATTTCAACTTTATAATGTGGTCCGATTTGATTAAGTTGATTAGCTTTGTGATTCGAATTAGTTATATTGCTATTTTTTATATAAACTTCAGCAAATTGTCTGTTAATAATTTGAATTTTTTCAATATCTCCATCATTTAAATATTTCATAAATTTTGTTTCATCAATGTCTTTATATTTTCCAACAACAGAGCTAAAGATTTGAATACCTATGAGGCCAATGACAAATACAAGATATATCCAGTAAAAGTTTAAATTTTTATTTCTTTTATTTTTTTTCAAGTTGCTAATTTTTAAATATTTTTAATTTTTCCATCTCCCCACAAACCAACTAAATCATAGAATTTTCTTGTATCAGGTTTGAAAATATGAATTACAATATCAATATAGTCAAGTAAGACCCAGTCGGTATTTAAGCCTTCTTTATGCCAAGCCTTAGTTTTAAATTTTTCAATTGTATTTTCTTCAATACCTTTTGCAATTGCATTAATTTGTCTGTTTGAGTTTGCATTACAAATAACAAAAAAATTACATGGTGAGTTTTCAATTGACTGTAAATCAATACTAACAATTTCACTCCCACCTTTCTTTTTAATAGATTTAGTAATCAGTTTAATTTTTTCTTCCATAAAAAATAATTCAAAATGAATTATATAATTTTTAGCAAAAATAAAATTTTATATTGTAACTAATTTTAATAAAGTAAATTATTTTAATTTTTTATGTTATTTAAAAATATTATTTATTATGATGTTTTGGACTCAACTAATAGCTTTTTAAAAGAAATTGTTAGAGAAAATAAAATTTCTGAATCTATGATTGTTGTTGCTAATTTTCAAACTAAAGGAGTTGGACAAAGAAATAATTTATGGGAGTCAAAAAAAAATAAAAACTTATTATTTAGTATGTTTATTTGTAATGATAAGTTAAAATCTTCACTAATAAATTATTTAAATATAATCACATCATTGTCTATTATTTACACATTAAAAAAGTTCATTGGTAATGAAGAAGTTAAAATTAAATTACCTAATGACATTCTAGTAAATAATAAAAAGATTTCTGGAATATTAACTGAGACAAAAATTTCAAAAAATTATCTTAAAGAAATAATTATTGGAGTCGGTATAAATATAAATCAAGAGCATTTTTCTTTTATTGGACGTAAGTCAACTTCTCTAATTAATTATACTGATAGAAAAATTGACAAAAAGATTTTTTTGAATTCTTTTATCGTAAAATTTAATATGGTTTATGATTTATTTGTAAATAAAAATTATGAATATTTACAAAGTGAATTTAAAAAAAATCTAAAAGTTAAAAATTAAATTTTTCGTGCCAATCTAAAATAAAATTATACTCATCTCCTGTAATATATTTTTCTTTTTTTGCCTGAGCAATTAAATCATTAAAATTACATAATGAAATAAATTTAAATTTATTTTTTTTATTCATTTCCTCCGTGTATTCAAAATTATAATTAAAAATTGAAATTATACCACATACTTCACAGCCTGCTATTTGTAGTGAATTAGCAACATTCAAACTACTTTTTCCTGTACTAATTAAATCTTCAACAACAACAACTTTACTTTTTTTAATTACTTCGCCTTCAATTTTATTTTTTCTACCATGTTTTTTTTCACTAGATCTTACGTACACAAATGGTAGGTTTAATTTATGTGCTATTAATGCTCCATGAGGGATTCCTGCAGTTGCAACTCCTGCAATTAAATTGACATTAGTAAATTTTTCTTTTATAGAAATTGCTAGTTCATCAGTAATAAAATTTCTGACATCAGGGTAGGAAAGGGTTAAGCGATTGTCACAATAAATAGGAGATTTTTTTCCAGAGGACCAGGTGAATTGATTTTCTGTATTTAATTTAATTGCTTTAATTTGTAAAAGAAGTTTTGCAATTTTTTTAGAGCTCATAATTATTTATATATGTCGCAAATTTATAAAGTTTTTTTTAACAATATTTTTTTTGAAATAAAACCTTTATCAAAATTTAAATCTAAAGATGATTGCTCACGATATATTGATAGCTTTAATAAATTTATTTTTATAATAAATGATGAGTTATATGAAAAAAACTTCAAAGAAAAACAAATAATTTACAGATCCTCTGACATTGTCAATGATTGGCTCAAACTTTTAGATTATTTTAAAAAAAAACATAATATAATTATTGCCTCAGGTGGTATTGTAGAAAGTGATACAGATAAGATTCTATTTATACACCGACATAATTTCTGGGATTTACCTAAAGGAAAAGTTGAAAAAAATGAAAAATTTGAAATTACTGCTCAGAGAGAGATTTTTGAAGAATGTGGTGTGGATCAATTGGATTTAAAAAAGTTTTTTGCTAAAACCTTTCATATTTATTTTGAAAAAAAGAAAGTTATTTTAAAAGAAACAAATTGGTATTTATTTAATTCAAGTTACAGTAAAACATTTAAGCCTCAGTTTGATGAGGGCATTAATAAAGTAGAGTGGGTTTGCAAAAGTGAAATTAAATGTAAATTAAATAAAACTTATTCCTCTATTAAAGAGCTTTTAAATATTTATCTTCGAAATTAATTAGAATGATTTTAATTCATCTAATATTTCTTTGGGAACGAATTTATTAAATTCTCCTTTTTTTAGAATTAATTCTTTTACTAATGAAGATGAAATTATCGAATATTTTTTTGAGCACGGTAAAAATAAAGTTATAATTGATTTGTCTAAAGCCTCGTTCATTAAAGCAAGTTCTTTTTCTTTTTGAAAATCAGAACTGTTGCGCAGTCCTCTAATTATAAATCTTAAATTGTTAATTTTACAAAAATCTACAGTTAGACAATTATAGTCTTTAACAATAATTTTTTTATTTTTTTTAAATATTTTTTCAATTATTTTTTTTCTTTTCTCAATTGAGAATAAGGGTTTTTTTGAATCATTTTCTCCAATGCCAATAACAATTTTATCAAAAATCTTTTCAGATTTTTTTACTATGTCTAAATGCCCTAATGTAAATGGGTCAAAACTTCCCGGGAAAATAGCATTTTTCATATTTTGTTTATTAAAAAACTAAAATTAACATCTCCATATTTTTTAGATTTAAAAAATTTCACATGGTTTTCAAAATTTAAAAAACTACAATGCTCTAAAACTATAATTCCATTATTTGAAATTATTTTCTTATCAAATATAAGTTTAACTAATTTACAATAATTATTATGTGATGTACTATATGGCGGGTCTGCAAAAATAACATCATATTTTAATTTTGAAGTATTTAAATAATTAAAAACATCTTTTTTAATTATTGAAAAATTCATTTCATAATTCTTACTTACATCAGAAATAAACTTAATGCATTTAAAATTACTGTCAACACAAGTAACTGTTGACCCTCTTGAGAAAAATTCATATGATATATTTCCAGATCCTGAAAATAAATCAAGGATTTTAATTTCATTAAAATTTACCATATTTTCAAGAATATTAAATAAACTTTCTTTTGCCTTATCAGTCGTTGGTCTTATTTTAAGATTTTTCGGAATATTAAATCTTCTATTTTTATACTTACCATTAATTATTCGCATTTATATTGATTATATAATTTATGAAAATAATGATTGGGTACATTGTTAAATAAATGACAATATGAATAGGATTTTGTTTTATTTTCTATAATTACATTTTTTATATATTTTTTTAAATTACTTAATATTATTTCCTTATTAAATTCACCTGATAAACGAAGAGCGATCTCATTTGAATTTAATTCTAATGTATTATAGCAATTAAGTATATAATATAAAAAATCATTGATAGTTTTAAATTTGAAATTATTATAAAAAATCAACTTAGATTTTTTAATGTATGCAATATCAAAATTATTTGTAGAAACATCTGCAAATAACTCACTTTTATTTGAGTTTTTTGTTTGTTTCAGAATATTATCAATAAAAATTGATGCGCTATGTTTAATTTTAAAAGTTTTTAGCTTGTTAATTTCTGATAATTGTATTTTAGGTATCGTATAGATTGTGATTGCATTGAGGTGTGTTAATTTATTAATTAAAATTTCTTCGTTATTTTTAATTACGTTATTTATTTCAAAATATTTTTTTTTATACTTTTCTTCGAATAAAGCGTTAGGGATTATTGTACAGTTTTTATTGAAATAGTTTAATGAGACAGAGTTTAGATTCCAATTAAAAATCGGAAATTCAGAAATGATTTTTGTTAAATCTTTTTCATCATTAAAAATGAAAGACTCAAGAGCTAAGAACTCTTCATTTTTTAAGTCAAAAACAGTGTAAGCAAAAGAATTGTTATTTAAATGTGCAAATACTTTGTAAAACTCCGAGTACTTAATTTCAATTTTTTTGTCAAAAAAAGAAAATTCAGCCTTAATATTACTCCCAATTTCCATCTAAATTAACTTCATTCAAATCTCCAATTTTTAGTTTTTCTGTAGGGTCAAATGGATTTGGATCACTTACTTCAAAAACACTAATTTCAGTATTTGATTTTACTATTTTTTTGGCTGCTAATTTAAATTCTAGGTCAGAATAGGGCACCATTGCTAGATTGTTAATATCTTCAATTTGAAGTGAGTCTTCATTGGTACAGCAAACTTTAACTTTTCCTAGCTCAACTTTCTCAAACCAACTTCTTTTAATCCAACCTTCATCAGTATTTACTTTTTCTTCACCATTTGGTGTGATATATGTTTTTTTAGTTTTTTTAATTTCATTTTCTTTCCATCCATTAGCAATCCATTCAGGGTTAACAATTATCTCATCTTTTTCAACATATTTTGAAATTGAAATCGAATCATTTTTACCAAAATCAATTAGTTCTTGAAAGTTATTGGCAAATCTATTTTGAGGAGAGTTAGATTTGAAAATGATTTGCAAATCTCTGATTTGCAATAATTTATCCTTTATTGCATCGTATCTCATGCTTTTTTCTTGTTCAAATTTTACAGGTGCATATAATTGCATTGAAAGCTTAGCTCCACTTACAAAATCTAAGATTATAATTATAATCATAACAATAATTGGATAGCTTAAAACCGTTAAGTAAAACTCCCTACTTTTATTAAATAAAGGAGCAACTAAATATTTATCGAGTCTGAATAAATTTGAGAATAATAAGAAACCAAATATTATGAGTATGATGATGAAATATGTTTCTATAAATAGTGAAATTGACATAATTTTTTAAATATGAATTTTAAATTTACAATTTTATTTAATAAAATTCTTTATTTAGAGCTTTTCTAAATAAATTTGATTTTTTAAAATTAATAAAAATGAGGAACAATATATATAATGCTTTTCTAATTGTTTGTTTTTTTATTTCATGTGTTAATAATAAAAAAATTGTTAATGATGAAGTGATTAACTTATATTCTAAAAGACACTATCAAGTTGATAAAGATTTATTTAAGAAGTTTGAAGAGAAGTATAACATCAAAGTGAATGTTGTGAAAGCAACTGCTGATGAACTTATTGAAAGAATTTTAACTGAGGGAAAGGACTGCCCTGCGGATCTTTTATTTACAGTAGATGCAGGTAAATTATATAAAGCTGCACAAAACAAAATATTACAAAAAATTAATCCACTTGAAATATGCCCTAATATTAATAAAAATTTAATTGATGTAAACAATATGTGGATGCCTGTTACATATAGATCAAGAGTAGTTGTATACAGTAAAGAGAGGGTTAAAAAATCTGATTTGTCTACATACACTGATTTGTCAAATAAAAAATGGGAAAATAAAATTTTAGTTAGACCATCTTCTAACTCATATAATCAAGCATTATTGTCATCAATTATTGCTAATAATGGAGAAGATTATGCTTTAGATTGGTGTAATAAAGTTGTAAAAAATTTTGCTAGAACTCCTAAAGGAAATGATAGAGATCAGGTCAGGGCAATTGCTGCAAATATTGGTGATATTGCAATTGTTAACTCTTATTATATTGGGTTACTTAAAAATTCATCCGACAGTTTAGACAGACAAGTTGCAAGGTCAGTAGGAGTTTTTTTTCCAAATCAAATGGATGATCAAAGTGGAGCGCATATTAATATATCTGGCTTTGGATTATTGAAAAATTCTCCCAATAAAGAAAATGCAAAAAAATTAATGAAATTTTTAACATCTGAATTTGCTCAAAAATATTATGTGAATAATAGCTACGAATATCCAGTTAATAATCTCGTTAGTTTTTCTGGTACAATTGCTGAATGGGGTGAATTTAAAATAGATAACCTAGATTTAAATTCACTAGGTATCTTCAGACAAAAAGCCGTTGAAATTTTTGAAAAATCAAATTGGAAATAGAAAAAAAACATTTATTTACGCTTTCTTTTTTTATAATTGGTTTTATATTATTGCTTCCAATTTTTATTGTTTTCCTTCAAACTTTTAAAATCTACAAGCAAGATCTTTTTCTTTTTTTCAACTCTAATTTTATTGATTATTCAAAACAAACATTTTTGTTAGTAGTACTTACATCACTATATTCTTTAATATTAGCTATTGTTCCCGCTTTTATAGTAACTTTTTTTAAAATAAAATTCAAAAGTATATTTGATATTTTTTTAACCTTACCATTGGCAATTCCATGTTATATCATCGCTTTTACATACTCAGATATAATTGGTTTTAATGGTTATTTGTATAATTTTTTAAATCATTTGTTTAATTTTCAGTCTGATGTTTTAAATATTAATTGGCTTTCACTTTTTTTATCTTTTTCACTGTATCCTTACATATATATAACTTCTAGGATTTCTTTTTCTCTCATTGGCTCTACTTACCTAAATTTATCAAAAAATTTAAGTCTTTCTAAATTTAAAATTATACATAAAGTCATTATTCCTCTTTCATTTTCTGGAATATTTTCTGGATTAATTCTTGTTGTCATGGAAATTTTAAATGAGTATGGTGCTGTAAAATATTTTGGTGTAGAAACCTTTTCAGTGGGTATTTTTAAATATTGGTTTTCTTTAGATAATAAGTCCGTAGCAATTTTTTTATCAGCAACTCTTTTGATCTTAGTTCTACTTTTACTGTATTTTTCTTCTTTTCTTTCAAAAAGAGAAGAAAAAATTAGATATCACATTAAATCAAATATTAAAAGCTCACACTTATTTTCTTACACAAAAAATAATTTTATTTTATATTTTATAATTTTTCTTCCAATTTTTTTTGGTTTTTTGTTACCTGTAACTCACATAACAAAAAATGTAATCAAGTATATAAATAATTATAATTTTAATGATTTATTACAGTTAGTAGGAAATAGTCTTTACGTTTCTTTTATTTCATCAATATTGATAGTTATCATTTCCTTTTATTTGTTAAATGTAAAAAGAGAATTGAAAAATAAATATGTAACTAATATTTTAAAAATTTTAACTACTGGTTATGCTATTCCTGGTGCAGTAATTGGCTTGTCTTTAATGTTACTAATAAGATTTTTTGACACAAATCTAACTTTTTTAATGGGTTCTATTTTTTTATTAATTTATGCTTATATATTTAGATTTATGTCGGTCGCAATATATCCTATTCAATCTAGTATGGAAAAGCAACCAATTATTTTTGATAAACAGTCAAAATCACTAAAATCAAGTTATTTAAAAACATTTACTAATATTACATTACCTTTAAATAAGAAGGCTTTATTATCTGCATTTATTTTAGTTTTTATTGATATTGTTAAGGAATTACCAATAACTTTAATTTTAAGGCCATTTAATTTTGAGACATTAGCTACTCAAACTTATATTTATGCAAGCGAAGAGAATTTAGGGCTTTCTAGTTTATTTTCTTTAACTATTATTATTTGTTGTAGTATATTGCTAGTATATATAACATCAACTTTAAACAAAAAAAATGTTTCTAAAAGTTAATAACCTTTCAAAGTTTTATAGTTCAATAAATGTTATAGAAAATATAACATTTAGTCAAAAAAAAGGGGAGATAATTTCTATTATTGGTTCAAGTGGAACAGGTAAAACTACCGTTTTGAACTGTTTAAGTGGATTAACTGAAGTTAGTTCAGGTACTATTTTTTTAAATTCTTCCAGGATTGATAATATTAGTGCTAATCTCAGAAATATTTCTTATGTTTTTCAAGAAAGTCCTTTATTTCCACACATGAACGTGCTCGAAAACATATTATTTAATTTAAATATTTATGAAAAAAAAGATTTAGATAGTTTAATTAAAAAAACTTCAATTGATCTAATTCTAGATAAATATCCACATGAATTATCTGGCGGAGAGAATCAAAGAGTTGCTGTAGTTAGATCCTTAATTAGAAAGCCTGATTTATTACTTTTGGATGAACCATTTTCTAATTTAGACACACCTAATAAAAATATTTTAAAAGAAATAATTTTAAATATTATTAAGAAAAATCAAATAACAACAATAATGGTTAATCATGATGTTAAAGAGTCTCTTGAGTTGTCAGATAGAATTATGGTTTTGAATAATTGTAAAATTGAAGCGTTTGATAAACCTGATTACATATATAAATTCCCAAAAAATTTAAAAATTGCAAACTTATTTGGTGATGTGACTTCTTTTAAATTAAATGATAGAGTTAATTATATCAGGCCTGAAAATATTAATATTGTTGATCACTCAAAGTATAAAATAAAGGTAAAAAAATCTTATTATGTTGGAGGTAAATATAAAATTATAGGAAACTACTTAGAAAGTAATGTAACATTTTATCATAAATCAAATTTAAGTAAAGGAGAGTTGTTATTTTTTAATTTTAATGATGGAGATATTTTACCTATTGAATAACTTTACCAAAAAAATTTTTATATAAAATATGAGTAGATTTTATTATATTGCGCGTTTAAAAAAATTATTCAAATGGAAAAAGGAAATATAAATATTCAAGCGGAAAATATTTTCCCTATAATCAAAAAATTTTTATATACCGATCAAGAAATATTTTTAAGAGAGTTAGTTTCTAATGCTGTTGATGCTACGTCAAAATTAAAGAAACTAGCTTCATTGGGAGAATTCAAAGGTGAATTAGGTGATTTAAAAATTGAGATTTCTGTCGATAAAGAATCAAAAACAATCACTATAAAGGATAGAGGTATTGGTATGACTTCTCAGGAAGTGAAGAAATATATAAATCAAGTTGCTTTTTCTGGTGCAGAGGAATTTGTTAAAAAATATAAAGAAGATGATAAGAGTTCTGGAATTATAGGGCATTTTGGTTTGGGTTTTTATTCTTCATTTATGGTTGCGAAAAAGGTTCAAATAAGATCTAAGTCTTTTAAAAAATCTAAGGGCTGTTTATGGGAGTGTGACGGTAGTCCTAAATTTTCATTAACTGATTCAGAAAAAAAAGATAGAGGAACTGAAGTAGTTTTGTTTGTGTCAGAAGATGCTGAAGAATTTTTAGAAGAAACAAAAATTTCATCGTTACTTACTAAATATTGTAAGTTTCTTCCAATAGATATAAAATTTGGAACAAACAAAAGAACCGAAAAGGATAAAAAAGGGAAAGAATTTGAAATTGAAGAAGATAATATTATAAATAACACGAACCCTCTTTGGAAAAAATCTCCATCCAAGTTAAAATCAGAGGATTATACAACATTTTACAGAGAGCTATATCCTTATAATTTTGATCAACCGCTTTTTCATATTCATTTAAATGTTGATTTTCCTTTTAACCTCACCGGAGTTTTATACTTTCCTAAAGTTAGTCCTTCAGTAGATTTAAATAAAAATAAAATTCAGCTGTATTGTAATCAAGTTTTTGTAACTGATAGTGTTGAGGGTGTTGTTCCTGATTTTTTAGCTCTCTTACATGGAATAATTGATTCTCCTGATATTCCTTTAAATGTGTCTAGGTCTGCTTTGCAAAGTGACTCCAATGTTAAAAAGATATCGTCTCATATTAGTAAAAAAGTGTCTGATAAGTTAAAAAAAATGTTTAAAGATGATAGGAAGGATTTTGAGTCAAAATGGAATGACATGAAATTAATTGTTGAGTATGGAATGTTGAGTGATGAAAAATTTTATGATAGGGCCTCAGATTTTTCATTATACCCAAGTGTTGAAGGTTCTTTTTATACAATGAAAGAGTTTTCTGAAAAAATTAAAGATTCACAAAAAGATAAGGATGGAAAGACTATATATTTGTATGCGAGCGATAAGAATTCTCAACATAGTTATATTTCACAAGCTCAAGATAAAGGCTACGAGGTCTTATTATTGGATAGTCCAATAATTTCTCATTTGATTCAGAAGTTTGAATCTAAGTTAGAAAACTCAAGTTTTGTTAGGGTTGACTCTGACTCAATAGATAATCTCATTAAACAAGAAGTTAAAGTTGAGTCAATTTTAAGTGAAAAAGAAAAAGAAAAATTAAAGCCATTAATTGAAAAGGCATTGCCAAAAGAAGGTTTCTCAGTTGTTTTTGAAAACTTATCACCTTCTTCTTCACCATTTTCTATTACTATTTCTGAATTTATGAGAAGGATGAAAGAAATGAGTATGACTGGGGGAGGCGGTATGATGGGTATGCAAAATATGCCAGATTCTTATAATTTAGTTATTAATTCTAATCACAAGTTAATTAGTAAAATAATTAAGGCTAAGGGGGTTAAAAAAAATAAGTTAATTCAGAGTTCTATAAATTTAGCTCTTTTGTCTCAAAATTTACTCAAGGGTGAGTTGTTGACAAATTATATAAAAGATAGTTTTGAAAATTTGAAGGATTAATTATTCTAGTATTGGTCCTGACCCAATTAGTTCATTTTTTATGTACCATGCTGCAAATTGACCTGGAGTAATACTTTTTATTTTTTCAAAAAATTCTATGTACAAAAAATCTTTGTCCATAATTAATTTTCCAGGAATTAATTTTTGTCTGTATCTAATTCTAATTAAAAAGTCTTTTTTTTCTCCAGTTTTAATTTTTTGATCTTGCCTTATCCAGTGGCATTGATTTTTTTCAATTTTTAAACTTTTTTTAAATAGTCCAGGATGCTGCTCTCCCATACCAACATAAATAATATTATTTATTACGTCAGTTTGAATAACAAATAAAGGTTCTTTTTTGCCACCAATGTCAAGTCCTTTTCTTTGTCCAATTGTAAAAAAATGTGCGCCATAATGTTGTCCTATGATTTTTCCGTCAGTTGGGCTATAAAATATTTTTTTTCTTTTCTCTACTTCATTAATTTTCTTTTTTAAATATATCGGGTGATTTGAAGGTATTTCTATCACGTTTCCTTTTTTCTTTTTTAATTTATTGGATAAAAATTCAGGAATCTTAATTTTTCCAACGAAACATAAGCCTTGAGAGTCTTTTCTTTCTGCTGTTGCTAAATTATTTTTTTTAGCAATTTCTCTAACCTCACTTTTTAATAAATTTCCGATAGGAAAAATTATTTTTTTTAGTTGGTCCTGGCTTAATTGGCATAGAAAATAGCTTTGATCTTTTGAATTGTCCTTGGCCGAAACTAATGAAAATAATTTATTTTTTTCTTTTATCAAGGCGTAGTGCCCTGTAGCAACATAATCTGCATCAAGTTTCAATGCATGATTAAGAAAAACATTAAATTTAATTTCTTTGTTACATAAAATATCTGGATTTGGTGTTGTTCCATATGAGTATTCTTGATACATATAGTCAACAATTTTATCCTTATATTCTTTACTTAAATCAATTACATGAAAGGGTATATTTAATTGATCTGCAATTTCGAGAGCATATGAGCTATCTTCGACCCATGGGCAATTTTCAGTTTTAGTGTTATTTTCATCGTGCCAAATTTTCATAAAAACACCTATAACATCATATCCTTTTTGTTTTAATAGAAAAGCTGATACGCTTGAGTCAACCCCCCCTGATAATGCAACAATTACTTTTTTTTTCTTCAAAATTGATAAAAATTAACTTAACTTTAGATTAGTCACAAAGCTAATTAAAGATTTATTTCTAATGAAAAATTTATTTACACTTTTTATATTATTAATTATGTTTTCTTGCCAAACTGAGGTTGAATTTACTGCTGGTACTGAAAATAAATTAACAGGATTTGTTGATTTTGGAAGCTTTACTGC
The DNA here is from genome assembly GCA_002718035.1 of Flavobacteriales bacterium. Classification (GTDB taxonomy): domain Bacteria; phylum Bacteroidota; class Bacteroidia; order Flavobacteriales; family TMED113. The sequence goes on from PBCX01000013.1 coordinate 18,211, forward strand.
GGACTTCAAATCGGATGGTGCTCGTGATTCTAATGGAAATTGCTGTTCAGTTGAACAGTGGATGATTGATTCTGGTGATGAGTACAGTGCCGATCAGTTAGGTTTGTGTATTGATAATGAGGGTGTTGAAATAAAGTCTATCGATCCTGATGCTACAGGAAATGAAAGATATCGTATTGAAATTACAGCAACAGATTTTTTTGCGCAACCAAATTTTTGTGATAATTACAACTGGGAAGGTATCATGCATCAATTAAAAATTAACTTTATCACCAATGAGTTGAAGGATCAATATCAAATTTCAAGTGGAACCTTTGCCACAGAAAACCCAAGTAATATTGAAAATCCTTTCATTACAGTCCAATACTATGTATACAGATTTAGTCAAAGCGAGGGTTATGTTGGCAGGTACTATGAGGGTAATATTGCGAATTTAGATATCGTTGATTTTAATACAAGTGAGGATTATGCTTCTGGTAGTTTTTATGGTACTGCATATAGAGAAAATGGTATGGGTGGGGTTGATTCTGTTATGTTAAAAAACATTGTTTTTAATAAAATCAATATTGTAGATTAGTAAAAATTTATTTCTTTTAGTAACCTTTGTTGTTATTTTTAAAAAGGGTTATTTTCCCGTTTTCATCTAAATTAGAATTTATTTCAAATTCTTTTTTCTCTTTTTTGTCAATCAAAGTAATAGCGGTGGTATTAGGAGATATTCTACCTAAATTTTTTGCATAAAATATTAGTTCATTTGGTTGGTCTTCTTCTAATTTTAAAAAAATTTGTTTTTTTCCTCTTACTAAACCATAATTTTCTAAAACCCATTTTCCATTAAAATTTAAAGAAATAGTATCTCCATCAACCTGAGCGTTGTCCCATATTTCTAAGATTACATATCTTGAATTTGTTGAGAACTCTTTTTTATCAGCAACCTTTCTTTTTTGAACAGAAATAGGAAAAAACTTATGTTTTTTTATCTCCATTAATCTATGCCTTCTTTCTACTCCAGAGCTAACTAAATATTTTTTATTTAAACTTGACAAGAATGTATTTGCGATTATAAAGTCAGTTTTATAGTCTTCAGAAAAGTCAATTTCTTTTAAATTAATTAAAAAAGGTCTGTCTTTATAATAACCAGAGATAATTATATCACAATGTTTATTAATAGACAAGTTGTTGTGTAGATTTGTTGCGTTTATTTCTATTAACGGATTATCTTTTTTTAATTTCCAAAAGTTAATATCACCATTTTTGCTCCATGAAATTAAAGTATCTTTAGAATGAATCTGAACTTTATTGAAAATATTTTTTTCAGGATGAAAAACTTCCCACTGTGTTTTTCCAGATTTATAGTTTTTCATTTTTATTGATTGCTTGTCACATGTAATTATACTCTCTTTGTTTTGAGATAAAATTGCATCTAAAAAATTTGAATTATTTTCAGCATTAAATTTTTTAGTTATTGTTCTACTTCTAAATCTTTTCTCTAATATTTTTCCATCGTTTGTAAAGATTAAGTAGCCATTTTCTTTTTTATTAAATATTGCAATTTTAGGTATTGTTTTTAATTTAACAGAGTCAATAATTTTTCCGGAATTGAAGTCCCAAATTTTAACACAAGAATCTAAAGAACATGTTGCAAATTTTTTCCCATTTTCAGAAAATTTAATATTATTTATTGGTTTTTTATGCGCTTCTATAGTTTTAATCAGTGTTTGAAATTTAAGATCCCATAGATTAATATTACCGTTGTAATCTCCACTTAAAATTATTCTATTATTAGGAGTAAAAGATATTATTTCAGAATCTTCTTGGTATCCAATGAATGATTCTATGAGTTCAATATTTTGAGAAAAGACATTGTAACTCATTAATGTCAATATTAATAAAAATTGATATAACATTTTGTTTTTGGTATATTTGATAAATTTAACTAATATTTATGTTTTAAATGAATACTTCTACAAATTTTAAAAAAAAAGTATTTTGGAACAATTATTGTATACAATATATCAAAGTAAAATTAATATATGATTTACACATATAAAATATTTATTTTCTTTATTGTTTTTGTAACAACTCTTTTTTCTCAAAAAAGGGTTGCTGAATTTAGTGATGAGAATACTTTAAGGAGCGCTTCTCTGCTTGAAGTAAATGAAATTCCTTTTAATCAAATTGAATCTTATATAGTGGAAAATTTATTTGGTTTTTGTGTTGATATTTATGACTTAAATATAATTGCTTCACCTGGCTCTGTGGGTGGATTTTCGTATTCTGGAAATGATTTTGGTATTACTCAAGGTATTATACTTTCGACTGGCAATGTTAATTATGCTGTTGGCCCAAATAATAGCACTTGTGCAAGTGGAAGCCATGGATCTTCTGGTGATGTAGTGCTTAATTCTTTGAGTTCAAATTTAATTACATTTGACGCTTGTACTATTGAGTTTGATTTCATTGCTTCTTCTGATAATTTGTTAGCATGTCAGTTTATTTTTGCATCTGAAGAGTATCCTGAATATGTTAATTCATGGTTCAATGATGTCTTCGGTTTTTTTATTTCTGAACCATATGAGTCACAAGTTGGTGACTTTGATCCCTCAGTTTCTCAAATTCCTCAAAATATAGCACTTATCCCAAATTCAGAAATTCCCATTTCAATTAATAATGTTAACGCTTTAGCAAATTCAGATTATTATTTTGATAATTCTGATGGTGATAATATTCAATATGATGGATTTACGTCTCCAATCAATATTCATAAAGAAATCAAACAAGGTGTTTTGTATAGATTAAGAATAACAATAGCTGATGGTTCTGATGATCAATTTGATTCTGCTTTATTTTTAAAATCAAATAGTTTTGAGTCAGGTGTGGAAGCCCAGATAGGAACTATTACACAAACTGGACTAAATGTTAACTTTTCAAATAATTCATTTGGCACACAGTTTTATTGGGATTTTGGTGATGGATCATATTCTTATTCATCTAATCCAAATCATCAATATGATTCTCCAGGTACTTATTTAGTTACTCTTGATGTACTAGATGAATCTAATTGTGGTGTCTCTCAAGACACTGAGCTAATAACTGTTACAAATATTGAAGAAATTTCAGTCAATGACATTGAACATAATAACATATCATTAAATTTTAATCCTATCTCTAAAACTTTAGATATTAATAATTTGGATGATTCTAGAAAATATTATGCTAGTATTTACAACACAATTGGAAAATTAGAATTTTCAAATATAGAAATTGATTATAAACGTAATGTAATTGATGCTACATATTTATCATCAGGACCATATATAGTTCATTTAAAAAACGAAAATTTTGAGGATGTTTTTCATAGAAAGATATTAATTTATTAAATATATTTACTCAAATTTTTAAATATGAAGCATTTTTTATTTTTTTTATTTTTTTTCTTTTTTTCTTTTTCACAAAATTCATCAGTACTACCAAAAAATATTACAACTGAAGAAAAGAAAAATTTAAATCAATATTTTAATTCTTTTAATTCAAAAATTAATTCAGATATTTTCACTTCTCCACCTAATTTTCCTGTTAGAACAATGGCAGAATGGGAAGAAATACAAGCGTTAACTATTGCATGGGAAGGGTTTGAGCCTATATTGACTGAAATAGTCAGAAACTCTGTTGAGGAGTGTAAAGTAATTATAGCTTGTGACAATCCATCAAGTGTTAACTCTTATTTATTAGCTAACAATGTAAATACTGAAAATGTAGAGTATTTAAACGTAAGTACAAATAGTATATGGATGCGTGATTATGGACAAAATACAGTATATAAAAATGATGTTGATTCAATTTATTTAGTTGATTGGATATATAACAGACCCCGACCTAGTGATGATGTTTTTCCAGAGGCTCTTTCAGATTTTTTGAATATTAATTTATTTCAGACATCAGAGTATCCATATCAAATTGTAGCTACAGGTGGTAATTTTATGAGTGATGGTTTTGGTACTGCCTTTTCTTCAAATTTAGTTTTGGATGAAAATGATGGAACAGGTCCTTATGGAGGTGTTTTTTATCCAAATCATACGGAGGAAGAAATTGATAATATAATGAATCAGTTCATGGGTATAAATAACTATATAAAAATGGAAGAACTTCCATTTGATGCTATTCATCATATTGATATGCATATGAAGTTATTAAATGAGGAAACTTTACTTGTTGCAGAATACCCTGAAGGATTATCAGATGGCCCTCAAATTGAAGAAAATTTACAGTATATTTTAGATAACTTTACTACTAAATATGGCACTCCGTTTAAAGTTATAAGAATACCTAGTCCCCCAAGTACAAGTGGGGCTTATCCAGGGTCTCAACCTGGTAATCAAACTGATGGATATTATAGAACATATACAAATTCTGTTTTTGTAAATAAAACTTTACTTGTTCCATTTTATAGAGAGGAGTATGATACTATAGCTCAGAGAATATATGAAGAAGCTTTGCCTGGATATAATATAGTGGGAATTGACTGTGACAACTCAGGAAGCAACATCATTTCATTGAGCGGAGCAATTCATTGTATTACTCACTCTGTTGGAGTTAATGATCCTTTACTAATTTCATTTAAACAAATTGATGATACTTGTGTAGATGAATCACCTTATGTTGGTTTTCAAACATTAGTTAAGCATAAATCAGGTATTAGTGAGGTGAATTTTAATTATCGAATTGAAGGTGAGTCAAATTTTAATAGTGTTTCTATGCAAAATAATAGTGGAGATAATTGGAACGTGACTATGACTTTTGATGATTTATCTACTATTGAATATTATGTTTCTGCAGTTGCTAATAGTGGAAAAGAACAAGTTCGACCTATAACAGCTCCTGATGGTTTTTATTCTTTTAAATATGAGCAATGTGAATTTGAAGATATTTTAGGTTGTACTGATTCAACTGCATGTAATTTTAGTATTACAGCTAATATTAATGATGGGTCATGTATTTATCCTGAGCAATATTATGATTGTAGTGGTAATTGTTTAAATGATGAAGATGATGATGGTATTTGTGATGAGTTAGAGTTGTTAGATTGTTCTTTATCAAATGGTCAGACAGTTCAAAGTGGATGGTCAGGTTTTGATGCTGGATTAAATTATTGTAACTCTTGTTTCTGTGAAGATGGAATTTTATCCTGTACTGAACTAGCATGTGATCCATGTTTGGCTATGCCTGAGGTAGGTGAATGTGATGGTGCATTTTTTAGATATTATTTTAATCAAGAAACTGAAACGTGTGATTCGTTTATATGGGGAGGCTGTGGAGGCGTAGTTCCCTTTGAAACTTTAGAAGATTGTCAATATTCTTGCGGTGACAACTCTAATATTACTGATATAGATAATCAAGTTGTCAAAGTCATTAAGGTAATAAATATATTAGGTCAAAATGTAGCCCCTTCTTCTAATTCAACAATTTTCTTATATATTTATGATGACGGAAGTGTAAAAAAAATTCATAAACCAAAAATTTAAAACATATATACAATGAAAAAAAATACTTATTTAATTATATTTTTCTTATTACCACTTTTTGTTTTTTGTCAAGAAACAGTACAAGTTGGTGATACTGAATTAGAAGTTCGTGAAGTTATAGGTAATCTAGATGTTCCTTGGGAAATTAAGTGGGGTCCAGATTCTAATGGAATACAAAATTATATATGGATCACTGAAAGAGCTGGAATTGTCAGTAGAGTAAATGTTGAAACAGGTGAAAAACATGTAATTCTTAATTTATCATCTAATGTTACAACTGAGTCAGAGTCAGGAATGTTAGGTATGGAATTTCATCCTAATTTTTCTGAAAACAATCTAGTTTTTATTGTCTACACATATTATCAGGACTGGAATATAAAAGAACGATTATCAGCATTTACATATAACTCTATTGAAGATGTTTTAGAAGGTGAACAAATTTTAATTAATGGTATTACTGGTTACAGCACTCATAATGGATCTAGAATTCATGCTTTAGATGACAATACATTACTAATGACAACTGGAGATGCTCAAAATCAATCTGATTCTCAAAATCAAAATGTTTTGACCGGTAAAACATTAAGAATTGATATTTCAGAAGAAAACTTTGGTGGAGTCCCTTTTGATAATCCTATTTCTGGTTCTTATGTTTGGTCTTGGGGGCATAGAAATGCTCAAGGTTTAGAAGTTGCTCCTAGTGGTATTATATATAGTTCTGAGCATGGCCCGCAAAATGATGATGAGTTAAATATTCTTGAGCCAAATAGAAATTATGGTTGGCCTAATGTTAATGGTTTTTGTGATGGGCTTTCAGAACAAGCTTTTTGTATTGAAAATAATGTGGTTGAACCGTTAGTTAATTGGACTCCAACAATTGCTCCATCTGATATTATTTGGTATGATCATCCAGCAATACCAGAATTTCAAAATACACTTTTAATGACTGTTTTAAAAGATAAAATGCTTGTTAGATTTGAATTTTCAGAAGATGGAACTCAAGTAATAAATCAAACAGAGTTTTTTAATTATGAGTGGGGGAGATTGAGAGACATATGTGTAAGCCCAGATGGTAAAATCTATTTGGCTACTAATGGAAACTCTTGGCCAAGTCAACCACCAAATGAGATTATAGAGCTTAGCAATTCAAGTTTTAATAATAGTAATTTAGATGTTTCTACTTTATCAAATTCTATTAATATTATTAAAAATGATGGGGCTATTGTTATAGAATCTTCAATTTGTAATGTTTCTATTTATGATATTTCAGGAAAATTATTGTTTGACAAAAAAAATGTTAATAAAACCATTTTAAGTCCTGATTTATTACCTAAAGGGATATATAATGTTGTTTTAATCGATGGGTTGAGTAAAGAAACTATTAAAATTATTTTGTAAATAATTAGGATTATATTAAAAAAATCCATCAAAACTTATTGTATCTTTATGATATAGTTTTTTATTTTGTTAAGACTCTTTAATTTAATTTTTATTCTTCTTCCACTTGTTTCACTTAGCCAATGTGAATGTGACTATGGAGTTGCTTATGAACCATCCCCTGGTCTTTGTTACGTCATTAATGCTTGTTCTGATGAGCAAGCTAGTAATTACTGTAGCGCTGATGCTTATTTTAATGAAAATTGTATATATGATGAAGAAGTTTTGGGCTGCACATGTTCTTTAGCTTATAACTTTAATACTACTGCTACTATTGATGATGGAAATTGCATTATAATAGGTGGATGTAGTGATATCGATGCGCTTAATTACTCTGAATGTGGTTCTGTTTTTTACAATGAAGCATGTGTTTACGGAGGATGTACAGATATGTTTGCTTGTAATTTTGATCCAACAGTAGATGATGATGATGGTTCTTGTGATTATGCTCAAATCCATTATAACTGTGATGGAGAATGTATTAATGATACTGATGGAGATGGTGTATGTGATGAAAGCGAATTTTTTGGATGCGCAGATCCTATGGCTTTAAATTATTTTTGTGAAGAGTCAAGTGCTTGTGGGTTTGATTTTAGTACTGGTTTTCCAATTTTTATTTTACCAGATGGTTTTGATGATGATGGGTCTTGTTTCTATGATGATATTGATGATAACTTAGATGGTATTCCAGATAATTCTTTACAAGGTTGTGAGGATCAAAATGCTTTAAATTATAACAATAACTTTTCTGTTTGGTCACCTCTTTCGTACATAAATAATTTAGTTAATTATCAAAACTTAGTTTGTATATATCCTATTTATGGCTGTACAGATACAAGCGCATGTAATTATGATTTTAATGCGAATACAAGTGATGGTTCGTGTGATTATGCTGAGCTGTATTATGATTGTGATTATTCATGTTTAAATGATATGGATGATGATAGTATATGCGATGAACTTGAAGTATATGGGTGTACTGATTCTTCAGCATATAATTATAATATTTTAGCGACAGAAGAAGATAATTCATGTATAATTCCTAATTATGGATGTACATCTCAAGAAGCAGCAAATTATGATCCTTTAGCTACTGAAGATGATGGTTCTTGTGTTCAGTCTATTATAGGCTGCGATGATATTATTGCTTGTAATTATAATGAAAATATTAACGTTGTAAATAACGAATTATGTATATATGCAGAAAATAGCTATGATTGTGAAGGTAATTGTATAATCGACTCAGATAATGATGGCATTTGTAATGAGTTTGAAATAGTTGGTTGTACTGATATTTTAGCATCAAATTACAGTGTTGAAGCTACTGAAAGTGACAATTCATTATGTGAGTATAATAGCTCTTGTGATTGTGATTATGGAAGTGTAATGGTTATAGATCAGTTATGTTATATTGTCAATGCTTGTTCAGATCCCTCCTCAAACAACTTTTGTTCTGGAGACATATATTTTAATGAATTTTGTGAATATGAAAATAATTCATTGGGATGTACTTGTGAAGAGGCTACAAATTATAATTCAAATGCAACTGAAGATGATGGGTCTTGTGTAGTTTTAGGTGGATGTAATGACATAAATGCTGATAACTACTCAATATGTGTTGATGCTATTTTTTATAATGAACAATGTGTGTATTTAGGATGCACCGATCCTTTAGCTTGCAACTTTGACAATATAGCTTCAGATGATGATGGTTCATGTATTTTTACAGAAGATTATTATGATTGTTTTGGTAACTGTAATAATGATCTAAATCAAAATGATGTTTGTGATGAAATAGAGGGGTCTGAAGTTCAAACAATTGATTTAGTTCAAGGCTGGAATATTTTTTCATCAAATCTTATTTTAGAAGAACCTAATATTGAAAATGTTATGTCCCCAGTTAGTTCTTCATTATTAGTTACAAAAGATGATCAGGGAAACGTGTATTGGCCAACAATTGGATTAAATCAAATTGAAAATATTGAATTAGGAAAAGCGTACATGTCAAAAATGACATTTAATTCAACTTTAGATTTTTTTGGTAATTCAATAAATCCTGAAGATCGTATAATTAATTTAGATGAAGGTTGGAGTTTTTTAGGTTATTTAAGAAATAACCCGATGGATGTTTTACAAGTAGTTTCAAATGATTACGTTGATATTAGAGATGATATAATAATAATGAAAGATTCTTATGGTAATGTATTTTGGCCAGAGTATAACCTAAATAGTATTCAAACAATGCACCCTGGCCAAGGTTATTTAATCAAAATGTCATCTCCTAGTGAGTTTACTTATTTGCCTAATAATTTTGAACATTATCATTTGCCTTTAGTTTGGCCTGATTCAAATGATCCACTGTCATTGCAAACAACAGGGGGGAACGCAACAATGATGATAAATTTAAATCAAAATGAAATTTCCTTAGATCAAGATTATATTTCTAGTGGAGATAAAATGGGAGTATTTTATAGAGGAGAAAACAAGTGGTTATGTGCAGGTTTTTTAATATGGGATGAGACTATGCCCCCTGCAGCTTTAACGATTTGGGGAAATATAGAAGATGGCTTTGGTTTAATGAATGGTGAAGAATTAAAAATGTTTATATATGATAATTCGACGGGTTTAAATTATTTAGTTGAAAATATATGGAATAACCAAGGTTACTTTACTGATGGAGCGCTTGGATATATTAATAATGCATTATATCAGTCTTTAGAAATGACAACAGAACTTTATATCGATGGCTTTAATGCTAGATACGGTCTTACTCCCATTTTAAAATCTAATTTTCATGATAATATAAACAAAACATCAACTAATATGGTTATTGCAATTCCAGAAAATTCCTGGGATTTTGAACCCACACACTCCTCTGAAATTGTTGCCTTTGATAGTTATGGGAATTTAGTTGGTTCATCAGTTTATGATAATACTTCTATGTCTTTAATTATTTGGGAAAACGATATTTACACTGATGAAAAAGATGGAATGTTACAGGAAGAGAAAATTGTATTGAAGTACTGGAGTGAAGATATTAATAAACAAATTGATTTAGATATTGAGTGGGAGTTAGGAGACGGTCATTATATTTCAAATGGATTAGCAGCTATCAGTTCTATTTCTTTATCTAATCAAATTTTAGATAATAGTACTGTTGATTTATTTCCTAATCCATGTAGTAATCAAGCCAAATTATCTTTGTATTTATCCTCTGATGACTTTGTAAATATTAAAATTCTTGATTTACAAGGAAGGGAGATTTCTTCATTATTTTCTGGATTTATAAATAAAGGCAATACAAATATTGAAATTAATACTTCAAAAATTAAAATAGGAACTTATATTATTTCTATTATGGGTCATAATTTCAAAAAAAATATTTCATTTTCTAAAATATAGATTAAACAAAAGTTTATGTATTAATATTATGAAAAAACTTTTATTCATTTTTTTAATTCCTATTATTTCGTTTTCCCAATCTGGTGATACTAATGGTGATGTTTTTGTTAATAAGTAAGTTTGTTTAATGAGAAAATTAATATTTTTAATATTAATACTTTTTATCTCCTGTAATAAGTCAGCGGTTAATGTTACTGATAAGTTTTTTGATATAATTTTGATTATTGGACAGTCTAATACACATTATGGTTATTGGATATGACCCTGTATTTGATGCTCCTGATAGTCGAATCTATCAACTTGGGAGACATTTTACCAGAAATTTACAGGTAATTTTAGCTGAGGAACCGTTAGACCATCATACAATTCAGTCGAAAAAGATTGGTTTAGGATTAACTTTTGCTAAGGAATATATCAAAGATAATTCTAGTAAAGAAGTTTTAATAATTCCATGTGGTTATGGAGGGACTGGATTTATTGATGATAGATGGAATAAGGGAAATGATTTATATAATGATGCTGTAGATAGAGTTAATTTTGTATTAGAAAAATATCCTGGCAGTCAAATTAAAGTGATTTTGTGGCATCAGGGTGAGCAAGATGCTATTCATGAAAATAATAATTATCAGAATTCTCTTGATACATTTATTAATGATATAAGATTAGATTTGTATTCAGATTCTGTTCCATTTTTGCTTGGAGGTATGGTACCATATTGGTTTGGAGATAATTTAAATCGTTTGTCATTTCAAAATATTATTTCAGAAACCCCTGGTAGAATACATAATACAGGTTATGCTGATCCCAACACACCTTTTCTAATTGTTAAGGAGGATAATCATTATGATGAGATTCATTATGATGCTAATGGTCAAAGAGAGTTGGGTAAAAGATATTATCAGCAATATATAGATGTTATTTCATTAGAAAAATAATTAGATAATTAGGTATTAGATAAATAAAGAACCCCCTCAAATGAGGGGGTTCTTTATTGGTGGAGATGCAGGGATTCGAACCCTGGTCCAAACAAGGAATATAATGAATTTCTACATGTTTAGAACTATTTAGTTTTAGAGCTAACACAGGAATAGTTCGCCCAATATTAACCTTATCCTAAAAAAATTCACTTTAAATATTAGGAGTATTTAAAGCTAGTCTGACTTTTCGATGCCTCATTAATATAGGAGTCAAACAATCCTATAAAGAGACATACGTTAATTAATCCTTGACTAATTAAGCGTAAGCGTAATTATGTTCGCCGTTTAAAAAAATGAGTTTTAATTTTTCGAGTTAAAACACAAATCTCGACATGCTTATCAAAATATTAGACTTGATGTCAATTCCAGTCATCCCCATTAAATAAAGATCTTCTTTAATTATAAAAGCTGGTAAATATATAAATAATTAATTATTTGTCATTATTTATTTATTTTTGGACTATTCTAAAATAATCTATATGAAGATAGGCATAATTAAAGAAGGTAAAAAACCAATAGATAGGAGGGTGCCGTTAAGTCCTAAGCAATGTATGGAATTAAAACAATTTTACCCTCAATTATCTTTAGTAGTTCAGCCGAGTGACATCAGATGTTTTTCTGATCAAGATTATTTACAAAAAGGAGTTGAGCTCCAAAAAGATTTAAGTGATTGTGATTTAATTATGGGCATAAAAGAAGTTCCATTAGGTTTTTTAATACCAGAAAAGAAATTTTTATTTTTTTCTCATACTATTAAAAAACAACCATATAACAAAAATTTACTCAAGGGAATCTTGCAAGAAAAAATTGATTTAATTGATTATGAGGTTTTAAAAAAACTCAATGGTGAAAGAATAATTGGTTTTGGTAGATATGCTGGTATTGTTGGTGCCTATAATGCATTTCTAACCCATGGTTTAAAAATAAAAAAATATGATTTAAAGCCTGCTTATTTGTGTGTTGATAAAAAAGAAATGGAAAATGAGTTAGAAAAAGTAAAAATTGATAATTTAAAAATTATACTCACAGGAGATGGTCGTGTTTCAAAAGGAGCTGAGGAGATTTTAAAGAAATTAAATATTAAAAAAGTATCAAAAGAAGATTTTTTAGATAAAAGCTTTTCTTCATCTGTATATACTTGTTTAACTGTAGTTGATTATTATGAGACTTCAGTTTCCAAAAATTATTCAAAAGAAGATATTTATAAAAATCCAAGTCAATATACATCTTGTTTCTCTAAATATTTGATCAATGCTGACATGTTAATTACAGGTCACTTTTATGATAGTAAAGCACCTTTTTTATTTACAAAAAAAGATATAATAAGTAATAAAAAATTAAAAGTTGTAGCTGATATTAGCTGTGATATTGATGGCCCAATAGCTTGTACCATTCGTCCTTCAAAAATAACATCTCCAATATATGGTTATAATCCCATGACTTTTGAAGAAGATGATTTTATAAAAGATGGAGTCATTGCTGTAATGGCAGTTGATAATTTGCCTTGTGAATTACCAAAAGATGCATCTATTTATTTTGGTAAAGAACTTATAAAGAATGTTATTCCTCATTTTTTAAATGATAAAGATGGTATTATTAAAAAAGCAACTATAACTCAAAGTGGTAGTTTAACTGAAATTTTCAAATATTTAGATGATTATGTTAGCTGATGTATTTTAATTTTTTGATTGTCTCGATTGGATTTTCAGATTTAAATACACTACTTCCAGCTACTAAAACATCAGCTCCAGAATCAATAAGATCTTTTGCGTTATCAACGTTAACCCCTCCATCAATTTCTATTAAAAAATTGTTTTTATTTTTTTCTTTTAATTCTTTCAGTTTTTTTACTTTATTGAAAGTATTTGTAATAAATTTCTGTCCACCAAAACCAGGGTTAACACTCATAAC
>PBCX01000014.1 GCA_002718035.1 Flavobacteriales bacterium
ACAGGTGATGGTACCATAGATTTTCCTTTTTACTCTATTCAAAAAGCTATTAATGAAGGTGCTTCAGAAATTTTGTTATTGGAAGGAATTTATGATAATTATGAAATTATTAATGGTTCAGATTTAGATATTAAACCTTATCTAGATAATAATGTTGTATTTAATGGAACAATAACAATTAATAGTCCGGGAATAGTCGATGCTGAATGGGAACAACATAGCGATAATATATTTAAAACATACATTGAAGAAGACATATGGCAATTATTCATTGACGATGAACAAATGGTTATGGCAAGGTGGCCAAACAGTTCTTTTGAAAATGATATGATTTATGATAAAAATAATTGGGCACATTCTCAAGATGAAGATCTGGATGGTATTGTAAATGATATCACAGAAATCGATAGTTTAATTTTAGAATCAAAAAATTTATCTGATTTTTCTAATGAAGAAATTTCAGGAGCTACTTTAATTGCAAATTTCGGATCCTTTAAAACCAAAACTAGAACAGTTTCAATCAATGGTTTAGATATTGAAAATAAAAAATTTGAATATTTTCCAATTGGTAATGAATATAGAGATAAACATCACTATTATTTTCTTGAAGGAAAGTTAGCTTTTTTAGATTCATCTAATGAATGGTTTTATGAAAATGGTATACTCTACCTTTGGAGTCCTAATGGTGATATTTCTGATTTTGAAAACAAAATTATTAGAGGAAAAAATAAAACATTTTCATTTAATTTTTTAAACTCTAATAATATAACCTTCCAAGGTTTTAAATTTTTTGCATCTACAGTTACAATTCAAAATAGTAATAATATTACCATTACTAATAATGTATTTAGTTATCCAAACTATTCAAAAAGAATGTTAGGAGACACAACCTCTCCTCTTGTTACAAATATTGATCAAAATTTGGATACTGGAATTTTACCTTCAAACTCAAATAGTTCTGGGGTAATTTTTTCAAATAATGTTTTTGAGTACACAGATGGTGAGGCGCTTATATTATCCGGAGATTATCATACTATAGAAAATAATTACTTTCATCATATTGATTGGTCTTGCGCAGAGACTCAAGCCATAGGTTTAACTATTTATTGTAATGGTTCAAATATTGAATGTAATCGTAATATAATTCATACAACAGGAGCTTCTGCTACATTAAACTTAGGAGCAAGAGCAAATATTTCATATAATGATATTTCAAACACTGGCTTAGCTCAAAGTGATGGTGCAGTAGTACAAATAACAAAAAATATTGTTGAAAGCTCTGAAACATCTTATAATTGGATTCATGATACAGAAAAAATGGGATTTAGATTTGATGCCCCCGTTGGTTCTGCTGAAACTGCAGGAACAGAGGGTTTAGCTCACCATAATGTTATATGGAATATAGGAAAAAATGGTTTTGGAGGAATAGGTATGATGATTAAAGGGGATTATCATGAAATTTACAATAACACTGTATTTAACTGTGATAAAACAGATATCCTAATTTTGGATGAAGAAGGCCTAACAAATTTAGATACCTATACTGAAAATAATGCAGCAGATATTATTTCAAATCATAGGACTAATGATGTAGATAATGAAAATTTTATACCGGGTTTTAAATCAAATAATTATTCATTATTTTCTGACCATTCTAGTAATAATACTCAAACTATTGATCCATTATTAACATCCTCTGTTCAGTCAGTTAATTATGATCCACTTTTAATTTTAGAAAATAGGTATTTATATGATTTTACACCTAATGACTCATTGTTAATTGATCAAGGAAAAATCATTAATACACTAAATAATCCAATTCAAACACATCCTAATGTTGTACAATTAGATTTTACAGAAAATTATCAAGGAAATTTTCCAGATATTGGAGCATATGAATATGGTTCAGAATTTTGGATACCTGGTATAACATTTGAGCCTACAACTTATCCATGGATATGGCCAACAAATAATATTTTTGGTTGCATTGATGAATCAGCATGTAATTACAATTTAAATGCAAATCTAGATGATGGTAGTTGTTTTTATTCACTTGATTATTATGATTGCGATGAAAATTGTATAAATGATATGGATCTAGATACTATATGTGACGAACTTGACAATTGTATTGACGTATACAATCCAGCTCAAAATGATGTTAATAACGATGGAGTAGGGGATGATTGTGAATTCATTAATTTGAAAATTAATGAAATTAATAAAAATGTTTTGAAATCAATTAATTTGTTAGGTGTGGAAGTAAAAAATGAAAACAAAAATATTTTCATAATTCAAATACTTGATGATGGTTCTATAAATAAATTTTTAAATTTCAAAAAATAATTTTTATGCAATTAACAAAAACTAATTACATTCAATACTTACAATGTCCTGAGTCTTTGTGGCTATTAAAAAATAAACCAGAAATTTATCCAAATGGTGAATTTTCTCTTTTTTTAGAAAAATTAATAAAAGAGGGTTACGAAGTTGAAGAATATGCTAAAATGTTATTTCCTAATGGAGTTGATTTACCAGATAATTGTGACTCAACATTTACTAAAGAAAGACTAAAAGATGATAGTGTATTTTATTTTCAACCATCATTTATAACTGAAGATGGTGCTTTTGCAAGGATAGATATTTTAGAAAAAATTAAGGATAACTCATTTCATATCTACGAAGTAAAATCTTCAACAAGTATTAAAACTGATAAAAAACATAACCATCTGAAAGATATATCGTTTCAAAAATATGTTTGTGAGAATTCAGGTTTGAATATTTCTAAATTATCAATTATTTATTTGGACAAAAATTTTGTAAAAAAGGGCAATATTAAACCTGAAAATTTATTATTGATTGAAGATGTTACCGAGAAGATAAATGATTTATATAATATTGTTAAAATTGAAATAAATAATGCAATAAATTTTATTAAAAAAAAATCAATAAATGAAAATGTTTGCTCCTGTAAATTTAATACTCGTTCTAATCATTGTGATAGTTTTTCCTATTTCAATCCAAATATTTTAGAAAATAGTATTTACATGATTAATAGAATTAGTAAAAAAAAAATAAATCATTTATTAAAAAACAATCAATCTAAAATTACTGAAGTAGATGCTAATAGTGATGTTAATTTTAGTGATTTTCAATTAAATCAAATATTATCTGCAAAAACAACAAAGCCTCTTATTGATTTAGAAAACATAAAAAAAATATTAGAAAATTTAGAATTCCCACTTCATTTTATAGATTATGAAACCTATCCTTCAGCTGTTCCTAAAATTGATGACCTAGGGCCTCATAAACAACATGTTTTTCAGGTATCTATACATTCTTTATTTAAAAATGATAAATTAACTCATTTTGAATATTTAGCTGATAAAATGGAATTAAACAACAAAATGTTATCAAACATGAAAAGTTTTACCGGACTCGAAGGAACTTTTATTTCTTGGCATGCTAGTTTTGAAAAAAGTAGAAATAAAGATTTGATTAATTGGTTTCCAGAATTTAAAAATTATTTAGAATTCATCAACTTAAAAATGTTTGATTTAGAAGATATTTTTAAGAAATATTATATTGATTATAGATTTAATGGATCTACATCAATAAAAAATATTTTACCTATTATTTGCCCTAATCTTTCATATTCGAATTTAGATATTTCTAATGGTACTATGGCACTTGATACATGGGGAAGATTGGTTTTAGATAAAAATTTTAAAGAAGATGTAAATTTAACTAGAAAAAATTTATTAAGTTACTGTGAACTAGATACA
The DNA here is from genome assembly GCA_002718035.1 of Flavobacteriales bacterium. GTDB lineage: Bacteria > Bacteroidota > Bacteroidia > Flavobacteriales > TMED113. Next base: position 3,786 of record PBCX01000014.1, read on the forward strand.
AAAGCAATGGTTGAAATTTATTTTAAATTAAAAAAAATGGTATAACTTTTTAAAAAATTATTTAAATTAATGAGCCTATGGAGACTATTCATTTTTTTCTAATAATATTAAGCTTTATTTTAATATGGTTTATAATTAAATATGTAACTAAATTTTTATTTAAGTTGTCATTACTTTTTTTAGTTATGATTATTTCAATATTTTCTTTTTTTTACTTCACAAAAAAAAACATATTCGATACTATGAATGAATTATATTGCACCAATATAAATTCAATTGAATTAAAATGTAAATGCTTTGTTTTAAATATTAATAAAGATTTAGAGGAGAATTTTAGTTCAACAGAAATTGATTCAATAAAAAACAACACAATTGAATCGATGGCCCAATTTGTTAAATCTTATGAAAATAAAAAAGAAAATATTAGAATTTGTTTTGAGGAAAATGGTTTTCCTGGAGGTATTGTTGAGGAAATTAAAGTTGATTTGATAAAAAAAACCTCAAGTTTTTTTGATTCTAAAGATTAAATATGAAGATTGATTATAACGAACTTAGAACAAGTGATTTCAATTTTGTTCATAAAATTAACACTAGATTTAGAGATTTAGATGCTTTTAAACATGTTAATAATGCTACTTTCCTTTCTTATTTAGAAGATGCAAGAATTGTTTTTTTTAAGAGATGGAATGTTAATCATTCTTCGCGTTCACTCATTGTTGCTTCCATTAAAATTGATTATGTAAACCAAGTAACACATCCTTCTGAACTTGTTATATGTCAGAAAATTTCAAGAATTGGAAATAAAAGCTTTGATAATTTCTCTGTTATTTTTTTGAAAAACAAGGTTGTTTGTGTTGCAACAGTAACAATTGTGTGTTATAATTTTTCTAGGAAAATTACTGTCCCGGTATATCCAGAAATTAAAAATGATTTTAATATATAGTAATACTAATCTGTTAATCTAACATTTACGGCGTTCATGCCTTTTTTTCCTTCTTCTAGTTCATATTCTACAGGGTCACCTTCGGATACTTTGTGAATTAAACCAGATATGTGAACAAAATGTGATTCGTTTGTTTCATTTTCAATGATAAATCCAAAACCTTTAGTTTCATTAAAAAATTTTACAGTTCCTTTTTTCATTTTAATATATTAAGTTTCGAATTTAGTAATAATGTAATGCTTTGTCTATATTTTTTTATCTTTTTTTTTTGAACCCTCATATATTTCATATTTAAATAAATAACATTCCAAACTTCCATTAAATAATTGAATTTTTTTTGAAGACTTAAGTCCAATTTTTTTAATATTTTCAAGGTCAGAGGTAATTATCCAAATGTTTGAATCTGAGTAAAATTTTTTAAGTATGTTACCCATATCTTCATAAAATTTTTCATCAAATATTTTTAATCTTTCACCATACGGTGGATTAAAAACAACGTGTCTTTTTTCTACTAAATTTTTTTGTTTAAAAAAGTTGAATCTTTTAAGTTTAATATCATTGTTTATTTGTGCTTTTCTAATATTTGTTCTGGATGAAGAAATTGCTCCAAAATGATTATCAAAACCTTCAATTATTTGTGTTATATTTTTTTCTTCTTGTTTTAAGTTAAATTTTATGTTATTTAAAAGATCATTATCAAAATCATTCCAATTCATAAACCCAAATTTTTCTCTTTTAATGTTAGGAGCAATGTTGTTATATATCATGTTAGCTTCGATAATTATTGTACCTGACCCACACATAGGGTCTCTAAATATTAATTTTTGATCCCAATCACTTAAAAGAATAATGCCTGCAGCTAAAACTTCATTAATTGGTGCATTTCCTTTTTGCACTCTGTAGCCTCTTTTATGTAATGAATTACCTGAACTATCAAGAGATATTTGACATTTATTTCCACTCAAATATGCATTTATTTGTATTGTTGGTGTGAATTTATTAATTGATGGTCTTCTTCCATATTTTTCTCTGAATTGATCAACAATAGCATCTTTGATTTTTTGCGAAACGTATTGACTATGATTAAATAAGTTAGAGTTATTTACTGTAGAGTTAATTAAAAAGGTATCGTTTATAGAAATTATTTTTTCCCATTTAATTTTTTTAACCTCATTATACAAGTCTAATTGATTTTTTATATTAAATGTTGAAATAGGTTTTAAAATTCTTAATGCTGTTCTTAAACAAACATTTGATTTATATAGTATTGTTTGATTTCCATAAAATTCAATTGCTCTTTTACCTTTTTTTATATTTTTTGCTCCAATTACTTTCAATTCTTCTATTAAGACATCTTCTAACCCGTGCATTGTTTTCGCAATCATTAAAAAATCATTGTTTAATGTATTTGATTTCATTTAATTTCTTTAATTAAAAATAAGTTTTTTAATTTTGATTTACATTTTAATTTATTTAAATGAAAATTAATGCTCATTCTCACTTATTACCTGAGCCAAATCAGATTCCTTCTTTTTTAAAAAAGAAAAATCTATTTTCTATAGACTCAGATAAAAAATTTATGAGGCAAGGTAGTTGGTGTCGTCCAATTACTCACCCTAGTTTTTTTGTTGATGAAAAATTAAAATGGATGAGTAAAAATAAAATAGATCATGCAGTAATTTTAACTCTTTCACAATTATATTGTAATGGATGGAAAAAAACAGATGCTCTAGATACAATTAGATTTCAAAATGATTTTAACTACTCTATCCAAAAAAAATATCCAAAAAAATTTACATGTGCTTTTGTAGTCCAGCCTTTGTATTTAAATGAATCTTTAAGGGAAATTGAGAAGTGTGTTAACGATTATAATCTCAAAGTTTTATGTTTACCAACTCATTTTTTATCAAAAAAAAATAAGTGGATATCAATTGCTGATAAATGCTTAGATCCAATTTATGAAATTGCTAACAAGTACTCATTATCTGTTCAAATACATCCTTATAATGCTGAAAAAATGGTAAATCTTGATGATAAGTTTTGGAGATTTCATCTTATTTGGATGTTAGCTCAATGTGCTGATACTTTTCATATATATACTTTAAGAGGTATTCCAAATAAATACCCACAAATTAGAACATGTTTTGCTCACGGTTGTGTCTTAGGAATTGCTAATTATGGAAGAAGATTACAAGGTTTTGATGGTAGGCCAGATTTGTTTAAGAAAGCTAATGATCCAAGAGGTTTTTTGAGTCATAAAAATATTTATTTTGACACGCTTGTTCACGATTCATTTACCTTAGAGTTAATAAAAAAAAGAGTTGGTGCTTCTCAAATAGTTGCAGGACTTGATGATCCATACCCTTTGGGAGAAATGGAAGATGTTGGTACTTCATTCCCTGGTAGGGTTATTGATTATGCCTTAGAAAAAGGTATTTTAAATAAAAAAGAAGCTAGCTCAATTTGGTTTGATAATGTATTAAATTGGTTAGATAAAAAAGAAATATAAGTAATAAAATTAATTTTGACCAACTCTCTTGTAAAAATCTGCTTCAGTAAATTTATCTAATCCATCATAATCAGAAACAAACATTTTATGTAATTTAACATCTGACCATTTTATGACTTTTAATTTTCCATCCTTTTCTTTTAGCCTGATTAATTCAATATTTTCAAAACTTCCAGTTTCGAAAATTCCGTAAAGAGTTTTTACAATTACATCTGTAAATTCTTTATTTTTTTTAACTGAGAGAATATTTTTTAAACCTATCCAAATGTAAGAGTGGTAATTTGATGTTAAATTTTCAACTCTTTCTTTACTATATTCACAATTATTATCAATTATTTTTTTAAAATCAGATGTGTCAAAAATAATATTACCTTCTACGTAGTGTTTTTGATTTTCTTCATCAGATAGTTCAAGTGAAGAGTAAAATTTTTTGACTATCTTAAAGATATCTGCGTGTTTTTCTTCCAGCTTTATTTCATTAAAGTTTATATATAAGTATAGAGAGTCTTCAAGATTTTTAATAGTAGAAAAGTATGTATCATTAATTTTTCTTAGAGAATCATTTTTAATATAATTTTTTATTTTTTCTAAATTTAGATCATTGATACTATCATTTAATGTTTTTATGTAAATACTATCATTGTTAATTAATAATCTGTAATCAGCAATTATAATATTGTTTTCTTCTAATTTATTTTTAAATTCATTTAACTTCTCATTTTCTTTAACTAACACTTGTTGAATTTTGCTTAATTCATCTATCAATTCACCATTTTTAGTTTTTAATTCATTATTTTCATCCATTTCATAAAGTAATTTTTCATATTCAATCGTTAATTTATTATTTAATTCTTCTTTTTCTGATTGAATTTTTTCTAATAGATTTGTGAGTCTTTTTACCTCTGCATTGGCTTCTTTTTTATTTAATTTTTTTTCATCTTGAGAAAAGATAAGGAAAGGAAATATGATTAATATAATTTTTAAAGCTATTTTTTGCATGTATTTATATATCAATTTATTATTTAAAGTATTTTTTTAATTTTTTCCTCAGTTCAGTCATTTTTGGAGTGATAACCATTTCACAATATGGATATTTTTTATTTAATGAATAAAAATCTTGATGATAATCCTCAGCTGCATAAAATTTATTAAGTTTTTTAATTTCGGTAACTATTTTTTTTTCTTTAAATATATTTATTTGAATTTTTTTAACATAATTTTTAATTTCCTGCAGTTCTTCTTCTTTATTGGATAATATTATTGATCGATATTGAGTTCCTATGTCGTTCCCTTGTCTATTTATAGTTGTTGGATCATGTGATATAAAAAAAATTTCAAGTAAAGTTTTTAAGCTTATAATATTTGAATTGTAGGATATTTCACATACTTCAGCATGACCAGTTTTTCCTGAAATAACTTCTTTATATGTTGGTTTTTTTTTGAATCCACCAGAGTAACCACTTGTTACATTGTTAACACCATTTACTTGTTCAAAAAATGCTTCAATACACCAAAAGCAACCACCACCAAAATATATTTTATTTTCTTGAGATTTCATATTTATTATATTTATTAAAAAAAAGAATATTAATATTTTCATTTATACACATTTGACACAAAATCTACTTTCCGGAATTATCATTATTCTTCCCACAGGTATTTCGTTTTTACATTTTATACACATTCCGAAGTCTTCTTTTTGTGTTTGAGTTTTGATAAATTGTAATTTTTTATACTTAATTTCTAACTTTCTTAAGGATTCTTCCATAACAGCTCTGTTATTTATTGCATCCATTCTAGACACTCTTCCAATTGAATTTTCTGGGCTAATAGGCTTTGTTAATTCTTTATATTCATTAATTGAAATAAGAGTCTCATTTAATTCTTTAGAAATAATTTTTTCAATTTCTTTGATTTTTTTTTTTTCCATTATTTTCAAAAAAAATTATTTGTTTAAAATAATAATTTTAACTTAATATTTTAAATGAAAACTTTTATAAATCAAAAATACTCAAGTTCAGTTGCAATTAATGTAGTAATTGCAAATATGATTGGGACAGGAGTTTTTACATCATTGGGCTATCAAACTGGATCCATACCATCTTGGTTTAGTATAATGATACTATGGAGCATTGGAGCCATCATTTCTTTTTTTGGCGCACTAGTTTACTCTGAAATTGCAACTCGAATTAAGAAATCAGGTGGTGAATATAAATATTTATCTGTTGTTTACGCTCCTTGGTTAGGATTTGTTGCTGGTTGGGTAAGTTTTATTGTTGGATTTGCTGCCCCAATAGCTGCTGTTGCAATTGCAATTGGAGATTATACTTCTAATGTTTTTAGTATTGACTCTAGCTTAATTGCTTCTGCAATGATTTTAATTATTGGATCTGTTCATTTATTTGGCATTAAAATCGGGGGTCTTTTTCAAATTATTGCCACAAGATTTAAAATATTATTAATTCTAATTTTGATAATATTACCATTTATATTAATGTTGTCAGGCGATTTTTCTAGAAGTTCCATTGTTTTTAATCCTTTTAGTAATGGTGTTAATGATTTTAAATTAATATTTAGTTCAGAATTTGCTATTTCTTTAGTATATGTTTGTTTTGCATATTCAGGTTGGAATGCATCAATTTATTTTTCTGAAAAAATTGAAAATCCAAGAAGAAATATTCCATTTTCTTTAATTATTGGAACTTTATTTGTTAGTATTTTATATCTAGCTCTTAATTCAGTTTTTTTATTTTCTGTAGAATTTGAAAGTTTAACTGGAAAAACAGACATAGCTAATGTTTTTCTTTCTTCAATTTTTTCTGAAAAAATTACATCTATATTTTCATTATTTTTTGGGTTAGCTTTGTTTTCATCATTGAGTTCTTTATTTATCGCTGGCCCCTCAGTTCTAGATACAATGGGTAAAGATTATCCATTTTTAAATTTTTTAAATAAAAAAAATAAATTTTCATCTCCCTATATATCAATTATTTGTTTTATGTTGTTTTCCATCTTAATGATTCAAACAGCTTCCTTTGATTTAATTGTTAGATATATTGGTGTGTGTTTGTCTTTTTTCTCAATACTGGTAGTTATCTCTCTTCCGTTAGTAAGAAAAAAGTTCAATGATAAAGATGCATTTATTTTACCTTTTGGTAATGCAATTGCTATGGTTTTTGTTATTATAAATTCTTGGATGATCTTTCACTTGGTTTATAGTGATTATAATATGTTGAAGTATGTGTTTTTAACTTTGATTTTAGGAGTGATATTTTATATTTTAACTAATTATTTTTCAAAGCAAAAGTAATAGATTACTTAACGGAAACATATATCCAAGCATCTTTATTTATTTTCTCTTTAATTTCTTTTAAATAAGATTTTGCTTCACTTTCGTTGTTAAAACTTCCAATTTTAATTAAATAACAATTAGACTTATTATCTTTAATTGAATTTGGAGTGTAATTTTTCTTTTTAATTTTATTTATATATCTATCAACTTTTTTTTGATCTTCAAGACAATTAATAACAACTTCAAATCTTTTAATTATTTTATATTCATCTTTTTCTTTAAAATATTTTTCTTTGATTACTTTGTTATCAATATCTTCATTTACTTTATTATTTTCTATTTCTCTGTTACTTATTTCCATTTTTCTCTTTCGAAATGTTTTTCCTTCTCCTGAATTTAAAAATTTAAGACCATATTTTTGCCAAGCTAAATAAACATAACAGTTATTACACGAGCCACTTATATCTAAGTCAATTTCCTGTGCGTATTTAGGGTAATATTTGTGTATCCATTCTCTAAATATATTCCCTTCTTTAGGTGATGTAAATGGAACTAGTGCTTTTGTAGAGTCTATTTGTTCTCCAGAATATCTATTTTCTTCAAAGTAAATAAAAAAATTTGTGTGATTTGGAATCCACCATCTCGCAAATTTTGATCCATAATCATTCATTCTGAAACAACCTAAACTTTGTGGAGTTCCAAGCATGCACCTACTCATTAAATTTAAACTTCCCTCATGAATTCCATTTTTAGAGACAGCCCTTCTATATTTTTTTTGATCGGGAAACAAAGTTATGAAATTTGGTAGCGGAACAACTGAATCAAACAGCGCTATCGTTGATTTTCCACCACCAAGTAGACTATCTCTAAAAGCATCACTTTTATCATACTTTCTTTCACGATCCCAATTTCTTGAAGATAACTTATTTACTGGAGCATAGTATTCTCTAAATTCATTTAAAGGAAATCTATTAGAATAAATACTTATTTTTTTTCCTCTCTCATCAAGAATTAGTTCATTTGTTATACTGTCTCTTTCAAATTTTCTTGTTTGACCCTGAGAAGATGTTACATGTTTTGCTTGTAAATAAATCGTATCTTCGATTATTTCACAAAAACAAAGATTTTGCCCTACATTATATTTTCTACCTTGAAATATACTGTATGCTTTTTCTACTTCTGGTTCCTTATATTTCTTTACTTTTTCAAAATAGTTTTTATATATTTTTTGTTCACTTATAAGTTTATTTTTATTCATTTTTTTTGAAATCTGAACTGAATCAAATTCAATTTCTATAATTGAGTCAATACTTATTTTTTCCTGATTTGCGTAAGCGAAAATATTTTTAAATTCCCAGCTATTTTTTTCATTAAAATGAATTTCTTTAACTCCTCTGGATTTCCCTTTTTTATTTAAACTATTTAAATCTGCAACCACAAACCTATTTTTGTATGGATTTGTACTATCTAAATCTAAGTTTATTAGTTCAGATTTATTAAATCTTCTTTTTTTAACGTAATCTATTTTTTTGTAAATAGGCGCATAACATGCATTAACTTCTATTAAACTATCTACATCAAGATTTGATTCAATTACCTTGTTTATATTAAAAAAAAGTTTTCTTCTTTGTTGCTCGGCATTTATTCTTTTTTTTGAGTTAGGGAAGCTATTTATAAAATGAGTATAAAGATTAATGTTTTTTATGTTTGAAACATAATTAAATATCGAATCAATATATCTATCCCTATCGTTAATTTTTTTTATACTATCAGATTGAAATTTTTCAATATTATTTTTTATGGTAAGTTCTTTGTCATATGTTGTACGGCAACTATTAATAAACAATATTAAAATAAATATTATGTGTATTTTATTCACAATAAATCATTAATTTGTAGTAAAAATAATTTTATAGTTTGAAAAAGTATAATTTAATCGGTCTATTTTTCCTAGTTTCTTTGATTTGCATATTTATCGTTTCATGGCATATGATTAATGATTCAGCAGATAAGGAGTTGCCTGAATCTGTTATTGAAAACAAGATAAGTGATTTAGTTATTGATCAATCATTAAAAATAGATCCATATGAAGATGGCGTAGCAAGCTTCTTATCAGGTACTGATACATTTAATTTTTGTAGAACCGTTGATCCAAATTTTTGGGACTCATTTACTTCTAATATAAATACAGGTTTTTCAGTTAAAGGAAAAGATGGTGAATTAAGAAAAAAACCTGGGTGGAATAAGATTAAAAAAGATAGATTAGATCCAATGTATAATTGGGCTAAAACAAATTTTATAAATTCAGAAATTGATACAACTCTTTTATTTTATCCTTTTTCTGGACCAGATTTTTTACATGCTTTTCAGTTTTATCCAAATGCAAATGAATATATTTTACTTGCACTAGAGGAAGTTGGTACTATACCGGATTTCAAATCTATTTCTGAAGACAGTACTGAGGTTTATGCAAGAAATTTAAATGTTTTTTTAAGAGATATTTATTTGAGGAGTTATTTTATAACTGGAAATATGATAGATGATATTTCTGATAACAAAGTTGATGGGATCTTATCAACATTATATTGGTTTATAAAAAAAACAAATCATGAAATTATTAGTGTAGAAAAAATAACATTAGATTCTTTAGGGAATATAATTAAGGAAAATGTTTTTTCAGAAGGTTGGAATAAAATAGGATTTGATGGAGTTAGATTTCAATTTAAAAACTCTAAAAATCAACTCAAGAAACTCATTTATTTTGGATGCGATATTTCAGATCAAGCATTTGTTGGTTCAAAGGGAAGAGATGTTAAATATAGAAATTCAAATTTATTAGCTTTTTTAAACAATATGAGGTCATGTAATACTTTTATTAAATCTGCATCATATATGATGCATCATGATAGAAAAGATTTATCATTTAAAAATATTAGAAATATAATTCTTTCAAAAAGTAAATCAATTTTTCAAGATGATACAGGGGTTCCATTTAGATTTATTAATCAAGAAGATTGGAATATTAAATTATATGGTACTTATGAAAAGCCTATCAAAGATTTTGATAGATGGACTTTTATGATGCAGGAAGATTTAAAAATGTTTTACGATAATAAAGAAAATTACGTAGGCATGTTACCTTTTTCTTTAGGTTATCATTGGCAAGATAAAAAACAAAATCAAATGCTTTTTTTAAAAAAATAGAACTACTTAACTCTTAATTTTTGACCAATTTGGAGACTGTTCCAATTTATAACGCTTTTGTTTAATTTTTTAATTTTTATTCCACCGTTATATGCTTCTCCATAATATTTTTGACCTAAATGTCCAAGGGTTTCCCCTTTTCTTATGGTATGATATTTTTTTGCATTATTTCTTTTAATGTATTTAAAGTCATTTTTTGTGAGAGGGTAGATGTATTTATCATCGCCATTTGATTTTCTGACCTTGAATTTATTTTTTATTTTTTGATTTTCTATGTCGATTACGTTTTGAGGATCAAATGCTTGATCAAAATACCTCATTTCAAAATGTAAATGTGGCCCATCTGCTCTTCCTGTTTCACCAAGTAACGCAATAACATCACCAGCTTTTACAATATCTCCAGCTTCAGCAATTCTCTTACTACAGTGAGCGTAATATGTCTCCAGGCCATTAAAGTGTCTAATAATTACTAAATGTCCATAGCCACCATCATTATAACCAGAAAATCTTACTTTTCCATCAAATGCTGACCTGAGTGTGTCACCAGTTCTTCCATATGTATCAACTCCTTTATGTTGTCTTCTAAATCTCCATCCAAATTTAGAATTAACTTTATTACTTGGTGAGCAATAAAATTTTCCAGATGCCTCAAGATCAATGAAGATTGTATCTTTTAAATTTTCTAGATTTTTTTTCTTATATGGAAATAATTTTCTTGTACTCCAATACTCATTAAATAGTTTCATTGTATCAGACTTGATCTTCAACAAAGATCTTGATTGTTCAATTTGTTCTTTAGACCAAGGAACCCATTTTGTAGTTGAATCACTATATAATATTAATTCCCCAAACCATTTTTGGTTATTAATAACTTTTGATACATTTTTTCTTGTAATCTCTTTTTTGTCAATTGGTGTTTTTTGATCTTTTTGATTTTGTTGATCTTGTTGATCTTGTTGATCTTGTTGATCTTGTTGATCTTGTTGATCTTGTTGAGTTTGTGGTATATGTTCTTTTTTTGACCATTCTCCATTTTTATATGTTTGAGAAAATGTTAACAGAGGGAGTAGTAAAACAAATAATTTTAATAAACTCATATTTTTTTTTTAATCATTTACAATATAAAAAAAAGCCCTGAATTTTTCAGGGCTTTTTAATCTAGTTTTATTGAAAAACTATTCTTTAATGTATACACTTTCTATACTACCATCATCGTAAATGTATAGTAACATCACATCTTTTTTATCTTCATTAATTTCTCTTCCAAGAACATCAGTTATTTTAACTAATTGCTTTTCAGTAATTAATTCAGATCCTAAAATGATTTGCCCTGCTATATTAATACCATCTGTAGTATAAAAACCAACTCCTTGTGACCATCTAACTTCTAAAGCTTGCTCGAAACCTGTTTGAGAGTTCCATAATTTAAAACTAATAGTTTCCCCATCACTTATTCCTTCTTTCTTATTAGTTGTTAAATCATCTCCCCAAATAGTAAGAGCAATATGATCACCTTGGAAAGTAGTACTTCCAATTAATGTACCA
>PBCX01000015.1 GCA_002718035.1 Flavobacteriales bacterium
GATGAAAATGGATGTTCTGAAGAAATCACTGTAGAAATTACAGAACCCGATGCAATAACTATTACAGAGAACTCATCTGATTACAATGGTTTTGGTGTTTCATGTAATGGAGCTAGCGATGGATCTATTGACATCAGTGTTGATGGTGGAGTAGGAGTATATTCATATACATGGTCTAGTGGACAAAATTCTGAAGATCTTAATGATATTGGAGCTGGAACTTATAATCTTACTGTTATTGATGAAAATGGATGTTCTGAAGAAATCACAGTAGAAATTACAGAATCTGATGCGATAACTATTACAGAGAACTCATCTGATTATAATGGTTTTGGTGTTTCTTGTAATGGTGCAACAGATGGTTTTATTGATATTACTGCTGAAGGTGGAGTTGGACTTTATACATATAGTTGGTCAGGTGGGCAAACAACTGAAGATCTTTCTAACTTAGCCGCAGGAAGTTATAATTTAACAGTTACTGATGAAAATGGATGTTCTGAAGAAATCACAGTAGAAATTACAGAACCAGATGCAATCGAAATTTTATTTGATTCAATTGATGATTTATGTTTTGGGGCATGCAATGGTTCAATTGATGTAAATCTAATTGGTGGAACATTATCTTACTCTTATAATTGGACAGGTCCTGATAGTTTTTCTAGTTCTAGTCAAAATATTGCCAATCTTTGTCCTGGAACTTACAGTTTACTTGTTACCGATTCAAATAATTGTAGCGAATCGATTGAAGTTGATATAAATCAGGAAGAATTAATTAATACTTTGGTTGATATAATACCTCCACAGTGTTCAGGATACACTGCATGTGTCACATTAGAGTCATTTGGTGGTTCAGGAGCAAATTACTCATACGAATTTTATATTGATAACTCCAATGAGGGTCCGCAAAATAATTGTAGCCCTGAAGATGAAGATATTTTATTTGATCCAGAATTTTCAAATGGTTGTTTTAATTTAAATTCTGGTAGCTATTATGTAACAACTACTGACGAAAATGGTTGTTGTGTTTTTAATACTTTTACAATTGTAGCTGAGTCTGAGGTTAGTGTAGATATTAATGAAGTTCCTGATTGCTATCCAAATGAAAGTTTTTTAATATTGTCTGGATGGAATCCTCCTCTTGAATCATACAATATTTTAATATTTGATAATGATACAGATAATGATGGTCTTGACAATATTTTATCTAATAATATCCCTTTGGATGATGATATTAATAATATTAATGGCCCAAATTCATCTGACAATGATATTGATGGTGATGGAATATTAAACGATGATGATTTTATTGATTTAGACGGTAACGGTATTTTTAACTTTGGTGATGTTAACACTCAGTACTTATTTAGTAACCCCCCTCTATATGATTTTGTTTATGACCAACAAGCTGATATAGATTGTGGTGACTTTCTAGGTGGTGTTTGGGATGGAGATGGTGATGGTCCAGGTACATGTAACGAGTTCCCTTTGGTTTATGATGGTGGTTCAACTGTAGTTCTTATTATTTCTGAATCAGGTTGTTTTAATTTTCAAATAGTTTCTAATGATAATGATATTTATCTTCCTATTGAATCTACTAACGAAGTTACTAATTCTTCATGTTTTGGTGAAACAAATGATATAGGAGATTCTGATAGTGATGACTTAGATGGAGATAATTGTTTAGATGATCTTTGTAGTGGTTCAATAACTATCAATATTTCTGAACCTGGAAATTATGTACAACCTTATACGATATATGTTACAGATTCTATTTTTGATGCTAATGGTGTTTTAATTTATGAGAGTTTAAATAGTGATAATGATTTTTTTGATGAAAATGATTCATATCCCTTGTTAAACATTGGTGATGCTGATGATGATAATGATGGATTATTGGATTACGAAGATCCCTTCCCATTCGACTCTGATAATGATGGAGTTGATGATTGTGTTGGCCCAAATTATGATTGTGATAATGATGGTATTTTAAATGATGGTGACCCTGATTCTGATAATGATGGTATTTTAAATGAAGATGATGACTTGTTTGGAATATCTGATTTAATTCCTGATAGTCTAATCTATATTTTTGATTCAGATAATGGTTTAGTATCATCAGATACTGATGGTGATGGAGATCTTGATCAATTGGTGATAAATAATTTATGTCCTGGTCAATATTTATATGTAATTCAAGATGCAAATGGTTGTGAATCTATTCCTTTAACTTTTGAAGTTTTAGAAGCTGAAGAGTTAATTGTTTCTGCTGAATCAGGTGGTGATCCAGCAATATTATGTAATGAAGAAGACTCCGATAATTGTTATGGTTTTGTTGATGTAACCGTTACTGGTGGTACTTCACCATACACATATAGTTGGTCAAATGGAGATACAACTGAAGATTTAACTAATTTATGTGCAGGTACTTACGAATTAATTGTAACTGATAGTAATGGATGTTGTGAAGCAATTGAACGAACTATTGAAGAAATTCCAGAAATTTTGATTTCAATAAATGAATTTAACGAAAATATAGATTGTAATGGAAATTGTAATGGTATTATTGATATTGATATTTCAGGTGGAACAGAACCTTATATTTTTAATTGGACAGGCCCAAATAACTTTTCAAGTGATCAATTATTTTTAGATAGTTTGTGTGCTGGAACTTATTTTTTACAAGGCTTTGATTCTACGATTGATGTAAATGGCAACAATTGTTCTTTTTTTGAAGAATTTATCATTAATGAACCTGAAGAAATTTCAATTAATTTTGATGTAGTTGGTTCTTGTTTTAATGAAGAAAATGGAGCAATTGACTTAACAGTAACAGGGGGAACCGGAATTTATACTTATAGTTGGTCAAACGGTGATACTAATGAAGATCTTAATAATCTTGAACCTGGAATATACATTATAAACGTTATTGACGAGAATTCATGTACTCAGTCAGAAGAGATTCAAGTTATTGAATTTGAAGAATTAATAATAACAGAAACTCACTCAGACTATAATGGTTACGGAGTTACTTGCGGCGGTGCTGTTGATGGTTTTATTGATATTACAGTTGAAGGTGGATCGGGTGTTTATACATATAGTTGGTCTAATGGTCAATCCTCTCAAGATTTAGAAAATATAGGTGTAGGAATTTATAATGTAATTGTTACGGATGAGAACGATTGTACCACTGAAATTAGTGTTGAGATTATTGAACCAGACCTATTAATAATAACAGAAAACTCTTCCAATTATAATGGTTTTGGAGTTTCATGTAATGGTGAATCTGATGGATTTATTGATGTTTCTGTTGAAGGTGGATTAGGACTGTACTCCTATTCTTGGTCAAATGGTGATACAACTGAAGATCTATCTAATTTAGGTGCAGGAACATACACTGTAACAGTTACTGATGAAAATGGGTGTTCTGAAGAAATTACAGTAGAAATTACGGAACCTGATTCAATAACTATTACAGAAAATATTTCAAATTACAATGGTTTTGGTGTTTCTTGTAATGGTGCTACTGATGGTTTTATTGACATTACAGTTGAAGGTGGAGTAGGATTATACTCATATACTTGGTCAAGTGGACAAACAACTGAAGATCTTTCTAATTTAGACGCAGGAACTTACACTGTAACAGTTACTGATGAAAATGGATGTTCTGAAGAAATTAATATTGAAATTACAGAGTCAGATCCTTTAATAATAACAGAAAATACTTCCAATTATAATGGATTTGGAGTTTCTTGTAATGGTGAGTTTGATGGATTTATTGATGTTACTGTTGAAGGTGGATCAGGATTTTTTGATTTTAGTTGGTCAAGTGGTCAAGTCACTGAGGATATTTCTAATATCGGTGCAGGTACATACACTTTAACTGTAACAGAGGGTAACGGATGTGAAGAGTCTATCACAATAGAAATAACTGAACCAGATCCATTAGAATTAACTGTTAATTTAATTCAAAACATTCAATGTAATAACTGTGATGGCTCAGAAATAGATGATAGTGATTTAGGAAGAATCTCCATAGTAGTTTCCGGTGAAGTTGGTCCTTATTTTGTTGAGGTTTTTGATTCTAATGGTTTTACTGAATCTTTTTCAACAACTGGAAGTGATTTGTTTCAAACTTCAAACCCAGGTGATTATTACTTTGTTGTTACTGGCGAAAATGACTGTGAACAAGATATCACATCTGAAATAATTACTATTTCAAGTCCTGAACCTTTTTGTATTGAAAATGCTGTTGTTCAAAATTCAAGTTGTTTTAGTTTTGAATTCAATGATGGTAGTATAGAAATTTTTGTTAGTGGTGGAACTCCACCATATAATTATGATTGGTCTTCTAATATTGCTGGTCCGGGTTTTGCAAACTCTTCCTTTATTGATAATTTATCAGCTGGTGTTTATGGTGTTGTTGTTACCGATAATAATGGTTGTTTAATTACTTCTGAATCATATCAAATATTTGAACCAAGTCCAATTACTTTAGATGTTTGTAATGATGAGTTTGTTTGTTGTGGGAGTAATAATGGTACAATAATTGGAACTGCTGTTGGAGGTGATCCGGGTTATTTATACACCCTTTTTGACTCTAGTATAGCCCCACCATCAATAATTGGATCTAATAATTCTGGAATATTTAATGGTCTAATTCCTGGTGAATACTTGTTAACTGTAATTGATAGTAGCTGGTCGGAAGATTTATCAAGCATTGATCCAAATGCTTGTTCTGCCTCTGAAATAATAATTATTAATGAATCTTGTCCAGAAATAATTTTAGTTGATGAAGAAATTGCTGGATGCTCAAATGAGGCAAATTTATTTTTTGACATTTTTGGAGGAGTTCCACCTTACAGTATTTATGTTGATGGAATTCAAGTTTCAACAATCTTAACTGATACTAACAATTATTCAATTTCAATTCCATCTGGAACCCATGATTTATATGTTGTTGACTCAAATATTGATATTTCAAACTCCTGTGAAACAATAATTGATGGTTGTATTTCTAATGAAATTTCAGTTGAGGTTGATATCGTTGAGCAGCCTTTTGAAATTGAAGATATTATAATTACTCATCCTTTATGTCCTGGTGATTTTGGATCAATGACAATAATTGCCAATGGAACAGAACCTCCCCCTGGTGAAGTAGCAACATTTGAATTTGGTGTTGATACAGGTGACGGTGTTTTACAATTATTTGAAGTTGAGGCTGCTTATAATAGTACAGTTTCTACTATAACAGATTTAGGTATTAATTATATTTTTAATATTCCATATGTTTCTTCCGGCCAATATTTATATAATGCTTTTGATTATTATGACTGTTCAATATCAGGCTCATTTTCAGTCAATGAGGTAACAGAGTTAAATTTTGATAATTTCTTTGTTTCTGTAGATGCTGACTGTCTGGGTGCATCTGGAAGTGCTTATGTTAGTACTTCAGATATTCAAGGTGGAACACCTCCTTTTTCCATTTCATGGTTTGAATTAGACTCATTTGGAAATTTAATAGAAGACCCGAATGGTAATGGAAATGCTAATGCTTTATATGCGGGGGATTATGTGGTGCAAATAACAGACTTTAATGAATGTGTATATGAACATTCATTTGTGATTAATGAACCAGAGGAGCAATTGTTAGCTAACTTAGAAGTTTATGATCCTGTTTGTTATAATGAAAATTCATGTACAGGTACTGTTACTTCATATGCAACTGGTGGTCAAGGTGTAAATTATTCTTTTACTTGGTTAGATTCAAATGAAAATATAATTTTATCTGGATCTCAAAACAATCTAAATAATTTATGTGAGGGTGAATACTCAGTAATTATTTCTGATGGTATATGTAATCCCATCACACAATATTTTTCAATTAATGAGCCAGAAGAAATAAGTATAGAAATTAATTCAGAACTATTATGCTATGGTGATCTTGTTGTATTACCTGATAACCCAAATGTTCCTGATGTTGTGGTTAATACAACAATATCTTCAAATACACAACCTGTAACAGTTTATTGGTTTGATAATTATGTTACTAATTCGACTACTCCAATTTTAATTGAAGATAATTTTGGAAATATTTCATTAAATATAAATGCTTTGGATATTGATGATGATGGTCAATTAAATATTTTAGATCCTGATACTGATAATGATGGTTTAAACAATAATAACGATATTGATCCTTTAGGATATGGAAACGGAAATTGGTGGCCATATTTATCTTCAAATGCTTTGGACATATCAATTTCTGATAATGGTTTTTCTTTATCAACTATAAATAGTTTATACGCAGGAAGTTATTACCTATATATTATTGATGAAAATGGATGCTTTTCTGAAATGATATATAATATTGATCAACCTGATGAATTAATAGTGAATTGGAATGAATCTGACTTAGATACTTTTATTGAGTGTAATGGTGAAGAAAATGGTTCTTTGGGAGTTATTATTGAAGGTGGAACACCAGTTGATGATGATAATTGGCCTTTTCCATATTATTATGCAACGTGGTTAAATTTAGATAATTCATCTTCAGCTACTTTTTCATTTGATAATCAAGAAATATCAATAGATACTTTAGGTCCAGGAACTTATATCGTTGAGGTTCAGGATGCTAATGGATGCACTACACAAACCGATGAAATTATAATTACTGAAGCTGATGTGTTAGAAATAACTGATTTTAGTGTTTCGGAATTTAATGGATTTAATATTTCTTGCAATGGAACAAATGATGGTGAAATTAATGTTTCAGTTTCTGGAGGTATTAGTCCTTATATCTTTAATTGGACAGGTCCAAACAACTTTACTAGTAATAATCAAAATATTCAAAATTTAGAGCCAGGAACATATAGTCTTACTGTTCAATCTAATATTCCTGACGGATCTTTAGGAGATGGTTGTGTTGAATATTTAGAAATAGAAATAACTGAACCTGAACAATTGTCAATTATAGAGACGCATTCAGATTATAATGGCTATGGTGTTTCTTGTAATGATGAGATAAGCAATATTGGACCTATAAATAATGGTTTTATAAATATTGATGTTATCGGAGGTGTTCCTCCATATACTTATCAATGGTCCGGTGATTCAGTTGAACAAACTCAAGATTTGTCAAATATTTTAGCTGGTACTTATACTTTAACAGTAACTGATGAAAATGGTTGTTTTGAAGAAATTACTGTTCAAATTACAGAACCTGACCCAGAAATTACTTTTGATCAATTTAACGGTTTAGATGTTTTTCCTGCATCATGTAAAGAAGGAAACAATTCTGATGCAAGTATTTCTTTAAATATAGATTTTATATCAGGAGGAGTTCCTCCTTATAATATTATTTTGGTAGAAACCAATGATCAGTACAATAATGTTAATGCAGGAGAAATTGTGAATTTTAATAATCTCAACTGGGATTTAAATAATGATGGAATTGTTAATGATATATATAATATAATTATTGAAGATTCAAATGGTTGTCAAATTTTAATTGAAACTGATCCAATAAACTTCCAAACGGGAATTTTTCAGCTTGATCCTCCACTTTTAGACGAGATTTTACCTTCATGTTCTAGTAATAATGATGGAAGTTTAATGCTTGGAGCTATCGACGGAGGCACTCCTCCTTACCAACTTAGTTGGACAAGTGATAATGGTTTCACAGCCAATTATACATGGGAAGATGGGGGTGGAAACATTGATGGGGATCTTCTTTACAATTACATAGATAGTGATATAGATGGTGATAATTTATTAAATGAGAATGATCAAGATATAGATGGTGATGGAATTTTAAATATTAATGATCCAGTTCCATATGGTCCAGGTACTGAACTTGCAGGTATTTTATCTCCTGGCGATTATTTTTTAACCATTGTTGATGCCAACGGTTGTGTTTCAACTTATAATTTTAATCTTGGGGTTGTGCAACCTCAATTTAATGCTTATTTAAGTGAATATAATGGTGGTTTTAATGTTTCATGTGGATATAATGAAGATAACTGTGATAACCTTGAAGAAAATGCAATATTAACAATCGATGAAATTGAATTTAATAATCCAACACCTCCAATATTTTATTATATACCTGTGTGGCCTCAATACCAAGCATACCCAATTTCAATTCTTCTTGATGGAGTAAATGTAGGTTTAATTAATTCACAAAATGATATCCCTTTTCAAATTCCAAATATTGAACCTAATATTGTTGGTGGAGAACTTCTATCAGATTCTTATGAGTTACAACTTATAGACAATAATTCCTGTTTAATTCAGTCCATTAATTTAAATGATATTAGTCAACAAGGTTTATTTGATATTTTAGCTCCAGAGCCATTAGATATCTCTCTTTCAGTTGGAAATTGTCCTGAATGTCAAGATGCTGAAAATGGTTCTATAGAAATTGTTTTTAGTGGTGGAGTTGGTATTCAAGGAGGTTATAATTTTTATTTAGATCAAGATGGAAATGATGATATTGTTTATTATGATGATCTAGATGGAGATTGTATTTTAAATTATATTCCTGGTACAACTCACCCTTTAGATAATGATATTGATGGTGATGGGGTATTAAATTTTAATCCTGATATAGATGGTGATGGGATTCTTAATTTTAATTTAGATATTGATAATGATGGGATTGAAAATTATTTAGATGATGATATTGATGGTGATGGTTTGTTAAATTCTTCAGATGTGGAACCACTTGGGCCTAATTCCTTTGATATTGATATAGATGATGATGGTGATTTAGATTTTTCGGTTGTTTTTCAAGATGATGATATAGATGGTGATGGTATTGATAACCTTCAGGAATATGCTCAAGGGGCTGATAGTAATATATTCACTAACTCAATTAACGGTTTCACTGAATTTGATCAATCACCTTTTGGATCTATAACAGTTGAAAGTACAGACGGATCTTGGGTTATTGAAAATTTGCCATTTGGTGAATATTTAGTTGGTGTCTCTGATTCAAATGGTTGTGTATCTGAATCTTCAATTAATATTTCAAATGAATTTTGTCAATTTGAGGTTTATGATTGGATAAATTGTTTATTCATTCCTTCTGTATTTACTCCAAACATGGATGGTGTAAATGATTATTGGGAGATTTATAACATAGAATTATATGAGCCTGCTATTATTTTAAAGGTATACAACAGGTGGGGTCAGATAGTTTTTGAAAGAGAAGGAGAGTACAGCTCTGTTTTATGGGATGGTAATAGTGAAAATGGAAAACAATTAGAAATAGGTACTTATTACTATACCTTAGAGATCAAAGAGTATAACAAAAATTATAATGGACACGTAGTTATTAAAAGATAAAATTTAGAATGATAAACAAATTATACATATTATTATTTTTATTACTTCCAGTACATAATTATTCTCAAGTAAATTGTGATATAATTTTTGAAGACTCACCATCAAGTTCTACCAATAATACTATTGCTATTCAAAGTGCAGATGTAGAAATTGGTGATCAAATTGGTGTGTTTTATATTGATGATTTTGGTCAATATATTTGTTCTTCTACGATCACTTGGACAGGGGAGGTCGATGCATTAGTAGGTTTTGGTGATGATTCTTTTACTTCAGAAATCGATGGCTTCTTTAATGGAGATGAGATGTTATTTTTTGGATCTTCAACTGATGGAACTATTTATGAACTTTCACCAACATTTGATGAAAATCTTCCATTTTCTTCCACATGGCAGTCAAATGGTTTTACAAATGTTTTAAGTTTATCTGTATCGGATTTTATTGAATGTGTCGATGAAGAAATTTTAGGTTGTATTGATTCGACAGCTTGTAATTATAATGAAAATGCAACAAATGATGATGGTTCTTGTATTTATGTTGATGGTATTTGTGAAACTTGTGAAAACGGTGTAATCATTGACAATGATTCAGATAATGATGGGATTTGTAACGATGATGAAATAGTTCAAGTAAATGGTTGTACTGACGAAAATGCATTTAATTTTGATTCAAGTGCTACAAATGATGATGGTTCCTGTTGTTTTGTGAATGGTTGTTCTCAATCTGATAATGTTCTTTATAACCCGGATGCATGTTTTTTTGACGATAATTTATGTTTTTCAATTAATGATTGCCCGGATGTTACCATTATTCCCTTTACTAATATAAATAATGTAAGTTGTTTCAATGAGTCAGATGGATCAATTGAAGTTATCTTGGGATCTACTTTCGGTGGCACTCCTCCTTACAATGTTTTTTGGGATCAATTAATTGATACTGATGGTGATGGAATAGATGACTCTGAAATTAATGTATTTGATCCGAATAATGATGGAGTCTTAGAGAATCTTGCAGCATCTAATTATAGAGTTTCAATTGTTGATAATTCCGGTTGTACAGGTTCAACAATAGTATCTGTAACTCAACCTGCTGAAATTAATATAAATTATGAATTCAGTGAAATTTTATGTTCAAGTGATGAGTCTACAATAAGTGTTGGAATTGAGGGCAGTATTATGAACTATGATGTGTCTGTAAATGGAGAATTTATTGAAACTGTTTTTGCAGGAAGCCCAACTATAACAACTGAAGATGATTTTGATTTTACACAAACAGGTTCAAATAACACAATTGTGATTTTTGGTTGTGATGATTCTGACTGTTCAGATATTAACGGCATAATTAATCCAGGTGATATAATTGGTATCTTTTATGAAAATGTTAATGGAGATTTAGAATGTGGTGGATCTGCTACATTTAATGGTACCATTCCATTTGCATCGCTTTCGGGATGGCAAACTGAGTTTGCTCAAGATAATGGTTTCGAAGATGGTGATCCATATATTTGGTATTTATTTGATACTTCTGGTGATATATATCAATTAATTCCGGATTATGATTTAAGTCAGGGGCTTGATTATTTTACTCCTGGTGGTTTCACTGTGGTTTCTAGTTTTGAGATTGGAACAATATTGGGTTCTAATGATGATTTTTATTATAATGTTTCATCCGGTCAATATTTGATTGAAGTTATTGCTGAAAACGGTTGTTCTTCTTCAACAACAATTAATATTAGTGAACCAAATCAATTACAAATTGATAATTTCAATATTGTAAATCCTACTTGCAATGGCTCTCAAGATGGATATATTAATATTGAATTAATTGGTGGTACTGGTGAATTAAATTATTCATGGATTGGTCCTTTTGGTGAATTGATTAGTTCAGATCAAAATATTTACAATTTATTCCCTGGTAACTATACTGTAACAATAACAGATGAAAATGATTGTTTGATTTCTCAAACCTACGAAATTATAGATCCCCAGAATATTGATATTTTATATTCTTACGATCCAATTATATGTAATGGTGATAATACTGTATTAACTCTAGAAATTTCAGGTGGTGTATCGCCTTATACTATTAATTATAATGGGGAGGATCCTGATAATATTTCAAGTGGTTTTTACACATTTTCTGTTACAGATAGTTCAGGTTGTTTGGAAACATTTGATGTTTCAATTAATAACCCTGATGGTATAGCAATTAGTTTCCCTGTAGTAGAAACAGTTTGTTTCGGTGAAACAAATATTCCAGTTGATTTCTCAATGTCAGTGACAGGTGGTAATCCTCCTTATTCTTACGAATGGTTTGAGGAAAATGGTCTTTCATTGGGAATATTTTCTCCATCTTCAACTGTTTCACCAGGAAATTATTCAATTATTATAACTGATTCAGAAAATTGTGTTTCAGTTCCATCCTATTTTACTATTAGTGAGCCAGAACAAATTAATGTAGATTTTGATTTAGAAGAAATTAACTGTTTTGGAGAAACAGCAACAGCTAACTTTACAATTGATGGTTCTCCTGGAAGTTATACTATATTTTTTAATGATATTGAAGAAACAACAACAATAGGATTATCAGATGTTAGTTTTGATTGGACTAATACAGGTGTTAATGCATCAATTGTAATCAGTGAAATCACAGGACTAGATTTAAATAATGGTGATTTAATTGGTGTATTTTACACTTCATCAAATGGAGTACAATGTGGTGGTACTACAATTTATGATGAAAATTCAGGCTTTCCTATTTCTTTAGCAGCATGGGGAGAAGAAACCGGTCAAGATAATGGTTTTGTAAATGGTGAGGAATTTCTTTTTCTAATTAACTCTGGTGGTTTAGTATATGAAGTTGATGTGTCATTTAACTTGAGTGTTCCTGGATTTACTGATGTATTTGAAGTTAATGGTTTATCACAAATTGAAAATATGAATGTGACTGGGGTTTTTTCAGATGGTCCTGATTTTAGCTTTGATAATTTAGAACAAAATAGTTATTTGGTTGAAATAGTTGATGGAAATGGTTGTGCTTGGGATTCTACAATTGTTGTTGGTGGTGCAAATGAACTTTTTGTTTCCAATGAAATTATATCAGCAGCATCATGTTTTGGAGATTTGGCAGAAATTAGCTCATCTGTTTCTGGTGGTGAGCCACCGTATACGTTTGAGTGGCAAAATATAAGTACTGGTGAACTTATTTCAATTCAACCTGAACCTCAACTTCCTTCCGGTACTTTTTTGTTTACTGTTTATGATTCTAATGGTTGTTCTGATGTAAATGTATTTGAGGTTCCACAAGAATCTGGACAAGTAAATATCACAACTCAAGATGAACTATGTTCAAATGAAAATGATGGCTACATTGAAGCTTGTGTTAATTGGGAAAATACAATCACCTATTCTTTAACAAATTTAAATGGTACAACACAAGAGTTTACAATTGAAGGTGATGGTGTAGAAACATGTTATATATTTAATAATTTGTCTCCTGATATTTATAATTTAGAAGTTTTAAGTTTTGATGGATGCGTTGTTTCTGAGCAAATTAATATAATTCAAGCTGATCCAATATTAGTTGCTTTTGATACAAGTCCTGCAAATTGTTTTGATAATCCATCTGGAACAATTATAATCCAGGAAATATTTGGTGGAAATCCGCCATTTGAAATTGATTGGAATGGAGTTGATACTGAGGCTGTTTTACCTGGTTTTCACTCTTTTGTAATAACTGATGAAAATGGCTGTTCAAAAACATATAATTATTCTATTTCATCTCCTACCGAAATTAGTACTAGTGCTATAATTAATCAAAATAATTGTTATAACTCATCATCTGGCTCAATTATATTATCTGTTGATGGTGGTGTACCAAATTATAATTATTTATGGACTAATTCCGAAGGAACAGTGATTAGCTTCGATTCAAACATATTTAATTTAACCTCTGATGTATACACTGTTGAGATAACTGATTCTAATGGTTGCATATATACAGAAGACTATATAATTTTAGATGAAAATGATGACTTTATATTTACAGTAAATTCTACACCCGCTGACTGTTTCGCTGGTTTTGGAACTGCTTCGGCCAATGTTTTAAATGAGGATAATTTATTATATAATTTTAATTGGCCAAATGGTATTACAAATAATGGTG
This sequence comes from Flavobacteriales bacterium, assembly GCA_002718035.1. Taxonomy (GTDB): domain Bacteria; phylum Bacteroidota; class Bacteroidia; order Flavobacteriales; family TMED113. The sequence goes on from PBCX01000015.1 coordinate 13,507, forward strand.
AAGAAGTCCTTTTACCCGCTGGTGATTATGAATTAATTGTTGTTAACACTATAACTGGTTGTGAAAAAACTCAATTATTTTCTGTGTTTGAACCCGAAGAATTTATTATTCAAGTTGATTTCGATCCAATTTTATGTTTTGAAGATCTAAATAATGATGGTGTTAATGATATTACAATTTCTGTTAATTCAATTGTTTTTGGAGGTGCTGATTTTGATATTGATGGAGATGGTATCAACAATAATATTGATAATGATATTGATAATGATGGTGTTGTAAATATTTTAGATGATGATATTGATGGTGATGGTATTTTAAATGAATTTGATGATGATGGTTTAATTTGGATTGATGGTGATGTTGATAAGGATGGTATTGTAAATGATGAAGATACAGATTGGGATGGAGTTGAAGTTTTTGTTGATAAAGATTTTTTAAACCCTGGAATATATTTTGTTTATACTTTTGATAGTAACGGATGCTACACTATAACAGAATTTGAAATAACATCGCCTGAAGAATTTTTAATAGATGCATCTCCAAATCAAATTTTATGCTTTGGTGAATATGGTTCATCAGATTTAAATATTTCCGGAGGAGTGCCTCCTTACGAAATTAATTGGTTTAATAATTTATCGGGTGATGAAGTTGATCCCTCAGCTCTTTCAGGAGGTGATTCAGGAATTTCTTATACAGTTGAAGTCACAGATCAAAATGGATGTTTTGAATTTGATACTTTTGTAATTGAACCTGAGCCAGAAGAGATCACATTAATTGAGTACAACTCTAATTACAATGATTTTGAAGTTTCTTGTTTTAATTATTCAGATGGTTGGATTGATATTGATGTTTCAGGCGGTACACCCCCTTATTATTACTCTTGGGTAAGTCCAGATGGTCAAGTCTATAATGATCAAGATATTAATAATTTAAGCTCCGGTATTTATTCTATTAACATTACTGATAGTAATGGTTGCCATCTAAACTCATCTTCTCAACCATATACAGTAAATATGGAGGAACCCGATGATTTCCAAGTATTATTTACTTGGACCGAAAATGCGTATTGTGAAGAATCAAATGATGGGGTAATTTCAATTACAACCAACGGAGGGGTACCTAATTTTAATTACACTATAAATAATTCTTCTGAAATTAATGAAGGTGGATCTTATCTGACAAATTTAAATGTTGATAATTTAAATATAGAAAACGAAAATTCAATAGTTATTGAAAATTTAGAACCTGGTTTTTACTCAGTAAATATTTTTTCTGATCAAAATAATTGTATATCGCCACAAATATTAGATTTAGAGGTAGGTTTTGATGAAGAAAATTGTTTGTTTATCCCAACCATTTTTACTCCGAACTCAGATGGTTTAAATGACACATTTGATATATATGGAATTGAATATTATCCAGATGCATCAGTATTTATTTATGATCGTTGGGGTGTGAAAAAATTTGAATCAATAAATAATATATATGTTCCATGGGATGGCCAAACAGATGGGCTTGAAAATGAAATAGGTACTTATTATTATGTAATAGAATTAAATACTGGCCAAAAAAAATATAGTGGAAGTATTACTTTAAAACGATAAATTATGAAAAATTTTAAAAAATTAATTTTAGTTTTTATTTTGTTTCTTTTTGTAAATGAAGCAAAGTCTCAGCAGTTGCCTATATATAGTCAATATATGTTTAATGATTACGCTATTAATCCAGGTGTTGCTGGTACATTAGATTATATTCCATTAAGGATGACTTACAGAAATCAATGGACTGGTTTTTCTGGAGCTCCTAAAACATTTACACTAACTGGTCATTCTGCAGTAACAGATAATATTGGTTTAGGTTCTATGTTATATACTGATGTAACTGGTCCGATAAGTATTTCAGGGGCAATGTTTTCATATAATTTTAGATTTCCAGTTTCTGGTAAATATTGTCAATGGGATAAAAGAAAATTTTTATCACTATCATTAAGTACAAGGTTAAATCAATTTTCTTTTGATTCAAGCGGTGAAACTTGGTATTCAATTCATGCTCCAGATGGAAGTGGACAAAACGATCCAGTAATTCCTTTAGGTTCTGAGACTTCATTCAATATTTATCATTCATTATCAGTATATTTTTACTCTGAAAGGTTGTATGCAGGGATATCAGCTTTGGATATCTTTTCAAACCCTAATGATCTTGAAGTTTTAACTTATTATGATGGTGGTTATACGAATAATATTGTTGGTCAATATAATTTTATATTAGGTTATTATTACCCAATTGATAAACAAAAGAACTGGGCTATAGAGCCATCAATTTTGTTAAAAAAGACAAAAATGTCTAAAATGCAATACCATTTTAATTCCCGAGTTATTTACCAAGACTTACTTTGGCTAGGCCTATCATACAGGCAATCTGATGCTTTTGTTCTTTTATTTGGTATTGATTATGCTCAGTATTTCTTTGGTTATAGTTATGATACATCAGTTTCGGAAATCAATGGTTATAATTCAGGTTCTCATGAATTAGTAGTTGGATATAATTTTTCATTAAGAAATAAAAAAGACAACTCTAGGTTAAGAAATAGATTTGAAGATAGAAGAAAATTGATTAATCCTTTTAAAGAGTTTAAAAGAAACTAATATTGAAATTAATAATTATTTATTTTTTGCCTATATTTTGTATGAGTCAAGAGTCAAAAAAAAATTATTTTGAAAAATTATCTTCTAAAGAAATTGAGGTAATTGTAAACAAAGGAACAGAAACTCCATTTTCTGGAAAGTATAATAATTTTTATGAAAATGGACTATACGTTTGTAAGGCTTGTGAAAATCCTTTATTCTATTCAAAAGATAAATTTAATTCAAATTGCGGATGGCCTTCATTCGATGATGAAATTAAAAATGCTATTAAACGAGTTCAAGATTTTTCTTTAGGTAGAATAAGAACAGAAATTCTGTGTTCAAAATGTAACGGTCATCTAGGTCATGTTTTTGAAGGTGAGGGTTTTACTGAAAAAAATATTAGACATTGTGTAAATAGTATAAGTTTAAAATTTATAAAAGATGAAAAAAAATAATTTACTTTTCTTTTATTTTCTAATTTGTTTAATTTCCTATTCTCAAGAGATTGAAATAGAAAAAAATGACTTGAGAAAAAAATTCTTTTCAACTATAGATTATCAAAAAGTATTTAATTCTGATGATTTTAAGTATTTTGAAATTGTTTCATTTAATTCAATGGGCAAGAGAATACCATTATGTATAAATGAAAACCTTGAAATACTAATGCCTTGCGAATCCAAAAAAATTAGTGCTAAAATAATTGATTCAATTATTTATGACACTTTAATGAACAAAATAGGGCACTGTTATTTTGGGAAAATAACAAAAGAAAATGTTGATGGTTTTTGGGAAACTTTAAAACATTGGAAAGGTAATATTACTATTTACGATAAAACCGAATCATATAGATTAGCAACTTTTATGTACTTCGAAGAGGAAAAAGATTATTTTTCTGTAATGAATTTAGACACTACAGCAAATATTAAAAAGCTCAATAAAGCTTATAAAAAATTATTAAAAGCATATAATATTAGTAAATATCCTGATGATGAAGATATAATTAAAAAAAATAAAGAAATAGAAGAAGCTTTCTTAGCTATTTCAAAAAAAATTGATCCTGATTATATTGAAGAAAAAAACTGGCTAGAAACCTTTTTTTCTAAGAAAAGAAGAAGTGATTGGAGTAAGGAGGAGGGATATGTTCCTTATTTAAACAGAGAAAGAAAAGACCTAAGCCCCGTTACTCAAGAAAAAAAAGAAATATACCCATATTTAGATTGATTAATTGATATTATATTTTTTATAAAATCTTTCATTATTTATCTACAATAACAATTTATATTTTAATAAATCTATTTTCTGTAATTTTTTTGTACTCACTTCTTTTGATTTATTGTGACTTTTTGGCAGATTTATTTTTCCAATTTTCACAAAAGATGACATTTTGTCTTTAAAATTATAGTGGCATGAAATATGCTGTAATAATAGTGAAACCAAAAAATTTAAATTATGTTAAAAATTAGAAAAAATCCATTTAATTATTTTGAAGATTTAGATCTTTTATTCGATAATTTGTTAATAGATTCATCAAATTTATTAGAAAATAAAAAATATCACTATAAAGAAAATGAAAAAGAAATTATAATTGAAATGGCAATTCCTGGTGTTAATAAAAATGATATTAAATTAGTTTTTTCAGAGGGAAATCTTAAAATTAAATATGATTCAAAAAATGGTAATACTAAATGGACAAACTCATTTAATGAAACAATTGAGATAATTTCAGATGTTGATGAAAATAAAATTCATGCTAAATTTGAAAGCGGTGTTATTCATATTAATATTCCAAAGAAAAATAAAGTAATTAATGAAAAAATAATTGATATTAAATAAAAATATTAATGAATGTATCTCTTGTAAATTTAAATAACCTCTCAGAGAATGAGCTTAATGAGTTTATTTTCAAATTCTTAAGTCTTTCAAAGAGTGATGTTGATGAAGATAATAAGGAAGAACTTTATAAACTGATTATTGAGAAATTATTTGAAATTAATCAGTCACACAAAAGAAAGTATTCTTTTAGTAATAGTTTTAAACAAATTAATAATAGATTAAAAAAAAATAGTATAATTGAGGGGTTATTTGATTTAATTACTTTTTTTGAATCAATTGAGGAATATGAGACATGCGCGTTAATCAAAAAAATAAAAGATAATTTACTTATGGATCTTTAATGATATATATTTATCTATATGTTTTATGATAATTTAGATAGTTCATGGACTGAGCTAATTCATCAGGAATTAAATAAAGAATACTTTAAAAAACTATTATCTTTTTTAGTAGATGAATACTCATCTCAAAAAATATACCCACAAAAGTCCTTAATTTTTAATGCTTTTAAATTATGTACATTTAAAAAACTTAGAGTAATAATTATCGGACAGGATCCGTATCATGGAGACAATCAAGCCCATGGTTTATCTTTTAGCGTGTCAAAAAACACTAAGATACCCCCATCACTTCTTAATATATTTAAAGAAATAAAAAATGATATAGGTAAAGATATTCCAAACTCTGGAAACTTAGAGTATTTAGCAAAACAAGGTGTTTTGTTATTAAATAGTGTCCTTACCGTAAGGCATGGTAATCCAGGTTCACATAAAAATAAAGGGTGGGAATTGTTTTCTGACTCTGTTATAAAGTATATTTCTTTAAATTCCAAAAATTGTGTATTCATTTTGTGGGGATTGTACGCACGAAAAAAAGCAAAATTAATAGACAAAAATAATCACTTAGTACTTTGCTCTTCTCATCCATCTCCATTTTCAGCTTACTCAGGTTTTTTTAATAATAATCATTTTAGCAAGTGTAATAAATATTTAAAATTACATAATAAGCAAAAAATAATATGGTAATTGTTAACTTTGTATTATAAACAATTCCAAATGAAAAAAATTTCTTTAATTTTTTTTTACTTTTTTTTGATATCTCTTCAAATTTATTCTCAAATTAATTTATTTGAAATAAATGATGATGAATTTAACAACTTAACTAATAATCCTGAAAATTCTTTATCTCTAACAGTCGATCAAAATCAACTTAATTTTATCAAAGAAAATAAACCCTGTGATTTTTATTTAAATATACCTTTTTTTGATAATGATTTTTTAAAATTAGAATTAGAATTATATAATCCGTATTCTTCTAATTTTCAATTAATTAGGTCCATAGGAAATCAGGTATTAGTAGAAGACTATAATCCCAAAATACTAAGCTATAGAATTTTAGGTCAGGATAAATCCGGTATTATATCTTTCCTTGAAAAAAACATTGTAGGAACTATTAAGATTAATGGAAAAGTTTATGAATTAAAGGGAGAGAAAGACGGGCCTTACATATTATTTGATATTTCAGATAGTGTAGTTTCCTCATATTATGAGTGTCAAACAGAAGACATTGATATTGATATTTCTTTCAATGAACTAGAATCAACAGTCAGCTCTACTGAATGCGTCGAAATGGGAATTGATACTGACTACTTTACATTTTTAGAATTTGATTCAAACTGTTATGATGTTGTTGAGTGGGCATTAGCAGTTCTTGCAGGAGTTAGTGAAATATATATGCAAGAATTAGATGAAGAAGTACTTTTACAAGCTAGATATATTAACGTCAGAGAATCTGAGGATAATTATTACAACTTAAACGACTGTGCTGACATGCTCGATGAATTAGGAGATTACTGGACATCAAATCCTCTAAATACATTACAATCTGATGTTGATTTAGTTCATTTATTTACTAGAAAACAAGCTAATGGGGGTATTGCTTGGGTAGATGCATTTTGTAACACTCAATATAAGTACGGAGTTAGCAGTGGTTTAAATACAAATTTAAATTATGATTATCCTAATAACACACCTTTTAGCTATAATATGTCTTACGTTGGACATGAAGTTGGTCATAATTTTGGTGCTAATCATACACATTGGTGTGGTTGGGATGCTGATGAAACTTTGAATTTTGTAGGAGGAGCTATAGACTCATGCTACCCAGTTGAAGGTGATTGTTTTGAGCCCGGGAGCCCAAATAATGGAACAATGATGAGTTACTGCGATTTAGCCGGAATTTCTTCTGCTCTTCAATTTCATCCAATTGTTAAATCACAAGCTTTATTCCCAAATATATTTAGCAATCAAGCAAGTTGTTTTGGCTCATGTGGTGAACTTGAAACTTCTTGTGAAGGAACCTTTATTTATGGTTGTACAAGTGAAAATTCTGATAATTATAATCCAGAAGCAAATGTTGATGATGGTAGTTGTTATTGTGAAAGTTTTGTGGAATTTTATCTTGAAACTGATTTTTGGAGTAGTGAAACAAGCTGGGAAATTACTAATGATCAAGAAGAAATTATATATTCAGGATCTAATTATTCTAACGGGGGTATTACAATTGATGAAAATTTATGCTTACAACCAGGTTGTTATGAATTTTCAATTTTTGATTCCTATGGTGATGGTTTGTCAAGTAATAATACCGGTGGTAATAATCCTAACTACTATATTTTAGATAGTAATGGTGCCTCTCTTGTTCTAATGACTAACACAAATTTTGGAAATCAAGATTTATATAGTTTTTGTATAACAAATGAAAATTGTAACGATACTGATGGTGATGGTGTATGCGATGAAAATGAAATAACAGGGTGTCAAAATATAAATGCATGTAATTATGATTCATTAGCAACAGATCCAGGAGAGTGTATTTATCCAACTGAAACATACTTAGATTGTAATGGTTTATGTTTAAATGACACTGATTCAGATGAAGTTTGTAATCTTTTAGATAACTGTCCAACTACTTACAATCCAAATCAAGAAGACTCAAATGGTAATGGAGTAGGAGATTTATGTGAAAATGTTGTTGGTTGTACAGATGAAACAGCATGTAATTATAATCAAGAAGCTAGTATTGATTGTAATTGTTGTACTTATCCACAAGAATATCTTGATTGTGATGGTAATTGCCTTAATGATATAAATGAAAATGATATTTGTGATGAACTTGAAATTAGTGGTTGTATAGATTCTTTTGCATGTAATTACAATCAATTTGCAAATACAGATGATGGTTCTTGTGAATACGAAAATGAATGTAATAGTTGTACTGGTGATCTTACATGTTTTGGTTGTACAGATAAAAATGCTTGCAACTTTAATTTAATAGCTACAATAGAAGACAATTCTTGTATTTATCCAAATGAGTGTAGTAGTTGTACTGGTGATCTTTCGTGTTTTGGTTGTACAGATGAAAATGCTTGCAACTTTAATTTAATAGCTACAATAGAAGATAATTCTTGTATTTATCCTATCGAATTTTATGATTGTAATGGTAATTGTTTATTCGACCTAGATAATGATTCAATTTGTGATGAGTTAGATAATTGTATTACTGATTTTAATCCTAATCAAATTGATTCTGATAATGATGGTTATGGGGATGTATGCTCATGTGAACAAGTAAATATCGTTGGCGAAACACTTTCTGTAGAGGGTTCAGTTGTTACTTATGATATTACAAATCAATTAAGTAATAATTATTCATGGTCAGTGATAAATGGTGAAATAATTTGGGATTCAGCAACAGATTCTTCAGTGTCAATTTTATGGGGAGGACAAGGAGTTGGCTCTGTGATTATCACTCAAATATATGGTGATGGACTATATTGTGATATCACTTTAGATGTTGTTATTATTGCTAACAATGTTAATTTAGATGAAGAAAATTACAATAATGAAGTAATAAAGATTACTGATATTTTAGGTCGTGATGTATCTAAGATTGAAAATAACAGAGCATTAATAATTCATTACGTTGATGGTAAAGTTGAAAAAATTTATAACGTAAAAAAATAAATAATCTATTAATTATGGCTCTAACCGAAACAACTAATATTTCTTTAGGATTTATTGCACCCTCATTTGAACTTATAAATCCGTTAACTAATAAAAAGGAAAAGTTAAATGACTTAAAATCATCAAAAGCTACAGTTATTGTTTTTATGTGCAATCATTGTCCTTATGTTATTCATGTTTTAAGTCAGTTAGTTGAGATATCTAATGAGTATAAACAAAAAAACGTGAATTTTATTGGAATTAATTCTAATGATATAATGTCTTATCCAGAAGATTCTCCCGAAAAAATGAAAAAACTAGTTAAAGACTATAATATTAAATTTTCCTACTTGTTTGATGAAACACAAGAAGTTGCAAAAGCATATAATGCGGCATGTACACCTGATTTTAGCGTTTTTGATAAAGACATGAAATGTGTCTACAGAGGCCAAATGGACTCTTCAAGGCCAGGTAATAATAAAGAATCTGATGGTAAAGACTTAAGAAACGTAATTGAGGAGATTTTAAATAATAATCCCATTTCTCAAAACCAAATTCCTTCTATTGGTTGTAATATAAAATGGAAAACTAATTAGATAAAATTTTTTTTTTTAAAAGAGTTATTAATTTTTTTATTAGATTTGAACTTTATTATAACCCTATAACCCTAATATTATGAAAAATTTATTTACTTACACATTACTATTCTTATATCCTTTTCTTATTTTTTCTCAAGATGAAGAAGTTACCGATGGAAAAGATTTATTCATGGATGGAGTTGTCAAGTTAACTGACAATGGACTTGTTCTTGAAACCGCTGACTGTTTATGGCCTGGAACATGGTCACTTGGTGGAGTTGAAAATGAAAATACTGGTGACAAAAAAGCTGACAAATTAGCCAAAAAACAAAATAAAAAAGTAGCTAAAACTTTAAAAAAGTGGGAAAAAAGAGTTACTAAAGCTGATGGTCAAATTGATGGAATGCAAGTCAGAGGTGTTTTTGGTTCAAGAGAGGGATTTTTTAGTCCAACTAAGATGTGGAAGCCATGGAAAAAACCTGTTCCTTATTCAACTACATACAACGCTGCTGCTTATGTTGCTTTATCAAATTTATCAAATCTTAATGCTTCAATGAACTTAGTTAAGTCATTTGAGACACTTGCTGCTGCTGTAATTGCAGATATTTATAGAGGATGGGTTTGGGACATGTATCAAAGAACTCAAGATCTAAAAGATAGAAGTAGAATGTTAGATTGGAAAGGTGAAAATCCTATAGCTTCTATTGAAAGTGGTTTAGAGCTATACACATATGATATTCCAAACAAGAAATGTAATTCAATTGGTATGGATGAAGTTATGGCTATGGATTCAGTTTTAAGAGGTAATATTAAGCAAGCAAATAAAACTATTGTTGAGGGTATTGCTGGTATCGCTGTTGGTGTGAAGCTTTTTGATCTAGCTTTAAAAAAGGCTAAAGAAGACCCATTAGGTAACGCTGCTGTGATTGTTGGAGTAACTGAAGCAATGGCTCTTCAAACTAGAATTCTAGGTGATCTTAAGAGA
>PBCX01000016.1 GCA_002718035.1 Flavobacteriales bacterium
TCAATATTAACTCATCACGTAGCAGCAGGTTCTGTATTTTCTACTGATCTTGCAGATGGTATGATGGTAACAACATTAAACGGAACCGAATTAATGGTTACAATCAATGAAAACGGTGTTATGATTGATAATGCAATGGTTACTATTGCAGATTATGAAGCAGATAACGGGGTTGTACATGTTATTGATGCTGTATTGATTCCTGAGTCATCAAATATCAACGAAAACTTATTAATGAATAATGATAGACTTTTATTCAGAGTGGATGAACTTGGTAGACAGACTAAATCTGATTATGGATTAATAATAGAGCTTTATGAATCAGGAAAAAATGTCAAAAAATATAAAATAAAATAGGTAACATAATCTTGACCTCACTAAATTTTTCAAAATGGGGTATTCGTTAAACAGGTTTCTACAACCAAAGTGAGGTCAAGAAAAAATAAAATATAAAATAAGTGATATAATCTTGACCTCACTATAATTTTTCAAAATGGGGTATTCGTTAAACAGGTTTCTATAACCAAAGTGAGGTCAGGGTTAAATTATGTCAATTACTAGAATTTAAATTTATGAAAAAACTATTCTTTCTTTTTTTAATTTGCTCTTTTAGCCTACAGGCTCAAATAACTGTAGAAGAAAAATTACAAAAACCAGAAATAAATTTGAAAAAAAAACAAAATATTAATCAAGTTTGGGCGAGTGGAAATTGGGAGAAATTTAATAACGAAATAATTTGGAAACGTGGTACTTGGGTCAACAAAAGACCGGGTTTTATTTTTATGCCAGGATATTGGAAAAAAGTAAAACAAGGGTGGTCATGGGTCACGAGTGGATGGAAAAAAATAGATCTAAAACACTGGAACAAAATTTATTCCTGATCGATATTATTTAATGGATCTCGCTACTTTAAATGTTTTATTAAACTCAATTTTAGTTGGAATTATATTAATAACTCAGTTTGTAAACTACCCTTTACTCAAAAAAATAGATCAAAATTTCGAAATAATTCACAAAGAATATACTAAAAAAATGGGGTACGTAGTAGCACCAATCATGACTCTTGAGGCTTTTGCTGTTTTTTCAATGTACATATATTACCCTAAAAACAATAATTTAATACTTATTATGTGCTTAACATTAATTATTTGGTTAAGCACATTTTTTATTCAGGTACCAATACACAAAACGATATCTTTTAAAAAAAATTCTAAGAAAGTAAAGAAATTGATTACAACAAACTACATTAGGACTATTTCATGGTGCTTTAAATTATACCTTTCTATGTTACTTATTTCATAATGATAATTAATACAACTCATATCGATAAAGAAAAAAAGAAAATTATTAATAATTTGTCTGGTGAAGCCCTGTCCCTATGGGAAAGTTTATTTTTAAAACACAAGGGGTCACATAGAATGATAATTGACTTAATGAGTAATGATTTTAAAATTCACATTAAGACCACAAACAACTTGTTATATGCAAATATAGAAATTAGAAAAAAAGGTATAATTATAAGAGTGCCTTTTAATAATGAGACCATATCGTGGATAATACCTTATCACAAATTAAACATTTATAACTCTAAAAGATTTAGTATTCATGCTGATGGTAATTTTCTAAAATTTAGAAAAGATAAATACTATGAAATAAATAAAGAATTCGTTCGATCTATTATAGATGAAAAAATAAATTATTCTAAAAATTTAGATATACTTTGAAAAGAGTTTGGAACATTACAAATCCCGCAATTCATAGTTTAATTTCATTTGATAAAAAAGGAAATTTAAATGCTAACATATGTTCCTATGTTAGTGTAATAAGTTTAAAGCCTAAACTTTATATGATTGCAATTGATAAAAAAAGTAAAACACACAGTAATTTACTAGAAAATGATTTTTCTATCTTACAAGTTCTAAGCAGAAAAAATATTTCATTAATAAAAATACTAGGAAAAAAAAGCGGAAGAAATTTAAATAAGTTTAACTACTTGCTTTCTAAGAGATTACTTGGCCAATGGAATAAAAAAAATGTAATAAAAGATTCATGCGGTATTATTTTCTTAAATAAAATAAATGTTTTTGACACAATTGGAGATCACACATTATTTGTTTTTAAAATTTTAAAAACAAAAACGATAAGTGAAAGTAATATTTTAACCTTCAATAAATTAATTGATGATAAAATAATTTTATGAAAACAACTTATTCGGAAATAACTAAACTATTAGAAAATATTGATGTAAGTCTTTATGCTAAAAATAGAAACTTTATAGATGGTAATGTAACAAGACTTTCTCCATATATTTCTAGGGGAATTTTATCAACTAAAGAAGTTTTTTTTGCATTGTTACAAAAAAATATTAACCCAAAAAAAATAGAAAAATTTATTCAAGAATTAGCATGGAGAGACTATTGGCAAATAGTGTGGAAAAATAAAAATATTAATGAAGACATAAAAAGAAAACAAGAAGATGTAGAAAATATTGGCACACCAAAAAATATTATTCAAGCATCAACCGGGGTTAATGTAATTGACAACGCAATTAATGACTTATATGATACGGGCTACGTACACAATCATATCAGAATGTATATTGCAAGTATTATTTGTAATATTGGCAAATGCCATTGGAAGGCGCCAGCCAAATGGTTTTATTTTCATCTAATAGATGGTGATTGGGGGAGTAATGCACTTAGCTGGCAATGGGTTTGTGGAACTAATAGTTCTAAAAAATATATTGCAAACCAAGATAATATTAATAAGTTTTGCTATGATAATCAAAAAAATACTTTTCTTGACAAAAATTATGCTGATTTATATAAATGTTTAATCCCAAAAGAACTTGAAAAAGTATCGTCACTAAATTTAAAAACCAAATTGCCTTTAAATAATAGTGTATCAATAGATCAAAAAAAACCTATAATGATATATAATTATTATAATTTAGATCCAGATTGGAGAAAAGAATTAAATGCAAATAGAGTATTGTTACTAGAGCCTAGTACTTTTCAGGAATATCCAATTAGTGAAAATGTTTTTAATTTTTTTATTAAACTTTCTAAAAATATTAAAAACATTAAAATTGTTGTTTCTGAGTATAAAGAATTTTATAAAAAATTCGAGAACTGTACAATTTATTATAAAGAACATCCATTAAATAATTATTATAGTGGAATATGTGATAAACGAGATTGGTTGTTTACAAACCAAAATTATTATCCATCTTTTTTTAAATTTTGGAACGCATCAAAAAAAGAACTATATATTTAAATAATATTAAAATTCAACAATAAGACCAATAGAGGGTAAAAATTGACCTTGTGTGTTATCAATATATTTAGGGACATAACGGTCTGGATTATTTGGGTCTTGTTCGGGAGTACCTGATTCATTTCTTTTAACAGTTATATAAGGGGATAAATAAGCAACTTTATTATACAGATTTTCTAAATCTAAATATAAATTTAATGACCAATTCTTAAAGTAATATTTTTTATCAATTCTTATGTCTAAGTGATGAAATGGTTTATTTCTCTCAGAATTTAAATTTTCATAATCTAGTAGTCCCTGACCAACAAGATCCCAATATAATGAGTTCATAGAAGAAATCTCATCATAGGGTGTATAAGGGTTTGCCGATGTATATCTCCATTTAAATCCGACTTCCCAGTTTCTCTTAAACTTTTTGGCAGCACATATATTAATAATATGACGCTGATCCCATGAAGATGGAATATAATTTAAATTCTTATCCTTAAACTGACTCCAAGAAAGAGTGTAAGACAACAAACCATAAATTCCATCAGTTAATTTTCTTTGTGCAAAAAACTCAATTCCATATGCCCTTCCACTAGAATTAGAAACAACCTCTTGGTCCCCAATAACACCAAAATCAGCCCCTAGATTAGCCAAAGAGACAGAATCTGGAATTAAAAAAGGATAATTAGAGTAGTGTTTATAAAAACCTTCTAATGTAATTTTAGTGTTTGAATTAGTTACATATTCAAAGCCTGTTACAATATGTTTTGACTGAATATAGGTAACATCATTTTCTTTATTTATTAGAACACCAGTATCGTCTCTGTAACCTAAAACTGTATATGGTGGTAGTTGATAATAAACACCTGTGTTAATACTATATTTAAAATTAGAGTTTAGAAAATAAGCAACAGAAATTCTTGGTGAAAACTGTGATAATGGATTTAAATTAATTTTGGAATAATTATTAAAATCTGTCCTTAATCCAATTGAAGTTATTAATCTTTCATTCAAAAAATTAGTAGTAAACTGTGAGAATAAATTAAATTTTTCAAAATTTAAATCAGAATTGTATTCATAAATAAATATTGAATCTCCATTTACACCCATGAATGGGAGAATAACAGGTTTATAGGTGTCATTTGTATATAAAGCATTTTCAATTCCAAATCCTAAGTTAATTTCTGATTTTTTATTGCCATAATTATATTCATACCTAAATTTATTTTCTATTTCCTCTGACAAATAATCTAATTCTATCTCATTGGTTTCTAAATCATTTTTTACAGCATTATTATTTAAATGATTTCTACTTAAAATAACAGTGTGGAATCCTTTATCGGAAAAATATTTATAATTTGCGCCCAATGTATAATTCCACTGCTTCTGAATTGGTATATAATCTAAAATGTATTGATTCCTCTCTATTGTTGCCATGTCCTCAACCCCATCATTGGCTTGTTTATTTAGCGAAAAGTCATCAATAGCACCCAATCCAATTATTGTTAACTCACTTTTGTCACTTAATTTGTTTAAATACTTAAACTGTATATCATTATATTCTGGTAGAAATGGTAATTGTAAAGCTTTAAATAGAAACTGCAAATATGATCTTCTAGCAGAAAGAATAAAACCAGAATTTTTTGAAATTGGACCATCAATTAATAAGGCTAAATCACTTGAGCCCAATGTAAGGCTTGTATTAAATTTTTCTCTATTTGGCCGTTTTTGTATAAACTCAAAAACAGAGCTTAATGTATTTCCTCTGTTAGAGGGAAAAGATGCAGAAATAAAATCTACATTTTCAATTAAATCTACGTTGATTAATCCAACTGGTCCTCCGGAGGATCCTTGTGTTGAAAAATGGTTTATATTTGGAACTTCTATACCATCTAAATAAAAAACATTTTCATTCGGAGAACCACCTCTAATAATGATGTCATTTCTAAAACTAATACTTGTGGCTACGCCAGGAAAAGATTGCATCACTTTAGAGATGTCTCTATTTCCTCCTGGGCTTCTCTTTATTTCAGAAACCCCAATTGCTTTAAATGAAATTGGAGTTTCATCCGGTGAAAATTCTCTTGCAGAGACACCAACTTCTTCTAAATAATTACTTCCTTCTTCTAAAAGAATTTTTTTATAAACTTTTCTAGAATTAGTAAGTTCGATCTCATATAAAATTCTTTTTTTATAACCAATAAATGATGCTTGTAAATTATATATACCCGGATTTAGATTATTTATTTCAAAATAACCTAACTCATCAGTAAATGTTCCAATACCCTCTCCTAAAATTGAAATATTTACAAACGGCAGAGGGGTATTTGTTAATTTATCTAAAACAATTCCTGAAATTTTGAGGTCTTGTGCAAGTCCTGAAAAAATACTTAGAAAAAAAGCAATAAATATTGTTTTCATTTTTTTTTGAATCAAATTTATAACTAGTTTTAATTAAACAAAATTTATTTTGAAAAAATACAATGTACTAATCGCAGGAGGTTCTGGTTTAATAGGTCAGTGTTTAAAGACTTACTTGATTAAATCTAATTACAATGTCAAAATTTTAAGTCGAAACAGAAAATCAAAATATTATTGGAATCCAAAAAAAAATGAACTTGATGCTTCAATTTTATCAGAGATTGACTACGTAATTAATCTGTGTGGAAGCAAAATTGATAAACGATGGACAAACAAGGCAAAAAAGGAAATTTATACAAGTAGAATTAATTCTACTAAATTTTTGATAAAAAAAATAAATTCAACAAAAACAAAAATTAAAAAATATATCGGTGCATCTGCAATTGGTTACTATGAATATGGTAGAAATTTAAAAAATGAAAATTCAAAAAAAGGAAGTCATTTTCTCTCTGATATATGTTTCAAATGGGAAAACGAACATAAAAAAATACAAAACATACCAATTTGTATTTTAAGAATTGGTGTGGTATTGTCGAAAGAAGGGGGAATGCTAAATAAATTACTCTTACCATTTTCATTAAATTTAGGGTCCTCATTAGGGGCTGGATCTCAAAAAATTTCATGGATTCATATTGAAGATTTATCAAAAATGATGTTTTTTTGTTTAAAAGATGAAATTACTGGAACATTTAATGCTGTTAGTCCAAAACCTGTTAGTAATCATTTTTTTTCTATAACATTGGCAAAAGTAAAATCTAAATATATATTACTACCAAATATTCCAACTTTTGTTATAAAGATAATCTTTGGAGAAATGTCAACAATGATTTTAAACAGCTTGGAAATTTCTAGTAAAAAAATAGAAAATCAAGGATTTTCATTTACATATTCTGAATTAGAAACAGCCTTAAAAAAAATTATAACTTAATAAGACGTAGATTTCTTATAATTTTCTAAATCAGGTTTTGTTGGTTCTAATATTAGTTGAAAATTTTTCATCTTTCCGTCCTTTGTTAAAACCTTTTGATCAGAATTGTATCCACTTACATTTTTATAAAATTCTTTTATTGTGACACAGTTATCAAATATTTTTCCATATCCATCAATAAAACACAACTCTTGTCTTGCAACACCTTGATAATAAAATATTTTAATTATTGCATTAATTCTTTCTCCAATCTTAAAGCATCTTTTTGTTTCTATAATTAATTCTTCTCCCAAAACTTCAAAAATATCATAATCAATAAAGGAAACCATGACAGGTCTCTCATATGCTTGTCCAAACATTACACTTTGCTCATTATCCTTATAAGACATTACATCTGGAAAATGAATTGGAGAAACATTCCACAATCTAAAAACAGACAATAAATACTTATCAATTAAAATGTTTTCAACATCCTTTTTATTCATATATGAAATTTTTTTAGATCTCGAGTCAATTTGAGCCTGTTTTCTTGCTCTAATTAAACTTTGTTTTAAAACGCTAATATTTACAGTATCCAATATTGCACCGTAATCATTAACTTGACTTGTTAATTTTTTATATATCCATCTTTTTTCTCCGGAAGGTACTTCAACTTGAACCCATTTTTTTGTACTCGATGTACTCAAAAAAATTTGACCAAACTCAGCTTGAGCAACTTTTTCTGAGTTTTGATCAGGATCAAATCTAATATTAACCAAATCTTTTTCTATTTGAATAAAATTTTGAGAATAAATCAAAAAGGGGACCAAGAATGAAAAGTATAAAAGTCTCATAAATGCAAATATAATTAAAAGCTAATAAAAAAAATTATTTTAGTTATTCGTTGATTTTTGTATAGTTTTTTTAAAAATAAGTTATACAAATTAACTATTTAATGTATATTTTTTTTATATTTGTTAACTATTTTAGGTAATAAAAAATATCTTAAGATTATAGATTTTAATTAAATAAAAAACTGATTATGAAAATAAAATTACTACTAATTGCAATTATGACAACAAGTTTTGGCTGGAGTCAATGTAATATTAATGATGCAACGGATTGTGTTTGTAAAGATTCTAACGAAATTGACTGCGACTTACTCCCAGATATACAGGCCTCATGGTACGGAATTTTAACCTATTCAAACGGACCGAGTGAATATCCTCAGGAGGGGGCCGGTGAAAATAACGGTAGATTGCGTATTAGTGTATCAACGCCAAATACAGGATATGGACCACTAACTGTAAGAGGAGTTGATGATAATGGTTACGCATATTTTGTGTGCGATAATGATACAATTGCTGTACAAACCGGAGGTTCAATCGGAGGATATTACTGCGATGATTCAGATGAGCCAGCGAAGCATCTCGCCATCCAGAGAATATACCATAGAAATGCTGACGGAAGTATGGGTTACTGGGACAGATTTGCTGGAACAATGACATACCACCCAACACACGGCCACATGCATTCAGATGAATGGGGTGTTTTCACACTAAGAAAACAAGATCCCAACGATCCAAATCCTTTAAATTGGCCTATAGTAAGTAATGGAGCAAAAATGGGATTTTGCCTGATGGATTACAATGATTGTGGTGACGATGCAGCATACGGTCATTGTAGAGATGAAAACAGATACAGTGATCAATATTTAGAAGACTATCCCGAAATCGCTGAGCAGGGTTTTGATGGTGGAAATATTTTAACAGAAAATAGTCAGTTTCCTAATAATGGGCTTGGTGGTCAAAACTATGGATGTAGTGTAATAGAGCAAGGAATTACTGTAGGTTGGACAGATATATATAGTGAGTATCTAGATGATCAATGGATTGATATAGACCCTAGTTTATGTAATGGTGAATATTGGATAGTAGGTGAAATTGATAGAAACAACTTTTATTTAGAATCAAATAAAGAAAATAATTGGACAGCTGTTCCTATTACACTTACTCAACAATTAGATTCACAAAATTTTGAAGTTGAGGTAATTCCAAGTTCAACACCAATTTTGTGTGAGGGCGAAACAATTACATTAACATCATCTGTTGAAAATTCAACTATGGAATACCTTTGGTCAAACGGCATGACAACTTCTAGTATTGTAGTTAATGAACCTGGAACTTATTACGTAGAAGTAACAAGTGAGTGCGGCAGCAACACTTCTGAAGCTATTGAAGTAACAACAACAGCTGTACTCTCACCAGATTCTGATAATGTAACGGTTGAAGAAGGTGAAAGCGCAATATTAAATGCAACTGGGTCAGGAAATATTTTCTGGATTGATAATAATGGAGAATTAGTTGGAACAGGTGAAAACTTTACTACACCTGAGTTGTATGAAGATACTTCCTACTTTATTTACCAAGAACAAGAAATAATTCCTGCGCCTGAGTATCTTAATACTGGAGAAGCTGATCATTTATGCGATGGAGGAGGAAGCTGTGATTATAGTGGAAATATATACAATGGTGGACTAAGGTTTGAAGCAATTAATGATTTTACCCTTAATTCAGTAAAAGTTTATGCTGGCTTAGCGGGCACAAGAACATTTGAGCTTAGAAATACTTCTTTAGATATAATATTTGAATCGACTACTTTAAATATTCCCGAAAGTGAAGATAACGGTTTTGAAGTTATTCTTGACTGGCTTGTCCCAGCTGGTGAATATATAATAACAACAAATTCAGATTTAAATAATCAAAACTTTGATGGAAACAATCCCCTTTTAAAAAGAACTACAGGTGGCTTAGCTTCTTTCCCACATACAATTGACGACATTGTTAATATTTCTGAAGGATACTATAACAATGAAGGGGATAATATTAATGGCGCTGGATTTAGCACGTCATACTATTATTATTTTTATGACTGGAAAATAAATAATGATTGGGGAATTGGAGAAGTTTCATGTATTAGTGAACAAACTGAAGTTGAAGTTTTTGTTAATATTAATAATACCAATATTATTGAAGAAAATAGTATTGACTTTTCAATATTTCCAAATCCGGCAAGTAAACAATTAAGTTTGAAGCCTGAATCTAATTTCAACGAAGAGGAATCAATATTTATTTTAAATGAAGTTGGGGAAGAAATTGAAAAATTTAATATAGAAAAATTTACAAACGAATTAAAATTTGATATTGAAAAATATAGTAGTGGTTTATACTTCGTAAAGATTGAATCACTGAAGGGATCAATGACAAAGCCAATTATGTTTAATAAGTAAATTAAAAGCCCTCTTTTAAGAGGGCTTTTTTATTTAATTATGTTTCTATTAATCATTTTATTTATTTCAATCCAGACATTTAGCCAATCAGGCTGGACAAATTTTAATACTGACAATTCTCAAATTCCCTATAATCAAGTGAATTCTATTGAATTTGGTAATTCACCAAATTCAAGCAATAATATTTTTATTGGAACGAATTACGGACTTGGTATTTTAGAACTAGATGATTTTAATCTACCTAATAATTCATGGATTTCAATATATGAATCGGACACACAATATGGACTCATGGGTAATGAAATTATTAATATACAAAAAGGTATTAATGACGAAATGTGGATATGTACAACAGAGGGCATATCAATACTAGATTTTGAATATTCACAAGGTGAAATAATTAATCAACAATGGTCATACATAAACTCAAATAACTCCGAAATTCAGAGTGATATGGTAAAATCCATCTTATTTGAAGAAAATAATAAAACTTGGATTGGATCAACTGGAGGGTTAGCACTAAAGGAGAATGAAAACTGGGAAACTTATTCTTTTGAAACTCAAGGTATTTATTCTAATAATATTAAAAGAATAATTAAAAATTATTTAACAAACGATATTTATATTGGCACTTTAAATGGAGGTTTTCAATTATATAACAACAGTACTTTTGAATCATATAATAACACAAACTCTGGATTAATTGATAATACGATTAACGATTTTGTTTTTGATAATAATAATAATTTGATTATTACTAGCCCTTATGGGGGGCTTGAAGTACTAACAAATAGTGGAAATTGGTTAACTCTAAATACAGGTACCTATCCTAACCTACCCTTCTATATAAATAGTCTAAATAATGTCATAGTAGATAATAATAATAACTTGTGGATCAGCACAGTAGAAAATGGGCTAATTCAATATTCAGACGACAACTGGATATTTTACAACGAAGAAAATTCTGGCTTAACTGATAATAAGATTAATTGTTTAAAGTATGATTCTTTATATAATAGATTATGGATCGGAACCGAAACTAAGGGATTGACAATACTAGACTTAAATTTTATATCTAATTCATCTACAAATCAAAAAATTAGAAAATTTAAACCATACTTTACAAAAAATAATTTAATATTAAATAACAGCGAAATTGGAATTTGCAGAATTTATAATAGAATTGGGGAATTAATACATATTGAAAGAGTCACTGAAAAGAATACAACAATACACTTGCAAAATTTATATCCTGAAATTTACATTATTCAGCTTGTAACAATGGACAAAATTTTTACCAAAAGGTTAATTCGCACCATATAGAAATAATATGAATTTAAATAATTAATAAAAATTTAATCCTCTCTCATAGATTGAGGAACATAATCCTTTTTTATTTCTTCTTTATTAAAATCTATTCTTAGACTTTGAGGGGTGTAGCCTGAATTATCTTGAGTTAAAATTATATCCTTTTTTTTAGATCTCTTCCTATTAATTTTGTTTACTTTAATATCCCTTGGAGAATTCTTTTCCTCTAATTCCTTATTAATATTTTCAATTCCCGGCTCAACTACAACTTCAACTTCAACTTTACTATTACTAAAAAACCACATTAGAAAACCTGCAATACACAAAATAATAAATAATCTTTTTGGACTCATAGTTGATTTTTGATCTGACATAATTTAAAATTTAGTTACTTTATAAATGTAAATAATTTTTGTCAGGACTAAAGCTAATCATAAAATAAAATTTGTATTACTTGAGGAACAGATTTTTTTTCAATAAAATAAAAACTGTGTTTTCCTTTCTTATTTAAATTAATTATGCTTTTACTTTTTAAAATCCCTAAATGTAGGGATATAACAGGTTGAGAAATTTTAAGTAATTGTTGTAAATGTGTTACTGAAAGTGTTTGGTGCTCATAAATTAAACGAATAATCTTTAGCCTAACAGGGTGACCTAATGATTTAAATATATCTGCAATATATTTTTCTTTATGACTCATCAATTAGTTAATTTCTTTCTTAATCTTGCCACTGGAAAATTCATTTGCTCTCTATATTTCGCAACAGTTCTTCTTGCAATATTATAACCTTTGACTTTTAATTTTTCTGTTATACTTTGATCGTTAACAGGTTTTTCCGAATTTTCATTAGTAATTATTTCTTTTATAATATTTTTAATTTCTTTTACTGAAATACTTTCTCCATCTTTTTTTGTCATGGACTCAGAAAAAAAATGTTTAAGTGAAAAAACACCAAATAATGTGTCAACATATTTACTATTTATAACTCTTGAGACAGTTGAAATATCCATATTTATTTCACTAGCTATGTCTTTTAAAATCATCGGTTTTAAATCTTTTTCATCACCTGAAATAAAATAATTTTTCTGTTTTTTTATAATTGAAGACATCGTTAAAATTAATGTCTTTTGTCTTTGATGAATAGCATTTATAAACCATCTAGCAGAATCTAACTTTTGTTTAGCAAATAACAATGCTTGTTGTTGTTCTTTGCCAATTTTTCCTTTCTTCTCTTTATTAAGATGCAATAAGTTTTGAAATTCTTTACTCACCTTTAACATAGGCGCATTTCGTGAGTTTAAGGTAAAATCAATTTTATCATCATCATCAACATGAACTGTAAAATCCGGTATGATACTTTGAATATGACTGCTAGAATTGATACCTACGGCAGGTTTGGGATTCAATTTTTCAATTTCTGATATCGCAGATTTTAAATCTTCTTTATTTATATTCAACTTATGACACAACTTTTCATAATGTTTATTAACAAAGTATTCAAAACATTCGGTTAAAACTGTGATTGCTAAACTTATTTCCTCTTTTTTTTCTTTTCTTTTTAACTGAAGAATTAATGACTCTTTCAAATCTCGACCACCTGTACCTGGCGGATCAAATGATTGAATAATGTTTAAGACCTCTAGTACTTCTTTAACTGAACAAACTAAATTTTTAGAAAAAATAAGATCTTCTGAAATTTCTTGAACATCTCTTTTTAAATAACCATCATCATTAATACAACCAATTATATATTCACCTATTTCATATGACTTTTCGTCAATTTTATGCTCTCTTAATTGATCCATAAGAATCTCAATTAAATTTTTTCCAGTTGTTAGAAAATAATTTTGTTCTTCATCACTAGTTGAATTTTGTGAATATAATTTATAGTTTGGTATCTCATCATCACTCATATATTGATCTAAATTCATGTCTTTATCTTGGAAGTCTAGTTCATTTATATCATCATCCTCGAAAGAATCACGCTCCTCAATATCATTAATTTTCGCATCTTCTAAAGCAGGATTCTCGCTTAGTTCTTCTTCAACACGATTTTCTAGCTCAACTGTAGATAGTTGAATTAATTTCATCAGTTTAATTTGTTGAGGTGATAATTTTTGAAGTAACTTTTGTTGTAATGATTGTTTTGACATGCTAAAATTCTATGTTTTTAGGAGTTCTAGCAAAAGGAATAACGTCTCTAATGTTATTCATTCCTGTAATAAATTGAACTAATCTTTCTAAACCTAAACCAAATCCACCATGGGGAACAGTACCAAATTTTCTTGTATCTAAATACCACCACAACTCATCTTTAGAAATATTCATGCCATTCATTCTTTTTATTAAGTGATCTAATCGCTCTTCCCTTTGAGACCCGCCTACAACTTCTCCAATACCAGGCATTAAAATATCCATAGCAGCTACAGTCTTATTATCATCATTCATTCTCATATAAAAAGCCTTTATTTCTTTAGGGTAATTAATTATTACAACAGGTTTTTTAAATTTCTTTTCAACTAAATACTTTTCATGTTCAGATTGCAAATCAACCCCCCAATCGTTAACCGGAAATTTAAACTTTCCTTTTTTATTATGCTTTGATTTCTTTAGTATTTCAATTGCATCACTGTATTCAATTATTTCGAAATCTTGATTTATAATATTGTTTAATTTTTCTAATAAGTTAAATTCATCCCTAGCTTCTTTTTTTAATTTTAACTGCTCTTTTATAGCTCTATCATTCAAAAAAATTAAATCTGACTTATAATTTTCTAAAACGTAGTTAATTATGTATTTAATCATTTCAACTGCTAATTTTATAACATCATCAAGATCTGCAAAGGAAATTTCCGGCTCAATCATCCAAAATTCAGCAAGATGTCTTGATGTGTTAGAATTTTCTGCTCTAAATGTTGG
Source organism: Flavobacteriales bacterium (assembly GCA_002718035.1). GTDB lineage: Bacteria > Bacteroidota > Bacteroidia > Flavobacteriales > TMED113. Next base: position 14,110 of record PBCX01000016.1, read on the forward strand.
GCCAAATGTATAAACCTTACCTAGGCCTAATGCACCTAACTCTGCCTCCAATTGACCAGAAACGGTTAAATATGTCTCTTTTCCAAAAAAATCATTAGAATAATTTTTTTCTCCAGGTTTTAAATTAGTGACTCTAAACATTTCACCAGCACCTTCAGCATCTGAAGTAGTAATTAATGGCGTGTTTAAATAATAAAAATTTCTTTCATTAAAAAATTTATGAACTGCAAAACTAATCGCATGCCTTATACGAAAAACTGAACTAAATGTTGTAGTTCTAAATCTCAAATGACTATTTTCTCTTAAAAACTCTAAAGTATGAGCTTTAGGTTGTATAGGGTAAGATTCTGGGTTAGCCGAACCGATAAGTTCAATTTCATCTGCAATTAGTTCATATTTTTGACCACTTCCTTTTGACTCTTTGAGTTTTCCTGTAACCCTAACACTTGATCCTGTATTTATATTTTTTAAATCTTTTTCTAGTTCAGAAACAACCTGAATATTTTCGAAACATGAGCCATCATTTACTGCTAAAAAAGTAATTTGTTTATTTCCTCTTTTTGACCTTACCCATCCGAAAATTGTATAAACACTATCTACATTGCCTAACTTAATTAAGTTTTGTACAGAAAATTTCATTTATATAATTATTTATTTTATAACAAATTTAATTTATTAAATGAAAGTTTTATGATTTAATAATTCTATTTTTGCATATTAATTTATTAATAAATATGAAGGGAATTCTTTCTAAAATAAATGATCCAAAAGATTTAAGAAAATTAACCAAAAAAGAATTGGTAGTTTTATCGGAAGAATTACGACAATTTATTATTGATATTGTCTCTGTTAATGGGGGTCATTTCGGAGCTAGTTTAGGAGTTGTAGAATTAACAGTTGCCTTGCATTATGTGTTTAACACACCCAAAGATCTATTGGTTTGGGATGTGGGTCATCAAGCATATGGACATAAAATATTAACAGGAAGAAAAAATATATTCCATACTAATAGAAAATGGAAAGGTATTAGTGGATTTCCAAAAAGAAAAGAAAGTAAATATGATACATTTGGTGTCGGTCATTCTTCTACATCAATAAGTGCCGCGTTGGGTATGTCAATCGCTTCCAAAATTTTAAAAAGAAACAAAAATCATATTGCAGTAATTGGAGATGGAGCCATGACTGCTGGCTTAGCATTTGAAGGTCTAAACCACGCAGGTATTGAAAACTCGAATCTTTTAGTAGTACTAAATGATAACTGCATGTCTATTGACCCAAATGTAGGAGCTTTAAAGGACTATTTGCTGAAAATTAGTACTTCAAAAGTTTATAATGAAACAAAAAATGAAATTTGGTCTCTTTTAGGAAAACTTAGTAAATTTGGATCTAGCGCAAAAGAAATTGTAAAAAGAACTGAAAAAGCATTAAAAAGCAGTCTTTTAAAAAATAGTAATTTTTTTGAGTCTTTAAACTTTAGATATTTCGGACCTGTTGATGGTCATAATATTGAAAAATTAGTTGAAACTTTTGAAAAATTAAAATCCATCCCAGGGCCTAAAATTCTTCACTGCATCACCACTAAAGGAAAGGGTTATAAAATCGCGGAAAACAACCAAACAAAATGGCATGCGCCAGGAATCTTCGATAAAGATACTGGTATTATTAATTCTTCCAAAAAGATTGATGAACCTAAAAAATATCAGGATGTTTTTGGTAAAACAATTATTGAGCTAGCAAAAAAGAATAAAAAGATTGTTGGTATAACACCAGCAATGCCATCAGGATCATCTCTTAAATTTATGATGGAAAAAATACCCAAAAGAGCGTTTGATGTAGCAATAGCTGAACAACATGCAGTTACCTTTTCGGCAGGATTATCAACTGAGGGAATTATTCCTTTTTGTAATATTTATTCCACTTTTCTTCAAAGAGCATATGATCAAGTTATCCATGATGTGGCTATACAAAATCTTCATGTGGTTTTTTGTATTGATAGGGGAGGTTTAGTTGGTGCAGACGGAGAGACTCATCAGGGAGTTTTTGATATTGCTTACCTTCGTTGCATACCCAATTTAATAGTTTCTTCACCTATCGATGAAGAAGAATTGAGAAATTTAATGTTTACCGCTCAAAGTAAAAAACATGGTCCTTTCTGTATAAGATATCCTAGAGGTAAAGGTGTTATGAAAAATACCAATACACCATTTAAAAAAATAAACATCGGAACTGGAGTTGAATTACTAAATGGTAAAACTATAGCCTGTATTTCATTTGGTCCTATTGGAAATGATGTTTTTAATATCGCTAAAAAGCTAAAAGAAGAAAATATTAAAATTGGACATTATAATTTAAGATTTGTAAAACCAATTGATGAAAAGTTATTACACAAAATTTTCAAATCTTATGATTGTATAATAACAATTGAAGATGGTTGTATTCTAGGTGGAATGGGGTCGGCTATATTAGAATTTGCGGCTCGTAATAATTACCTAAAAAAAATAATTAATCTTGGAATTCCAGATAAATTTATACAACACGGCGCACCTGATAAACAAAGAAAAGAATGTGGAATCGACTCAGAAAATATAACAAAAGTAATTATTGAAAATTTTAAAAAATTTAATACTTAAAATCCTCTAAAAATTTTGTTGTATAATTTCCTTTACAAAAATCCTTATCATTCATCAGTTTTAAGTGAAAAGGAATAGTAGTTTTAATGCCTTCTATTACAAATTCATCTAAAGCTCTTTTCATTTTATGAATTGCCTCTTCTCTTGTTTGAGCAACTGTAATTAACTTAGCAATCATGGAGTCATAAAACGGAGATATTGTATATCCACTATATACATGTGTATCTGTTCTTATACCGTGTCCGCCTGGGACATGGAAATTAGTAATTTTACCTGGAGATGGCATAAAATCTTTTTTTGGATCCTCAGCATTTATTCTACATTCAATGGCATGTAACTCTGGTTCATAATTTTTTCCAGAGACACTAATACCCGCAGCCACTTTTATTTGTTCTCTTATAAGATCATAATTGATAACCTCTTCAGTTACTGGATGCTCCACTTGAATTCTTGTATTCATTTCCATGAAATAAAAGTTTCTGTCCTTATCAACTAAGAATTCTACTGTACCAACTCCCTCATACTTGACAGCTTTTGCTGCTAAAATAGCAGCTTCGCCCATTTTTTTTCTTAATTCAGGGGTCATAAAAGGAGAAGGTGATTCTTCTACTAATTTTTGATGCCTTCTTTGTATAGAGCAATCGCGTTCTGATAAATGACAAACTCTTCCTCTTGAGTCACCGATTATTTGTATTTCAATATGTCTTGGATCAACAACAAATCTTTCCATATACATACTATCATTACCAAAAGATGCGTTAGCTTCACTTTTTGCACTATCCCATGCATTTGTTAGTTCTGACTCTTTGTATACAGCTCTCATTCCCTTACCCCCACCACCAGCAGTTGCTTTTAACATCACAGGATATCCAATTTTTTTTGCAATTTTTTTAGCACTACTTATATCATTAATTATACCATCTGAGCCTGGAATTACAGGGACTCCTGCTTTTTTCATGGTTTCTATAGCCTTAGCCTTATCTCCCATTTGATTAATCATAACAGGATCGGCGCCAATAAACTTAATATTATTTTCAGTACATATTTTAGAAAATTGAGCATTTTCTGATAAAAAACCATACCCTGGGTGAATTGCATCTGAATTTGTTATTTCAGCAGCAGAAATAATATTAGGTATAGATAAATATGACTGGTTACTACTTGCAGGGCCAATACAAACAGCTTCATCTGCAAAACTAACAGGTAAACTTTCTTTATCAGCTTTTGAGTAAACAGCAACAGTTTTAATTCCCATTTCCTTACAAGTTCTAATAACTCTAAGAGCAATTTCACCTCTATTTGCAATTAAAATTTTTTTAAACATTTTTAAAATATTAAGATGGATCAATAAGAAACAAAGGTTGATCATATTCAACAGGACTCATGTCATCAACTAATACTTTAACAACAGTACCTGAGAATTCAGATTCAATTTCATTAAATAATTTCATGGCCTCAATTATACATAATGGATCATTTACATTTATTTTATCACCAACATTTACAAAAGGTTCTTTTTCAGGACTAGATCTTCTATAAAATGTTCCAATGATGGGAGCCTTTACTGTAATATAGTTCTTATTATCTTCTTCATTTATTGAATTAACATTATCAGTAGACTCTGATATATTTGTTAATGCTGGTGGATTAACTTGCTGTGTTTGAGTAATTGGTTGGGGGGCAACAGGGGATTGAACAACAGGTTGCTGTAAAGGAATTACCTGAGTTGTTACAGCTTGTTCATTATTTTGCACCTTGCCTTTAGGTGGAGATTTTATTGACAACTTTACATCACCAATTTCTAAATCAACCTCAGTAGCGCCAGACTTAGCAACAAATTTAATTAATTCTTGTATTTGTCTTAGATTCATAAATCATAAATTTTTATTAAAAAAAGTAATTTTAAATTTAAATAACAAAAAATAAACAAAAAAATAATTTTATTAATTTATTAATGAAATAAAAAATATTCTAAATTTCTTTAAATTAAACACGTTTATTAGTGTTTTATTTACTAAATAAACTGAAAAATTCAATTTTTTTATTATTAATTTAATTTTTAGCGTAAAAAAAAATAATTTTTTACATTTTTATCCAAATTTAATATAAGTAATTTATTTAAAAGTTAATATTTAATATATATTAACTAAAAAAACAAATATATTATAAAAAAAATATAGATGAGAAATATTTTAAAATTAAAATTAGTATCATTTATTATAAATAACCATGTATATAAGGTAAAATTTACTATTTTTTTATATAAAATGATATTTTTATATTCATTTGATGAAAAAATTGTGTTTTTTAGTAAAAAATTGTACATTTTAATGAAAAAAATGAACTTTTTAATGAAAAAAATGAACTTTTTAATGAAGAAATGAACTTTTTAATTAAAAAGTAAAATTTATTATATATAATGAGCATTTAAATTAAATAAGATGATCTTTTTTAATAGAAAATTTAATAGTAGAGCAATTAAAATAAATTTTGATTAAAAGTTTTATTTATTTAGATAAATTTTCAGTTAAAGATTATTTATTAAAATTTTTTATATGATTTTTATATAAAATTGTTTTTTTTATAATTATTTATGCGCAAAAGCTTAAAATTTGAAGAATTTTTAAGCAAAAATCATTTTTTTTAGTTTTTTTCAAATTATTTTGAATTATACGCCCACTTAATATAAATAGAACCCCATGTAAAACCACCACCAAATGCAGCTAAAATTATATTATCACCTTTTTTTAACTTTTTTTCCCAATCCCATAAACAAAGGGGAATTGTAGCTGCAGTTGTATTTCCATATTTTTGAATGTTAATCATGATTTTTTCACTACTTAATCCCATTCTTCTAGCAGTAGCATCAATGATACGTAAATTAGCTTGGTGGGGAACTAGCCATGAAACATCAGACGCTTTTAATTTATTTTTTTCCATTATTTGTGCTGCAACATCTGCCATTTTGCTTACAGCAAACTTAAAAACTGTTTTGCCATCTTGATAAATATAATGCTCTTTACTGCTCACTGTTTCTTTAGAAGCTGGTTTGAGAGAGCCTCCTGCAATTTGTTTTAAATACTCCTTTCCCGAACCATCAACTTTTAAAATTGAGTCTATAATTCCGAACTTTTCTTTTATGGGTTCTAAAAGAACAGCTCCTGCCCCATCTCCAAATATAACACATGTCTTACGGTCTGAATAATCTACAATTGAGGACATTTTATCAGATCCCACAACAATAACTTTTTTACACGAACCACTTTCTATATAAGATGCCCCTGTTTTAAGTGCAAATAAAAAGCCAGAACATGCTGCAGAAAGATCAAAACCAAAAGCATTTTGGGCGCCAACTTCTTCAATTATTATAGAAGCAGTGGATGGAAAAAGCATATCAGGCGTAACTGTTGCGCATATAATTAAATCAATTTCTTCAGGTTTTGTTTTAGATTTTAATAATAATCTCCTGATGGCTTTTGATGACATATAAGCTGTCGCCTTATCACGATCTCTTAAAATTCTTCTTTCTTTGATACCTGTCCTAGTAGTAATCCATTCATCAGAAGTATCAACTAATTTTGTAAGATCTTTATTTGTTAATTTATTTTCTGGAACCCAACCAGCAACTGACGTAATTGCACAGTTCAACTTGTTTATAGACATAAATTAATTTTAACATTTATGTCAATAAAGTTATAATTAAAGTCGTTTTTAAAAAATTATTCTGAGAATAATTTTCCTTTATAATACATCTTACCCTCATGTTTATATGCCCTATGGTAAACATGAGCTTCACCAGTCTCCTTGCAAATTGCAACAACTTCAGGGGAAGATTTATAATGAGTTCTTCTTTTATTTTTTCGAGTTTTTGATACTCTTCTTTTAGGATGTGCCATATTTAATTATTTAAATTTTTCTTTAAAACTTTCTGGTAGTAATATTCTATTATTACTGTTACTTTTATTTAATGAATTTAGTTTTTCTATGACATCTATGTTACAATCATCTTCACGATGGACTCTTCTTTTAGGAATAATAAAAAAAAGAAGCTCTCTTAAAATGTCATCAAGAATCAAAACATCAGACATGTGAGAAATAAAAACAACGTTATTTGTATTAACAAAATTTTCATCTTTTATTTTTACAAAATAACGATCTTTACCCTTAACATTTAACTTTAAAAAATCACTACATCTATCACATTTTGTATTAATAGTCCCATATAAATCCGCATCTAACTGCCAAAAAGAGTTTTTTTTCATTACAACTATATTAACATTAACATAGTAATCATCTATTAAAAAGTATTCAGAAAATTCAAAGAACTTTTTATCCAAATTAAAATTTGCTATTGTTTTTTTTTCAAAAAAAACAGGAAGGTTTATTTCAAATTTTGATCTTCCCATACATAAATTTTAAAATAGGATAGCAAATATAGTATTTTTATATATTTTCACACTAATCTTGATTTATAAATTTTTTTTGCTAAAAGTATTGAGTTAATAAAAGACTTAGAGTTTATTTTATTAGTTCCAACAATGTCATAAGCAGGACCATGATCAGGTGAAGTTCTAATATAATCCATTCCTGCAGTAAAATTAACACCTTTGTTAAAAGATGTCATTTTATATGGAATTAATCCTTGATCGTGATACATAGATAAAATAGCATCATATTTACTATAATTTTTTTTGCCAAAAAAAGCATCAGCTGAAAAGGGTCCATTTAAATCAAATCCTTTGTTACAAAGATATTTAACCACCGGAGTAATTATTTCAATTTCCTCTCTACCCACTAATCCTGAATCTCCATTATGAGGATTCAAACCCAATACAGCAACTCTAGGGTCTTGTATTAAAAAATCTTTTTTTAATGAATTTATTAAAATTTCTAATTTAGATATCAGTAGTTTTTTACTAATTACTGATGAGACTTGAGATATTGGAATATGATTAGTTGATGTTGCTATTTTTAAATTATTATTAATTAATAACATTAATGTTTCTTTTGATCTCGTTTTATCTCTTAAATACTCAGTATGTCCAACAAAATATTCTTTATTTTTAAAAAAAATATTTGACTTATTAACTGGCATTGTAACAAGTGCATCTATTTTTTTTTGAATTAGGTGTTTGGTACCGTGACTTAACGACTCTCCAGCCCCTATACCAGCATCTTTTGTAATTAGTCCTGGCCGCACAACTAAATCAGATTGGATACAGTCAAAAATATTAATAATACCCTTTTTAGCATCACATATTTTATTAATTACATTGTACCGTAAATTTTTTATTGTTAAAAAACTTAAATAAAAATTCCATACAGAAATAGAGGAAAAAACAATTGGAACTATTTCTTTATTTGACTTTAATATATCATTAGTATAGCGAATAATCAATTGTAAACCAACACCGTTAATATCCCCAGTGGTTATGCCAACTTTAAATAACCGTTCTATCATTAGCTATACTACTTAAAATTTCGGTTAATAATCTCACTCCCGCACCTGTTCCACCTTTGGGGTGTAGAAAAAATTCTGTTTTGAGAAATGCAGAACCAGCAATGTCTAAATGCACCCACGGATAAGAGCTTTTTCCATTTTCTTTAGTGAAATGCTCTAAAAACTTTCCTGCAGTAATGTGACCTGCCTCTGGAGAGCCAATGTTTTTTAAATCTGCAATATCTGAATCTAATTCTTTAGCATAATCATTCCAGAAAGGCTGAAAAGCAACTCTTTCAGATGTTTGATTACCACATTTCTCAAATAAGTCTTTTGTTTTTTTATCGGCATTACCCATAGCAACAATCCCATATTTACCAACTGCTCTAACTGCAGAACCAGTTAATGTTGCTACATCGATTACTAATTTGGGGTTATATTTTTTAGCATAATGTAAAGCATCGGCAAGGATCATTCTGCCCTCTGCATCAGTATTTAAAACTTCAACTGTACTTTTATTCATCATAGTTACAATATCACCTGGAACATATGCATTACCACCTGGTCTATTTTCAACAGCGGGGATTAAACCAATTATATTTATATTCAACTTCATTTTAGAAACTGCATATATAGTACCTATAACAGTTGCAGCACCACCCATGTCACTTTTCATTAAATCCATAGAGTTTGGAGTTGGTTTTAAACTTAGACCACCCGTATCATACATAACTCCCTTACCAACTAGTACAATTGGCTTCATGTTAGTTTTTTTTGGCAAATAACTAATTATATTGAATGTTGGGGGGTTTATCGATCCTTTATTAACGCTTAAAACCCCTCCCATTGAAAGAGACTCCATCTTTTTTTGATTAAAAACTTTCAATTTATATGATGAGATTTTTGAAAATTTTTTTATTTCTTTTGATAACTGAACTGCAGTTAAAAATGACAATGGCTCATTTACCAAATCTCTTGCTAAAAAAACACCTTCGATTATTTCTTTTTTAAAATATTTATTCTTTTTAAATAAGAATTTAAATCTATGCTTTTTTAATTTTTTATACTTATCAAATTTATAGTTCATTAAATGAATACTCTCTAAGAAAACTGAAACATTTTTTTCATTAGAAGTTTCATCAATTATTTTAATGACAAGCGAGTATTTCTCACCTATTTTTTTATTATTAGTAATTTTATTTTTCTCTTCAATAAATTGAAGCCAATTGTAGGTTTTTATTGCCTCTTCTCTTATTTCTTGCAATGATTTAGGTAAACAAATATACTCTTCATCATTTTTTATTTTTAAATTATTTTTTTTATCCAACAAATGTATTTTAATCATAATCTTATTAGTAAATTTAAACCCTAAAGTAATTATTTATTATTAATAAAAGAAGGCTAATTAAATGTTCTCAGGAATTGTAGAATCAATTGGAGAAATTATTAACGTTGAAAACAATATTAATAATTTTAACATTGACATAAAATCAAATTTTCGAAACGAGCTCTCAATTGGAGAAAGTGTTGCTCACAATGGTGTTTGTTTAACCGTAACTCACATACATAATGAAACTTACAGAGTTAATTGTGTTAAAGAAACTTTAGATAAAACTAACTTAGGTAAATTGAAAATCGGTGATAAAATAAATTTAGAAAGAAGTTTAAAAGTAAATGATCGTAATAGTGGGCATTTTGTTCAAGGTCACGTTGATTGCTCAGCCAAATGTACTCATATTAATAAAGAAGATGGTAATATTTATTTCAAGTTTAAATACCCGAAAAAATTCATGAGATTAGTTTTTCAAAAAGGATCAATTTGTATTAATGGTGTTAGTTTAACCCTTGCTAAAATAGAGGACAAAGGCCCCTCTTTTGAAGTTTATATTATTCCCCATACATTTAATGAAACTACATTTAAATATTTGCAATTAAATGAATTTGTAAATATTGAATTTGACATGATTTCAAAACAAATTGATAGAAGTGTCAGTCTTTTAAAATTGTGACATAGCCTGTATAAACTTCCTTTTGCTTATGAGCTTCATTATATACATCCAAAACATAATAATAAATTCCATCTTCAATATAAGTACTTTCCTGATTTTCCGAATAATCTCTTATGTAACTATCAAAAATAACCTCACCATCCCACCAATTTTCACCAGAATCTAAGCCATAATTAGATTTTACATAAACAACGGACCCCCACCTGTTAAAAATGGTTAATAAAGAATTTGAATATACATCTGTAGTCAAGCCCTCAACTATAAACTGATCATTAATTCCGTCACCATTAGGAGTAAAAATATTTGGTAAAATTAATTCACAAGAAAAACCCACACTAACAGTTTGTTCAATGTCACAAGCAGAATACTGAAATGTATAAATCCCATAATTTGGAACTGTCACTTCAGTCTGAGGTGACCATAAATCAGAAAAGCTTGCATCGTAAGGGCCATCGATTTGAGTCCATGGTCCACCACTCTCGGCCTCAGTATAAACAATTAAATCTGCATTTAAACTGCAATCCAGATGCGAAGGTGCAATGATAAAAGGTTCGTCGGGTGAAAAAACAACCGAAACTAGATCAGATGAATTACAAGTCTCAAACATAAATTGATAAGTTCCGTATTGATCAACAATTACATTAGTACTTGAATTGTCAGGTGTTTCCAAGTAAACAGATGAGCCAGAGGGGCTAGAAAAAAGTGACCAACCATTACTATTTTCAATATTAATTAAATCTAAATTATTTTGAGTTAACTCTAAATTTGCTTGAAAGTCACAATAAACAGTTTCTAGTTCTTGAATTTCTGGAGATGCAGTTAAAAATTCCACAGTTACAATATCAGATGAATTACAAGTTTCAAACATAAATTGATATGTTCCATATTGATCAACTAATACGTTAGTATTGAAATTATTTGGCGAATCAAACAATACTGTTGATGAATTGGGGCTTGAAAAAACTGTCCAACCTATTGAACTTCCTAAATCAAACAATTCTAAATTATTTTGTGATAGTTGTAAATTTGTTTGTAAATCGCAATATATAGGATCTAAATCCAAAATTTCTGGAGAAGCAGTTAGGAATTCTACAGAAAAGTTTTCACTACCTGAACAACCTGTAACAGAAAAATTATATGTTCCGTACTGATCAACGGTAACATTAGTTGATAACTCATTTGGTGAAGAAAAATTAATATTACCAGGACCTGTTCCTGACCAAATGATTACATCTCCTTCTAAACTAGCACTAAAACTAGTTGTAAACGAACACGGGGTAGGGTTTAACAGCTCAGTAATGACAGGATTTCCATCTAAAACAGTAATGGTAATTTGATCCGAATTAACTCCACACTCATTAATCACGTTCCATTGAAAAATGTTTTCGCCTATTGAAAGATTTGAAACTATTGAATTTGGATTATTAATATCATTAATAACTCCACTGCCTGAAACCAGCTCCCATTCGCCAAAATTATCAATTGTCACAGGGTTGGTTGCACTTAAGTTAGTAGAATTTGAACATATTACTGAATCAGCACCGGCATCTGCTTCTTCAGGCATAATGCCATCCATTTCTACTACAACTATTGCTTCATCTAAACAGCCTTGGGGAGTTGATACATTAAGATAATATGTCCCAGGGGGAATATTTTCTAATGTATCTGAGTTTTGTGAAAGAGTTTCTTGAACTAAAATTCCTGCATCATTAGTCCAAAAAAAGTCAAATGGTCCAGTCCCAGTAGGATTTGAAATAATTTGCCCATCTGGCTCAGATTCCCAACTACATGACGCGGGAATTGACTCATAGTTAACTGATATGTTTTCAAAAATTATATTTACTCCATCCTCAACAGTTCCTCCCCCGAATCCAGCACATCCACCACCTTCACATAATTGTGCTTGAGCAAAATAAGTAGTACTTTCAGTAGGATTAACTGTCACAGTATTTCCAGAGCCAATGATGTTACCATCAATATCTAACCAGGTTACTGTATTTCCAGTTATAACAGGCTGATATTCAATTTGATCAATTATATAGTCATTATTACCATTAGGAGTAAATCTATATCCATCTTCCAGAGCAGTCCACTGATTTGGAAAATTTCTTATTACACCATCTGGACCAGTAACAACATTTGCAATAGTACCATTGTTATTATGAAGAGCATGAATAGCTGCACCACCATTCCAAGTTGCACATAATGGTTTCTCAGAGATGTGAGTTTCAATAACATTAGTCGTTTCAAATAATTTAATTTGACTAGTGTAACATATGTCCGTACATGAAAACATTGGAATTGCACAAAAAGTAACTGTAAATACTCTATTGGGCGCAACTCCTGAAAGACTATATTGTATATTTCCCCCTATTCCAGGATTGATATCTTGCCATGGACACAAAATCGCATTTAAAGGTGCATCAAAATTATTTGGAACCGCCGCACCAATATTCCAACCTGAATAACCGTTAGCGTTACCGATTTCAAATGATAAATAATTATTAGAAGAAATTACACATTGATTATATGTGTTGCCATAAAATTCGAAATTAAAACCAATATTAATAACACCTCCGAATATATCATCACTTGAAATACCTGTATTTGTTCCATCGGTACCATCAGCGGTTGCTTCCAACACAACCTCAGTTGGTGCGCATAAATAAATGTCATCAGACGCAACAATTTGACCAAAAGAAAATTTAGAAAAAAATATTATAAATAAAAATACTGCCTTACAAAAAAAACTCATCTACGCTATATTAATAAATTAAATCTATTAACAAATATAGTTATATTGACATAAATATTTATTTTCATAAGAGAAAATATAGAATTAAAGAATTAAATTTGTAATGATAATTAATAATTATGTCAAAAAAACAAAATTATATTAGAAACTTCTGTATTATAGCTCATATAGACCACGGTAAAAGTACTCTTGCCGACAGACTTTTAGAATACACAAAAACTATTGAAAAAAAAAATTTACAAAATCAGCTTCTTGATAATATGGATTTGGAAAGAGAACGTGGAATTACAATTAAAAGCCATGCAATTCAAATGAACACTTTATATAATGAAAAAGAATACTGCCTAAATTTAATTGACACACCAGGTCACGTAGATTTTTCTTATGAAGTTTCTAGATCAATAGCTGCTTGTGAAGGAGCCCTCTTAGTAGTTGATGCCGCTCAAGGAATTCAAGCTCAAACCATTTCAAACCTTTACTTAGCTCTAGAAAACGACTTAGAAATCATTCCAGTTCTCAACAAAGTAGATCTTGATAGCGCTAACCCAGAAGAGGTGTCAGATCAAATAATTGATCTACTTGGATGTATGAAAGATGATATAATTTGGACATCTGGTAAAACTGGCCTTGGAATTGAAAAACTTATTGATTCGATAATTAAAAACATTCCACATCCAAGTGGATGTGAAAGCAAACCACTTCAAGCATTGATTTTTGATTCTGTTTTTAATCCATTTAGAGGTATTGAGGCCTATTTTAAAGTTGTTAATGGAAAAATTAATAAAGGGGATAAAGTTAAATTTTTTGCAACTGATAAAACATACATTGCAGAGGAAGTAGGTATATTAAAATTTAAACAAGAAAAATGTGCATCAATTAGCTCTGGAAACGTTGGTTATATTATTTCTGGAATAAAAGATGCTAATGAAGTGAAAGTTGGTGATACTATTACTACTGTTGATGATTCCTGTGAAAAGCCAATTGAAGGTTTTGAAAACGTAAAGCCCATGGTTTTTGCTGGTATTTATCCTGTAGATACGGATGATTATGAGGAACTTAGAAGCTCAATGGAAAAATTAAAATTAAATGATGCTTCTTTAACTTTTGAACCTGAATCTTCAATGGCGCTTGGTTTTGGTTTTAGATGCGGGTTTTTAGGTATGTTACATATGGAAATTATTCAAGAACGTTTAGATAGAGAGTTTAATATGAATGTAATTACCACGGTTCCTAATGTTTCTTATTATGCATATACGAAAAAAAAAGAAACCATACTTATTAATAACCCCTCTGACTTACCAGAGGCTAATCATTTAGATAGAGTAGAAGAACCATTTATAAAAGCTCAAATAATTACGGATAGCAAATTTATTGGGCCTATTATGAATCTGTGTATTGAAAAAAGAGGAATATTAAAAAATCAAGTTTATATAACAACTGATAGAGTTGAAATTACATTAGAAATGCCTCTTTCTGAAATTGTATTTGATTTTTATGATAGACTAAAAAGCATCTCCAAAGGATATGCTTCTTTTGACTATCAACCGCTAAACATGCAATGTACCAACTTAACAAAAGTTGATATTTTATTGAATGGTGAGCAAGTCGATGCACTATCCTCACTAATTTACCGAGACAATGCTTATAATATTGGGAAAAAAATGTGTGTCAAATTAAAAAGTCTTATTCCAAGGCAACAATTTGACATCGCAATACAAGGCGCTATTGGCTCTAAGATAATTGCAAGAGAAACAGTCAAAGCTTTAAGAAAAGATGTTACTGCAAAATGTTATGGTGGTGATATAACAAGAAAAAGAAAATTGTTAGAGAAACAAAAAAAGGGAAAGAAAAAAATGAAACAACTTGGAAATGTTGAAATACCACAATCTGCTTTTTTAGCTGTGCTGAAATTAAATGAATAATTTAATTTATTATATTTGAAAACTAATCACAAAAAAAAATAAAATGGCAACTAAAAGAAAAACATCTACACAAAAAAAGAAAACAATAAGAAAAGCTAAGCCGATTGTTGAGCCAGAAATAGAAACAAGTTCTAACGGTAGAAGAATTGCTATTTTAGTAATTATTGTACTTGGAATTTTGATATTAATGGGAAGAGGAGATGAAGAGAAAAAAGTAGAAAATAATAAAACAAAAACTAAGAAAGTAAAAGTCATTAAAACTAAAGCAAAAAATTTAAATTCATCCAACAGTGATCTAGAATATATTCCTCAAAGTCAAAGAACAGAAAATAAAGAAGAGGAAATTAAAAAAGACTATACTCCACAATCACAAAGAGAAGACTAAATTATGGCAGGCCATAGTAAGTGGGCAAATATAAAACATAGAAAAGGGGCACAGGACAAAAAAAGAGGTAAATTATTTACTAGATGTATTAAAGAAATACATGTTGCCGTTAAAGAAAGTGGTGATGACATTAACTCAAATCCCAGATTAAAAACTGCGATTCAAAATGCAAAAGGGGCGAATATGCCTAAAGACACTATTGAAAGAGCAATAAAAAAAGCAGCCTTAAGCGACTCCGAATCTTATGCAGAAGTTAACTATGAGGGATATGGCCCTTATGGAGTGGCTTTTTTTATTGAATGCACAACAGATAATATCAATAGAACTGTTGCCAATATTAGGGCAATATTTAATAAATATGATGGAGAATTAGGGAAAAATGGATCCTTAGAATTTTTATTTAATAGAATAGGTGTTTTTGAAATTGATGAAAATATTGGAAATATTTCAAAAGAAGAATTAGAAATGGACTTAATTGATGGTGGGTTAGAGGAGTTTCATAATTTGCAAGATTCTTATATTATTACAACTAATTTTGAAGATTTTGGTTTGATGCAAAAAAAACTTGAAGATTTAAGCATCACGCCGAAAAGTTCCAAGGTAGAAAGAATAGCGCTAAACTTGAAAAAAGTTAAAGATGAAAGCGCCAAAACCATCTTTAAAATGATAGAGAAATTTGATGATGATGATGATGTAAAAGAGGTATATCATAACTTAGAAATAATATAAATACTATATCATGAATATTTTATTGTTAGGTTCGGGTGGAAGGGAACATGCAATTGCGTGGAAAATTTCAAAAAGTAAAGATTTAAAAAAGTTATTTATTGCTCCTGGAAATACTGGCACATCCTTAATTGGAGAAAACATAAATTTAAATACTACTAATTTTGAAGAAATAGAAGTATTTATTAGAATGAAAAAAATTGATATTTTAATAGTTGGTCCTGAAAACATAATTGTAAAAGGAATTTATGACTATTTAAAACCAAAATTTAGTGATTTGGTGATCATTGCGCCTTCAAAAGAAGCCAGTTTATTAGAGGGTAGTAAAAAATTTGCCAAAGCATTCATGCAAAGAAATCATATTCCGACTGCAAAGTACAAATCTTTTCAACAACACGAATTAAAAGAAGCATTCAGTTATTTAGAGTCAATGGAGCCCCCATATGTTATTAAAGCTGATGGACTTGCAGGGGGAAAAGGAGTAGTTATCTTAGACACAATTACAGAAGCCAAAAGTGAAATAAAAAATATGCTTGAAAGAAAAAAATTTGGTAAAGCAAGTGAGCAAATTTTGATTGAAGAGTTTATGTCAGGAGTTGAGCTTTCAGTATTTATATTAACAAACGGATTAGATTATAAATTACTTCCCTGTGCTAAGGATTATAAAAGAATTGGTGAGGGTGATAAAGGATTAAATACAGGGGGTATGGGGGCAGTTTCACCGGTACCTTTTGTAAATTCAGAATATATAAATAAAATTGAAAAAACGATTATAAAACCAACAATTGAAGGTTTTAAAAAAGAAAACATAAACTATACAGGTTTTATTTTTTTTGGATTAATAGATGTAAAAGGAACCCCTAAAGTAATTGAATATAACGTTCGTTTAGGTGACCCTGAAACACAAGTAGTTTTACCAAGAATTGAATCTGATTTAGTTGAAATTTTAAAAAAAATCAACACAAATGAGTTTAAATCATGTGATTTAAAAATAAAAAAAAGTTATTGTACAAGTGTGATTTTAACATCAAACGGTTATCCTGAAAAATATAAAACTGGCTATCAAATAAGTGGCTTAGATTCTTTTACCGAAACTGACTTGTTATTTCATGCAGGAACTAAAATTAATAAAGATAAAATTACGACAAACGGTGGAAGAGTTTTAGCAGTTAGTAGCTATGGTGAAAAGTTAGAAGAAAGTATAAATAAGGCATATAAGAAAGTGGACAAAATTTATTTTGAAGGAATGTACTTTAGAAAAGATATAGGCTTAGACTTAATAGTTAAATAAACTTTTTTGCAGAAATAATAAATGCAACGCAAGCCAAAAAAATAAAAAAATAATTTGCATAGTTTCCTAAGATAGGTAATATTTCAAATGATTTTTCAAAAATATTAGCAACCGTATTGAAAAATTCAGTCATGTAGTTAATTTTTTATAAAACAAAAATAAGTTTTTTATAAATATGTACAAGTAAAAAGTTGTTTTACTAAAAATCTATTTTAACTTCATAGTAATTTAAATTATAAAAAAATGAAATTTGGTGTTGTAGTTTTTCCTGGTTCGAATTGTGATCAAGATATGTTTTACACTTTAAAAAAAACACTAGATCAAAGAGTAGAATATTTATGGCATAAAGAAAATAATTTAAAAAATTGTGACTTTATTGTACTGCCTGGTGGTTTTTCTTATGGGGATTATCTTAGGTCTGGAGCAATTGCTAAATTTTCTCCAATTATGAAATCAGTAATTGAACATGCAGAAAATGGAGGATATGTTTTGGGTATATGTAACGGATTTCAAATTTTATGTGAATCCAAACTTTTGCCTGGTACATTATTGAGAAATATAAACCAAAAATTTATATGTAAAAATTTATATGTAAAAACTAGTAACTCTTGTTTACTAACTAATCATATTAACTCAAAAAAAACACTTCAAATTCCTATTGCGCATGCTGAAGGAAGGTTTTACGCAGATCCTAGTACAATAGGATCTATTACTACAAATAAACAAATAATATTTAAATATTGTAATGAAAATGGGGATGTAAATACGGAACATAACCCAAATGGATCTTTAAAAAATATTGCTGGTATTTGCAACAAGGAAAGAAATATTTTTGGAATGATGCCTCATCCTGAAAGAGCTTGTGATCAAAATTTAAATAACCTCGATGGGAAATTAATTTTTGAATCAATTATTAAAAGTATTAAATAGGAAAGCAGAATACAAAAACATAGTAGCACCTAATTTTTTTTGTATTCTGCTTTCACACCCCAATACTATCTGTCTTAAATTATACAAAAATCGTGCCAAATGCTAATATAAATTTTTTCTATTTATATATTTAAACACATCATGATTCAAATATTGAACCACATCTTTAACTTCTTTTTTAAATTTATTTCTAATTAAAGTAGATGAAATTTCCATTTCATCCAAATCTAAAATTGTTGTATCCCCTTCTATTTTTTTAATAATATAATCTTTTCTAGGGTAAACATAAATTTTATTTTTAAACACATCTTTAGCACGTAACCAAGATCCTACAGTTAAATAACTATCTGAGCCCATAATTATTGAAAAATTATTTTTTGAATATTTTTTTTTTAAATAATCTAAAGTTATTGCTGTATAATTGGGCTCATTTAAAGAAAACTCAACATCACTAACAATAACTTTTTTATAATTTGCAAATGCAATTTCAAGCATATGATATCTATCATTTTTATCTATTAAATTATATTTTTTATGAGGACTCCTTGGAGATAAAATAATCCATATTTGATCAAATAATTTTTGCTGTAATATATTAGAAATAATTTTAATATGACCTAAGTGAACGGGGTTAAAAGTGCCAAAAAACAAACCTATATTCATTTTATTTTTTTAAAAAATTTTCCACACATTTTTTTGCTTTTTCTTTTGCTTCATGCAAATCTAAATTTTCAATAATAACATCAAAATTTATTTTACTTAAACTCTCTTGCTTTATTTTTTCTAATCTTAATATAAGATCTTTATTAGTTTCTGTATTTCGTTCACTTAAACGTTGTTCAATAATATTTATCGGAGCATCTATATAAATAGAACATGAATCTTTACCAAAATGTTTTTTTAAAGACATTGCACCTTTTACATCAATATCAAATAAAATATTATAACCTAATTTCAAATTATACTCAACATCTTTTTTAAGTGTACCATAAAAAGAATTAAGATAAACCTCTTCCCACTCTAAAAAATTATTTTCTTTAATATTTCTTTTAAAGTCATCTGTCTTTAAAAAGAAGTAGTCTACACCATGTATTTCGTTTTTTCTTTTTTCTCTAGTACAGGCTGATATAGAAAATTTTAAATTAAATTTTTGTTTTAATAAATATCTGGCTATTGTTGTTTTTCCAGATCCACTAGGCGCAGAAATAATTATTACTTTTCCTTTTTTAAAGTACATTTTGAATTTGCTCTTTAATTTTCTCTAAGTTTTCTTTAATTACAACAACACATTTTTGTAATTCAAAATCATTAGATTTTGAACCTATCGTATTAACTTCTCTATTCATTTCTTGAACCAGAAAATTAATTGTTTTTCCAATTTCATGATCATTTTTAACAATTTCATGAAAGTAATTAATCTGATGATTTAATCTAACGATTTCTTCCTCAATATCTAATTTTTCTATGTAATAGATAACCTCTTCCTCTAATCTTTTTTTATCAGGATTTTTAATCAATTCGTTTAAGTTATTTTTTAATTTCTTTTTTTTTTGGTGTATTCTTTTTTTATCTCTTTTTTTAATTTTATTTAGTTGTACAGAAATTTGTTTTAAATATTTAAATATCTCTTTTTGTAATGAGGAACCTTCTTTTTTTCTAAAGTGTACTATGTCTTCTAATGATTTATTGATAAGTAAAAACAACTTTTTTTTATAAATCTCTGAAACTTTATTAAATTTAATTTGATTTAACTTTGGTGTAAGAAGCGATAAATGCATTAACTTGTCCCTAGATGTATCTGGTGAAATGCTTTTTAAAATATTCATTTTATAATTAATATCATTAATAATTTCGTGATTATTCGCTTTGAAAACATTCTTTTTTAACCTGATTTCAATCTTACCTCTTTTTAGTTTCTTTTTTACAATTTTTTTTACATCATTTTCTATTTGAAAAAAAATATCAGGCGCCTTAAACGAAAAATCAAAATATTTACTGTTTAAACACCTAACTTCAATAAATACTAAATCCTTGGCTATTTGAGATGAATTTAGCGAATAACCTGTCATTGAATAAATCATAAAATAAATTTTGAATGCAATATACAAAAAGTGAATTTTGTTAAAAAAATGATGGCGAAATTATGGTAAATCATCTTTATCAAATAATTAATTATTGACATAAATTAGTTAATTTCAACTAAATTTGTTCTTATGAAGTTAAGTACTAAAATAATTCACTCTGGTCTTGGGGGTGATCAAAAGCCAACCGGATCTGTTATTACACCAATTTTTCAAACATCTACTTACGTTCAAAAAAGTCCAGGTAAAAATTTAGGATATGAGTACTCTAGAAGCGCAAACCCGACAAGGAAAGCACTAGAAAAAAATATAAGTAGTATTGAAAATGCAAGATATGGATTTTGCTTTGGAAGCGGTATGGCTGCAATTGATGGAATATTAAGATTACTGAGGCCTGGGGATGAGATAATTTGCTCTAACGATATTTATGGTGGAACATTTAGATTATTTAACCAAATTTATGCAAAACAGCAGTACAAATTCATTTTTTCTGACTTACAATCTACTGTTGAACTAGAAAAATTACACAATAAAAGAACTAAAATGATATGGATAGAAACCC
Organism: Flavobacteriales bacterium; assembly: GCA_002718035.1. Taxonomy (GTDB): domain Bacteria; phylum Bacteroidota; class Bacteroidia; order Flavobacteriales; family TMED113. The sequence goes on from PBCX01000016.1 coordinate 34,841, forward strand.
CATCCAATCCAATGATGAATATCATTGACATTAAGATGGTTACTGATTTTACAAAAAAGAAAAAAATATTAACTGTTGTTGATAATACTTTTGCTAGTCCATTTCTTCAAAATCCAATTGACTATGGGGCGGACATAGTCACGCATTCTGCAACAAAATATTTAGGAGGGCACTCCGACGTAGTACTTGGTTCCGCTGTAACAAATAAAAAAAAGATTGCAGATGAACTATATTTAATACAAAAAAGTTGTGGTGCAATTCCTGGTCCAATGGACTGTTTTTTAACTCTAAGAGGAATCAAAACTTTACACATAAGAATGGAAAGACATTGTTACAACGCAAAAAAAATTGCTGAATTTCTAACCAATCATAAAATGATAGAAAAGGTCTTTTGGCCAGGTTTAAAATCGCATCCAAATCACAAAATTGCAAAAAAACAAATGCGTGACTTTGGTGGAATGATATCATTCAAACTAAAGAAGAACTCTCTTTCCCTAGCTAAAAAATTTCTGTCCAATCTCAAATTATTTACATTAGCTGAATCTTTAGGGGGTGTTGAATCTCTCATCTCCCACCCTTCATCAATGACACATGCAAGTTTATCTGATGATCTAAAGGAAAAAAATAATATTACAGATTCACTCATCAGAATTAGTGTTGGAATAGAGAATCATGAGGATCTAATAAACGATTTATCAAAATCTTTTAATAAATTGAAATAAATCTAATAAATATGAAAAATAAATTTGCTATTATAGGGCTTGGACAGTTTGGAATGACCATTGCTAAAACCCTTTCTAAAAAGGGGGCAGAAGTTATTGCAATTGATAAAGACATAGATAAAGTAGAGCACATTAAAGAATATGTTTCATACGCTGTATCATTAGATGCAACAGACAAACAAGCTCTACTTAATCAAAATATAGAGGAAATGGACGCTGTAATAATTGCAATTGGCGAAGACTTTAAATCAATGATTTTGTGTGCTAATATTCTTACTGAGTTATCTATAAAAAGAATAATTGGTAGAGTAATGGGCGAAAATGAAAGATTAATTCTTAAAAAACTTGGCATAAGTGAAATTTTATCTCCTGAAGATGAAATTGGAAAAAATATTACAAATAGTTTATTAAACCCAAATATAGTTTTTAGCCTCGAACTTCCTGATAATTTTTTGATTGCTGAAATAAAATCGCCTGAAAAATTATGCGGAGAAAAACTTGGTGAAATAAAATTACGTGAAGATTTCGGACTAAACTTAATAACAATTTTGAGAGGAACAATCGACTCAAATAATGAAATTAATCATAACATCTTCGGTATTCCCTCTGCAGACACAATTATAAATAAAGATGATATACTTATTTTATTTGGCTCATCAACTGATATTAAAAAATTTGTTGAAATTAATAGTTAATTGGTCTAATATTTAACGAAAAATAATATTTCTGAAACTTCACCACATTTTTTTCTTTTTTTTATAAAAAAATTTAATTAAAACGTTGATTTACAATTACTTATAAACCTTTTTTTTAATTCACGTTTTGTTGTTGATAAATAAGACAAATAATTATTTATAAGCTAATAATTAACAGAGGTTTTAACATGAAAAAAAAAATATATTAGATAAAAATAAAAAATTTTAAAAATGAACTTAAATTTTAGATAATTTAGAAAAATAGATCATTACTATATAAATTTGAAATGTTTAACCAAAAAAACGAATGCTATGAATTCAGTATTTAAATCATTTGGCGACTTTATTTCTGGCCTTGCCGGATTATTTATGTCGCTTTTAGGGCTAGGAATAATAGCTCAAGTTTTATTAGGAGATGCAATGGGCGCTGGTATGGATGTAATTGGTAATATCCAAGGATTTGTTACCGATTTCGCTAACGGTGGTTTTGCAGGACTAGTAACACTAATTGTTGTTCTGTCATTAATCAAAAAATAATTTTGATTATTACTTAATAAACCCGCCGTAAAAGGCGGGTTTTTAAGTTAAACATAACTCTATGAAAAATATATTAATAAAATTTAAAGAAATTATTAATGAAGTAACACCCCTTGCATTTGCTTTTCTTTGTTTTGGAATTACAATTCAATTAATTGTAGGAGAGCCAATTTTAGGATGGGATGTTGTTGGAAATATTTCCAAAGCTATAGGGAGACTAGGTCAAAATACATTTATTGGTATCGCTTCCTTATTATTTCTTTATACTATCCTAAATAAAAAATAAGGATAGTTTAATGAGCTTCTAGCCAATTTTTGCCAAAACCAAACTCTACTCTTAGTGGTATTGAAGTGTCATAAACCCCCTCCATTTTTGTTTTAACTATCATCTTTACTATATCCTTTTCAGATGGTAAAACATCAAAAATCAGCTCATCATGAACTTGTAAAATCATTTTAGATTTTATTTTTAAAGAATCAAATTCATTGTGAATTTCAATCATGGCTTTCTTAATTAAATCAGCAGCAGATCCCTGTATTGGTGCGTTAATAGCATTTCTTTCCGCATGACTTCTCAATAGTGCATTTCTTGAGTTAATATCTTTTAGGTGTCTTTTTCTACCTAAAATAGTTTTAACATAACCATGATCTCTAGCAAATGATATTTGATTATTCATATATACTTTTAATTGTTTATACTGATCAAAATATGTTTTAATTAATTCAGCGGATTCTTTTCTATTTAAATTTGTTTGTTGACTTAACCCAAAAGCAGACACACCATATATAATACCAAAATTAACTGTTTTAGCATTTGATCGCATTTCTCTTGTCACTTCTTCAAAAGGAACTTTAAATAGCTTTGATGCTGTAATTGAATGAATATCTTTATTTTCTAGAAAAGCTTTTTTCATAGTTGGCTCTGAACTAAATTCAGCAATTAAACGTAACTCAATTTGTGAATAATCCGCAGCAAACAAAATTTGGTTATTAGATGGGATAAAAGCTCTTCGTATTTCTTGCCCATATTTTGTTCTAATTGGGATATTTTGAAGGTTTGGTGACTTTGAACTTAACCTTCCGGTTGCTGCAACTGCTTGATTAAAAGTGGTATGTATTTTCTTTGTTTTATTATTGACTAAATTAGGTAGGGCCTCTACATAAGTTGAGTATAATTTTTCAAGCGATCTATACTTTAAAACATGATCAATTATGGGATGATTTTTTTTTAGTCTTTGAAGATTCTGTTCAGATGTAGAGAACTGACCTGTTTTAGTTTTTTTTGCATTTTTTTCTAAGCCTAAATCTAAAAATAAAACTTCTCCAAGTTGTTTAGGTGATGATATATTGAACTCTTTTCCAGAAATATCAAATATGATTTTCTTTATTTCATCAACTTCTATTATTAACTTTTTAGAAAAATTTTGTAGTGAGTTAATATCCAAATTAAAACCTTGATTCTCCATTTTGAATAATATAGATGTTAAGGGTATTTCAAGCTGATTTAACAAATCAATGTTCTCGGACTTATCTAAAATTTTTATTAGTTCTTCTCTTAATTTAAAATTTAATACAACTAAATTTGAAATATGATTGTCTCCTTGTTTATCAAGAGTGTTTTCATCTTTCAATAAGTCTATATTTAATATCTTATTAATTAAAATGTATTGCTCATTTCTTTCATCAGAATTAGCTAAATATGCGGCTAACATAATATCAAACATGTTCTGAGGAACAAATTCATCAAGATTTAAACCAATTGTTCTCCACTGATTTTTAAAATCGTATGACAATTTTAATAAATTAGAAACAAACAAGTCTCTTATAAATTCTTGAATTTTTTGCATGGGAATTTGCTGTTGCAGTTCATGAATTATGAATACATTATTTCTATCAAAGGACAAATATAAAGAGTGAATATTCTGATTATTTTTTTTTACATAAAACGATACTTCTTTCTGACTCAATAATTTAGATTTTAAATTATTAATATCATTTAAATTATTTATAATAGTTTGTTTTTTATAAAATTGCGGTGAACTTGACTCATGTGTATTATTGATAATTTGAGAAAAAAGATCTGTCTGAACACCAATGTTTTCTGATTTTATCTGATTTTCTTTACTAGAAGAATTAAATATTTTTTTCACTCGATTTAAAATTTGTTTGAATTCTAATAATTCAAACAAATTTTCAATTTCACTAAAATTAGGTTTTGTTAATTTAAATTCACTAATAGAAAATTCTACGGGAGCATCTATTGAAATTGTAACCAAGTCTTTAGATAAGAATGCATCTTCTCTTGCATTTAATAGCTTTTCTTTTAACTTCCCTTTTACATCTTCAATATTTGCGTAAACATTTTCTATTGAACCGTACTCTGTAATTAATTTTTGCGCAGTCTTCTCACCAACACCAAAAACACCTGGAATATTATCTGAGGAATCGCCCATAATACCTAAAAAATCTATAAACTGATTTATATTATTTAGTCCATATTTTTCACAAACTTCTTTTTCTCCCATAACTTTAGGTCCACTAAATCGAGATCCAGGTTTATATATAAACGTATTATTTGTAACTAACTGACCAAAATCCTTGTCAGGTGTTACCATGTATGTTTGAAATCCCTCCTTTTCAGCATGTTTACTTAAAGTTCCAATTATATCATCTGCTTCATAGCCCTCCAAAGAAACCTGAGGAATATTTAATGCTTCCAAAGATTTCTTTATATATGGTATTGCCCCAGAAATACCCTCTGGCATTGCATCTCTATTTGCTTTATAAGCTGGGTATTTTTCATGTCTAAAAGTTGGACCTTTTAAATCAAAAACAGCAGCTAGATGAGTAGGCTTTTCTTCTCTTACTAATTCTAATAAACTATTTAAATATCCATAAATTGCTGAAGTGTCAAGTCCTTTAGAATTTATTCTAGGATTTTTAATAAATGCAAAATACGCTCTGTATATTAAAGCATATGAATCTAATAAAAATAGTTTTTTTGTTCCTTGGGTTATCATGTCGCTAGTTACTAAATTTAATAAAAATCAATACATTAGTTGTATAATTTAATTAAATATTGATTTGAAAATTATTCAAAATAAATTAAGTAAAGATATTTCTGGTGTTACAATATCCATATTCAGGATTGTTTTGGGGGGAATACTTTTACTACAAAGTAGTTATTGGATTATCACTGGGTTTATTCAAAAAAACATAATTGAGCCAACTTTTTTATTCCCATTTATTAACGAATTAAATCCACTTAATGATTTATTAATGAATTATGGATTAAATGCTCTTTTATTATTCAGCTCAGCGCTAATTATCACTAATAAATATTCAAGAATTGGTTTAGTTTTATATTTTTTTTCATTCACTTATTTATGGCTACTTTGCCAGGGCTACTTTAATAATCACTACTATCTAATTTCAATTCTATGTTTTTTATTAATATTTAATAAAGTTCCTTTTTCTAAATTTGAAAAAATTCGTGTCCCTTATCTTAATTTGTTGATATTAAAGTATTTTATTGTCGTTATTTATTTCATTGCTGGATTAAATAAAATAAACCCTTATTGGTTAGTTGATCTTCAACCGATGACATATATTTTATCAAAAATTGGAATAAATGAACACTCAATTATTATTCCTTTTTTTTCATATACAGGACTATTATTTGATTTATTAATCGGTCCTCTTTTACTTATTAATAAAACACGTATAATTGCTATTGCTGTTTCAATTATATTTCACATGTCAAACTTTATTATTTTTATTTTAATTGGAGGAGAAATTGGTTTCTTTCCCTTCATTATGATTGCAACATTAATATTATTTATTAGTCCTGAAAAAATAGAAGAACACTATTTTAAGAAAAATGCACGTATAGCCAGTAGACAGAAATACAATTCTAAAGTAGCTGTTTTTTTAATTTTCTTTATAATATCTCATATTCTTCTACCATTTAGACATTATCTTTTCGATGGTTATGTTGATTATAATGGTATCGGTCAAAGGTTTTCTTGGAGGTTAAAGAATATGTACAAAGAACCTAAAACAACTGGATTAATAGAATTTGTTGTTTTATCTTCTAAAAAAGATACAGTATCAACCTTCAATCTTTATAATGTAGATAAGGCAAAGGTAATTTTAACAAATCGGCAAAAAACAAACCTAATTTACTATCCAAATATGATACCTCAATTTGCAATGAAAATAGAAAAGCATTTTCAAAAGATGATTAAAAAATCTAATTTCAACTTTGTGATTAAGGGGGAGTGCTTAATTGGATTTATGGGTAGAGAGCCTCAGTTATTATTTGATAAAAATATAGATTTAACTAATGTTGATAAATCTTCATATAAAACTAACACATGGCTAAATAAACTTGAGCGAAAGCCGTGGGATATTAAATAAACTATTCACTGTATATTACCTCAATTACAGTTTGACCAACAGCGTTTAAAGTTTCTTTTGAAATATTATTCATCCCATCACCATGAGTGTGCCAAAATTTATTAAAATTACTTTTAGTTGATGGGTCATATTCTATTATATCAATAGTTGGAATCTTAATTATTTCATTAATTGGCACATGATCATCAATAATTCCTGGAGTTACTTCAAAAGAAAAATAATCAGAAAATCCAGATTCTATTGCCTTATTCCAACATTTGTCTACAACTTCTTTTGCATATTCAACTGAATACCCTTCTTTCGTAAATACAGCATTAGGCCCACCAACCATATCTAATAAAATTCCATAATTTGCATAATAATCTTTTTTGTGAGGGGTTTTGGACCAAAACTGTGAACCTAAACACCAACTTAATGCATTTCCCGAGCCACCATCACCCTGGTCTTCTAAATCAAAGAAAGCAATATCAATTCCTATATTGGGTTCTTTTAATGAAATTTGTCTTGCGATTTCTAAAAGAACACCAACACCACTAGCGCCATCATTTGCACCTGAAATTGGTTCTTTAACTCTAACTGTATCATGATCCGCAGTAAATCTAGAATCCCAATGGGCACATAATAATATACGTTCTTTTTTTTCAGTAGAAAAAGAGCCAATTATATTTTTCATCATTAATTTTTTACCATCATACCTAGTTTCTACTGACTCTTGAATATAGGTCTCTGCTCCATACCTTTCTAACAGAGAAATTAAATAATTCCCACATTTTCTGTGGGCATCAGAGTTTGGTGAACGTGAACCAAATAAAACTTGTTTTTCCACAAAAAAGTATGCAGAATCTGAATTAAAATTTGGGACATTTATTTTAATTACTTCTTCATTAGATACTTGAGTTTTCTCAGATTTTTTTTCTTTTTTACAAGAAAAAAAACAAAAAATAAAAATTATAATTAAACTATTTTTTATAACTCCAACTTGTACCATCTTTTGTATCTTTAATTTCAATATTTAAGTTGTTAAGCCTATCTCTAATCTTATCTGCTATTTCCCAATCTTTTTTTTCTTTTGAATTCTGTCTAAGTTCTAAAATAATAGACATTATTCCCTCTACATCTGTTGGGTCACTATCCTCCTCACTATTACAAAGACCGAAAATAGAAACTGTATATTTTTCAAATAATTTTTTTAATTCATTGATATCCTTTATTGACAAATCTTGTTTTCCTTCATAAGTTGAATTAATTATTTTAACTAAATCAAATAAATATGATAAAACTATAGGGGTGTTCATATCATCGTTCATAGCCAAATCACATTTTGAACTAAATGGAGAGATGTCAACCGTAGATTTTTCTTTTGGTTTTAATTTATTTAATATTTTTATAGCATTAAATAGTCTTATTAAACCCTTTTCTGCAGATTGCAGAGCAGTATTTGAAAAATCAATTGTGCTTCTATAATGAGCTTGAAGAAGAAAAAACCTAATTACCATCGGGTGATAAGCTTGATCTAGTTTATCATGTGAACCGTTAAAAAACTCATCAAGTGTAATGAAATTACCCAATGATTTTCCCATTTTTTGACCAGAAATAGTAATCATGTTATTGTGCATCCAATATTTTGCTCCTTTATTATTGTTTGCGGCACAACATTGAGCGATTTCTGCTTCATGATGTGGAAAAACCAAATCCATACCACCACCATGTATATCAAATTCTTCTCCTAAATATTTACAACTCATTGCTGAACACTCTAAGTGCCATCCTGGAAAACCATCACCCCAGGGTGAGGGCCATCTCATGATGTGTTCAGAAGATGCTTTTTTCCATAGGGCAAAATCTACTTTATTTTTTTTATCAGATTGCCCATCTAGATGTCTGGAACTATCCATCAAATCTTCAATTTTTCTTCTGGAAAGAATTCCATAATCATTTGACTCATTATATTTTACGACATCAAAATAAACTGAGCCATTAACTTCATAACCAAAACCATTATCTATGATTTTTTTTATCATTTCTATTTGTTCAATAATATGGCCTGATGCAAGCGGTTCAATACTTGGATTTTCGATATTTAGCTTGTAAAGTGACTCATGATATTTTTTTGTATAAAAATTAGCAACCTCCATAGGTTCCAATTTTAAAGCTTTTGCTTTTTCACCAATCTTATCCCCACCCTCATCAGCATCGTTTAATAAATGACCAACATCAGTAATGTTTCTTACATATCTCACTTTATAACCCAAGTGTTTAAGATACCTAAATAAAATATCAAAAGTTAAAGCTGGACGCGCATGTCCTAAATGGGGCTCCCCATACACAGTTGGACCACAAACATACATTGTTACAATATTAGGATTGATCGATCTAAAAATTTCTTTTTTTCCAGATAAGGTATTGTATATTTTAAAATACTGCATTTAAACTTTTTTTTTTGAATATTTTTTGTTCAAATTTAATATAATATCACTTACCATATGCGATAAATTATAATTTGGCTTCCATCCCCAATCTTTTCTAGCATAATCATCATTAATTGACTGAGGCCAGCCTGCCGCTAAATTATCTCTTTCATCAGGTTCATATTTAACCTCAAAATTTTCAATATGTTTTTTTATCTCTGACTCAATTTGTTTAGGACTAAAACTTAATGAAGATAAATTATAAGAAGTTCTTATTTTAATTTTTTCTGAGGGCGAATCCATAATACTAATTGTTGCATTAATTGCATCATCCATATACATCATTGGTAATATTCTATTCTCTGATAAAAAACAAGAATACTTACTTTTTTTTATTGCTTCATGAAATATATCAACAGCATAATCTGTTGTTCCACCACCGGGCATTGATTTCCAACCTATTATTCCTGGATATCTAATACTTCTAACATCAATGTCAAACTTATTATAGTAATAATTACATAAAGCTTCACCAGCTAATTTACTAACACCGTAAATCGTGACAGGTTCTGTTTTATCATACTGTTTAACATCATTTTTAGGAGTAGTTGGACCAAATACAGCAATTGAACTAGGCCAAAAAATTTTTTTTATTTTTTCTTCTTTAGCAAAATTTAAAATATTTAATAATCCATTTATATTTAAATCCCATGCTTGATTTATATTTTTTTCACCTTTAGCAGAAAGGTATGCAGCTAACAAGTAGACATCTGTTATTTTGTACTTATCAATGATTTGTTCTAATTTATCCTTATCCAAAACGCTGCATAGTTCAAAAATAAATTTAATTTGTTTATCTGGATGTTTTAAGTCACTTCCTATTACATTTTCATAACCATATTTTTCACATAGTGTTTTTATTAAAACAGTACCTATTTGACCGTTTGATCCAATTACTAAAATTTTTTTATGTGACAACATATATATTAATATTGTAACAAATATATAATCTATTAATTATCTTTGGATTTAAGATGAGGAAAAAAACTGAAATTTTACACAATAAATTTGGAAGAATAGATCTAGAAAAACAATTAGCTGTTGAAAATTTTGAAAGAATAACTCTCTCGTTCTACAAATATGTTATTATTAATGACCCCATTACCTTAAGAGAAAAACTTTTTATCGAATGGGACACGCTAAAAGTAAAAGGAAGAATTTACATTGCACATGAGGGAATTAATGCACAATTATCGTGCCCTAAACCCATCTGGGATAAGTTTATAAGATCAGTTAAATCAATAAAAGGATTTGAAGATATGCCATTTAAAATTGCCGTAGAAGAAAATCTAAATTCTTTTTTGAAATTAGTAATCAAAGTAAAAAAACAAATTGTTGCAGATGGTTTAAATGAAAATGAATATGATGTAACAAATGTTGGAAAACACTTGTCTGCTAAAGAATGGAACAAGTGTATTAATAATGGTGCAACTGTAGTTGATGTCAGAAATCATTATGAGAGTAGAATTGGGCATTTTAAAGGAGCCTTAAGGCCTGATGTTGACACATTTAGAGAAGAATTACCACTTATTAAAGAAAAATTAAAGGATAAAAAAGATGATAAAATTTTACTTTATTGTACTGGTGGAATTAGATGCGAAAAAACAAGTGCTTATTTAAAACATCATGGATTTAAAGATGTAAATCAACTGCACGGAGGAATCATAGATTATGCTAAGCAAATCAATGAAAACAATTTAGAAAATAAGTTTATTGGTAAAAATTTTGTGTTTGATGATCGCTTGGGAGAAAAAATTTCTAATGATATAATTGGCACATGTGATCAATGTGGTAGGCCATGCGATGATTATACAAATTGTAATTATATAGACTGCAATTTACTTTTTATACAATGTAATAAATGCGAGGAAAAATATGAAGGTTGTTGTAATAACAACTGTCAAAAAATGTATAAACTTCCTGAAAATGAACAGAAAAAAATTAGGAAAGCTAGAAAAAGACCATCACAGACTTCATTTAAAAAAAGTATTCGACCACAAGAAAATATTGCTGAAAGAAACATAAACTCTCGATAATAATTATATTTACAAATAATAATTAAACTATGCCTTTTTATCATAAACTAGGTGACATACCAAATAAAAGACACACTGTGTTTAAATCAGAATCTGGTAAACACCGCTACGAAGAATTATTTGGAACAATTGGATTTGTAGGAATGTCATCACTTGTATATCATACGCAAAGACCAACGCAAGTTAAAGAAGTTCTTAAAAAAGAAAATATGCAACCTGAAATTGCGGTTGAAAAAAATATAAAATCAAGACTTTTAAAAGGTTTCGATTTACCAAAAGGAAAAAGTTATTTAGAAAGCCGAACACCTATTCTTATAAATAATGATTGTCATATTTCACTAGCTGCACCAAGTGACTCAATGACAAAAAACTTTTATAAAAATACTGATGCTGATGAGTTACTTTTTGTTCATAAAGGATCTGGAACTTTAAAAACAATGCTTGGGAATTTAAATTTTTCATATGGTGATTATCTTTTAATTCCACGAGGAATTATTTATCAAATAGAATTTAATGATAAGGATAATAGATTGTTTATTGTTGAATCTTTTCATCCTATGTATACCCCTAAGAGATATAGAAATCATTTTGGCCAATTATTAGAACACTCTCCGTATTGTGAAAGAGACATAAGAAGACCAAAAGATTTGATTACAAAAGATGAAAAAGGTGATTTTTTAATGATGATAAAAAAAGAGGGGATGGTGCATCACGTAATATACGGATCTCACCCTTTTGACGTTGTGGGTTGGGATGGTTATAACTATCCGTATGCATTTTCAATTCATGACTTTGAACCAATTACTGGAAGAATACACCAACCTCCACCTGTACATCAAACTTTTGAAACAGATGCTTTTGTTGTTTGTTCTTTCTGCCCTAGATTATATGATTATCACCCAGATTCAATACCAGCTCCATATAACCATAGTAATATAGATTCAGACGAAGTTTTATATTATGTAGATGGTGATTTTATGAGTAGAAACCATGTAGAGAAAGGTTACATTAGTTTACACCCAGCCGGAATTCCACATGGACCACACCCTGGTGCTATGGAAAGATCTATAGGGCAAAAAGAAACTCAAGAATTAGCTGTAATGGTTGATACTTTTAGACCTCTAAAATTAACCAAAGCTGCAATGAATTTAGATGATGGGAAATATTATAAATCTTGGATAAAGTAATGAGCAAAAAGTTGAAAAAAATATTTCCTAAAGCGCAGGATTTTCTACCTTTAAAAGGTACCGATTACGTGGAGTTTTATGTGGGTAATGCTAAACAAGCAGCTCATTTTTATAAAACCGCATTTGGATTTCAATCACTAGCATACTCAGGCTTAGAAACCGGAGATTTAACTAGAACTTCTTATGTTTTGGTTCAAGATAAAATACGAATAGTGTTAACAACACCAATGGCTGGTAATACTGAACTTGAGGAGCATATTACTAAACATGGTGATGGTGTTAAGGTTATTGCTCTTTGGGTTGATGATGCAAAAAAAGCTTGGGAAGAGACTACTAAAAGAGGAGCAAAGTCTTATATGAAGCCTAAAAAAATTGAGGATGAAAATGGCTTGGTTATTCGTTCTGGAATTCATACTTATGGTGACACTGTACACGTATTTGTAGAAAGAAAAAATTACAACGGCATTTTTCTACCTGGATTTGAAAAATGGGAGTCTTCATATAATCCAGAGCCAATTGGGTTAAAGTATATAGACCACATGGTTGGTAATGTTGGTTGGAATGAAATGAATGTATGGGAAGATTTTTATCGTGACGTGATGGGTTTTGCAAATTTAATTACTTTCGATGATAAAGATATATCTACTCAATTTACTGCTTTAATGAGCAAAGTAATGACAAATGGTAATGGTAGAATAAAGTTTCCAATCAATGAGCCCGCTGAAGGTGCAAAAAAATCTCAAATCGAAGAATATTTAGAATTCTATAATGGTCCCGGCTGTCAACATATTGCCATTGCAACTGATGATATTATTGATACAGTAAGAAAAATGCAAGCCAGAGGTGTTGAATTTTTACACGTACCAAAAACATATTACGACACTGTTCTTGATCGAGTTGGTGAGATTGATGAAGATATAATTAAATTACGTGATTTAAGTATTTTAGTTGACCGAGACGAAGAAGGATATTTACTGCAAATTTTTACAAAACCAGTTGAAGATAGACCAACCTTATTTTTCGAAATTATTCAAAGAAAAGGGGCGCAGTCATTCGGTAAAGGAAACTTTAAAGCCTTGTTTGAAGCAATTGAAGCAGAACAACAAAGAAGGGGGACTTTAATTTAGGTTATAATCCTGCTACCCCGACAACTTTCCTTAATTTTTAGGAAATTAACAGATTTGGACTCTTATTTCATCTAATTTTTTTCATCCCGCAACATTTTATTTTTTAAAATAATTTTTTTAGCCTCTAAACCTGTTATGAGGATCTTAAAAAATTATAAGCGGTGAAAAAAGCGGTGAAAAAAATGGGTTCGTTTTTTTTAGTCAAATCACCCAAA
>PBCX01000017.1 GCA_002718035.1 Flavobacteriales bacterium
GATAGTAGTTTAAATTTATTCCTGAAATCTGAATTGTAAATGAAAGTGATTTGTTGGTATTGTTCAATTCATCCCTCTCTGACAAGTTAGTTACCGTTGAGTAGTTTTCAACCCGACTTTTAGGTCCTTTTAATTCATCCTTCCAACCATTAAATTTTTCATTTTTTGATACTACAAGTACTTATTCCTAAGACTCTATAAATATAACATGTTCCGACCACTGAATTAAATAATAAAATTCCCCCCAATATTCCTAAAATCATAGTATAAGTTGTACACTCAAGAACAAATGGGGTGGGTAATAAAAATAGTGATACAATAAATCGGACTATTCTTTCTGATCTGTTTTGATTTGTTATAAATAATTTCATGTTACAAATTTACAAATTTATTTAACTACCAATTTTATATTGGAATATATTCTTAGATATGAACTAATTCTCTCATCTCTTTGTTGACCCTTTTTATAAATTGACCAAACATAATTAGGTTTCAGAACTTTATTTTTTCTAATACTTCTATATCCATCTTTGAATAGTAATTCACTAATTCGTTTGTAAGAAAGGTGTTGATTGTCCTTGTATTTTTTGATTAAAGAATACAAATGTTGTTGTTTAAAATTGTAGTGATGTTTATTTATTAAACCTCCAACATTAACTGTTAATGTGAATGATAAAATTAGTTTGTTGAAATCAAATTGGTGATCACTTTTAGAGTTACTAACTATATTGGAATCTAATCCCGGTACGGTAGAATAGTTATAAAGGGATTAATTGGATGATACTTGTTAACTAATTATTCTTATTTCTCTTATCTTTCCTTTTATCGAATAAATAGTTTCCTCCATACAATGCTATAAATACTGAAATCCAAAATATAATATCAGATGACTCCATTTCTAATTATTTCATTCAAATATAATAAATCATATCTCATTGGGTATAACAATTATATTAGTAATCTCAGACTTAAAACTTCTACCAATTCGTTCTTCTCTAACTTTACCTTTCTTATATATAGAATGTATATAGTTTGATTTCAACACACTTTTAGTTCTTACACTTCGATATCCTTTTTCAAATAAGATGTCTGAAATTCTTTTTAAACTCAACTTCTTTTTTTCTATTAAGAACTTTATAATTCTATACAATTTTGTTTGGTAACTATTGTAATGATAAATTTTTGAAAGTCTTGGTGTTTGAATGTTCAACACAAATTTGATTGTGAGTTGTTCTAAACCTTTTGTGATGGAAGGTTTCGAGTTCTGTTTAGTGGTACCAAACAAGTCCGTTACGGTGGAGTAGTTTTGTACCATTATTTTTTTCATTTATAAAGCTTGACTCAAAACCATTCAATGACTTTTGAATAAAAATTGGTTTAATATGATTTTTAATTATATTATTGACCTATTGGTATAGCGGAGAACGATACTATGTGGTTATTTATAATATTAAGGGTAAACTCAATTGGGTTACAGCAAACTTCACAGTCTTCAATGAAGATTTGTTTTTCAATGGTTGAGTCAATCATTTTTAATTGGTTTTCCCAACAATGAGGACAGTCAAAATAATATTCAATCATATTTAAATAATTTTATTATAGGAACAATTATTCTTGATTTTTTAAAAAAGTAGAATGTTCATTTGACCCCATTGACATTGTTGAAATTAAATTAAGACACTCATTTGTAATTTCAATAGCCGAAATGTTATTTTCGAAAATATATTTTCTTCCATCGTATGATGTTAAACTATTTTCATGCGAATTAAAACAAATATTACAGTAAAAGTGTTCAATCAATAAATCAGAACATTTTAATCCAAATTTTTCATAAAGTAAATCAAAGTCTGATTTTAATAATGAAGTTTTTAATTCTCTACGATTTTCAAAATAATTTACCGGATTGATATTGTTGTTTGACAAGTAATTATTATTGCTACAACTTACTATAATTTTGTTTGAACAACTATTAAAAAATAATAACTGCAATAAGCATAGTATTAAATATTGATATTTCATTTGTTTAAATAAAATTGGCTTTATTTGCTATTCATGTAATTAATCACAACCTTCACCATAACTTACCATTTTAACGTTAAAATCTTCTCCGTACCTAACAACTTTAATTTTATAATCTTCACCATATTCAACAGACTTCCATTTCCCAACATTCTTCTCTCCATAACTTACATACTTTACTTTTAAATCTTCACCATAGTCAACGAATTTTACCTTATAATCTTCGCCATATTCTACAAATTTTATTTTACCAAATACATGACAACCACTTTGACTTATTGCAGAGAAAGGAATAAAATAAAATAATAGAACAATTAATAATTTTTTCATAAAAGTAGCATAATATATTTCTAAGTTAAGCTTTTTTTATTTTTGACAATCAAGTCATTTTCTATATCATTATAAATTAATTTTTAAAATGATTAATGTTGTTAGTTTTTAAGTTTATATATTTGGCATATTAAAAAAAATAATGATAAATGAAAAATCTATTTTATGTAGTTCTTAGTGTATTGGTTGTATCCTGTTGCAACGAACCAAAAAAAAATCAAGTAACACAAATAGGATATGAGATCTTAGAAAGTGGAGAAAAAGTCTCTCTTAATGCGGGAGATTTGTCAACTATTGAAGTTTGGGAAAGATATTTAGATGCTCACAATAAAAAAAATTTGCAAACAATAAAAAGTTTAAACCATAACGATATTAAGATTATGACACCAGGCGGAGAAATAAACGGCTCTGAAGAGCACATTGAATTTCTAAGTGCTTGGTTCAAGCAGAATAATCCAAATTGGAAGACATATTACATGATTTCTAATGAATTAACTGAAAAAGACACATTAAAACAATACGTTACATCATGTCATGAATTGACCCTCACTACTGACTCAGGTCAAATAAAGATTTCTCAAATTCATGATGCCTGGATCGTAGATGGAAAAGTAAAAAAGTTCTATGTGTATGAAAAGCCAGGTGGTTTTAATTAAAGATTGGAGGGGCTCTAATTAAGATTAAATTTCATTTGGTAAAATTTTCATACTGATATTACAGTTGGTTTAATAAAGTGTATTTGTGTTTAAAATATTTATATGAAGTTTGCTACTATAGAAAATAAGATTTTTGATTTTTTTATTGGTGAAAACACAAAAAGTTATATTGAAAAAATTATACTATATATTTCAATATTCGGATTTTTAGTTCATTTACTATTAATCTATTTGTTTCAGTCAAATGTTTTAATGATTGATGACCGCTATAATTTATTAAGTAGTCCAATTTCTGCAATATATACTCCTTTTTCTTTTATTCTTGTATATGAGATTTATCAATTAATTTTCTATTTACCACGGTCAATTTCAGTTTATATTTCTAAACAGTATGAAATAATTACTTTAATTATAATTAGAAGAATTTTTAAAGACATTTCAAATTTAAATTTGAACCAAAATTTATTTACATCTAGTACAAATGAATACTTGTTTATAGATCTTGCTGCAGCGGTTATTTTATTTTTTTTGATATTTTTATTTAGGTTAAGTTTTCAAAAGAAAAAATCACAATTATCAGAAAACCACAATTTATTAAGTTTTATCAGGGTAAAAAAATGGATATCAACTATACTTCTTCCAGTAATTTTTATATTAGCCATTGTTCATTTTTATAACTGGACAATAGATAGTCTATTTAATGAAAAAGTGGAATATTTAAAGTCTTTAAATTCAATATTTTTTGATGAGCTATTTCAAACTCTAATTCTTGTTGATGTTTTTCTACTACTATTTTCATTTTTTAACTCAGATAGATTCCATAATATTATGAGAAATTCTGGCTTTATAATATCAACTATTTTAATAAGATTATCATTTATGACAGAGGGATTAAATAATATTGCTCTAATAATTATTTCTGTTTTATTTGGACTATTTATACAACTAATATTTAATGCATGTGAAAAGAAAAATCTGTTTTAAAAAATGGAATAATAAATGTATATAGAGCCTGACTTTATTACATCTTTTTCTTATGAGCCTAGTAGCTAAAATATTCTTTAATAATATCTATGGAAAATAATTTTCTATATTAAAAAAGTTGTAACTAATATTATTTATCATGAATAAATTATTTTTCTTACCAATTATATTTACCTTATTGTTATTTAATAGCTGTGAAATAGAAGATGAGTGTAAAGATTGTACGCCTCAAGTAAATTGGACATGGGATGATATGCTAACCGCTGATGAGTTACAAGATTTGAATGAATCTTATCAAGATCTGGGTTATGAAGACGCAGATGACTATTATAATTCTTTGTACCAATTTGAAACAGAGGAGTTCTGTGGTGAAGATCTTCAAGATGCAGAAGATTATAATGAAAGTACTCTTGGAGCATTTTCACTTACTTACGATTGTCAATAAATTTTTAATTTTATTTTTTTAATATTCTTTTTAAAACCGAAAGAAGTTTTTTTTCACTAACCCCACCCCAACTTTCAAGCACGGATTTATCTTTATATAAATAGAAAAAAGGATAATAAGGTGGTTGCAATTTTTCAGGCATACTTTCACCCATTATAGTTCTGAATTCTAGCGAGTTTTTTTCAGCAGTTTCTTTAACAAAAGGTTCAAATTTTTTACAAGGCATGCACCCCTTTTTTTTAATCATCACTATTTCCATAACATTTTTACAAATACAATTAATTAACTAATAATAATGTAAAATTACAAAATAAATTATTGTATTACTTACTTGAAGCTTACTTATAATTTTATATCTTGACATCATATTAACCAATACTATAATTATGAAAAAGATTTTTTATTTACCAATTCTCTTATTTTTTGTTTTAAGTAATATTACTTACGCACAGGATTCTAATTTTTACATTGGTGTTTCTGCTGGGTATGCATCTCCAGGTGGAACAAGTATGGAAGGGGTTGAACCAGGGATAGACCTTGGTTTTGCACACCTAGGTTACAGGTTTACTGAAAATTGGGGAGTTGTTGCTAATTTAAATTCATCAGGTCATCTAATTGAAGATGTTGACGATGTTGCTGTGGGAGTAGCTTACATTGGAGTTGGCCCTATGTATTCTCTTTTAATTGGAGATAACATGAGTCTAGATATAAAGCCACAAATTGCTTTAAATATGACTGCCGGTTATACATATGATTCAGAATTTGTTGATGACTTGTCGTTTACAGGTATGGGATATGTTTTAGGAAACTCTTTAGTTTTTGGAACTGATCAAGGTTTTGCTTTTTCTATAAACATTGATTATTTAATGGGAACATGGACAGAATTAGAAATATTAGGCGAAACTATGAAAATAGATGATGATAATGAGATTTCTCAGCTCAAGGTTGGTGTAGGTTTGAGGTATAATTTTTAATTATATTTTGATTCTAACAAATAAAAAAAGGGCTTTACGACAAGCCCTTTTTTATTTGTTAAATATTTCATTCATTTTTTGAAATCTGTAGTTGAAAATAGTATTAATTTGTTTTTCTATAAATAAATAATTTAATAATCTTCCTAATATCCCAAAAGGTATTTTATAAGAAATAATATCAATCATCAAAACTCCATTTTTTTCCTTTTTAAAAATATGTTCATGGTGCCATATGCTGTACGGGCCCACTCTTTGTTCATCAACAAAGTATTTATTTTTTTCTACGTGGGTAATTTCAGTGACCCATGTAGTTGGTATATTTAAAAGAGGAGATACTTTAAAAAATATTATCATTCCCGGATACATTTTGTCATTTAAATTATCTGATATTACTGTAAAGTTCATGTATTTAGGTGTGATCTTTTTTAAGTTTATGGGTGAAGATGCAAATTCCCAAACATCTTCTAGTTTAGCCTTTAAAAACTGTTCTTTTTTAATCTGATGAATCATGTATTCAAAAATAAGTTTTTTTATACAAAGTATAAAACAACTATATTTGATTTAATTATATATTTTTTATAAATGAAAAATTCCATTTTTATTTTTTTATTATCATTGTCTTTTTCTTGTATGAATACCACTAAAGTTGACCAGTGTTTAGTAAACCATGATTGGTGTATTCCTAATTGTGAAAAATCAAATATGACATGGAAATTTTTAACTGATGGTTCCTTTATTGTAAATACAACTGTTTTTGGTGGAAAAGAAGCAACTGGAAAATGGATTGATTTAGGAGAAAATAAATTCCTTTTAAAATATACTAAAACTTTTACAGGTAAAAATATACCTGATCAAGAAATTTTAAAGTTAGATTGTGTTACATTAAAAATTAAGAACACTATTTACAAAAGATCAGAACTATGAAAAAATTAATTACTCTATTTGTTTTACCGTTTATATTATTTTCACAAGAAAATAACATCGAACCCAATTATTTTAATGGTAAAGAATCTAATGTTAATTATCATGGCTGTCAAGATTTTGATGAAACACTAATTGATATTGTCTCTATTTTTGGTGACACTTCTTTGCTTGAAGGAATTTTGGGTTGCTCAGAACTAATTCCAACTTTAGAATCAGGTATACTATCAGCATTTCTTCCATTTGAAATTCCTTTAGATTGTAATACTGATTTAACACCATTTAATCTAGTTGATTTAGTTGATGTAAATTTGTATGATGTGTGCCAATGTTCATGTGAGCCCTATGTAACTTTAACAGAACAACCAATTTTAAGCAACAAAAAAACTAAATTATTAAAATCAATAGATATTTTGGGGAGAGATAACTTTAACAAGAATATAACTTTGGAATTATACGAAAACGGAGAAGTTATTAAGAAAATGAAAATAAATTGATAGCTATTGTTGTAATTTTTTATTTATTAGCGCCCAAAATCGTATTTTAATTTAGATCAACTTCACATAAGCTAAAAAATAATTACATGATCCAATATTTAATTTATTTTTTCCCAATCTTACTTTTTACCCAAAGTGTATTTGTTTTAGAGCTAGATCAAAATATTAGAAAAATACCTGAGTTAGGATTAAATGGTAACACCATAAGAGGACCATCCTGGTCTGACACGGTATTTAATGATTCTGTCAAAAGCATGTCACCTCAACTATTAAGATACCCGGGGGGGAATGTTTCAAACTATTGGAATTGGGATGAGGGATGGTTTCACCCTCAGTCTTACTTAGATACATTTTTAGAAGACACAATATATACAATGCCAAATGGTTGGAATAATTTAAATCAAATTGATATCAAGCCAAATACATTTAATACAGCTTTAAATCAAATTAACTCTGATGGTATTTATGTTTTAAATATGATGAGTTCATCTATAGAAAATCATATTGAATATTTACAGAATGCTATGGACTCGGGTTTGACATTTAATTATATTGAGATGGGTAGTGAATTTAATCACGAAAATCCTTTTTCAGAAATTAAATTTCCAACTTCTGGAGATTACGCTAGAACAACTAACCTGTGGATTGACTCAATAAGAAATATAATACCAGATGTAAATATTGGGGTAGTGGCTGGAAATAGAGGGCCTGATTTTTCAAGAGCTTGGAATTGGAATGATAGTATATGTGAAATAGTAAATGATGCAGATGCTCTAATATGGCACATCTACTTGTATTTACAGGACAATGATACTACATATACGGATAAACAAATATTAGGATATCCATTTTATAAGGTTCCAAAATATGAGCAATGGAGAGGTTTTCAGGACACAACAAGTTTAATACAAGAATATAAAATTTGGGTTACTGAATATAATTTATTTGATAAAACAAGTGATAAAAGATACGCTAATACTTGGGCTCATGTCTTATTTTTAGCAGGATTGAATGATCAATTATTACAAAATCAATTAGTTGATATTATGATTCAACATAATGTTAGTGGAGTTTTACCAAATTTCGATGCGTTAGATATTGATAACCTTTTTCGTAAAAGAGCAAGCGGTTATTCATCATTAATTTGGAATAATCAAATGAACGAAATGGATAGTATTCAAAAAATTATCACTCCTACAACTTTAATAGATACTACAATTTATCTTAATAATAATGGCCTTGTTAACGAAGTAGCTGTCCCGAATATTTTTGGCTGGAAAATTTATAACTTAAATGAAGAAAGGGCAATTATTGTAAATATATCAAATGACACTATTCCAATTGATGCTTCCAATATATTGCCACAAAGTTCTAACTGGGTACAATGGACAACCGATTCTCTATTTACAAAAATAGAGGATGGAACATTATTAAAAAAAGATACTATTTTTAACACTAATATGATTTCCTTACTACCTTATTCAATGAATATTGTAAATAGTTTTTGTTATAATGATGTGGATAATGATGGTATTTGTGATTACTTAGAAATAGAAGGGTGTAGTGAAGATTTAACAGCCTGTAATTATAATCCATTAGGAACTCAATCATGTATTTACCCTGAAGATATTTATGCTTTAAACTATTTAGATTGTAATGGTCTTTGTCTTAATGACAATGACATCAACCCATCTAATTTAAACTTAATGGGTGATGGAATATGTGATGAGGTTGATAATTGTCCTGGTGTCTATAATCCAAATCAGTTAGATTTTAATCAAGACGGGATTGGGGATGAATGTGATGGATTAGGCTTGGAGATAAATAATTCATCAAGAAAAATTGTACGAAAATTTGATTTGTTAGGAAGAGATAATGTAACAAAAGGATTTATGATTTATATTTTTGATGATGGTACCATAGAAAAAATAAATAAATAAATGGATACATTAAGTCATGCACTTTGGGGAAAAGGTCTTTTTGGTTACAGGGGAAAGCCTTACTGGAGTATCTTCTTTGGGGTTTTACCCGATTTATTTTCTTTTGGTATTTATTACTTATTAAATTTTCTTTTTAATTATAAAAATTTGAAGCATGGTAAGCCAGAACTACACGAACTTCCAGATTATATTTTTACACTATATGATGTAACACATAGTTTAGTTATAGCATTATTTTTTATTTGTATTGTTTACTTTCTTTTTAACAGAAATTTTGCTTTTGCAATGTTAGCTTGGCCTTTACACATTTTAGTTGACTTTCCATTCCATACGATAGATTATTTCCCCACACCAATTTTTTGGCCCATTATAGACTTTAAGTTTGATGGAATACCTTGGTCCAATAAATATGTTTGGTTGTCTAATTTAGCGGGAATTTTTTTATTGTATTTTTATAGATATAAATCAAGAAAAAAAAATAATATCCAATGAAAATAAAAAAAAAATATTATTTATTTGTTCCAATATTAATCACAATGTTTCTAGTTAATTCCTTCTTTACAACTTCACAAAATCTAGATGAAACTTATATTGTTTTAAGAAAATTTGACAAGGTTGAAATTAGAGAATATAAACCTTTGCTCTATGTGGCTTATAGTGATAAGGAAAAAAAAAGTGGTCAAAATTCTTATTTTAGAGTCTTAGCAGACTATATTTTTGGAGCAAATGAAACTAATGAAAAAATTGCGATGACATCACCGGTAGTGATTAAATTGCATAATGAAAGAGAAATGTTATTTCGAATGCCTAAAAAATATAATAAAAAAAATATACCAAAACCAAATAACAAAGATATAGATATCGTTTTTAGTGAAAAAGTTCTAAAAGCTACAATAAGATATTCGGGTTATACAAATGAACAAAAAGAACAACGAATGATTAAAGAACTTAAAAATATATTATTAGAAAATAATATAAGTCATGATAATAAATTTGAGTTATTAGTTTATGACCCCCCCTATAGACTTATTAATAGAAGAAACGAAATTTCTGTAAGAATTAAATAAAAATTTATTTAGAGCCAACTAGTTTTTTTAGTTTTAATTTCAATTTATCAAGTTTCATTTTTCTCCACCAAACTTTATTTTCATCACCTTGGCCAGAGGCTCGATGAATTTTTTTATTTAGTTTATTTATTTTTTTACTTAAGTATGCTTCATCAATTTTTTTCATAAACATTAATTATAATTTTAAGACAAATTATTTATTATTTTAGTGATATTATAACGTAAAATTATGAAAAATAGTATCTATTTATACTTTCTATTTATTCCCATATTTATTCATTGTCAGGAAAATCAAATTATAATAGATGGTAAATTTCAAGATTGGGATGGCGTAGAGTTGATTGAAGATAATATAAATAATAATGAATTAGGAGTAAATTTTACATCAGTTTCGATAACAAATGATAATAAATACTTATACATTAAATTTACAACAAACGGTGAAATAGATTTAATGGACTCTGACTCTAATGGAGAGTCTATTTATAATACAGTTATATATATTGATACTGACAATAATAATAAAACAGGATACGTTCCGAGCTATAACTCCAATATTGGAAGTGAATTAGGTGTTTATCTAAATCAGCGTTATGTTTGGTATAACGTACCAGATCCAAATGTTCAAATTTCATTATATGATATTGGTTTTTTTTCTGCCCCTACTGTAACATCAAATGAATTTGAAATAGCAATTGACTTAGATGCTCAGTATGATGGTGAAAATTTATTTCAAAATCAAGAAATTAAAATTCAATTAAAAGATTTACTTTCTGATGATGAGATCCCCAACATAAATTCTGAGATTATTTATACTCTTAACACAAATAACTTAAATTATATTGATTTAAATACAGAGAGGGAAAACGAATATTTAATAAGACTTTCCGCATATAATGTTTTATATAACGGTTTAGATGATAGTGAAAGATTAGAGCAACTAAAAAATATAATAAAATCAGTTAACGCTGATATATATGCTTTTTCAGAATGTTATGAGACATCTTCGGAAACAGTCAAAAATATTTTAGATGAAATTTTACCAATTTCAAATAATCAAGGTTGGCATGTAGTTAAAAAAGAGGATGATGATTTAATTACAGCGGCAAAATTCCCAATTATTCAAGACTGGCCAAATGAATTTTATGGAATCAAAAAAATGCACCCATGTTTAATTGATTTACCTGATAGTGTTTTCACAAAGGACTTATTAGTTATCAATGCTCATATGAGTTGTTGTGATAATGATAATGATCGTCAAGAACAAGCAGACGATTTTGTAAATTTTATTTTAGATGCTAAAAGCATGGGAGGTGTTATCGATTTAGCTAATGAAACTCCTTTTGTTTTATGTGGAGATCTGAATTTAGTAGGACTTTCTCAGCAATTACAAACATTAATATCAGGAGAAATAATTGATACTGAAACGTTTGGCATTGGTGGTGGAATGAATTGGCTTGGTAATGATTTAAAAGACAATACATGTATGCATGTAGAAACACCATTTTCATATACTTGGAGAGACATTACACCTTCACCTGGTAGTTACTCTTATGGCAAACTAGATTATATTATTTTTTCAGATGATGTTATGAGCTCACAAAAGTCTTTTACTATTGACACAAAATTTATTTCACAACAAAAGTTAAATGAAATGAATTTAGATGTTAACGATTCTTATGGTTCAGATCACTTAATAACTACAATAGATTTTGATATACCTAAATCTTTAAGTCAAAAAGAAGATAAAAAAATTAATAAAAAATTAATTAGCAAACTAAATATCGTAGGTCAACATAAAAAAAAAAATAAAGGCATCTTGATTAATATTTACAATGATGGAACCACAGAAAAAAAATATAAGATTCAATAAAATATCTATTTAATTTTATCAACATAAATTTACCAATTGGCTTTAAAATTTTATATTTATTCTATGAATTTTGAGCCAAAAAAAATATATAGGAATGATCATTTAGAGTTTTATATTTCAGACACTAAAACATCCATAAAAGTCCCATACTTTGAAGATGGTATTTCAGCTGGATTTCCATCTCCGGCAGAAGATTTTATGGACTCTAAAATTGACTTAAATACTCTTTTAGTTGATAATCCAGTATCTACTTATTATGTTCGAGTTTTTGGTGACAGTATGAAAGGGGCTGGTATTATTAGTGGAGATTTATTAGTAGTTGATAGGTCTTTAGAAATAACTAGTAACTGTATAGTAGTCGCGCATATAGATGGAGAATTCACTGTTAAACGAATAAAAAAATCAAAAACTAAAATGTTTTTAAAAGCAGAAAATAAAAATTATAAAGACATCGAAATAAGTGAAGAAATGGACTTTCATTTATTTGGTGTAGTCACCCATGCAATACATCATCTTTTATGATAGGTTTAGCGGATTGTAATAATTTTTACGCTTCTTGTGAAAGGGTATTTAAACCAAGTTTAAACAACAAACCTGTTGTTGTATTATCTAATAATGATGGCTGTATAATTGCGAGAAGTAATGAGTCAAAAAGATTAGGTATAAAAATGGGAGAACCGGTATTTAAAGTAAAAAATTTAATTAAAGAAAATAATGTCAGAGTTTTCTCTACAAACTTTTCATTATATGGAGATTTATCAAAACGTGTGATGACAACTCTAAAGTCTGAGGTGAGTTCAGTTGAGGTTTATTCAATAGACGAAGCTTTTTTAGATTTTTCAGATCATCTAAATTTAGACAGACTTATTTATATTAGGAGTAAAGTGAAAAAATGGACAGGTATACCGATATCTATTGGGGTAGCTCCTACTAAAACTTTGGCAAAGGTGGCTAATTATTTGGCTAAAAAGCACAAAGAAAAAGGAGTATTTATATTAGATGACGATGATTTAATAAAAAAAGTGTTAAAAGACTTTTCTGTTCAGGATTTATGGGGAGTAGGGAGAAGATATAGTAGAAAATTGAACCAATTAAACATTCATAATGCCTTACAACTTAGAAATCTTGACACTGATTGGCTAAGAAAAAAATTTTCTATAAATATGGTCAGGTTACAAAAAGAATTGAAAGGTGAGGTTAGTTATAGTTTTGATTCAAATGATTCAATAAGAAAAAGCATATGTACTTCAAGGTCTTTTGCGAAGGAGGTGAGAGAATTTAACACATTAAAAGAGTATGTTAGTAATTTTGCAGTTAATTGCGCCTCTAAATTAAGAAAACAAAAAAGTTATTGTTCAAAGCTTTCTTTATTTTTAATGACAAACAGATTTAAATCCAATGTTAAACAATACTATCCAAGTATTACTTTAGATTTTTTAACACCAACTAATGATAATCTTGAGATTGTTACCATGGCAAATAAGGCGCTCAAAAGGATTTATTCTTCAAATTTTATTTATAAAAAAGCAGGAGTTGTTCTTCATAATACAGTTTTAAAAGAAGATATTCAAATGTCTTTATTTGATCAAATAGATAGAAAAAAGAGAGCAAAATTAATGTGCTCAATTGATTATTTAAATAATATATTAGGTAAGAATAAGGTTAGAGTTGCTTCACAAGGTTTGAAGGAAAATCTAGATTTTAAAAGGAATAACTTATCTCCTTCTTACACAACGAAATACTCAGATATTTTAACAATTAAAATTTGAAATTTATGAAAAAAGAAATTTGTTATGAAATAAAAGATTTGAAAGAAATGGATAGAGTTAAAAGACTTAAGCTTATTAATTCGATATCAGGAATTAAAAGCGCCAATCTTATAGGTACAAAGTCTCTTGTTGGAGTAACAAATCTTTGCATCATTAGCTCTGTAACACATATAGGTAGTAACCCAGCCTTAATAGGATTTATTTGCAGGCCAAATAATAAAGTTAAAAGAGATACATTTAATAATATTTTAGAAAACCCATACTTTACTATTAATAGTGTTGAGCAATCCAAAGTAAAAAACGCACACTTGACATCAGGTAAGTATCCCAAAGACATATCTGAATTTCAAGAATGTGGTTTTAACGAGTTTTATATAAAAAAATTTCCAGCACCTTTTGTTTTAACAAGCAGAGTAAAAATAGGATTAGAATTAGCTCAAAAAGTAGAGTTATTAAATGGAACTTTTTTTCTAATAGGCAAAGTAAAAGTTTTAAATATCCCAATAGATTTTATGGAAAAGCAAATCGAAAAAAATGTAGGTGTAGTCGGATTAAATAGTTATTATTCAATAAAAAAAATAGATGATTATGAATATGTTAGAGTTAAAAAGAAGTAGTTCAATATAAAATCAAATAATCTAATTTATATTTGTATTATGAAATTTGTTTTTTATTTATTATTTCCTTTTTTTTCCTATAGTCAATTTTTTACAATTGATGATGATTATCTTGAAATGTATAACTCATCTAATCAAGGAAATTTTAGTCAAAATACATACTTGAATACAATTGATGACTTGATAATTTCATATGAAATAATTACTGATTCATTACCCATTGAATGGGAGTTCCAAAATTGTTTTCCAACGTGTAACCCTATTAACACTTACTCCTTTGGTCCAATTTCCTTCCCTTCGGATTCAAGCGTTTATTTAAATGGTCATTTTTATCCAAACGGATTTGAGGGAGAAGCTTTATTAGTCATGGAATTAAACGCTAATCATGGGACACAAATAGACACAGTATCTTGGAGAGGTGTTGCAATGTCAGAAATAAATATAAATGAACATATTGATTTAAATTCACAAATTAAATTAATTACTAACTTAAATGGTCAAGTCGTTAAGGATATAAGAAAAGAAAAAGTTTTGATAATTACTTATCAAAATAATCAAAGTAAATTGTTCTACATATTAAGATGATTTCTCATGCTTAAATATATTTATCTATTTTTATTTTCCATCACAGTTTTTTCTCAGAATGGTTTTGATTACTCATTTACGAATCCACTAATTATTTCCAATGATTCTGAGCTTGGGTTAAATAGACCCAGGATTGTTGTTGATCAAGTTGGTAATCCTATAATTATTTGGACATCATTTTCTGAAAACAAATTATTTGTTTCAAGGAAAACAGAAAATACATTTACAGAACCCCAGCTAATTACACCAGAAGGTTTTACGTTTTTTTCTGGTCCAAATTATGGCCCCGAAATACATAGTCATGAAAATAACATTTTGATTTCTTTGTATAATGTCATTGATGGTTTATATAATCTTTATGTAATTTATTCGCAAAATGGTGGTATTACGTTTTCAAACCCAATAAAAATTGTTGAGGAAAATAGTTATATAGAAGGGGCGGGTATACATATTACAGAAAATAATACTCCTGTTTTAACTTATGAAAAACTAACGAATTCAGGAGAAGCTAGTCATTTAATTTCTTTTGGTCAATTTATAGAAGAATCGCCAGGTTTTATTTTTTCAGATTTTATAATTGTAAATGAATCTACAGAGGGAATTCCATGCGAATGTTGCTTAGGAGATATTGCATCGAGTAATCAAGATTTAGTATTTACTTATAGAAATAATATTGATAACGTTAGAAATATGTATGCTTGTTATTTTGATAACGAAAACCAAGTATTTAATGAAGGTTTTTCAATTGATAATTATGACCAATCACTTACAGTTTGCCCTACAGAAGGTCCCAAATCATTAATTTATAATAATCTTTTATTTTCAACTTTTAAATCTTATGCTTATTCACCTGCTAGGATAGGGCTTACTGTTACAGATTATTCAAATGAAATAGTTCAAAATGATTTTGTAGTTGATTGGCAACAAGGTTTTGGAACGCAAAGTCTTCCGGAAATTTCTAAAAATAATTCTCATATTGCTATTGTTTGGAAAGAATTTAGGTATTATAATATTGATGCTTTCATTTCAGTTTTTGATATTTCAACAAAAAATAATTTTTCTATTACATCATCATTATCTGTTAGTTCATCGGAGCCAAATTCAACTTCAGCTGAAGATTTTACAGCTGTCGATATAATTGGTTTTGATGATGAGTTTCATTTGACATATTTAGATTATAATAATAAGATACTTTATTACCGTAAATTGACTCCTCAAAATAATACTCATTTAGAAAATTTTAAATTAAATAGATATAAATTAAAAACAATTGATATTTTGGGTAGAAATCAATTTAAAAGTGGTTTTAATATAGACATTTATAATGATGGATCAACTGAAAAAAAATATATAGTAAAATGAAAAAATTTATAATAATTTTAATTTTTCCTTTTATAATCTTTTCACAAGATGAAAATGAAAATATTAATCTTGAAACTGTTAATATATACGGTACATTGATTGATTTAAATAATTTTGAAACAGGAAAAAATGTAACAATTATTTCTTCAAAACAAATCCAAGAATATTCATTTAATTCTATTGATGAGTTATTAAAATTAGTGCCTAGTATTGAAATACAATCAAGAGGCGGATTTGGAAATCAGTCAGATTTAGCATTGAGAGGAACAACATTTAACCAAACACTAGTTGTTTTAGATGGGGTTAGGGTTAATGATCCCTTAACGGGCCATTTTAGTATGTACATTCCGATAAATCCATATGAAATTTATCAAATAGAAATAATTAGAGGTGCAGGCTCTTCTATATATGGCCCAGATGCTGTTGGTGGAGTAATTAATATAGTCACTAAAAGTTTTAGCAATGAATTTAATGATGATGAATTAACTCTTGAATCAAAAATTGGTTCAAATAATCTGAACAGTATTAATCTGTATTTTTCTAAAAAATTTGGCGACAAACTAAATACAACAATTTCTTTGAGTAAAATAAAATCAGATGGACAAGAATTATATGATAGTTTAGAAAATATATATAGTTTTTTTGACCACCAACTTTTCTCAATTTCTCAAAACTATCAACCAAATAAAAAGTTAAGTTTAAATTTTAGATATTCATATTCTATAAATGATTTTAATTCTCAATATTATTACACTAGAAACCCATTTGACAGGTCAAGCGAGAAAGTAAAAAAAAATTGGGCACAATTTAACTCAACTTACAAAATCAATGAACAGAGTAAATTAGTTTTTCAGAATGTTTATAAAAGAGCAAATGATTTATTTATTTTTAATCCAGATTTTCCTCCATTTAATGAAAATAAAACAGATCTAATTAATAATAAACTATATTATTTTAAAAAATCTGATCGATATAATTTAGTTTATGGATTAGACTATCAAAGTAGAAAAATAAATAGTATTGATAGAGGAAGTCATGATGATTTTTATTTTGGATCGTTTATTAATTTCGTTTTAAAACCACGTGAAGGATTGAGATACCGAGGCGAAGGAAGTAACTACGGATTTTATTTTAACCCTTCTTTAAGATTAGATTATAATGAGAGCTATAGTTTACAATATTCTCCACAAATTGATTTAAATTATAATCAAAAAAATTATAATTTAAGGGCTAGTATTGGAAAAACAATAAGATCTGCTGACTTTACAGAAAGATTTTCAAACAATAACAAATTAACACTATCACCCGGTAGGAATCTAGGTAATCCAGACTTAGATTCTGAAAAAAGCGTAAATTTTGAAATAGGTGTTGATTATAAAGGATTTAAAAATATATCTTTTAAGAACACTTTTTTTTATAGAAATTCAACTGATTTAATTGATTGGGTTACTACAAATTCTAATCAAATAGAAACAAGTGTAGATTTAGAAGAAAATACCACATATTTATATGCTCAAAATATAAGTAAATTAAATACTCTAGGTTTAGAGTCAGAAATTTGGTTTAATTTATTTGCTGAACATAGTTTAAAGATTGACGGTACTTTGGGTTATACAAAGATATTTTCATCTGAAAAATTTGAAAATTTATTCAACAATGATGAAGAGTTAAGTTCAAAGTATTTAGTAAACAATTCAGGCGATAGATTTAATTATAACCTCTTCTTTAATTTAAAAAATGTTCGTTTAAATTTTAATGGTATATTAAAAGTAAGAGGAAGTGAAATGGCCCCTGATTTTAGTTTATTTTTAAGTGATTCGTACTTTGTTCATAACTTAAATTTGAGTTATCAATTTTCAAAACAATTTTCTTGTAATCTTGAAATAATGAATATCTTTAATGAAGATTATTCAGATGTTTTTGGTGCAATTATGCCAAGGAGATGGTTTATTTTTGGTGTTAATTATTTTATAAACAACTAATAATTATGAGATTTTTTTTTATAAGTTTTATTATATTTTTTTCTTCCTGTAATCACGAAAAAAATATAAATAATGAAAAATTACCCAACGATGTTCTATGGGTAACACAGTCTTTAGAATATAAAGCAATCTGCCAACAAGTTTATCAATTAGCTTATGAAAGTTTAGAATCAACACTCGATAAAATTGATTCGCCATTTATTGTAATGGACTTAGATGAAACAGTACTTGATAATTCATCTTATCAAATTGATTTATATAATAACAAAGAAACTTTTAATGAAACCTCATGGAACAAGTGGGTCAATTTAGAGTTGTCTAAACTTGTCCCAGGTGCTAAAAAATTTATTTACAGGTATAAAAATAACTTTAAAGATGCTAGGATTATATTTTTAAGTAATCGAAGTCAAGTTACATTAGAAGCAACAATAAATAACATGAAGAAGCTTGGGGTTTTGTTTGAGAATGACATATTTCTTTTAAGAGAAAAAAAATCTGATACTAAAATAGTTAGACGAAATGAAATAAATACAGGATTAAATAGAATGCTTAAATATGGACCTAAAAATGTAGTAGCATATTTTGGTGATGCCATTGGAGATTTTCCAAGTAGCAACGAACTAGATTTTCCAAGTAAAAACTTTGTATTTCCTAATCCAATGTATGGTAAATGGCAAAGATGAAACTATTATTTTTTTTACTCCCGCTTTTAATTATTGCACAAACTCCGTGTTTAGATGCTGTTGCTAATGCTTCAGGTTTATTAGGAGAATATATTCCTCAATGCGATGAAGATGGGTCATATACTCCTTTGCAATGCTGGTCAAGTACTGGTTATTGTTGGTGTGTTGATCAAGATGGGAACGAAATACCTGGAACCTCCTTAGGTCCTGGCCAAGGAATCCCTGAATGTAATGAACAAATTGATTCTTTAAATGTTCTTTTTATTGGTAATAGTTATACTTTTTTTAATAATTTACCTGATCTAGTTTCTTCAATTGCAGCTTCCATGGGAGATTATTTAAGTACCGACGGTAGTTTAATAGGCGGCGCGACATTACAATCTCACTCTGCAAACAATAATACAATTGAATTAATTTCTAATGGAAACTGGGATTATGTAGTTTTACAAGAACAAAGTCAGTTCCCTTCATTTCCTTTATGGCAAGTAGAGCAAGATGTTTTTCCATATGCCGTTGAATTGAATCAGTTGATTAAAGATTATAATGATTGTGGGGAAACTGTTTTTTTTATGACTTGGGGAAGAGAAAATGGAGATGTAGGAAATTGTTCTAATTGGCCTCCGGTATGTACATATGAAGGAATGGATGACTTATTAAGGGAGAGATATATTATGATGGCTAATTATAATAACGCATTGCTGTCTCCGGTAGGAGCTGTATGGAGATATATAAGAGAGTTTAATAAATTTGGACAATATGAAGTTGATTTATACAGCCCTGATGGAAGCCACCCATCTGTTATGGGTTCATATGTTGCTGCAATTTGTTTTTATACAACATTATTTCAAAAAGACCCAACAGAAATTCCATGGAATGGAAATGAAGAATGGAATATTGCTGAATTAGATGCAGATTTTATCAAAGAAGTTGTAAAATATATTGTTTATGATGATCTAGATCAATGGAATATTATTTCCAATGACATTGACTCTGATGGTATTTGTAATAACATAGATAATTGTCCTCAAACATATAATCCCAATCAAGAAGACATTGATAATGATAATACTGGAGATGCGTGTGATGGTATTGGAATTTTAGAAATACCATCAAAAAAAGAAATTATAAATACAGTCGACATCCTTGGAAGGGAAACAAAAACTAACGGCTTTTACATAGAAATTTATAATGATGGAACTGTAAAAAAGAAGTTAAAGTTAGATTAACTTTAATATACTTTTATTATTAATAATATTATTGCCTGACATATTTGATTTTGCATAAAGTATCATGGCTTTCGCTACTTGTTCAGCATTTATAGGTTTTACATTTGGTGGTATAATTTTAGAAAACAATGGTAAAATAATTTGACCGGTTCGTTCTCCTAATCTAAATTCATTTCTTTTTCCTAGTAATAAAGAAGGACGTAAGACAATAAAAGAATTTAAGTTTAATTTATTTATTTCATGTTCTATCTCTCCTTTTAGTTTAAGATAAAAATTGGAACTTTTGGAATTTGCTCCGCTAGAAGAAATAAGAATAAATTTATTTACGTTGTTAAGTTTACAAGACTTAGCTATGTTGAAATTTATGTCAAAATCAATTTCTCGGTACTTATCTTTATTATTTTGAACCTTTGCTTTTGTTGTTCCAATAGATGAAAAAACTATTGAGCAATTTTTAACAGAATTATCAATTTGAATTTTATTAGAAAAATTAATTATTTGATTACTTAATTTTTTGTGATTTATATTTAAAGGCCTTCTACTAACTACTACTATTTGTTCAAATGAAGAGTCAGACAATAAATAATTTATTAGTAAGCCACCAATGAGGCCTGTAGAACCAAATACTACAACCTTTTTATTTTTCATATTTTTTTTTTAAAAGCAATTATTATTAAATTTTTCATTATGATATGATAATAACCAACATTATTTAATTATTCCATACTTTACGAAAACCTAACTATATTTGAATAATTATATATATTTAACAATATGCAAAATTTAATACTATTATTATTATTTCCACTATTTTCATTTTCACAATTAGACTATAATAAATATGTTACAAGTAATCATATTGAAAAAATGACATGGAATTCAGAAAAAAATCATTATCAGGTTAATGATCAAATGTATAGAAGATATGTAATTTATCCTGAAGCTGATCAGTACTCATTTAATTTTAATTACGGAGAGTCCGAAGGTGTTTTCGAATGGGAATTTATTGGAAAAGATGAATTAAACATGGATAAATATATTAATAGTAATGGCGAAAAAATTATTATTAATCATGAAGAAAAAGAAATTTGGATCTTTTTAAATTACGATAAAGAAATTAATAGATATTTAAATATAAAGGTACTTTCAAATATTGACTTCCATGTGAAAAAAGTTGATTATATACCTCAAACCAAAAGAAATTAGATAAATGAAGTTATATTTTTTTATAATTATTTTTATACCAATTCTTTCTTTTTGTCAGGCCTTTAAGTCAAATTTACCAATAATTGTAATAAACACATTTGGAAATGAGGTCTTGGATGATCCAAGAATCATTGCTAACATGGGAGTAATTGATAATACTAATACTGAAAATAATTTAAGTGATTTACACAATAATTATTCAGGACAAATAAGTATTGAGCTGAGAGGAAGCTCATCACAACAATTATTTCCAAAAAAATCTTATAGTTTTGAAACACAAGATTATAATGGTGAAAATAATAATGTCTCAATTCTTGATTTACCTGAAGAAAATGATTGGGTATTATATGGAGCATATTCAGATAAAACATTTTTAAGGAATAGTTTAACTTATCACCTTTCAAAACAAATGGATCATTATGCTCCAAGAACAAAGCATTGTGAGCTGTTTTTAAATGATGAATATCAGGGTTTATACTTACTTGTAGAGAAAATAAAAAGAGATAAAAATAGAGTTGATATTGAAAAAAATGAAAAAAATGATATTACAGGAGGTTATATAATCAAAATTGATAAATTAACTGATGCGCCAATTAATTCCTCATGGTGCTCAGACTTTACAAATTTTAACAATGATCAAGTTTGTTTTCAATATCATTATCCAAAGGCAGATGAAATTACAGAATCTCAAAAATTATATATTAAAGATTATATGAACAATATAAATTCAATAATTAAAGAAATGTCTATTAATCAAACTCCGATTGATTCAGTAGAAAATATAAATTTCACATCATTTTTAGATTACTTAATTATAAGTGAATTAACTAAAAATGTAGATGCTTATCGTTTAAGTACTTTTTTATATAAAGACAGCGATTTAAATGATGGCCTTTTAACTATGGGGCCTGTTTGGGATTATAATTTATCTCTTGGTAATGTTGATTTTTGTAAGTCATCAGAAATTAGTGAATGGGTTTTAGAAAAAGAAACCGCATGTAGATCTAGTATTCCAAGCTATTGGTATGATCTATTACAAAATGACTCTTTTAGTATTGCTTTATCAAATAGATGGTTTGAGTTAAGAGAAAACGTATTAAGTTTTGATGAAATATTTGAATACATTGATTTAAATAGTAATTATATCAAAGGTGCCCAAGAAAGAAACTTTGAGTTATGGAATATCATGAATGAATATGTTTGGCCAAACTACCAACTTGGAGATAGTTTTGAAAGTGAGGTGGATTATTTAAAGTATTGGATTTATCATAGAATTAATTGGATAGAGGATAATATTAGTGACTTTAGATTGATTTTTCCAGACTGTAGTTCTAGTCAAAAAAAATTATTAAAAAAAGTCAATCAGTTAGGACAAGTAATCAATAATATAAATAATGAAATTGTATTCTATATTTATGATAACGGTTGCGTAGAGTCAAAGTTTGTTACAGATTAATTA
Source organism: Flavobacteriales bacterium (assembly GCA_002718035.1). GTDB lineage: Bacteria > Bacteroidota > Bacteroidia > Flavobacteriales > TMED113. The sequence continues at coordinate 22,596 of PBCX01000017.1, forward strand.
TTTTTTCAAATTTAATTTCAAATCCAGGAAAGTAGTTAAATTTATTTATATTGTTTAAACTCCAGTCACTATTAACAAATAACAATAATCTTATTAGGTTTTTTTTCTTTAAATAAAAGTTAATTGAATAATTTAAACAAGAGGCCTTTTCTAAACTAGCTAAACTACCATTATCTTCCGAAGACGTTAGCCCTCCTAGTGAATTTAACTCAGTATTTAAAATATTTCCTTTTTTGTAAATCAAAGGGTATAACCTAAATTTTAAAATTATAGAATTAGAAATTACCTTCGATATTTTTTTCTCAATTTCAAAAGAAAAATTAATATCAAATGATAAAATATTTGGGATTTTAGTGGTGAAATTAATATTTCCAATCTCTTCAATATTTTCATCTATTGTTATTTTTTTTGCTATTGCATTACTTAGAATAATACTGGTAGTATATCTTAATGATGAATTTTTGCTAATACTTTTTTTATAAAATGTATTAAAATTAAATACTAACCCTTCTCTGCTATATTTATATTGATTAAGAAATAAGTTGCCAGTATAATATTTAATTCCAACTTCAGTTGAGTATTTTAGGTCTTTAGAGCTAAACAAAGGTTTATTAATTTCATTTTGTGATATTGATATAATAGGAATTAATAATATGTATAAAAGTAATTTCATTTAATAAATATTAAATATAATTTTTAATTGACTTACAAAAAATAAATTTTAAATACTTTATTTAAAATCAATATTGTTTAATCTCAATTAATATTATATTGTGAAAAATTTTTAAAATGAAAAATTACTTTTGTTTATTCACAATATTTACTCTTTTATTTATTTTTAGTTCATGTGAAAAAGAAGATGACCACAATCACGACCATGAGTCTATTCAGGGTTGCACCGACTCACTAGCTTGCAATTATAATGAGAATGCTACGGATGATGACAACTCTTGTACATATCCTGAAGCTGGTTATGATTGTGATGGAAATGTTCTTGCACTTATCCACACTATTTTTGCGGGTAACTTTTATTATGACCCCGCTAATATTACAATTAATGTTGGGGATCAAGTAAGATGGATAAATGATGGAGGTTTTCATGATGTTAATGGTGAAATAAATTCAATGACAAACACATCATTTGAAAATCCTGAATCATTTAATTCCCCGATTGTTTCTGATGTGGGTGCCGTTATATATACCCATACCTTTAATTTAACTGGTGTGTATAATTATGATTGTTCAGTTGGTGGACATGCTCAAAGCGGTATGGTTGGCACAATAATAGTTGAAGATTAATAAATATTTATTATATAGCTTTAATTAACAATAAGCCATGAAATATTTTTTAGTAATATTTATTATTCCTCTAATTTCTTTTTCTCAATATCTATTCTCAGACAATTACCCTGTCAATACTTATCAAATGTTTTTTAAAAAAAATATTTTTTCTGAACCAGGGCTTAACGATATAGTTTCTGATCATAAAAAAATAGCAATTTTACCTGTGTCTGTTTCATACAATATAAATAACAGAGAGAAGAGAAAAGAAACTTTTTCCACTTATGATATTAAGGAAATGGAAATAGAGTGCTCACAGGCTTTTTTTATAGACTTTTACTCCAAAATTTCAGATTCTTTTAAGGAGATTAATAATACAATATCAAAATCTCAAAATAAAAAAAAGATAACAATTGATGAAGATGGGTATGTTCCGCAAACTCAAAGAGACAGATTTATTGCAATAAATAACAGAGAAAAAAATTTAATTAGTTTTATAAAAAGACCAAAAGTAGATCTCCTTAATTCTACTCAAACAATTAATAAGCTAAATAATAACAATATAAATATCCAAGATATTATAGAGCATTCACCAGAAAAATTGTGTAAAATTTTAAACGTAGATGCAATAATATACATCAATATTGATAGCTCAAAAATTATAAGATTATCATCTTTTGGAATAAAAGATGAAAAAAAAAGTATAACCTATCAAAGATCGTTCAATAATACTGCAACTGATATTTTTTTAATAGGAACATCAATTGTAGATGAAATAAAAGGAGCAAAGTTTGTAGAAGCTTCAATCTCTATTTATAATAATAATGGCATGTTATTTTGGGCATATAAAGATGATATTTCTTCTAGATATTTTAGAAATCATACAGATATTGTTGAACATATTTTTTCAAATAATTTAATAGATAGATTTCCTTATTTAGTAAAATAAATCATAAAAAATTGAAAAGAAAAGATAAATTAAAATTGGGAATATTTGTTGTAGCAGTTATAATTCCTTTTGGAGTTATGACTTTACTAGTATATTATTCTATAAGATATTTTTTATTTAAAAAACCTTTCACTCAAGAGCTCGAATTAATCAAAGGATTATTAAAAAAATTTACTAAAAAATAATTTTCATTGTTAAATAAGCCTTTCTATATATTTTGCAGTATCCAAAATAGTTTTTTCAAAAGGAATATGGCTCCAATTAAATATTTTCGTTGTTTTTGAAATATCGCTTTTTATTTCTTTGTACTTAGAAAAATCTCGCAATGAACCCTTAACGACGTAATCATTTTTAAGTAATTCTACTGCACAGTGTAGACCAATATAACCAGAAATGCCTGTCAGTAAAACTTTATTTTTTATTTTTTTCATATCTTATAATAAATGTATTTTTATTTATACTCGACTTCGTTAAGTTAGTATATTAATTTATTTATATCATTCAATTATGACAAAAACAATAATTATATTTTTAATAACTCAAATTGTCTTTGGTCAATGTGTAAAAGGAGTTTGTGATAATGGTGATGGGAAATATATTTTTACAAACGGTGACTATGCAGTCGGCATATTTAAAGATAGGTATTTAGTTAAAGGAAAGTATACATCTTCAACTGGCGATTGGCTAGAAGGCAGTTTTAAAGAATCGAATTTAATTGAAGGCACAAGGTTTTATAAAAAAAATGGCGCCTATGCCATTGGAACATTTAAAGATGGATTTTTAGTTAAAGGAAAGTATATATTTTCAACTGGCGATTGGGAAGAAGGTAGTTTTAAAGAATCGAATCTTGTGGAAGGAACAAGGTTTTATGAAAAAAGTGGTGGCTATGCAGTTGGAACATTTAAAGATGGATTTTTAGTTGAAGGAAAGTATACATCTTCAACTGGCGATTGGGAAGAAGGGAGTTTTAAAGAATCGAATCTAATTGATGGCACACGTTTTCATAAACTTTCTAGTGGTCAGGAATGTTTTAATATTTTCAAAGATGGATTAATAATTCAAACAACTTGTAACACTCAAAATTATTATAATGAAGATGATATAGTTTCTGGTCCTTATTCAAGTACAATTAACTTAAAAAAATTTGATAATAAATTAAATGCCTATTACATCAATTTAACAATTAATAATCAAAAAGTTAAGTTTCATTTTGATACTGGCTGTAGTTCATTCACAATGAATCAAACTCAGTGGAATGAATTAAGTAAAGGATTAGACTATGAAGATTTAAAAGTGTCGGGAAAAATTGAGGCTGTAGGAGCAGAACATAATGTTAAATATTATAAAATTATAGATCCAATTATTATTGATAAATATTCCATAAAAAATTTAATTGTTGGTGTAACACAAATTAGATCTTATAAAAATCCTGATAAAGACAATTTAATAGGACTGGGTTTTTTTAATAAGTTTTCAAATGTTATTTGGAATATGTCAGAAGAGACAATAAAGTTATATTTTTAATTATGAAAAAATATATATTCTTTACTTTGCTATTTTTCCTTCCATTTGGATGTGAGGAAGATAACGATCAAGATCAAGACTTAAATCAGGATTGTCAAAATTCTAGTCGGATTTCATTTAACTTCCAAGGTTCTAGTTTTTGGGACAGCGATTTAGGAGAATATATTACACTAGATGATATTGAAATTATTGTATGTGACACTGATTTTGTCGTTGGTGCGTCATGTAATAATGTTTTTATGGATGATATTGACATCAACCCTGATGGAACAATTGATATAAAGGCTTCTATTCAGTATCAGTGTCATCCTGTAGCCCCCGGAATGTTTAATGGAGGGTATGTATCAACATTAGATTTTGGATTCAAAAATATTGCTTCATTTCAAAATAATATTGGTGAAGAATTAAATATATCAACAGTTGACCCTGGTACTTGGTCTAATGGCCCCCAATTTATGTTGGGAGAAAACTGTATTTATCAAACATCTTCTGGTAATTTTGTTTTTTCAGAAATAAACCTCAACACAAATACATTTAAAGGTTCATTTTCATTTTCATTATCTCCTCACTCATTAATTCCGGAACAATGTAATCCCGGTTTAGATAATTTATTAGTGTCTGGAGATTTTGAGTTTTTGAATTTTAATTAAAATATATAAACTTTAATAAAAACAAAATTTAAATTTACATTAGTATATTTACTAAAATATTTTATTGTATGAAGAGAACATTTTATTTATCAACGTTACTTGTATGCGTTTTTATTTTCACATCATGTGAAAAAGATGATGATCACGACCATGATTCTAATAGTGATTCAGGAAAAGTTTGTTGCTCTGAGGGTGTTTGTTGTTCTGATGATGCCGAAGGTATGAGACTTGCTATGCAAGAAGATGGGTATGTTGAGTTAGAGGTTAATCCAATGGAAAAAATTGACTGTTATTTTGAAGATTGGGGTAAAACGATACTGACCCCAGTCTCAGGAACATTTGAATATTATAATCAAAATGATGAGTGGGTTGCTACTATAGATTATGGAGATGGGAACTGTGACAAGTGGGCAATTAAAACTTGGGATGTCAGTCTCTTTCCTGAAAATCCAGAGGGCTCTTTAGAGTTTTCTTTGTTTGAATAATATGAAAATAAATTTCGGACTATTTTTATTTTTATTTGCAACTTACGTTTCCGCTCAAGGGGAATTAAGTTCTACAAATGAGAAAAAAAACCCTAAAAAGTGGCTGGAGTCATTGACTTATAATCAATCCCAAGATATTGAGTTTTATAAAAATATAAAGAGTGGTACAAAATTAGGCGAATATATCACCTACGACGGAAACTCTATAAAATTAGGAGACACATTAATAATTGGAGCCCCCACATCTTCAAGTAGTTACAATGTAGGTCATGCATGGGGACAAAGTAGTAGTAGTAAAAATATTAGAACAGGATCTGCTATAGCGATTGGAAGATCTTCAAGTTATCAAACGTTTGCCACTATTCAATTGGGTCGACCTGCAGGAGTTGGTACTGTTTTAGGAGCTATAAATGGTTACACACCCTCTATGGCAGGTTTATCTTTTATGGGAGAAAAAGTAATAGTAACTCAAATGAGAGCTAGTCATAATGGCGGAAGAAAAAAACCCCTTTATGTAAAAATATTACTCGGTGAAATCAACGGTAAAGCTTTTGGTCTAAATAAAGTTTTGACAGTATTAAATACTGAACTTGCTATTGAAATAGGGGAATTAATGTTGAAAAATAGATCTATGACTAGAAACGAGGCTATTGTTAAACTAAAAGAGGCAAAAGATTTATTGGATTTAGGTCTCATGAGTAGCGAAGAATTTGAAAAAATGAGAGAAGAGCTTAAAACTATTATTTTAGAAAAATAATAGTAATTTGAATTACAATTTTTAAAAATTATGAATGAAAAAGTCAACAAAAACCCATTAGCTTTAGACGACAAAAATTATACAATTGAGGAATTTGCTTTGCTTATTAGAAAAAAATTTGGTGTAAATGATAATCTTCCAAATGAAATACTAGTTAGTGCATTTATTGAAAAATATCCAATGTATTCATGTAAAATAAAGAAAGATTCTAACCAAGGTGGGTGTTCTTGTTGCTAAACAAAAAAATAATACAATTAATTTTAAACTAATTTTTGGGTTCTATTAACGATTTACAGAATCTCTGATAATTTATCAATAGCTAACTTTATATTATTGTAAACATCATTAATCTTAACATTCATCATATAACAAGGAGCTGTAATTATTTTTAATTTTTTATCATAACATAATTCGTTAGTTGTTTTATCAATAGTCACAGATCCAAGGGAAGAGATAGCATTATTTATTTCATGAATATTATATTCTGAATCTTCCTGAGTTGACCCTAGAGTTAGATTGGGATTATAATCAGTTCCTTCAAGTGATTTAGCAATAAGAGTTGGGGATATACAAAGAGAAACAATGGGTTTTTTGCTATTGATACAATGATTAATTAATTTTTTCACATCATTAATAACACTTCCATTTGGTCCTTTAAAAGCCCAATTACTTAAGTTTTTAGCAGCGCCAAATCCCCCAACAATTACGATTGATGATATTTCTTGTGTGTTTAGCTCAGATAATTTACAAATTTACCTCTTGAAATTCTTGAGGACTCAATAAATGCGTTTCTCTTTTCATTCATTTCATTTCCATTTACATGATTTATCACATGGTGTTGATCTAAATCCGGAGCTGTACAAATAAAATCCAAATTATTTTGAGAAAGAGCTAGTAAAGTTAATACAGATTCATGAATTTCTGATCCATCAAATACCCCACAACCCGATAATAATACTGCAGTCTTTAAATTTTCATTCATGTTATAATTTTTTTAAATTTTGAAATCTTTTTCTAATTTAAAAATAAATAAAAGTAAAATATTAATACGTATTTTAAAATATAAGATCTTATATAAAACTATTATATTAGTTCAAGATTTAAATTATTAAAAAATGATATCAAGTAAGATTAATTTGCATGAAAAATTTTCAAAATTTACAAACCATTGGTCACCTAGGGTAATTGCAGAAATGAATGATTATCATTTTAAAATTGCTAAAATTAAAGGTGAATTCGTGTGGCATAATCATAAAGATACAGACGAAACTTTTATTGTTTTTGAAGGAGAGATGATATTAAAATTTAAAGATAAACAGGTGAAATTATCAGAAGGTGAAATGTTTGTTGTTCCTAAAGGAGTTGAGCATAAACCTTGTGCAAAGAAAGAATGTAAAATTTTAGTAGTTGAACCTAGAGGGGTTATAAATACAGGGGATGCGGGTGGAAAATTTACAATGACTGAAGATATTTGGATTTAAGTTAAATTTTAATCAAAAAAAATTATATTTTTTGAAAACAAATTATTTATATTTTTTATTAATTTTTTTATCTATAATTTGGGGTAGTTCTTTTATTCTAATAAAAAAATCATTATTAGTGTTTTCAGATTACGAAGTCGCCTTATTAAGAATGGTAATTGCTTGGTTAATCTTAATACCCATTACCTTTAAAAAATTTTTTTCTTTAAAAAAAAAAATAATTTTACCTATTTTGGTAGTGGCGTTTTTAGGAAATGCTTTTCCTGCTTTTTTATTTGCTAAAGCACAAACACAAATTAATAGTTCAACCGTTGGGATTTTAAATTCACTTGTTCCAATATTTACAATTTTAATAGGTTTTCTTTTCAAGAACAAAACTAGCACCAAACAACTATTAGGTGTTTTGATTGGTTTTGTTGGCGCGGTTCTTTTATTTGCGGGGGACGTAAATTTAGGATTACTTAATTCTTATAGCTTATTAATAATTTTAGCTTCAATATTTTATGCAATAAATTTAAACACAATAAAATCTTTTTTAAAAAAAACGTCAGCTGTTGAAATAGCAGGCTATGCTTTCTTTATAATAGGTCCAATTTCAACTTTTTTATTACTTTTTTCAGATTTTTTTGATAAAATGAATAATCATTCAGGTGCATATGAAGCTTTTTTTTATGTTTTTATACTGGGTGCATTTGGCACCTCCTTCGCTATTATTATATTTAATTATTTAATAATTAAAACATCAGCAATTTTTACTTCTTCGGTTACCTATTTGATTCCTATTATTGCTCTTACATGGGGGTTTATAGATGGAGAAATAATTAATGAAAATCATATATTTTCTTTACTAATAATAATTTTGGGAGTTTATTTAACGAATAAATAACGTACTTAAGTTTTCTTAGTAATTACTACACTAACCTGGAACTATTATATTTGTAAATTAAATAATATAGTTAGTATTAATTCTTAATTTTACATAAAAAAATGATTACAATATTTTCAACTACAAATAGAAAAGACAGCTATACAAACAAAGTAGCTAACATATATTTTTCTATACTGAAAGAAAAAAACATTCAATCTCAAGTTTTAGATTTTCAGAAACTTCCAATAGATTTTTTATTTTCTAATGCATTTGGAAATACAACAAATGATTTTGATTCCATTGTAAATAAACATTTATTAAATGTTGATAAATTTATATTTATTTGCCCTGAATATAATGGCAGTATACCTGGAGTTTTAAAGTCTTTTATTGACTGCACAAATCCTAAATTATATAAATCAAAAAAAGTTAGTTTAGTAGGTTTGTCAAGTGGAAGAGCGGGAAATTTAAGAGGATTAGATCACTTGACTTCTATTCTTCATTATTTAGGTAGTGAGGTTTTAAGTTTTAAGCCTATATTTTCTAGAATACATGAATCTTTTCAGGGCGATGAATTAATTAATGCACAATATTTAAAAGAAGTTAATAATCATATTGATTCATTCAATGGATTTTAACTAAATTATAGCTTTGGTTAATAACAATTGATTTATTATAAAAATCTTTTATTTAAAAAAACTCATTATGAAAAATTTTATTTTATCATTAATTATACCTTTTTCAATTTTTGGACAAGAGTTCTTGACTTATAATCATAATGGTCAACAAAGAGCCTATATTTATTATGAGCCAAGTAACATTGAAGAAGATGCCCCTTTAGTTTTTGTAGCTCATGGTTACTCTGGAAGCGCGCAAGAAATCATGAATTACTGCGGAATGAATGATTTAGCTGATCAATATGGATTTTCAGTATGTTATCCTGAGGGTACATCGGATAATTGGGGCTTAAATTTTTGGAATGTAGGTTATGAATTCACACAGGACAGTAATGTTGACGATATAGATTACATTACTCAACTTGCTAGTTTTTTACAAACTACAAAAAATCTAAGTGTTGAGAACACTTTTTTGACTGGAATGTCTAATGGAGCAGAACTATGCTATTTAATTGCTTGTGAATATCCAGGATTATTTAAAGCTTATGCACCTGTAGCTGGAACAATTTTCCCTAATGGCCTTACGAATAATAGTTGTAGTGGCTTACCAGTTTCAATATTTGAACTTCATGGTACTAATGACAACGTAACTCTTTTTGAGGGCGATTCAAATGACCAATTTTGGGGACCTTATCTGGGGATTGATTCTATAATAAATTATTGGACAGATTTAAACGAACTTGAGTATTTAAATATTGATACTCTACCTAATTTTAATAATAATAACAAGTTTGTGATAAGTTATAAGTATTTTTCTAAACAAAATGATAAAAAAGTGTGGCTTTACAAACATAAAAGTGGTCACTCATGGGATGTTGATGATATAGTAGTAGCTGAAGAAATTTGGGGGTTTTTTTCTCAGTTTTTATCCAATAACAATTCTTCAATGACTTTTATAAATAATAAAAAGTTTTTAATAAAAAAAATAGATCTATTAGGTCGTGAGGCTATTAATAAGGGATTTCAATTATTCATCTATGATGATGGTAGTGTTGAGAAGAAGTATTTTCTTGAATAAAAAAATTGGCCAATCAAGCTTGATTTTTATTAATGTGTCGTGTAAAGTTTTCAGCTATTAAACCCACTTAGCTATTATCGAAGTAATTAAGGAAAGATGTAAATCAATTTCTTATGTTTTCTTTAGAGATTTCAGAATTTAAAGTAGAAACTTAATTTACCATCATTATGTGTTGCTATTCCAGTTGTTACTTAAACCACTATATTTACAACTAAATTTTTAATGAAAACTAATATTTTTGAAGAATGAAGAATACAGTTCCCCCTCCTATTGTAACTTTAATATGTGCGGTATTAATTTATTTATCTAAACCTTTATTCCCTGAATTAATTTTTAACCATTCTGTTCAACTATGTTTATTTTTTTTGGTCTCGGGTTTTATTATAATTTTAATCTCTTTTCAAACATTCAAAGAAGAAAAAACTACAATCAATCCAATCAAGATAGAAAAAGCTTCATCATTGGTTACGTATGGGATATTTAAATATTCAAGAAATCCCATGTATCTTGGGATGGTATTAATTTTGATTTCAGTAGCAATTAAATTTAACTTTTATGGAGGCATTCTTATAGTTGTATTTTTCATTTATTTTATGACATATTTTCAAATTATACCTGAAGAAAAAACTATGTTAAAATTATTTGGAGAGGATTTTATAAACTATAGAAATAAAACTCGTAGATGGTTTTAATTAATCATCAATTGATTTATTCATACACTAACAAAAATCCACTATATTTGTGCAACTAAATCATTATCTTTACAAAAAATTATTTATGAAAAAATTTATGTTGTTTTGGAAAACATTTTATCCAGTTATTTTAGCATTTATTTCTTTTCTTTATTCGGTGAGTCTTTGGTTTTATGGATTTCAGTTAGAAGGTATTTTTGTTGGTATATGGGTGCCGTCTATTTTAATTTTGTCTGTTGTAATTAGACAAAGAGCTCAAGATTATAAAAATGAAATTAATAATAAATAAATGATGGAAAATATTACAATGTTTATTATTGGCTTAATTATTTTCTGTGCATATGTTATAACATTATTTACAATAATTATTAAATCAAATAATGCTCAACAAAAAGATTTAGATAATGATCCAGAATTGAGGGGGAAATCCTGATTTAATCCACTATATTTATATTACTATGAAAAAATTAATAATTACTCTTTTTTTAATAAGCAATTTTATGATAGCTCAAAATAATGACAAGAAATATAAAGATTTGTTAAAAGAAAGTCCGTTTAATTCAATGTACCCTAAATTTATGGCCGAAGATGCTGCTGAATATTTCAAAGAGTTTAATATGCTCTTTTCAGATAAGAGCCCAATAGCTACAAAAGAAGCCAGATTAGCTGCAATTTCTGCATCCGCTGCGATAAGATGTGAGTATTGTATTTCTGCTCAGGTTCATTTAGCTAAACAAGCAGGTGCCAGTGAAGAAGAAATTAAAACCGCTATTCAAATTGCAGCTGAAATTCAAAGATTTTCAATTCTTCTTTATGGAAATGAATTTGGTTTAGAAAGACTTAATAAAATTTTAGGTGTAGAATAATTGAAAAACTTTTTTACAAAGTTTTTTAGTAAAACAGGAAATCTTGTTTGAAAATTGAACACTTATTATTAATATTGAATACTATGATTTTCTAAAAAAATAATTTTTAAAAAAAAACTATGAAAAAAATATCTAAAATAATTTTTTGTGCTTTTTTAATTTCCTGTGGTGGTCCAAATAATGGAGTTGAAAAACAACTTACAAACTCAAATCTAACAAAAGTCCAAGATGCAGAAATAGAAAATTCAAAAAAAGAATGGGTTGAATTTGAAATAAGAGCCGTCGGAAATACTATGTCTGATATGAAATTTGATATAGAAAATATCCAGGTTAATAATGACTCATGGATCAGAATAATTTTAATAAATGAAGGTGAACAAATTGCGATGAAACATAATATAGTTTTTGTTAACTATGGTTCAAGAAAAGAAGTCGCTACTCAGGCACTTAACGCTGGTCCAAATATGAAATATGTGCCAAATAATGTAAATGTCATTGCTTCCTCTGATTTAGCTGAACCAGGAGAGACTGTTATACTAGAATTCAAGGCTCCTAAAAAAGGAAATTATGAATATGTATGTACTTACCCTGGTCACAGTGAGAGTATGAGAGGATATTTTATTGTAAAATAAACAATTAGTAAATGAGAAGAGAATATAGAGTCTGCTGGAAATTAGCAATAATTGCTCTCTTTTTAATTATACCATGGAAACCATCTTTGAGTCAGATTAATGTTGAATGGAGTGCCACCTTAGTAATTTAGTTTTTTTTGTTCCCCAATTAATTTAGTTTGAAAAAAGGTTATAAAATATATAGTATTCTAAATAATCTGTGTCCAAGATGCCACTCTTCTCAATTCTGGAAGTATAATAATCCCTATAAAAATATTTTTATTTCGAACCATTATGATATTGGGCGTTGTGAAAAATGTAAATTAAAATTTGAACTAGAACCTGGATTTTGGTTTGGAGCTATGTATGTGAGTTATGCCATTTCTGTTTTTATTTTTTTATTGACGTGGTTTTGCTTTGATTTCTTTTTTTATGATATTGATGTAAAATATCTAATAATTTCAAATGCTTTCATATTATTTATATTAACACCAGTTACATACTTTTTTTCACGAATCATATGGATTAATTTTTTTATTCATTATGACCCAAAATTTCAGTAATTTTAGTTATGGCGTAATTATATATTTCTTGAAACTGATAATTAAAAACTAAATAAAAAATCCACTAAACTAAAACTACTATATTTATATAACTAAACAATATCGTCATGAAAAAATATATTACTTTACTAATAGTTCCGGTTATTTTTTTTTATTCAGGTTGTGCAACAACTCATTTAAATGATTCTGAAAAATCTATACATAACAAAGAAAAAGATTTTATTGTCCTAGGAAACCTTAAAGTTATTGTTGGTCCCATGGAACATTTATATGATAAAGTAATGAATTCAGCCATTAAACAATATGGGAATGGTGTAGATGTTATTAATATTAAACGAGATAAAGGGGGTGTAACAACGGGAACTATAATAAATTGCCTTGTAATTAAATATGATAATCATATAACCAAACAAGATTTTAAGGAATTAAGTTCAGTTAAAAAAACATCAAATCAAATATGTGATTGTTACAAAGCGTTAAATGATGGAAAAATGTTATCTGAAAATTGTCAAAAAATTTTTCAAAAATACAGCCTCAACAACGAATTAGGCAGGTTAGCTTTAGAGAGAGATGCGGCAAATTGTGAATAAAATATTACTTTCACTTATTATACCACTATTGAGCTTTGGGCAAATAGTCCCAGCAGAATTATGTGATTCAATAAATACTACATTTACTGGTACTGGTACTATTCCTGAAAACAGTATGCCCTTTCTTAAAATTCAGGTTACAACAGATTATGTCTCCAGTTATTGGTTTCCGTATTGTGGTCTTATATTGAGAAATGAGATGGAAGAAACTATTGCCAATGAAGAACTAGAAACTGCTCTCAATGCATATGGACTGGGCCCTGGAATGATGGAAGAAAGGATGTTAACTGTTTTAGGAGCTATCGATTTTCCATTTAATGGAACCCTTCATTTAGCAAATCATCTATTTTCAGGACCAAATCCAGAAATAGTATGTTCTTGGCCAATTACTATAAATAATTTAAATATTATAGAATTATCACAAAATAAATATTTGATAAAAAAAACAGACATACTTGGAAGAGAAAATAATAACAACGAAGGCTTCCAATTACACATCTATATTGATGGTTCTATAGAAAAGAAGTATATTCTAGAGTAGAAAAACCTACAGACTTAAAAATGCGTTTTTACCTGCTCCCCCCTTCTTGTCTTCAGTTCGAACCATTTAGATGAATCTTATTCATTTCATCTGTTGTATAAAGAGATACTAAAAGATACAAAACAACCTAAGTTGTATAAGCAATAGATTTACATATTCTTATACTAACCTAAAACCACTATGTTTAAAATATGAATACCTAATTAAAATTATACAGGTCGTACATTGACAGCCCGCATTCCTTTTTGGTCCTCTTCTAATTCAAACTCAACAGAGTCGCCATCTTTAATTTGCTGAGAAACACCCGTTGTGTGTACAAAGTAATCTTTCCCTCCTTCTTCATTAATAAAACCAAATCCTTTAGTTTGATTAAAAAACTTTACTGTTCCTTTTTTCATTTTATATATTTAAAAATTAATCTACGAATATACTAAAAGATATAAAACATCCTAGGTTGTATAAGCAATAGATTTACATATTCCTACACTAACCTAAAACTATTATATTTGATTTATGAAAAAGCTTTTTTTTTTACTATCATTTTGATTAGTTCTTGTAAAAAAGAGAGTTTGTTTTTTACAGAATACACAGGTAATTTACCAAAACTAGACATTACCACTAATGAAAACTATTTATGGTCTCCTGATTCGGGATTATATGTAATTGGTATAAATGGAGCTGAAAAATGTGGGCCAATTGCAAATTATAATCAAAAATGGGAATACCCAGCAGAAATTGAATATCTAAAAAATGGTCATATTTTATTTAGTGACCATGTAGGGCTCCGCATAAAAGGTGGTTGTAGTAGAATGAAATCCATGAAATCATTTGGACTTTATTGGAGAGGTAAATACGGAAATAATATACTGAATTACCCAGTTTTTAAAAATTCAAACCTAAATTCCTTTAAGCGATTGTTTGTTAGAAACTCTGGCAATGATTTTGGAGAAACTCACATTAAAGATATTTCTATTATTTCAATAGTAAAAGATTATGGTGATTTTGAATTTCAAGCATACCAGCAATGTGTCGTTTATTTAAATGATCAATATTGGGGAATCTATAATTTAAGAGAAATGATTACACCACATCATTTTGAAAATCATTTTGGTTTTCCAAAAGATAATATTGACTTATTAGAAGGTTCCGAGCTATATCCGCACGCAGATGATGGTACTATTGATGATTATACAAACACCGTTTTGGGTTTTATACAAAATTATGATTTATCAGATGACTTTAATTATGAACATATATCAAATTTAATTGATGTTAATAGTTACATTGATTACATTATTGTAAATACATACATATGTAATAAAGATTGGCCAAATAATAATGTTAAATGGTGGAAGGATCGCACAAATAATAATTCAAAATGGAGATGGGTTTTATATGATACTGACCAATCTTTTCAACTAAATAACGTTGAGCATTTATGGATTGGAGACTTAATTGGTAATTATCTTTTATGGCCAGAATCAAAATATAGTACCCCTGGTGCATTTTATCTTTTTAACCACTTGATTAAAAACTCCGATTTTCTTGATAGTTTTTTAGCAAGATATATGTATTTCATAGAAAATGTTTTTGAGCCCAGAAGAGTAGAGTCATTAATTAGAAATAAACAAAATAGAATTGAGTCTGAGTATGGTGATTTTTATGTTCGCTGGAGTATTGCAAATAAATCTGAATGGAATAAAAATATTAAGGAATTAATCGACTTTAATAACAAAAGACATGAATTCATGAAAACTGTAATTGAAAATTTAATAAATGAAAACAATTAATTTTATTTTAATTACAGTAATTTTTTTTTGTTTAGAATTATCGGGGCAAAATAAAAATATAATGCTCACATATCAACAATCAAAATTTATTTATTCTCCTGGATTAGAATTTAATTACTTTTTTAATGAAAAAACAGCAATCAATTTGGGAATCAACTCATTTATTTTTGACTACGATCCATCTCAGTTGGTGAACATATCAAACCATTACATAACTAATAATAATCATTTACATTTTTATAATTTTAATATCGGTCTATGTTATGTTTTTTTTAATTATAAAAGTTTTAAAATTTCTGGATTAATAGGGGGAAAGTGGTCTTATGGCCCATATTTTAAACCATTATATTTTTATGAAGATGGAAACTACAATATCTATTATGATTCGGCAATAGAGGGGCAAAGTGATTTTGGTATAGATACAGGGATATTCAGTTATATTGGGCGTTTTATTCTCGGAGTGAAGTTTAGCACTGATAATAATAAACTAAGATATTCTATTGGATGGGCATTTTAAAGAAAAAACCCACCAATTAAGGTGGGCTTTAGTTAATGTGACGCGTAGCAGTTACGCTAAGCTCTCCCTCTCTTTCTCAGTTCGAACCATTTAGAATAATCTTATCCATTTCATCTTTTTGTATGAAGAGATACTAAAAGACATAAAAAAACCTAAGTTACATTGGATTTAGATTTATATTTTTTGAGCTAATATAAAACAACTATATTTACGCAAATAAATATTATTTAAACAAATATTATGAGAAAAATTACCCTATCTATATTTACAATTTTGAGTGTTTTAATTTCAACA